>CAYTAT010000039.1:0-23991 GCA_964435795.1 uncultured Spirochaetaceae bacterium
CAGCCCTTCACGAACTCCCCCTTAAAGTAGGGGCTTAAAGTAGGGGCTTGAAATAAGGGCTTGAAATAGGGTCTTGAAATAGGGGCTTGAAATAGGGTCTTGAAGTAGGGGCTTGAGCCAGGGGCTTGAGCCAGGGGCTTGAGCTAGGGGCTTGAGCCAGGGGCTTGAGCGAACTTCCCCGTAGGGGCTTGCGGCGAGCGCTTGAGGCCGGGGCTTGAGACAAGGGCTTGAACTCGAAGCCGGGGCTTGAGATAGATCTCATACCCGGAAAGCGTGCCTGCGCAGCTCAGATTCCCGATTCTCCTGGGACGCCCTGCGGGCCACTGCAGATCATGAGCAGGGCGATTCTGCTTCCCTTCTGCTCTCTCCTATGAGAGGATGTCCCGACATCCACCTGCCCTGGTAAGGGGGGGATGCGGACGCTGATTCCGGGGATTGTTCTGGTTTTGGTAGCGAGCGGAGTTCAGGCTTCATCGGGTCTGGATATTTTTGGAGTGGTTGATGCCCCGATTCAAGTAGCGGCAGTGTGGGGTGGAGGCCGTCACTCGTATTCGGCGCCGAACCTGGAACCACGCTTCCCTGGGCCAGGAGCCGACGCGATGCGAATCTGAACTCCGCGCATCTGAGCGGCGCGGACCTGGCCAGAGCGACCCTGTCCGACGTATCGAGAGAGAGTAGAAGATGCCGAGACGAAAAACACGGTTCAGTTTTCCGCGAACCCCGAAAGAGTCGGCCATGAGAAGAGGGTTCTTGATCACGGCCGGCCTCATCCTGTTGATCCCTCTCACCTTCCCTGCAACCGTTCAGGCGCAGGCAGAGTGGGATCTCGTTTCGTTCTCCTTCAACGAGGCCTCGGCACCGAATTATGTAAACAACGGCTTTCTTGACTACACACAAGACACAGTATTTTCGCCCAACGACAACTGGTTTCCACTGATCAGGTTCTTGGGGGATGGGGTCGGTTCGGAGATTGAGACCGACGCGCTCTCCTACGGGCATGATTCCGATTCAAGCCTTTTCGATGCTTTCTTCAGCGTGGGTCTGGGATCACAGGGGCTGCCGGGAACGGATGTAGCTGACGAGCAACCGCCGGGTGATCGATATTCCGATATCTATGCGAGTGATAAATCCGGTGATAATACCCAGATCTATGACGGAGACGGATCCAGTGCGCAGATCATGGGTTTGCTCGAAAATGCGAGCACGGGCGTGGACGCTCTCGACATGCGGCCGCCCACCTCGAAAGAGCTGATCTTCTGGAGTGTAAGTGCGTCTACAGCCATTAATCGCGACCCCTATATGGCTGCCGGGGCTTCGGGGGCGAATATCTATTGGGGAGAATCGACGGACGGATACTCGACCGCATTGCCTCTTTCGCTCTACGCCGAAGCGTGGGATCTGGGCTTGACTGGCGCCGACGATATAGACGCATTGGTTGTGATCGAGACGGGTGGAGATACGGATTTCGATCCCGTCGCGGACACCATCTATTTTTCCTTGGTGAGTGGGTCGCCTTCCCTGATCGCAGCCGGAGTCGCTCCTTTTATGGGGGGAAGCCCGGCGGATGTCTTCATGGTCGGAGCGGGATTGGTCAGCCCCATCGTGGCCGCCTCCGCCGCAGAATTGGGTCTGGCGGCTAACGATGAGTTGGATGCCCTCGATCTTGCGATTCGCGAGGAAATACTCGTGGCGTTGCCCGAGCCCGGTTTTATTCCGCTTCTGGCTTCCGGAGCAACTCTCCTCGGACTGCTCTATCGGGGGCAGCGAAGGTCAGACCCGTCACGGGCTCTTCGTAGAGACTTGAGATAGACCCCGTATGCGCACACCCTCTTAGAATGCGGCCTGAATATCCTATCATCCCTGATATTCTTGCAATACGGGAGGGGGAATGCTGAGAGTTCTTTGCCAGATTCTGGGGATTCTGGTGTTGCTTCTGGTGGTCACCCTATTCACCTTGAAATTCAAGAACCAGGGCGCCGATGGGCCGTCCGTTCTTTTTCCGGGCGGGCAGTTGGTCTCGGGCCAATGGCATGAGGGCCCCGAGCCGGACTGGTCGTTTACAGACGACGTTTTTACCATCGAGTTGCAAACCAACACTCCCTTCAGTTCGCGGCGAACATTCATCATGGAGAGCGACGGGAAGATCTACGTTCCGTCGGGGTATATGCGCTCGTTTCTCGGCCAACTCTGGAAGGATTGGGCATTTCGCGTGGAGGAGGGCAATAGCCTTGCGGTCGCGCGAATCAACGGCGTACGCTATGAGCGTGAACTTTTGCGCCTGACCGACCCAGCCGTCGTGAATGGTGTGGCGAGGAAGCTGGCCCAGAAATACGCTGGGGGAGCGAGCCCCGAAACTCTCGCCCGGATCATGCAGAGCATTGTGGATGGCGATACCTGGATATTCGAAATGGCACCTGGGAGTCAATGATCATGAAGAATGGCAGCTACGCAAAACTCTGCGCCGGCCTTGCCCTGGTATGGGCGCTGGGCCTGATATTCGTTCCGCCCTTTGCTACGACCGTCGAACAACTCATGTTGCTCTTCCTATCGACCAACGCGCGCTAGGAGCGGCGCCACGATCCAGGATATGACGCATCCAGTCGGATGCTCTTCTTTAACTCGGCGTCGCCCGCAGAATCTCATAGGCTATTTTGCCCCCAGCTGCTCCGAGCGGTCGGTCGTAGTTGTGGATTCGATCCCAGGCCCTGCCTTCAGAGCTTTTTGGGCCCCGGGAAGGACGTCTCCAAGTTCGGTATGGCGACGTTGCCTGGAGAATGGGTCTGGAGGTAGAGCGGAATCCCAAGCGGGCGGCGCAGCCCGTGATGGGTGCTCTCGCTAGGAGCTTATTCTTCCTAGGCCCGAGGTACGTCCAGGAACCGCTCGTAGCCGTCGCGCATGCCCCTATGTGCAAGCACGCTGAAACGGAAGGCGCGTCGGATCAATGCCTGCTGCTCATAAGTCTGCCCACATAACTCGAGCACGGCCTGGGCGTTGGCACCGTGCTCTGGCTCCGCCTCGATATGGATGGACCAGAATTCGAGCGCGCCCGCATCGATATGATAGTGCTTATGAAATGCGTCGTAGAGGAGTTGACCCGCCTTTGCACTTCCGGGCACCTCCATTTCGACGGCGAGTCCGAATCCTCCGAGTCCCTCGAGGAAGGAACTGCGGCAGTAGTAGCCGATGCACGCCGCGGCCCCGATGCTGCCGGGCGTGGGAAGGAAATCCAGAATTTCCTCGCGGGAGATGCCGAGCCCCTCTTCGCAGAACTTCAGATACAATTCGTTGTGGTCCGCCTCTTGGAGATAGCCCATCTCACCCGCCAGATTGCGCCCAATCAGCTTGTACACGCGGCGATCGGGCAGCGTGGGAGTCGCGGCCAGCCACGCTGCGATGCTTGGGATCACCGGCTCGATGTAGTGATAGAAGTCCTTTGCAAAGAGGATGATCTGATGGCGCTCGAGCTTGCCCAGGATGAGGTCCCGCATGAAGCTGGACGGAGCCTCCTGTTCGCGCTTGAACTCGATGCATTCCTCGACGAACTCCTCTGAAGAGAGCGCACGCTCAGCGATCAATCCCATGGATCGTTCCTCCTCGTTTCACTGCGATCACCGTAGTTATGCCAAGCGACGAAGTCAAGAAAAGGGGCAGCTGCGACAGGCGGCCTGTCATCCGGGAATGCATTTCCCGGGGATGCGCCAGGTGGAGGGACGCAAATCCCCGGAACTCGAAGAGGAAGGCGTCTAAGCCCCCTGTCTCGATCTAGAGGCAGCGACACTCAAAGCCGTCGAGAAGATCAGAGGAGCCCAGCCTGATCCTTGCCACGGGAATCGAAGCCTCTGAAGCCCTGGGGGCAGCAGAAGCGCGAGGTTTCTTCTTTGAGTCTGTTCGCGCCGAAAGTGCCGGCCGGCAGGGAGCAGCGGCCCCGGCTCGGTCTCCGTCTGAATTTCAGGCGTCAGGATGTGTCTCCCGAGGACACTCGGCACGATGGGGGGGCGACCGCCAGAGCGGCCTGGGCGCCTCGACACGCAGTTCGCATCCTCGCGAAGCGGACAAGACTGGCGGCGCTTCCTCTGCCGTGCTGAAATCGGGGTCATGCTCCTGCTACACGAACTCCACGAAGTCGTCGGTGTACG
Organism: uncultured Spirochaetaceae bacterium; assembly: GCA_964435795.1. GTDB lineage: Bacteria > Myxococcota_A > UBA9160 > UBA9160 > UBA4427 > JAZXM01. The sequence goes on from CAYTAT010000039.1 coordinate 4,137, forward strand.
CGAGGCCGAGTTCGAGGCCGCCTATCGGGACCACTATCTGCCGGCTCTGGCCAGCGGAGACGATGCTCGGCTGCTCTATTTCCTGCACCACGCGGTCGGGACCGGGCCGGCCTACAACGTGGTCACGATTACTGCGCTGCGCGATGGCGCCGCCTGGGACCGCCTGGCCGAGCGCATCGAAAAGGGAGATCTGCGTGAGTGGTCGGTTGGCTTGGACGATCTCCGGCACGACGTCCGGGCAAAGTGGTTGGTGCCGCTTCCATGGTCGCCTCTTCAGAGCATCGACCTCGAAGCCATTCCTGCCGACGCGAGCGAGCACGAGCTCTCGGTCTTCATGGAAGATACCGTCTGGCCCTACGAAGGTGGCATTGAGGCCTACGTCGAGGCGTCCGGCTCCCACTATGCGGAGGAGATAGGTCGGCGCGAGGCCGAAGGAGCTGCCATGCTCGAGATCCAGGCGAGCTTCCGCACTCGCTTCGGCAGCCACCTTCGGCGCGAGATCGTGCTATGGCAGAAGATCACCTCGAAGCGAGGGCTCCTCGGTCTTCTCACTACGGAGGTCCCGGAGCGCTTCAAGCAGCCCGGCCTATGGATGCACGATGCGCTGGAGGTGCGCGACCGCTGGCAGAGCAAGTTGCTTCGCACTTCGGCCTGGTCTCCCTGGTACTGACGATGAGCGGCTCAGGCGAGCCGTTTGGCGCGTTGGATCACCTTCTGGCGTGTGGCGTCCCGGCCTTTCGCAATCGCCAGCGGCCTTGGAAATTCGGCGAGAGAGTCGGATTCGCAGCCCCCTTGTCGGCCATGCAGGTGCGCGATCCGAGGCTCTTTCCGACGACGATCGTCGACCTCATCTCCCATTGACCCTTCTTGATAGAAAGGGATTGCCCGTGCTGGCGAGCGCCAGCAGGCCTTAGACGAGTCCCTCGCTTCTCATGTCGACGAGCGAGGCCTTGTAGGCCTGGACGATGCGATCCACATCGGCATCGGTGTGGGCGGCTGATACAAACGAAACGTGCATATCTGAGGCGTATACGCCGTGGTATCGCAAGTACTCCCCGAGAGCGCTGCCCTTCATATAGTCCGCAGCGTCGCGCAGGTCGCGCGAGATCTTGGGCTCGCTGTCGATGAAGTGGGGGAGGAACCAGGAACCCAGCCCGATGAGCCGCAGGTTGAAGCCTTCGTCTCGACAGAACTCATGAACCTCGCGTTTCAGCCGAATCACCAGCCCATCCATATAGCCGTAGACCTCCGGGTGATCCCGCAGGTATTCGACGGCAGCGGCGCCTGTACAACTCGTGGCGGGATTGCCGCTGAAGGTCCCAATCAGCAGCAGCTTCCCCTCGATTACATCCTGTGCCAGGCTGCCCGTTCCGATGGCGGGATTCATGGCGTCTATATTTCCCGCGACCGCCCCAGCCGGTAGACCTCCGCCCATGATCTTCCCGTAGGTGGCGATATCGGGAGTCACCCCGAAGTATTCCTGCGCGCCTCCATACCCGAGTCGAAAGCCGCTGATGACCTCGTCGAAGATGAGTAGGACTCCACACTCCTGCGTCACCTCGCGAAGCTCGCGCAGGTAGTCGCTCAGGTCGATGGGATATGCGCTCGGTACGGGCTCGATGATGACAGCGGCCAACTCGGGCGCAAGGGCGCGAATCTTCTCAAGGCTGGACTCGCTTCCGTAGCTCAGCGTGACCATCTGATCCACGGCGGCACTGGGGATGCCCGGCGTATCGGGTACGCTAATAGGCTCGTCGGCAGGGCCCGTAGGATCGGCCAGCGAGCCACTCACGAGCGCGTAGTCATGGACGCCATGATAGCCGCCCTCGAATTTGGCGATCTTATTCTTCCCGGTGCGCGCTCGTGCGATGCGCATGGCGTGGAGAGTGGCTTCCGTGCCGCTATTCGAGAAGGCGACACGGTCCGCGCAGGGGATGGCGTCCACCATCAATTCCGCGAGTTTTACCTCGTGCTCGTGTGCCATCGCGTATACGGTACCGAGGCGACTTGCGCGCTCCATGGCTTCAACGATCACGGGATGGCGGTGGCCGAGAATCAGGGGCCCGTACGCCATCGTGATGTCGACATAGTCGTGCCCGTCCACATCGACCACATGGGCGCCATTGGCCTCCGCAATGAAGGGGATGTTCTGTGGCGTACGCAGCGGGCCCGTGACGACGGGCGAAAGAAGTGTCCGCTTGGCCCGTTCCAGCAGTTCTGCAGACTTGGGCAGTCGGCCAGCGTTCATTTCGTCGATTCGCGATGACATGGGGTTGTCTCCATTGAGGTGGGGGGTGGTGTGGATCTTCGCTCTCAGCTCAGCCTCTGATTCGAGGGGAGCGCGGCATCTTGGGGACAGGCAGCAGCGCGAATAATCTGCTTCGCGAGGGCTCTGACGAAGGCAGCGGAAAGTTTTTTCTTCATGACGGCTGTACGCGTGATCATGGTCCCAACCAGCATCTCGATCAGGACGCGTGAATCGACGTCTTCGCTGATCTCGGCTCGCTCGAGCGCGCGCTGGAAGAGCTGCTCCAACTCGGCCGAGCGACTCTCCCAGTAGTCCAGCTGCCAATCGTTAAAGCCGGGATCCGAGTGTGCCGCCATGGCCGAGTTGATCGCGATTTCGGTCGGATCCGATAGGAAGCGGGCAAGCCGGCGCGCGAGCTGCAGAATATCCGTCGCGAAAGCGCCCGTATTGGGAACTCGAAGATTCCGAGTATGGAGTTCGTGGGCCTCCCGAAGCAGGTCGGCGCGGGTTGGCCAACGTCTATGCACGGTGCTTCGGCCCACTCCGGCTTCTTCGGAGACGAGCGCCGGATTGAGATCGATGCGACCCCGGGCAAGCAGCGCGAGGCAGGCCTCCGCGACAGCCTGGCGAACTCGCTCGGTGCGGCCACCGGGCCGCAGGGTTCCGGGCGCCGCGCTCGCCCCGAGTTTCCCTCCAGAGGCATTCGCCGCTATGGCGCCTCTCCGCATACTTCCTCCCGGCCTGCGCGCAGATCGCTCTGAGCGATGCTCGAGCCACTGGTGTGATTTCCCTATCGACACGAGTGTCCCATTAACGAAAACCCGTGTCAAGCTTGGCAGCGAGGAAGAGGAGGCGTTCGGTGGCAACCGTCAGGGCAAGGGATTCAAGCTCTGTTCCGGCTCGAGGCCTGGAAATTGGAGGCCTCTGATGCGCGCCGAAATCCACGCAAGCGCCTGGGCGGCTGCATCGGGGGGGGGGAGGAGAGAAGGGAAGAGAAGAGAAGGGAAGAGAAGAGAAGAGAAGAGAAGGGAAGAGGAGAGAAGAGGAGAGGAGAGAAGTTCCGAATACCAGCGGGGACGCATGCCCAGAAGGCCCGGTCGACTTCTGCGACTGCTCGGCGCTGAGGGGCACATCTCGTGCGTCATCATTTGCAACGCCAGTCGCAAGCTTCAGAAGCGCCGGTTGCGGCAAGGGCGAGGAGGCCACCCAAAGGGTTCGGACTGAAAGAGTTTTGAAATCGAGAACTCGCCAGAACGCGTCGGGCAGCGAAGCGATAAAACTCGATGCCCGAAGAGATCGAAAGAAAATTTCGCCGCGACGGCATTTTCGGCCACTGGGTCTGAACCTCGTTCGGTCTCGGCATGCACATCCCCCGCTCACCGGCCCAAAAGCAGCCTGCGGAGAATGTTCCGCATTCGAAGCAGCGACACTGCGCCCGCAGGGATTGGATCATATGCCTTCAGGTCGGTTGTCCTCCCGATTGCTGGCGCTCCGAATTTCAGGCTGCTACCCGGGAAGGCGATGGCTCAGGCGCTCTTTGGGTGGCAGGCGGAGAGGGCGTGGCCGATGGCCCGCCCGATTCGACTGGGCTTTCCTCGCACCTCGCACCTCGCACCTCGCACCTCGCACCTGGTATCCCGTGGATCTGCGATCCTCTCCGAGAATGCGTTACTCTTTTTTTGAATATTGCCAGACGCCGTGATTCGTGACCAGGGAGCACCGTAAAATCTACACTTACTCGCCATGTCTGAGCTTCGAGTCATGAAGGTCTGCATCAGCATCGATCTGGATAACTACCAGGACTATCAAAGCCTGGTAGGCACTCGTATTGAAGGCGACCCACCGACATTCTATACCGAGGCGCTCCCCCGCTTTCTCGACCTCTTTGACGAGTGCGGGATCCAGGCCACCTTTTTTGCGATCGGGCGCGACCTTTCCCGCTCGGAGAACCGACGCATTCTTCAGCGGGCTTCCGAGCGCGGTCATGAAGTGGGGAACCACTCCTCTACGCATCCCTATAATTTCAGGCAACTCTCACGAGAGCAGAAGGAAAAGGAAATCGACGATGGCCACGCTGCAATCGCCGATGCGCTTGGGACGCCGCCCGTTGGCTTCCGAACGCCGTCTTGTGAAGTCGACCTTGAAGTACTGGAGCTTCTAGAAGAGCGCAACTACCTCTATGACTCGTCGGTATTTCCATCACCCTTGATGTGGCTCTTTATGATCTATGGGAAGATCTTTGTCAAGAGAGAGCACTACCAGTTGGGATCACCCTGGGCAGCCATGGCTCCAGATCAGCCCTATTGGCCAAGCGATCGGGCGCTGCATCGCCGCCAACGAGAGTCGTCTCGCCGAAGCGGCCGGATTTTTGAGATCCCATTCTCGACATTTTCTCCGCTGCGAATTCCCTTCTATTCGACTTTTCTTCGTATTCTCGGGACTCGCTTCTTTGTAGGCATGGCTTCCGGCTACGGTTCAAGCAAGCCCGCTCTTCATGCTCTCTTTCATCAGATTGAATTTTCCGATTTCGAGGGAACAGAATTGGAGACGGCGATGGCGAGCACGCCCGCTCTGGGGGCACCGTTTTCCTCCAGAAGCCAGTACATGAAGCAGGTCATCAAGAGGCTGGCCATCGCCGGTGAACCCATTTCCCTACAAGCACTCGCATTGACGTATGGTCAGGGAGAAGAGAGAGAGAATGGAAGATGAAGAAGGCCCCATCCCAAAACGGCCCGAATCGATACCAGCGAATTCAGGATTGGGCAGAGGAATGGATATACCAACTGAATGAAAGAGGAAGCTTCATCTTCAAGTTATACGACTTGTCAAATGAGGTGTTTGCTCGCATTCGGTTCGGGGGGCTTCGAGAGAGAGCCTCTCGACTGGACGTGCGCTTCAAGACCCGTACCGGTCTCGATGCCCGAATTCGCTTTCTACAGCCCTCGGATCAATCGGCCTTTGCGGAAATGCTATCAGGGCTCAAAGGGCGGTACGGCCCTCCTCATGCAGTGGATGCGTCCGGGGCTTCTGCCGCTCTGGCCCGGGTTTCCTATTTGCCTTTTGGGATTTTTGTCGAGGAGAAACTCTCCGGATACCTGTTGTTGAGACTCTTCTACCCCTCACGAGCGGTGACAGGCATATGGACACTCCCCGATACCCATAATCTCGGTCTGGGCCAGGAGGCCCTGAAACAAACAGCGGCCTTCAGCCGTGCTGAAGACTTGCCCGACTATGCCACGATCCCGATCGACAATCACAACTCGCTTCGAATGGCGAATGCGGCGGGCTGGCAGGTCATACGGACCAATCATCGTTTTCATGTGCTGCTCTGGCAGGAAATGGAGGCGACGCCCCAGGCTGCGTCAGTTCTCGATTCTTGAAAAGCAGCGACCGGCAGAGCCAGGGGATACGGACTGCTGAAGGAGAATCCAGAACTCGTCCTCAACTGTGAGAGGAGAGGGTGGATTCCAGTGATCCCAGTATGAAGTGCTGCAGGCATGCTATCGAAGGCGGGAAAAAGATATTGCCAGCGCCGGTCGTGGGGCCTTCGAGCATGGCTGGGCCAAGGACTTCGCCCACGGCATCAAGATGAAGTTTTAGGGTATCGAAGTCGAAATCTTTCCCGGGCGTATTCTTCTGATGGACGTGTGGGCGGCCTATATGGATGGGGTTGAATGATCCGCTCTACTGCAGGTGTGCGCAATCTTCCACATAGCCCAGCATGCGCAACTGCTCGCATTCCTCGAAGCTCATGTCAGCATCACCCGCATCTGCGACCGCTTCTCCTTCGGCAGAGCGGCGGTGTAAATCCGCATATTCTTCGAGGCTGCGTGTGCTGGCCTCGTTGGCGCTTGTATCGAGCGGATTCTGCTCATTTGGATCCGCATCGATCTCGAAGAGTTCGCGGGTGGGAAGACCTCGAGGGTTGCCCTCGTTGGCGCTGATCAGCTTCATACGGTCCGTGCGGATGGCCCAGAGTACGTTTCCCTCATGATCCTCCTCGGAGTAGACCTCCCTATTCTTGGCATTGCGCGAGTTGGCCGCTGTTCGCAGGTCGATGCCTTGCATCGCGGACGGCACCTCGGCGCCCCCGATTGCGGCCAGGGTCGGAGCCACATCGATCAGTCGGGCCAAGGAGTCTGTTGCGCCTGCCTCGGGTCGCTCGCCAGTCCGCGCCCACTTGATGATTAGCGGCACATGGATCTGCTCTTCGTAAAGGGTCAGACCATGCCACCATCCACCGTGCTCGTAGAATTCCTCGCCGTGATCGGAAACCAGGACGATGACGGTATCGTCGTAGAGGCCAGCGGATTGCAATCTGTCCAGCAACTCGCCGAAATTGCGATCGAGAAAGGCGATCTCACCCTCGTACAGGTCGTGCATTTCGGCAGCCAGTGCTTCGTCGGGATGCTGATTGGAGACCCGGGCAATCCCGTATCCGTCGTAGGGATGGCGGAAATAGGGATCATGAGGATCCATATAATGCACGAAAAGGAAGAAGCGGTCGCGGCCGTTGCGGTCGAGCCAGTCGAAGGTGACTTCGTTCACCGTTGTCGAGTCCTGGTAGAAATCGGCGGGATAGATTCCGCCGCCCGCCAGATTGAACCAGACCGCGCGCACGATATTGTAGAGGATCAGCTTGGATGAGGACTCCTCTGCACCGGCGAGATAATCCGGACCCAGGAAGTAGTACTCGTCGTAGCCCTGATCGAAGCCGAAACTCTCGGCCAGGTTGATATTGGATACGATGCCACCCGTCGTGTAGCCCCGCTTCTGCATGGTCTCCGCAATCATTTCCACATCAGGAGAGAGCGTGGAGGGTTTCGACATGGCTCGGTGGGTCGAGGGCAGGAGTGAGGTCAGCAGTGTGGCCGTGGCGGGTTTGGTCCACGACGCGTGGGAGAAACCCTGGTAGGCGCTGCCACCATCTTCGACGAGGCGGCAGAGGTTTGGAGTCGCCTTCTTGCCGCCATAGCAGGAGAGGTGGTCGGCGCGCAGGGTATCCACCATCACCAGAATGACGTTGGGATGATTCTCGAGGGCGGTCGGAATTTCTCCACTGCCACGTGGCGGTGCCGGAGTACCGATGCCGGACGCGATCAATGCTCCTATGGCCATCACTCCGGCCAGGATACCGAGGGCTGTCAGCGGTTGCGTGATGACGCCGGCCCGGGAAGCGAAGAATTTTCGCCCCAGGGTCAGGAATACGACGGCCAGCACGACGGCGGCCAGCAGCACGCCCACCAGCACGGGAATTGGAGGCATCTGCTCCAGGTAGACGTCGCGGCGCAATCGGAAGATCAGGATGGCGAGACCAAAGGGGATCAGCGTCGCTGTCAGGCCCAGAGAAGGCACCCAGGCTCGGATTTCTTCCCTTTGCATGGGGAGGACGCTGAGTACTGCTCCACCCACTGTCGCCAGGCCTCCGAGTATTGCCGCGTAGGCGAGGGGGCCGTACCAGAGCACCTGGGCTTCACCCCCGAAGCCCCCCCGAGAAATCACGTAGGCCTCGATCAAGCCGATCACGATACCCGCGAGGATTCCGACTCCGAGTCCTGTGCCCGCGGATGCGAAAAGACGGCCCGGCATGGGCATGGGCTCACCGACCCGCCCCCTATTTTCCCGTCTCTCGATGTCTTCCGCGGATTCGAGTTCCGTAGCTGCGCGAGCCGATTCCTCGTAGTCGACCTGCTCCCCCTCTACGCGGCAGTATTCGGGGCGATAGTCCTTGCCGCGCAAGAGCCAGAAGATGAAACCGAAGAGCGTTGGCATTTCGCCCACCCAAAATCCCAGAGTGGCGGATACGGCTGCCACCGAGAAGCCCAGCAGGGATCCGAGGGTAAGAACCTGGGCGGCCTCGCGAACTCCGATTCCTCCGATGGTGGGGCCAATGACGGTGGCGAAGATCTGGATCGAAGAACCGAAAACGATGGGCCAGAACAAATTCGATCCGACCGCCCCCAGCGCAAAGGCCATGAAGAAATACATCGCCGCAGTGAAGAAGTGCGAGAAGAAACTCATCATCAGCATCATCAGAACCAGGCGCTTCTTGTTGCGGTAGGCGGCCGAGGCCGCAGAGAATCGGGTCACGACTCCCTCGATGCGGTCCTTGGCGGGCAGGGGCACGTTCTCGATACCCCACTGGATGAGTCCCGGAAACCAGAGGAGCGAAAGGAGGGCGGTTATCAGGCCGACCGCCAAGGGAACGGTGATGGAAGCTACCAGGACGGCGTTTTCGCCGAAGATCGACATGCCGAAGGGCAGAGATACGAGAAAGGTCAGAAAGATGCCGGTTACGCCCAGCACTTTTTCGAGCACCGTCCCGGCCGTGACTTCGACCGTACGTCCCGAGAAGCGCGATGCATCATAGAGCTTGTAGGCGTCGAGTCCCGCCGTGCTGGGCAGGAAAAAGCCAATGACGCGGCCGATCAAGAAGGCGCCGAAGATGTGTCTGAAGGGGAGTTCGATTTCCTGGCCGCGCAGAACCAGCTGCCAGCGGTACATCGAAGCCATCACCCCGAGGAAGCGAATGCCGGCACCGATGATCGCGAAGGTCCAAAAAACCTGGGCATCGATGGAGGAAAGCAGATCGGCCATCAGCCTCCAGGCCGGGGCCGTGAGACCCGTTTCTTCGACTTTCACGGGCCAGCTGAGCAGATGCCATAAGACACTGCCAGTGAGGTAGATCTTGAGTAGATTGAGCAGGCGTCCACGCCAGGGATCCTTGGCCAGTCGGCCCGCCAGCAGGGCGATGATGCCGACGCAGATCAGTTCGAGAAGGATGGCCATGGGCTTTTTTCCTTTGCCTTTCGAAGGCGCTCTTGAAGGGTTCAGGCTAGGGGTTCAGAGGGTCGGATGACATTCCCTCGCTTGGGAACTCGTCATGGTTGCTCATATCGGCGGGTATCTGCAGCAACTACGGCTCTTTCCCGCGAAAAATGAAGGGCCTTTCGCCGATTGGAATCTGCGAAGGCGTATGAAGCCGTGGTACCGAGTGCATCTCTGCTCTTCTCCGTCGAAAATGGGTCCTAATGCCCTCGGTCAGAGATCTGCGCCTGCTCGGTTGTATTTCTCCTCATCCATGCGCTCACGCGCAAAGGCTGCTTCGAGTCTGGGCGGGTCGTCACGATCCCCGGGCCGAGAGACTATCGCGCGATGCCGAAATTCAGCCCCCACGGGCCCGGGCCGGCTCTTGAAACCCGGCTTCATCCCTCTGAAGCGACATCCCTCGCGGGTTGGGGGTCGCAGCCCCTTCGCCCGGGGTTTTGAGGAAGCGCCTTGCCATGGAGTAGTGAAGGGGCGGGGGGGGGCCGACGTTGATGGATTGCCGGCCAATGGCTCGCGGCGGCGATGCGGGGGATTCCTCGGGAGATCCGAACTCACTTGGGATGCAACTGAGACGCGGACTATTCTTTCCCGTTCGAGCAACCAGGTAGAGAGAAGTTCGAGCATGGCGTCCGATGACAATTCAGGATTTTGCGTTTCGTACACGCTTCGCGAGACATCCGAAAGAGGTTGGGGGGTCTACGCCGCTGCGCCGATCCGCCAAGGCACGATTCTCTGGCGTCACGTTACCGGTGGGTATGCCGTATACGACCAGTGCCTCTTCGAGAAATACATCGCGAGCATGTCGCCCAGCGAGGTGGTCTACGAGTTGGAGCACGTATTCGGCCTTCCGGAATTTCCGGGTTATCTGATCCGGGTATTCGACGATGGAGTCCTGATCAATCACTCGCGCGAGCCCACCGTGGCCCTGAATAATGTCTCCGGTGGGAGCGGAATCTCTTACAACTCTTCAGCGGAGAATGCGCGAGAAGTAGAGGAGTCCCTGTTGAGCGACCACTTTTCGCTGCTCGCGGCACGAGACCTGGAAATGGGCGAGGAGCTGACACAGGATTATAACATCGGCATAGAGGATCCCTCGTATTACGACGCTCTATGTGAGCGATACGACGTATCATGGCCATGGCTGCAGGAGGCAGACGAGTGAGTCGCCAGGAAGTCCATGTGAGAGAGAAGATCGACAGGCCAGTCGAGCGGGTCTGGCAGTCGATGCGTGATTTCGGCGATATCAGTGCCTGGGCGAGAGGCAGGGTCATTCGCACCGAGGGCACGGGTGTCGGAATGCTCCGATACGTGGATTCCGCGGACGGCCCCGTGGTAGAACGATGCGAAGCCCATGATGAAGCCGCGATGGCTTTCGCCTACCGCCTCACCGAGTCGCCATGGCCGATGACGGACTATGTCGCCACGGTGAAGCTGAAGGAATCCGATCCCGGAAAGACCGCCATCGAGTGGTCCTCGACCTTTGAAATCGAGGGCGACGGAGGGGAGGGTATTCGCTCCGGGATCGAGCGTCTCTACCGCGATGGATTCATCGCCCGGCTTCGCAAGTCGGTCGAGAAGTAGGGGGGGGGGATTCGATTGCGCTTGCTGGTGATCAGCAAAGCGATCTGGGGATCTCGACCCCGGTCGGAGAAGAGCTTCTTGAGCTCTCGGGGGCCTGGAGTCCCCTGGAATTTCCGCCGGCGTGATTCAGGAAGGAGCCGCCAACGAGATGCGGGCTGTCGACGCAACTGCCTCGAAGAAGTCTCGATGACCGGCTCCGGTTCGAAGCCTTTTCAGGCGCCAGCGTCCGAACCCGTCCGGACGATTTGCCGGATGATGAAAGATGGTAAAATCTCCGAAAACCCCCTCTGATTCCCGGCATTCGGCGGAGTCCTATCGCAATGGAAATTGATTTCGAGTCCTACGAGCGTTTCGAGTTCATGCGGAATCAGCGTATTCTGCGCGTCACCCTGGCGGGCAGCGGCTCCGCGAATGCGGTGGATGAAGCGATGCACCGGGAGTTTCCTCGGCTGCTGAGGGAGCTGCAGGACGACGCCGGAAGCGACCTCATCATCCTGACGGGGCGGGGCGGCGCTTTTTGTGCGGGTGGCGATATGAACTGGTTCCAGCAGATGATCGACGATCCTCGGGAGTTTCGGGGCATTCTTCCCGACGCCCGGCGTATTCTCGGCGGGCTGCTGGATCTCGAGAAGCCCGTGGTCTGTCGCCTCAATGGCCATGCGGCGGGTTTTGGCGCATCCATTGCCCTGCTCTGTGATGTCATCGTCGCTGACGAGAGGGCAAAGATCGGAGATCCTCACGTAAAGGTGGGCCTGGTGGCAGGCGATGGCGGAGCGATCATCTGGCCGCAACTCGTCGGCTACGCCCGGGCCAAGGAATACCTCCTGACAGGGGAACTCATGACGGCCGCCACCGCTGCCGAGATGGGCCTGATCAACTACGCGGTGCCGAGTGAAGAACTCGATGCCAAGGTGAATGAGATCGCGGCGAAGATCCTCGTCAACCCACGCTGGGCGGTGCGCTGGACCAAGGCCGCCATCAATATTCCTCTTCGCGACAACGCGAATAAGATCAGTGACGCCGCCTTCGCGTACGAACTCCTCACGAATATGACCGCAGATCGCCAGGAGGCCGTATCCGCCTTCGTGGGCAAGCGAAGCCCGAAATTCGAGGGCGAGTAGGTAAGCGAGTTCTTCGCCGATCTGCCGCGAATCCGGCGCAGAGAGGAAAAGATCAAGCGGCGTCGCGAAAGCCCGAATGCTCGAAGCGGGGCCGAGCGGGATGGCAACCCCCGGGATTGAGTGGGAGACTCCAATCGAAGTTCCCTGCCCACCCCCTCTCCTTGTCGTCACGCAGTGTGTGCAGACGGCGAGGAGTTCCTTCGTCGAATCGCAGCCCCTCTTCTCCTGGCTTCGCAGCGGCTTCTCCCTTCGGATGAGATGCCGACTGCTGAAGGTGCGCCACTGGCAGCGGGGAGGCACGCGCCTCCCCTGGGCGAAGGCTCGGCGGATGGCGTCTTTTGGATAGCCGCAAGCGCCGGAGGCCGCTGCCTCCAGCGGGTGAGGGCAGTCCGCTTGCCGCCTCGCGCTTCTTCTCCGAGCAGAATCCTCGCTTCGGGGAAGGGCTCCGTCTGAAGCCGCGCTTCGGGGGCGTCGGTGAGATCCGAGACGGCCTGAACGGCGGGGAGATCCGCATCCGATCGGGACTTTCCCGCGCGCTCCCATGCGATGTACAATCCTACGCGGATCCTGGCTCCAGGCCCGGGGTTTTCGGGATGGGGGGAGAGGTGGATGCTGAGCCAGCTTTTGAGACGACGCTTCCTGAAACTATGTGGCGAGGAGTTGTCGAATCGGATCGATCGAAAACAATTCCGACCGCTGGCCGTAGAAGCGACTCGAAAGCATCGGGAGCTCTTGTCTTCGCAGCCTCGAGAAGAGACCTTCGGCGCGCGAGAGGTGACGGAATTCGTGGTTCTGGGCATCGCCTCCTTCCAGGGCATCGAAGCGGCCGGAGTCGGCAGAAAAGAGGCAATTCGCATCATTGCCAGGGTCAATCGACGGATTCTCGAGCCGCTCCTCTCTCTCGCTACGCTATTCGCAACCCTGTTGGGGCGACGACCGATCGATCGCTCGCGGCGCATCTGGGCCTTCTTGAATAGGATCTTTCCATTCGCCCCGCCCGCCTGGAAACGCGTAGACGTCTCGAATGGCCCCGATGCTTTCGGATTCGATTACGGCAGCTGTCCGATCGCCACAATCACTCGTGAGCACGCAGCCTTGGATCTCTGCAGTGGGGCTTTCTGTGAGGTGGATTATTGGATCGGCGACGCCTTGAAGGTGCATCTCGATCGGAAGGAAACCCTCGCCCTGGGATATGCTCGCTGCAGGTTTCGATGGCATGCAAGCGATTCCGCGGAGTCTCGGCTTCGCGACGTCGCTACTCAGTGACGCGACCCGGGAACTGCAAGAAAGGGGATCGCGATTCTTTTCGGCGGGCCGGCCAATGGATCCCTTCGATGTCGACGAGGGGCCCCGCTCTCAAACCGATCTGAAGAATTGCAGCAGCCTCTCGATGGTCTTTTCCGGATCCTCGATGGCGAGCATATGCCCCCGGCCCGCAACCACCTCGTATTCGACCTGGGGCAGGTATTTGGCGAGCAACTGGGCGGGTTTGATGAAGATTTCATCGAGTTCACCGATCAATACGAGGTTCGGACAGGAAATCTTCTGAAGACCAGAGATCCGTGGATCAAAGTCGCTGAAGAAGTGACGGCCGAAATCCGCGACATGGATCGGATTGCTGGTGCCACGGATATCCTCGACCCAGCGCCAGCAACGCTCGGGATCCTCATGGTTCATGAAACCGAGTTGGAATGGACGACCGTCGCCTTTTCTGGCCCGCTCGATCTGTTCCCGGACATTGAGTCTATGCAGATCCGCGACTCCTGGATTCTCAAAGGGCGTCTCCAGGGGCGGGGGATAGGGGCCGTCGTAATCGGGATCGCTGAATTTGTTGGAGGGAGCGGTCGCCGAGCCCGTATCCGTAGAGGCGAGGGAAAGGAGTCGTTCGTGCTTGTCCATCGCGAAACGGAGTCCCGCCATGCCGCCGGTGGCATGCGTGAGCAGGTGGAAACGATCGACCCCGAGATGGGTCGCCAGGGCGTCTATATCGGCTGCCGCATGGTCGACGGTGTAGCCGGGATCCTGACCCGCCAGCGGCAGGGAGCGGCCGTGGCCGCGCAGGTCCATGTCGACCACGCGAAAGCCCGCATCCGCCAGGGCTGCACTGACGCCGGTCCGCGACCAGTACGCCCCGCAATGCGTTAACCCGTGACTGGTGAGGATCGTGCTCTCGCCCTCTCCGAGAACGTCGAAGAAGAGGTTGGCGCCGGGCCGGGAAAGATAGGGCATCCATGCTCCGTAATTCTGCTTTTGCTGAGCCACCGGGATTGAGGGATTGGGTGCTGAGGGATTGGGTGCTGAGGGATTGGGGACCGAGGGACTGAAAGCTGAGCCGCAGGGCAGGGGCCATGGGCCCTCTAGCCGGTGATGCGGACCAGCTGCTTGCCGAAGTTCTTTCCGGCGAGCAGGCCGCGAAATGCTGCTGGCGCACTCTCGAGGCCCTCGGCGATCGTTTCGCGATATTTCAGCTTATCCGAGCGGATCCAGGCGGCAAGCTCGCGACTGGCGTCGAGCCATTCATCCTGCCATTCACGGACCAGGAAGAAACGGTGCTCCATTTTGGTGGGCAGTTCTCCGAATACCTTGAAGGGAGTTTCGATATCCTCGAAATTCTCTTCGACATTATAGAGCGAGACGAATCCGCAGATCGGTACCCGCGAGCCGACGTTCAGGAGTTTTGCGACGGCCCGCGTCACCTCGCCACCGACATTTTCGAAATAGATGTCGATGCCCTCCGGGCATGCCTCGGCGAGATCGGCTTCAATCGCTCCCTCTCGATAGTCCACGCAGGCGTCGAATCCGAGTTCGTTCGTGCAGTAGGCACACTTCTCAGGACCCCCGGCGACCCCGACGACGCGCAGGCCCCGGATCTTCGCGATCTGGCCGACGACGGAACCGACCGCGCCGGATGCCGCAGATACGACGAGGGTTTCGCCGGCCTTCGGTTTTCCAACGCGTTGCAGCCCGAAGTAGGCCGTTCGCCCGGGCATTCCGACGACACCCAGCCAGGCCGAGAGAGGTGCCAGACGGGTATCTGCGGGCAGCAGGGAAGGGGAGTCGCCCGCTGCAGTGATGAGACTTTGCCAGCCTTCGTGGACCGTGACCGAATCGCCAACCGACCAACGGTCACTGCGCGATTCAATGACGATGCCCGCACTTTCGCCCGTCACGACCTCTCCGATCCCGAGAGGCTCCGCGTAGGAGCGCATATCACGCATGCGCCCGCGCATATAGGGATCCAGCGAGAGGAAATGCGGCTCGATGAGGATCTCGCCCTTCGCGAGCGCCGGCACGGATCTCTCTTCGAGCGCAAAACAATCCTCTGTCGGCTCGCCCATGGGTCGCTTCGCCAGGACCCAGACTCGGTTGATTCTGGTAGTCACAGATTCGATCTCCCTTCCAAGAGTCTGCCGCTGCGTGCAGAGGCCCGATTTCTGCGGAACTTCAACTGAGATCCTGCCAGCTTTCGTGACCGTCGCGAGACAGCGCTGCCGAACTCCATAGAAGTGCCTTGGAGACGTAGGGGGCCACCTGGCGAGCACGCTGGCTGCAGAGCTCCGATTTGAGGCTCTTGGCTCTTCCGACGACTCCATCTGCGCCTGGGGCCAATGCGACGAGATCGATTACGTGCATCGCGAGCTGAATTTCTCCCTTCGATTGAAGCTCGAGAGCCCTGGAGACAATCGCTTCGGGGTCAACGGCCGAAAGGATCGCGTGGGCGGCTGCGGCCGGATCCGCGGGGTGCAGGCTTGTCGGATTGCGATCCCACCAGCCGTTCTCCTCGCGGAAGAGGTCGCGCGCAATATAGTCGGGTGAGCCATAGCTCGGGGTCATCCAGGGGTGATCAAAGAGTTCGGCTGGATACTTCAGATCCGCCAGGATTTCCCTTTCACCCATTCCGCGATTCATGCGCTCCACGACTTCCCTCCGCAGCCAGCGGAGGGCTTCAGCCATCGCCGTGAGCCGTTTTCGGATCGCCTCGGCGCCTTCGATCAGGGGGCCGAATTCGGTGAGCAGCCGTTCCGCCCCCAGTTCGGCCATCCGCTCGAGGGTGCTCGCCCAGCGAATCGTGAAGCGTTGGGTTCGCAATGGCGTGCCGATATTCGGGATCGTATCCCCCTGGACCGCGGGGCCTCCGTAGAGCAGCGCATCCGCTGGAAACCAGGCCGCCAGGCAGTCGTCGGTTTCCGATGGAGCCCAGAAGACTTCGACTGGACGGGATCCCCCGATCACCGTCATCCGGTCGCTGAAGGTCTCGGATGGATCGTGGTTATCCCCTTCGATGTCGGCCAGGTACTCGGCCAGGGGGCGCCCATCACGGCTGGGGAATTGCACTCTCCAGGTTCGCGCCTGGAGCTCGGCGGTTTCACGGTAGCGCCGGTATCGTTGGAGGACGTTCTCATGTGCAATCAGGCGGGGGGGCGGGTCTCCTCTCTGCTCGTTATGGTCGAGCCAGAGAGGAATGGCCGCGTTGTATTGTTGATGACCATGGGAATAGATGATCGCCGCGAGTCTATCCCCGGTCTGCGTTCGCAGATATTCCGCCATGCTCGGCTGTACGTTGCGGTTGCCCGCATCGACCAGAACCACCCCTTCGTCGGTGCGCGCCGCCAGGGCATTTCCCTGGCCCGGCAGAATCCAGAGTCCCTCCCCGATCGTGCTTCCCGCCAGGGCGCCCTGTAATACTGCCTCCTGGGATGTAGATGCAGCCATGAATTTCCTCGCCCCCGTATCGGCCGGATGGGCCGCTATTTTCGATTCGAGTTGCTATGTCCGCATTCTCTATGTTCGGATTGTAGCCCTTGAATCCGAGTCCGAGAATGCCCATATATCTCGTTTCGGGGAGCGGTGGCGAGCGCCTGTCGTCTTCACGGAACTTTCGATCGCCGCCAATGCATTCGCGATGCCATCCGCCATCCGTCCTCCCCTCAATGCCCGGCGTCGGGCATCGTTTCAGATGAATTCCGTAGGCTCGCTGGCGCCAGCACGGGTGGAGCAAAAGGGGCCGAGGGCAGCTGGATGCTTCGGAAGCCCGCCCAGGGATCGCGGTCTGCTCTTCCAGGCTCCCATTGCGGGCGATCTGCTCCGAGAAGAGGAGCCGCCCGTCGTTCTCAATACACCACCTGATCTTCTCTCAGGCGTTCGATTTTCTCGGAATCCAGGCCGAGAATCGAAAGCAGTACGAAGTCATTATGCTGGCCCAGCAGCGGGCTGGGCCCTCTTACCCGTGCGCCTTCCAGCTGCCAGGGCGCACGAAGTACCTTCAGGTTGCCCAGCTTCGGATGCTCGATCTCCTGGAATACTTCACATGCGAGCAGGTGGGGATCCTTCGACAGGCTCGTTCCCGTATGCAGGTATGCCGCTGCAATCCCGGCATTCTGCAGGGCTGCGATCGCCCCCCGGGCCGAGAGGCTTCGCGTCCAGCGCTCGACTCGTGCGTCGAGGAGGTCCTGGTTCTGGAGCCGCGAGCGCGCAGTGGCGAAAGCGGGCGCATCCAGCTGGGAGTCGTCGACGAGCCTCCGAAAGGCCTGCCATTCTTCGTCGCTCGCGACAGCGATGGTGATCCATTCTTCCTCGGTCCGGCTGCGGTAGCAACCGTGAGGTGCCATCCCCGTGTCGCGATTTCCTATTCGCTCCGGTATGTCTCCCGTCAGACCGTAACCCGCGAATGCCTCGCCCATCATCGCGCTGATGACCTCGGTGGAAGAGAGGTCGATATGCTGGCCTTCTCCTTCCCGCTGACGATGAACGAGCGCCGCCAGGATGGCGAAGGCCGATGCCATGCCCACGCGCAGGTCCACGGATCCGCTGAGGGTACTGGGGGGCTGGTCGGGATGTCCCGAGATGCTGGCGATACCCGACAAGCACGCGAAGGTCGGCGCATAACCCGCGTAGCGGCCCTCCGGGCCAGTGGCCCCGACGGCCGAAGAGGAAAGCATGATGATGCTCGGGTTTACGGCGCTCAAATTGTCGTAGCCGAGTCCCAGACGGTCGAGAACACCTGGGCGCATATTCTGCAGGACTATGTCGGAATGACCGACGAGTTCGCGTACGAGTTCACGCCCTTTGTCTGTACGCAGGTTCAGCGTGACGGAATGCTTTCCGAGATTCAGATCGTTGAAGACAGGAGATTCGTCTACGCCGCCCCCGAGGGTCCCCGCCGTAAGCGAATGCACTCGGGCGTGGTCAAGGCGTGCGCGGCTCTCGATCTTGATGACCTCCGCTCCGAGCATGCTGAGCAGCAGGGAAGCCTTTGGGCCCGCCCAGGCCCAGGTGAAGTCCGCGATGCGGATGCCGGATAGGGGCCCCTCGGTGCTCTCGGGAGCTTCGTCGGTGAATTCCGGATCAGGCGTTTTCTCTTCCCGTGCCGGGAGGCAATCGAGTCGAGCCAGAATCTCGTCCTCGTGCTCACCCAGCAGAGGGGCGGGGCTCCCCACCCAGTCGGTTCGTGAAAAGAGATAGGGTGCCGCGGGAATGGTAAGCCGACCCGCTTCGGGGTAGTCGAGATCATGAAAGAAGCCACGCGATCGGGTCTGCGCCCAGGCCAGAACCTCGGCGACATTGCGTACCGGTGCAGCCGGCGTTCCCTCGCTCTGGACCAGGTGATAGATCTCCTCTCGGGTGTGGCGGGAGATCCATTCATTCCTCCAGGCACGGATCTCGTCCAGATGCTCGTTGCGCCCCTCTTCGCTAAGGCACCACTCGGCCTCGGCCCAATCCGGCTTCTTCATTGCGCGCATCAATCCCTGCCATTGGTGGGTCTCGAGTGTCGTCAACATCACCCAACCATCCTTGGCACGTACGAGTCCATCGGGGGAGCGACCGGAGAAGGGGTTCTCTTCATTTGCGAAGCGTCCGATCGTGACTCGTTCGAGCCCCATCATGGCTTCCTGCTTGGACAGGCTGATGTGTTGGCCGCGTGCGGAAGTCCGGCGAGCAATGACCGCGGCGAGGGTCCCCACCGCAGCCGTGAGACCGGCATCGTACTCGCCCAGGTAGCCGCCGGCACATGCCGGAGCCCGATCATCCTCTGCATCGAGGGGTGAGAAGGGGGAGGAATGTCCGGCCGAGTGGAAGAGATTGATGTGATGGCTCTTATGCTGGCAGTCCGGACCCGATTGCCCGAAAGGCGTAATCGACGTGACGATCAGGCGGGGGTTGAGAGAGGCGAGCGAGGAGTAGCCGAGGCCCATCGCGTCGAGCGCGCCCACGGGGCGATCCTCGATCAGGATATCCACCTCGGAGGCGAGGATCTTGAACGTTTCGCGCTCCGCTTCCTCGTGGAGGTCCAGCCGGATCGAGCGCTTGCTGGTATTCAAGTAGAGGAAGAGGGCGCTGCGTTCCGGATCCGAACGGCCTTCGGGAAAGGGGCCGCGCAGACGAGATGGATCTCCGCCCCGGGGATGCTCCACCTTGATGACATCTGCACCGAGGTCTCCGAGCAGCTTCGCGCAATAGGGCGCAGCGACCATCTCCCCGAGTTCGAGTACCTTGAGTCCCTCGAGGGGCCCCCGGGCCGTATCCTTTTCCGCTTCATTCGATTCGCTTTCGTCCATCCCAGTAGAATCGCCCAAGCGAAGGCCCGGGTCGACTCAAAGAGGCCTTTGAATTCGAATCTTCGAGATATGGATGCAACGATGCCTGCGGGGCCATTGGCTCGCACTCCCTTCGGAGGGCGAGAGGATGAGTCGGGTCGACGATGAGAGAAGGCCTCGAGGGCTCGATGGAGAAGCGCGATTCAGAGTTCCCCTCACCCGTGAAGGGGAATCGATCCGTCTTATCCGCGGGCTCGTTTCGCGGCATCTCGGCCTGAAAGGGTCCGCTTCTGGATGCATTTCGTATGCAATCTCCGACCTTCTCGAGCGTGCAAGCCCTGCGGGAGGCCGGTCTCGGATGCGAGGAATCGTGATTTTCCGAGCGGCTGGCCGAGGGCCCGCCCCGGGCCGGTCGCGCGCGGCCGGGGATCGCCCGGCGGCCCATTTCCGCTCTGCGTGAAGTCGGAAATCTCTGTTGTGGGCATCCGCGAGTCATGGAGTCCCGGGGCGAGTGTCCGGGGCGAGTGTCCGGGGCGAGTGTC
>CAYTAT010000039.1:24091-33779 GCA_964435795.1 uncultured Spirochaetaceae bacterium
CCGGGGCGAGTGTCCGGGGCGAGTGTCCGGGGCGAGTGTCGAATCGCGAGGAGCGCCGAGTGCAGATGCGTTCTACGCTTCGTCTCCTACCCCCCCCCCCGCTAGGGAGATACCTCTTGGATTTCGGTTTCAGTGACGAGCAGGAACTGCTCCGAGAACAGATCGCAAAAGTTCTGGCCGACGAGAGTCCACTGCTCGAGGTGCGTCGGGTCATCGAGGGGCCGACTGCCTACTCTTTGGATCTCTGGAAGAGGCTGGCGGAGATGGGTGTGACCGGGCTGTTGGTTCCCGAGACGTTCGGCGGCGCGGGTCTCGGCTGGGTGGACCTCGTCGTGGTGCTCGAGGAGACGGGACGCAGCTTGCTGCCTTCTCCGCTTCTCTCCCATAATCTCGTCGTAGCCGCCCTCTGCGAAATTGGCAGTGAGGCCCAACGGCAGAAGTGGCTGCCGCGGCTCGCCGAGGGCAGTGCGATTGGGGCGGTCGCCCTCCTGGAGGCCGATGACGATATGAGCACTACCGGTGTCGGCCTTGCCGGGCTCGCTCGGGGTGACGATTGGGTCCTGGAGGGTGAGAAACATTTCGTATCGGACGTGGAGGCGGCAGATCTCTTCATCGTCTCGTTCCGTGGCGGTTCGGGAGCAGAAGAGGTCGGACTCGCGTTGGTCGAAGGAGAGGGGCGGGGAGTCTCCGTGAAAGGCATTCCTCGACTCGATCGCACCAAGCCCGCCGGCACCCTCGAACTCGACGGGGTGGTGCTTTCCTCATCTGAAATCCTGAGCGCACCCTCCGCGGGTTTCGGCCCCATCGCCCGCCTGGGTGATCTGGGCGCCCTCGCGGTGAGCGCTGAGACGATCGGGGTGATGGAGGCCATCCTCGCACTCACCGCGCAATACGCCAAGGAGCGCGTGCAATTCGGCTCGCCCATCGGGCGCTTCCAAGGGGTCAAACATCCTCTGGCTGAGTTGCACCTGGACATCGAATGCCTGAAATCTCTGGTCTATTACGCCGCCTGGGCACTGGATGCCAGCCCGGCGGAGGTCCCCGCTTCGGTCGCCAAGGCAAAAGCCTGGGCCGCAGAAGCGGTGACGCGTGCCGGCATCACCGGAATCCAACTCCACGGGGCGGTCGGCTATACGGAGGAATATGATATCCAGCTCTACCTCAAGCGCAGCAAGTGGGCGCGTCCCGCCTTCGGAGATGAGGTCCACCATTATGATCGTGTCGCCGAAATGGGAGGTCTCTGATGGATTTTGATCTGGGTATCGAGGATGAGAGCTTTCGGCGGGAAGTCCAGGAATTCATCGCTGCGAATCTTCTGCCCGAGGATCAGCGTGGTCCGGACTTTCTGCGCACCTGGTATGACAAGCTCTCCGAAAAGCGCTGGATCGGCTTCCACTGGCCCGTCGAGGTGGGCGGCGGCGGCGGCAGCGTAATCCAGCAGTTCATCTTGAAAGAAGAGATGTCCAAGGCGGAGGCGCCGGAGCTGGGCTCGGACTTCATGGGACTTGCATGGGTCGGCCCCGCCATTATCGAATACGGAAGTCCGGCACAGAAGGAAGAATTCCTGCCCGATCTCCTGGCATGTCGTTCCGCCTGGTGCACGGGCTATAGCGAGCCGGATTCGGGAAGCGACCTTGCTTCCATCTCCTGCTCGGCCGTGCTCGAGGGAGACGAGTACGTGATCAATGGCTCGAAGATCTGGACCACCGCGGCCCATTACGCGCGACATATCTTCCTGCTGGTGCGTACGGATCGGGGGGAAGGCAAGCGCTATGGAGGTGCGAGCGTGCTGCTCGTGCCGATGGATAGCCCCGGCATCGAGGTTCGCCCCATCCCCAATCTGGTGGGTCTTCATAGCTTTAATCAGGTCTTCTTCGACGAGGTGCGTGTGCCCGTGGAGAGGCGTTTGGGAAAAGAGGGCGAGGGTTGGCGGGTCGTGATGGGAGCCCTGGCCAATGAGCGTTCTGGGATCTCCGAATCCACCGAAAAGGAAAGACATCTCGAAAAGCTCAAGGCGCTTGCGCGGCGCTCGAATCGCAACGGCGAACCGGCGCTCGCGGATGCGGGCCTGCGTCGTGAGCTGGCCCGTTACGAGACCCTGATCAGCGCCATGAGACTGAATGGATTGCGGGCCCTCAGCCAGCAGCTTCGAGGCGGTGCCGCTTCCACGGAGACCACGATCAACAAGCTCTTGCGGGGCCAACTCGAGATTCCCATGTGGGATCTGGCGATGGGCCTGCTCGGCAATCAGGCCGCATCCGATGGAGAGTGGCAGCGAGGATCCCTCAGCTTTCACGGAACGGTCATCGGGGGGGGCTCGCCGAATATTCAGCGGAATATCATCGGTGAGCGTGTTCTCGGCCTTCCCAAGGATCGCTCCAGCGGATCAGGGCGATAGGGAATACGGGGGAGCGGGCAGCCCGATTCGAACCGAGTGTCCCGGCGGAAGTATCCAGGGCTCTTTCCCGAGCGCGGGAGCCGGTGGGGAAGATCTCGGGCTATTCCCTCCAGCCACTCTTGCCCATGCCTGAAAATTGCCAGTCTTCGGATGGGTTGGATCGTTGCGGGGCCGAATCGGTGATGGCTACGGCGATCCGTTCATCCTCCTATCGGAAGGGGCCGTCTCCAAGATTCCCCATCGATTCGTTCCGGCTCCGACTCCAGTCGAGACTCCGGCGCGAGCACGATCTGCAGAAAGTCGAAAAAGGACCTGGGGAGAGTCTACGCGGATCCGGTGAGGAGGCGGTCTATTTCTGTGAACAGGGTTGAGCTTCGATAGGGTTTTTGGATGAAACCATCGAGTGAGGCGCGGCCCTTGTGGAGGGCGCCGAGTGTTTCCTCGGGGTATCCGCTGGAAAGCAGGATCGGGAGTTCGGGATGAGTTTCTAGCAGGCAGGCACGAGTTTCGATCCCGCTGATTTCGGGCATCGTGATATCGAGCACCACGAGATCCACATTCGTCGCCGTCTTTTGCAGAAGAGATAGCGCTGCCTTTCCGCTCGAGGCAGTGAGAACATTGAATCCTGCCGACATGAGCCGCTTGGACAGCATGTTGCGCACGGATTCCTCATCATCGACGGCAAGGATGGTACGGTGGGCATGTCGACTCTCTTCCGTCGCGGAATTCGGGTGGGTGGGTGCGGCCTGACGCGTCATTTCGCCCGCCGGAAGCGATACTGTGAAGGTGCTACCCACGCCAAGGGCGGTTTCGATCTTGAGGAAGCCATCGTGGACATTGAGGATTCCGCGGGTTGCGGCCAGCCCCAATCCCCTCCCGGTGAATCTGGTCGTGAAGAAGGGGTCGAAAATCTTTTCGAGCGTAGTCGCGTCCATGCCGTGGCCGTCATCTGTCACGGAGAAGTAGACGGCTGGATCAGATTTTTTGCCGTATTCGGTTGAGCTTTCCAGGCGGAGCATCTCGCTTGGCTTCCCAATCCCGGTATTGATTATGATCTTTCCACCATCTTCGCCAATGGCATCGGCCGCGTTGGTCACGAGGTTCATCACGACCTGACGCATTTCCGCGATGCCTCCTCGTGCCGCTGGCAGGTTCTGCTCCAGGTGATACTCAATGATGATATTCTTGGGTATGGAGACCCCGATCAGATTGGTCATCTCCTCAAGCAACGCAGAGAGATTGATATCTTCTCTCATGAAGGCGCTTTTTCCTGCGTAGGCCAGAAGTTGCCCTGTAAGCTGGCTTGCGCTGATCGCCGCAGCTTCGACATCCGATAGGGACTCTTGAACCGAAGAACTGGAAGGCAACTCCGCTTGTGCAAGTTCTACATTGCCCAGGATGGCCACGAGGAGGTTGTTGAAGTCGTGTGCGATACCACCGGCCAGGACTCCGAGTCCTTCGAGTTTCTGGGACTGAATCATCGCCTGTGATTCTCTTCGCGCCCGGGTGACATCAGAAACTCGCCAGGCACGGCCCGTAAAGCCTTTATGCGTCGTGATCGGGAATGTGGCGAGCTCGAAAATGCGACCATCGAGCAACTGGAGGTCGCAATTTTTATGCCCGGTCGAATCGAATTCCTCAGGAGTCGTATGCCACAATTCTCCGATCACTTCAGGCGGTGCTTCGAGGAGCGAATCGCCGATCTCCTGGGAGAATGCCCTTTCCCAAGTTCGAACTTTGTCGCTCGATGTCTTCCAGAGTTTGCTAAATGCGTCATTGACATAGCGAATTTCTCCGGCGCCGTCCTGGACCAGAAGTCCTTCTCCCGTGGCCAGGTCGAGTGCCTCGAGAAGTGCGAGATGTTCGTCGGCTTCTCGTCTGGCGGCACGCAAGGCACCGCGATTTCTCAAGCGCAGGGAAAGTCCTGCAGGCACGGATCGAGTGCGCTGAACGGCGGATACCTCGATCAGGACCCACGTCCCGGCTGTGGACGGTGAGGTGAATCGATGCTCCCTGCCGCTCTTCTCCGGGGACGAGTCCGGGGTATCCGTGAGTGAGAAGGTCGGGACTGCCTGAGCGAGCAATTCATCGACCGCACAGCCTGGGACAAGCTGCTCCGGGCCAAAGAGCATCTCGGCGGCCGAATTGGCAAAGAGAAGTCTGTGGTGATTCGTGATAATGAGAACGGCGTCCGCATCGCTATTCAGGAGGCTGGGGAGAGATATTCGTTCGAGGGCGAAGAGCCCTCTCCGTTCCACCGCGAAGAGGAATAGGGTGCAACTCAGGGCGAAGCCAAGTGCGGTGGGGTCGTAGGGTAGGGGGGTCGGACTGAAGACGTACGCCATATTCATCGATAGCGGAATAATGACGGCGGCGACGAGAAAGTGACATTGGGAGCGAATTACGGGATCCGTGATCTTCAGGCTCGCCCTCGCATGGACCCACATCGCTGCCAGGAGTGCCGAATAGTTGATTGCGGCGGTTGCGTACCAGAGAGGGCCATAGGAACTCCTGCTCCCCGCATGAGCCTCAATGAATTGTCCATGCCAGGGATTTGTGACGAGACCCAGCCATAGAAGTCCATTCACGATCAACAGCCCTTGCAGTCCGGATTGGAAGGCGACCTTGTCGTAGCCGTACATTTTCGAGAAATTGCGCGTGAAGAGCCACCAACTGGGGGCGATCGTCAGAAGGCCCGTATAGATCATGATCATTCCGGCCCATCGGATCGACTCGTTCTCAGGCCAGAGGTTGGCGAGCAGGTCTCCGAATGAAAAGACGAGTGCAGTGCCAAAGACCAGGGGGAGCGCGGGCCAAAGGGCGGCTGGCGGTCGCCGGTAGAAAAGGTGAGTCGACAACCCTACCAGGAGGGTGATGCCGAGGGCAGTAGCCACTTCCCAGTTCGGCACGCGCGCCTCCATGGAGTTACCGATCGCTAGAAATCGGCAGTGTTGATACTGCCACATCCGGATTTCTACTGCTAATACGTAGCAGTTATCGGTAGGCCTGCGGGGCGGCGATATTGTTTGGGTTCTTGCTCGCGAGAGTTCTTGGCAGGCTTTCATCTGGACCGGATGCAACGCTTGGACAAACCTCTTCATTCCGATGCTATTCGCAGTTGTCGATAGCCCTGGGAAGGGTCGTGGAGTGTCGAGTGGACTGCCACGAATCCGGCCGCGGTTCGAAGGCTCGGGTCTATTGCGAGTGGTCGATTGAGAGGATTCGTTTCGAAAGAGACCGATGTTTTCTCGAACTACCTACAAAGGCTGCAAGCGCTTCCGGATCGGAGAATTCGGGCAATGTGTGCAAGCAATGTGAATGGCGTTGAAGCCTCGTGAGCCGCCCCATAGCACGCGGGCCCTGGCGATGGGATGAATCAGCGCTGGCGGCCGTCCCTTCTTCCTCGGCTGAGGTTCCAGGGGGCGAAGGTTTCGCTCATGGCCCCGATATGGATCTTCAGTAGATCTCGGTATCCAGATTTCAATCGGATGGCGCTTCCATCCTGGAGGGAATGGATTCTGGGGCTGTTAAAGACTCCGCGCCGATCCCGAGTGCAACGGAGCGCATTGCGAAACCTTTTCTCGTGCTGCTGGTTTGAGGAAGTACGAGAAAGGCTATTTCGGCCTTGCTTCGAAAACGAGGAACTTATCATGCGTGAAAGTTGTAGATCTTCTGGCAGTGCTGCATTTGCGATCATGCTTTTGAGCCTGCTCTTCGCGACCCATGCTATGGCACAGGAAAGTGAGATGCCCGCAATCGACATCCTGGAAGTGGATCGCGATTCTTTCTCGCTCCAGGACGAATTGCAGGAGGTCGATCGCGATCTCGTGAATACGGCGCTGGTATTTACGAATGTCGGCGGTCGCCAACTGCGGGTGATCTGCCGCGGCTTCGACGGTGATGGTGAGCCCGTAGGTCGGGTCGGCTTGACGATTCCCGGCGGCGGCCTGCGTTTCGCCCTCGCATCGGATCTCTCGAATGGAGCCGATTTCATTGGCCACGTGCGATGCCGAGCTCGCCATCGGTTGCGGGCGTCATCCCTCTTGATCGCACCGTCGGGCATCACGGATCTCAGTGCGGATATGAGTCGACCCAGGGGAGGGATCGTATTTCCGGTGGTTGCGACCTACTGAGAAGGAATATCGGGCGAATCCGGCGCGCCGAAATTTGGCGTGCCGGATCTTCCGCCTCCACGCTCGCGGCGAGACGGCATGGGGAAGGGGGCAGCAGAGCAGCGGAATTCGGGAGAGCAACCGACGTTCGTCTTTGAGACCGATGCGGAGTATCGGAATTCTCTCGATTGCTGAAGGGCATGGCTTTGACGCGGAAAATTCAGGCCCACGCGCAAAGCTGGCAGGACGTCGATGAGATTTTCCCCAGATTTCAACGATAATCCTTCCCGGCCTCTGCGAGCATGCTGCTGATTTTTTGATTTCAAGCGGAAGATTTCTCCAGGGGAGGGATCTCTTCCGATTCCTGGAGGTCGTCGAAAGCGAAACCGCTCAGGGCCTCAGAGGCCCTCACTCGAATTGGTTCGGCTCTCTCGCTCTCCCCCCTCCAACTCGTATCGTGCATTCCCGAGGGCGTAGAATGCGCCAGCCGCATTCCGCCTGAGAGCCTGCAAGAAGCTGTTGCAGCAACGGTTGATGGCATAACAACGAGTTCTCGATCTGCAATGATCCCTATTGAAAGCATCGCCTGTGGCGGATTCACGGGGATCAGAGCCTGATCAATTCTTGAACGAAGAGTTCTTCGGCGGATCGGGGACATGGCGGGGCTTTTCTCTGGGAGCCCCGTGGCGGGGAGCCCATTGGTCTGAACGAATACACCCAAGGCTGCTATTCATGCATCTCACGCACCGATCAGAAGGGCCTGGCGCTTCGGTTCGCCAGCGATGAAATGCGCGCCTGATTTCCCTCGTTCTGCCCGTCTTCTTCGTATGCGGCGCGCGGCCCCCCCCGCTGTCGCAGAGGGCTCTGCGTTGACTCACCGCTTCGCGGCCCGCGCTTTGCGGAGTGCAGGCTGCGGTATATGAACTCCGCTTTTCGGTCTCGAACTCCTGCTGGCCGCGCCATGGGTGGTCGGACCGAGAGGGAAGGATTGGGTTCAGGGGCCTGGGAAATTCTCGCGCAAAGAGGAAAAGGGGAGACGGAAGGATGAGAGCATTCTGCGTGAGAAGGAAGAGGGCGGCAGCCGTGCCGGGTTCCCTGGTGGGGCTTCCGATTCTTGCAACGGGCCTATCTGTTCTTGTAACGGGACTATCTGTTCTTGCAACGGGACTATCTGTTCTTGCAACGGGACTATGGGCCGCTCCTGCCTCGGCGGTGAAGGCAGAACTGGGGGGCCTCTACGGCCTCTGGTACATCAGCCAGCACAACTTCTTCTTCGGAGCCAAAGACGAGAATTTTGGAAGTGACGGCGACAACTACGTCGTGCAGGTTTTGCGACTCAATCTTTCCCTGGCCGATGACAACGACGATATCAAGGTGATGACCCGCGTGGATTTGGCGCAGGGCTGGTGGGGTGTCGACAATGCCGGAGACCATAGCGCCAACTACGGGCAATTCCGCGAAAAGAGTACCTTCTTCGATCTGCACGTTGACCACGCCTATCTGGACTTTCGCCTGCCCCATACGGAGGCGCGCATCATGGTGGGTCGTTTCAACCACCGGGTCGGCAATAGGCTGGTGCTCGATGACGATATGGATGGCATCAAGCTCTCCGTTCCACTCGAGACAGCGATTGGAAAGTTTGGGCTCAACCTGGCATTCACCATCCCTTCCGAGGGAGGGCCCTGGAGCGCGGTGAGCGAGGACTACAATACCATCGACTCGCTGAACGATGAGGGCGATAACGACGACGCCCGGATGGTCTCCGTGACGGTAAATTCCAAATTCGAGGAGATGGGCGGAGTCAGCGTTTGGTATATCTTCTACGACGATGCGAGCGGCGGAAACGGGACTCCCTATATCACCGCCGGGCTCGGCTACGCGCGGCCCCGCTTCACTCCGCAGGTGAACCGTCTGAACATCATCGGGGCATCGGCTGAGTACGAGGTGGGTGCCCTCCGCCTCAAGGGTGAGGTCGACTATCTGACGGGCAACGACGATATCAGCAATACCACCTACAACGGAAACGCCAACGACATCAATGACGGCTGCCTGGACGGGTACACGGCTTACGTAGATGCCAACTGGAGTCTTTCCAAGGGCAATAATGTGGGAGTTAAGTTCGGGATCGGCTCGGGCGACAGCGATCCCACGGGCGGCCGCGGCAATATCACCAAGCTGAAGACTCAGGGTTTCTTCTATTTCACCGAAGTCTGGGAAGATTCGATCATGCCGGACGTTGCGGGCATTACGCCGCAAGGTATAGGAGCGCCGAATACCCGGGGATACCGGGAATTTGAGAATACCACCGCATTCCAGATCTATGGAAATTACGCCATCACGGACTCCGTTCTGCTCCACGGATCCTACAGCTACATGATGGCCACCGAGGACGTTCACGGTTGGGATGCAGATGGCCCGACCGCAGAGGTCGCCGATGATATTGGCCAGGAATTCGACTTCGTGCTGGCGTGGAAGATTTACGAGAGGCTGGGGGTGGCTCTACGAGGTGGCTACTTCCTGGTGGGAGATGCGGCCCGTCTGCTGGTGAATGGCGACACGCTCAATCGCAGGAACGCGTGGGAGATCAAGCCGACCTTGTTGTTCAGATTCTGAGGCCGCAGAAATTTCGGAAAGAATTGAAAGGGCTGCGGATCGGCTCGGGGCCGCAAGGGCACGGACGTTGGTGTTGAGAAGATCCATCGCCAGGGCGCGCGAGACCGAGTGGCTCGGGTCAAGCGTCCTCGACATCGACCCGATACGGAGCCCGCATGGCGGCTCGAGATAGCCTCCCAGTTCGGCCGCTGAGCCAGAATCGGGCTCGAATCTCCTAGCCCTCAGCGGGAAGTATCCGATGAGATGATTCTACTCAGATTGGGTGGAACGATCGTCTCGCGGCCATACTTGAAGCGCAATGCGCAACGCTCGCAGCCCACTCCGATCGTCTCGGCCGCATCGACTCCCATCCCCATGAGCCGGCTATACGTTACATCGACAAAATTGCAGTAGGGCTTCAGTTCGAGCACGCCGAGCGCTTCATACCATTTATTGACCGCACACTCCTCGAAAACGAGCGAAAATTCACCCACCGGAGTCCGCTCGACTCGCCATACGAAGTCCTCGGGGTAGAGCCGCTTCTGCGAGCGTCAGTATCTCGTCCTGGTCGTCCCTCAAGGCCTCG
>CAYTAT010000039.1:33789-43841 GCA_964435795.1 uncultured Spirochaetaceae bacterium
CGTCGCGCCTGCGCTTCGAAGTAAAGACGTAAGGGTGCCCAGAGCATCAGCCGACCGATTGAGTTCAAGAGAAATGTGGGGAGTTTCTTGAGCCATCCTTCGAAGATCTGCTGAAATATTCGAACCGCTGCCTGCGGGGGTTCCCCTCGTATGCTCATGGCACGGTAGAGCGCCACGAGGCAGGCGTTCACCGCCATCACCGGTTGAAATACGTTTCTCCTCCCACCGATGTCTGGCACCTGCAGGCTGAGGCCTTCGTATTCCGCGCGCGTTCTTCCGATGATTACGTTCCCAGCGAGTTCTCCATAATCGAGGATGAGAAGCGGTTTCGCGCTTCGCAGGAAAAATTCGAAAGAACTCCAGCTGCGGGCCATGGCTCACCTCTCATCCATCGTCTCGGCACGACCCATGGATACTCTCGGGGCTCTGGCGGAAGCATAGCGGAGCGATCCCAGCCGTCTGCAAACGAAGGGCTATGGGATGCAGCCAGGATCCTGTGTCGGTTCTTGCGAAGGTGTTGGTGTCGATCCAGGACCTCGTTGAGGGTACTGCGTGACGGAAGGTTCCGATTGGGAAGCTGCATCTTCATGGTCTGGCGCAGCTGGATCGCTCGCCAGCCATACTTTTCTCGCAGCAGGAGGATCTCTCGCTCGACAAGTTGGGGCGTTCGGTTCGGATGACGATTGGGGGCCCGGGCGTCCGCCTACGGACCCAGACCGGCTATCGAGACCCCCTGCGTCCCTTCGGTGGCCAGTACTCTACCTGGCCAAGGGCGCATAATGGCCTTTTGAAACTCCCGACTCTTCCGGGTTCTGTCAGGACATTCGGGTATGCGTTCGTTGCGTGCGACTACGGGGGGCTTCGTGTCTGGTGGAGCCAAAGGGCGAGTCAGAACTCGAGCTCGGCCAGCCGAGGCATAGTAAGCAGGAGGGCGAGGCCGAGATGTGACATTATGCCCCGTCTCGTATCCGATGCTGTGACGCTGGGCCACTCTTCCATAGGCCTGGCATGGGCAAGAGGAATAACTTTTGGCCGTCGAGGCGGTTTTGCTTTTCTCTCTGTTGCTGCCATGAGAGAATCAGACGCTCTTCGTTGGCTGGCCTGTTTCCGATCCCATGGAGAGGGGGTCCCGGGCCCGGGGTGGACCCATAGGCGTTGCTAGTGGGGCCTTGGACTGCAGAGGCTTGCCGAGTATCGACTTCGAAGCAAGAGGCGAGGAGGCTGCCTTCAACGGGCACATCCCCGATCCGAAGCTGCCCCGCGCTGGAGGAGCCGAGGTCAGTCAGGACGATGCGATACTGCACGGTGAGCCGGAAGGAGGGATCGATGGTCGGCAGAGTGATCGCCGCTTTTCTGCTCGCGTTGTGGGGGATGTCGGCCCAGGCGGCGTCGCATTATCTGATCGGCGACAGCCTTGCGATGGCACATTCTGAATACGTGGAAGGCGCGTGGCCGGAGCAGGCTTTCGGCACCGACATCGTGAACAGGGCCTTCGGGGGGGCGAAGACGACCCACTGGATCGAGGAATGTGGTCTGGGGGAATGTTCGTGGCTCCAAGATGCTGCCGCTGGCCAGACCTGGTGGATCGTGCTCGGGACGAACGATCTCTCGTCGTCGGGTGGAGTCGCCCCGGAAGACTTGAGGACGAATATTCTCTCGCTGAGTCTACGCATCCTCGATTCAGGCGCGGATCGGGTCTTCTACGTCGTCCCGCCGAAATGTCACCCGAAAGCATTTCAGGAATGCGATCCGGATGTTTCCGATCGACTCGACGCCTTTGCCTCGCTGATGTTCCTCGGCTGCGACTCCGTACCCAATCTGATCTGCTCGCTCGACGCACGCCAGTTCATCAACGGCTCTCATAAGCGCTGGGACGGGATCCACTTCAATGAAGTCGGTCATGCGCTGATGGCGCAGAAGGCGATCGAGGCTGTTCCCGAACCACGGATGATGTCGCTCTATTACGCGGCATTGGTCACGCTCGCGATCAGGAAGAGGCGGGAATTGCACTGATGACTTCTTCCCCACGAAAGCGGGGGAAGGTCTTCTTTGCTCTCCCGAGTCCCGATTCGTCTGCTGAGCTTGTGGAGGGTGTGGGGGGAAAGCTCGAGTCGCCTCCAGGCACTGGGGGTCCGAGCCGGATGGCCTATTCGCGAGCCGGATGGCCTATTCGATAGCTCGCCTATTCGATAGCTGGATGGGGGAGGGGGCAGGGGGCAACGGGTCCATGCCCCATTCTGGCGGGACGTCCGGGCATTTGGGCATGGTATCCAACCTCTTTGCTGGCCCCGCGACGGGTATAGACATTGTCGCGGGCAGAAGACCGCCCCCATGGGATCGCACGTAAGCGGCTCCATGGCGTCCCCAAACGCGATCTCAGGGCTCCCGGCGTTCCTGGCCGATGTGGTGATCGCTCAGTTCGCGAGATCGATCGTCTGGGGCAGGCCGGAACTATCCGAAATCATTCCGACGTCCCGCCACTGACTCTCCGTGCGTTCGGTAATGAGGCCGAGGTTCTTCAGATTCGGTACCACCGTATGCATGTAGACGACGCTATTGATGTCCTTCCAGTTGGGAAGGGCGAGCATCATCTGGGTCACCATGACCGGGTCGAGATCGTATTTCGGACCCAACAGACGCAGCATGTCGAGTTGCTGGTTGGCGTTGAGGGCCTCGAGCACGGAGAAGGCCCAATCTTCCATCTTTTGCATCTGGGTCTCATCTGCTGTCGCAACGACACGCCGCATGCTCAGTACACCGAAGGCGGCGTGGCGGGCTTCATCCTGTTCAGCCCTGCGGATGATGTCGATGAATAGCGGATTGAGTGAATTGCTGCGTAGCATCTGCATGATGCCGACCGCCATCCCCTCGAATAGAGTCTGCATTCCCAGGGTCTTCATCTCGTAGCCTTCGACCGTCAACAATTCGTCGAGCAGGGTCTTCAGCGTCGGAGTAATGGGGTAGATCGTATCCAGCTTGTCTGAAAGGAAGCGCGCAAAGACTTCGACGTGTCGCGCTTCGTCGGCTACCTGGTTGGCAGCGTAGAGCTTTTCATCGGTGGTGGGGCATAGGCTGGTCAGCTGTCCGCAGAGCTGGAGCGCGGCCTGCTCGCCGTGTAGGAGCTGCGAGCAGGTGAAGGCGAGTTCGTCGACCATCGCGGCTTTCTGGGTCGCTTCATCCTTGCCCGCCAGCTTCAAAAGACTGGCGAGAAGTGATAGCTCGGGCTTGCCGATCCATTCGTCCTTGGAGACGGGAATTTCCCAGTCGAGGTCGGTCGAGGCGTTCCATTGGTTCGCTTTGCCCTTCTCGTAGAGCGCACGTAGTTCGCTGACTCCACTGCCATAATCCCAGTCGTTCCAGCGGATCGATGTCGGAGCGTCGATCTGGAGATGATCGCGAAGCTTGGCGATCTGCCCCTCGTCGACGAAGTCGATGACTTCGAAGTTGCCCAACTTCTTACGCTGCTCTTTCATGAATTTATTCATGGCTATGATCTCCTCGATTGGACTTCCGACTAGGCTGCTGCAGCGAGTTCGGCGATCACTGGCCCGGGATCTTCCAGCTGGTGTCGCCATTCCATGCTGCAGAAGGACTTCCTTGAATAGAGAGTGATAGACTCTTATCCAGACTTTTGCAAAGCGCAGCAGGCCGGGATCGAGCTCGAGATCCTGGCGACCCGGTCGGGAATGTCGCAAGCGGCGCCTCCCATTCCGCCCCGCGAACCCCTGCGCTTTGAGTTTGCGGATGGGATATCGGAGCTGGATTCCGGGGGGCCGCAGAGATCGGCGCTGACTTCGCATCCCTCTGGGGATTCGCTTGCCATTCGGAGAGCCCCGGAGAGATCGATTTCCATTTCAAGACCCTCGTCGGGAACCACTCTCAGAGATGGAGCTATGCCATAGGTTTCGAGCTTCCCTCGGCTGGCCCCGCCAGAGTGTGCAGCCCACTCCCCGCTTCGGAAGAGCAGCGATGACTTCGAGCCTTTCCAGGCTACTCCAGGGCTTGACAGGCTGCCTTTGAACTCTGCTGATCTTCAGCCCGATCCCTCCTCGAATAGGCTTGTGGATGCGGTGGTCCCCCCCGAATAGCGACGGAAGTAGCGGCTAGAGTGGCTGTGAAAGAGGTCGCTGATGAGATCCCGTTCTTTCGGCTCGAATTGCGATGCATGGCAGGCCAGCGAGCGACGCGCAACATCAAGGTCGCCAGACGAAACTTCGATTCGCACGGGTAGATGGCATTCGTGCAAGGTAAAGAGCGGAATCCGGCCATTGGAATCAACCCGGATCAGATCGGCCAGGCCCGCCGGCACTTGTTCTTCGTTGATGCCAGGATAGAAGAGTGGAAAATTTCTCCTTTTCGATTGATAGGCAGCGGAAACCGCATTCCCCACGAGCAAATGATCCGGATGAGCATAGATACCGTCGCCACCGAAGGTGATCACGGCATCGGGCGTGATCTCCTCGAATAAGGCGAGAACTTTCCGGCAGAGAGAGCTGACGTCATCAAGACAGCCTCCCAGCTCCGCCGTCTTATGCGAAAAGCCATCCAGGAATCCCAACTCTATGGGTGCGCGAATCCCCAGGGCCGAGGCGGCCGCGTGCAATTCCTTCTTGCGCAGAGCGGCCAGCCCGTCGCCGGCGATACCCCCGGTATGCGGTTGCACTCCGAATCTTCCATCCGTCACAATCGCCAGATAGCAATCTGCCCCGCGCCGGGCATGATTTGCCAGCAGGGGAGAGATGAACAACTCGTCGTCGGGATGAGCCAATATGGCGAGCAGAGATCGACCTTTCAGATTTGATTCAGACATAGCGGTGCTCCTCCATCAGGCTCCGATCAATGATCGGATGCGCTAAAGCGAATCAACTCCTGATCCGGCACGATTCCTTTGTGGATTCTCCAACCTTCACTCCCTCAGACCCGATAAGCGTCTTTCAGATTTGTGGCCCCGCATTCACAAAAATGGGGGCGGCTCGGGATCACCGAAGGCGCAGCAGGAAGCGAAAGTCTCAGACATCGCCAATTCCCCCGAGAATCTAGCCGACCTCATGCGGGCAGGGCATTGAAGCTGGGCTCAGGCTAGACGTCGGAGCCGGGGGGCCGATATCGAGTCCCTATGGGGAGTCCTGTGACGGATTTCGTCCACATCATTCAGTGGAGGGTTGCCCTCGGATACCGATGCAGGGGTTCGCGGATTGATTGCCCGAAAGTTATCGAGAACTGAAGGCTTCTATTCTTGCTGGATCAGAATTGCAGAGGAGATCAAAGTGTCTTTGGCCTAATATGGGACTGGGTGCCAGAACCGGGGGCGGATCGATGACACAGGGATTGAAGGGCACGGAAAAGGTGATCTACGAAGGGCATACGTCATGGGCCAAATACTGGTACCTGATCGGCGCGGGCGGTCTCTTCATCATGGCGGGTATCCAACTCGTCAATTCCCCTGGGGCAGAGACTACTGGCTATTTCTTCGTGTTGCCGGGTCTGCTTTTGCTCGGTCTCGCCTATCTGAACGTCATGGCAACGCGCTACACCGTGACATCACGACGGGTGATCCAGACCAGGGGATTGTTCTCATCGGAGACGTTGGAAGTTGTGGTCTCCGACATCGAGCACGTGCTGGTCAAGCAAGATCATACCGAGCGCCTGCTGGGCATCGGTAACGTGGCCATTTCTACGACGGATTCGTCTGAAACGGCGATCCTCTTCGTCGGTGTCCAGAGTCCGCAGAAGGTTGCTGGACGGATACCCGGGCGCCGCCCGACGGTTGCCCAGCGCCGGCTCGGCGAATGAGCGGTTGACTCCGGTCAGCGCTGAATTCAGGGCACGCAAGCGGGGTTCTGGTACGAAGTGCAAGTAGGAGTATCAGGTCCAGTTCATGCTTCCGGCCCGAGTTGGGCCGCGGTCTTCGCTCCGCCAGCGCCGATCCCGATCGGTGTCGGATTGCACAGCCCGCCGATTGATCCCGAAGTGGGGATCGACTGATCCTTCACGATCCCCCAAGAGGGAGATATCTCTTCTGGTGACCTGCCCGCGCGACGGCGAGCGGGAAAGGGAAGAATAACGGGTGGGGATGAAAGCGGCCTTTTGCGCATCTGGAAACGGTCTACTTTGATCCCCATCCGCTTTTTGACCGCCCATCCACAGGGGTGAGTTCAGAGTCGGTCGGAAGGATGAATCTGGCCCGGGGGTTCTTGCCGGTCGTCTGGCGCTGGTCCTGGGCGAGACATTCTCGCTGCCGGAGTCCAGACCTCAGGCATGGAACGCGGCGGCGTTTTCTGAGAAGTCACTTCTTTCAAGGGTACTTGCATTTTGGATGATCCGATT
The DNA here is from genome assembly GCA_964435795.1 of uncultured Spirochaetaceae bacterium. GTDB lineage: Bacteria > Myxococcota_A > UBA9160 > UBA9160 > UBA4427 > JAZXM01. The sequence goes on from CAYTAT010000039.1 coordinate 40,117, forward strand.
TGAGGCATTGAGCCGACTCTTCTTGGTAGCCGCCTTAGCGGTCAGCTCAAATAATAAAATCGAATCTTATACATCAGAGACCCGCAAAAGGAGCCCGACATGACTTTCAGCAACTCAGCCATCTTCTCATCGATCATAAGCAAGCGAAGCCGAACCTCCCGCATTTGGATGAAGACGGCTTTCGCTCTATCGATTCTCTTTCTCTTCAGCGCGGGCCAGGCCAGCGCCATCTGGACCGAGGTAAGCGCCTTCAACAGGCAGCCCTGCGACCCCCTGGGCCTGGGTTCTACGGCGGCACAGACATTGATTCCGGTCGACGAATTGGGAACCGCAGCGGATTTCCACGATAAAGACGAGGGGATCAGTGCTTTTGCGAACCAGGCCGATGAAATTGCATGCACGACGAATTTCATTTCGGATCCAGATCTTCAGGGGATGCAGGTGATGCTTAGTATCAAGAATGAGACAAGCCGAACCTTCACCGATCTCTGGTACGTAGCGGATCCCCAAACGTCGCTCACCAACTACGACGGAATCATCAACGAGGGTCTGGCCTTCAAGATCGACGGGACCATGACCATGAACCTCAACAATCCCCTGAGATCAGAGGTCGGAGGAATTGTAAATGAAAGATTCGAACCCGGAGAGACGTGGAACTTCGTGATAGACAACTACAAGAATAGCCTTGGGCTCTCCGCGGCCGCCCTGGAATCGATTGGCGTGGGCTGGGAATCCGATGACGCAGGCCATACGATTGCGCTCTCGTCAGGGAGCATTATCGCCCTGGTTCCCGAACCCACGACCGCGCTCCTGATGGGCCTCGGTCTCACCGGCCTCTCGTTCGCTGGACGCCGGAAGCACGCGGATAGGGCGCTGCGAATGCGCATAGGCTAGCCGTTGATGCAATCGGACGGATCGGCGTAGCCCGATTCCGACTCCGATCGCCCGGAAGTCATGATTGGTATTCGTGAGACCGAGTTCAACCCTCGAAGCTGGAATCGAATCTCCAGTAAACACATCCGATCATGCTTGACTGCAAAAGCAGGATGGATCCTGCCAAGAGCCTTGGCAACCGAGTTCCTCATGCATTGAGCCGTCAATCGTTGGTCACGTTTTCGATTGTTGCCAGCGGCCTTCTCTTCAGCATGCAGTTTTTCGTCTGCACAGCTGCCCGATGCTCACGCGCAGTGGCCATGAATTCAGACCGTCTGGTCTGAAGGGCCGATCGGGGAGTGGGCCGCTCGCCAGCGATTGAATTTATCGAGATCAGTTCCCGCAAGAATTCAGTCTGGAGTCAGTCATACCGGGAGCCACAGCCGGAGCCACAGCCGGAGCCATAGGGGGCGATGCGTCAGCACCCCGGGCGCCGGGTGGCCTGGAAAAGCGCCGCGGCAGTGGATCCGAATGCAGATCTGAAGACAAGTGTCTTGGAGAAGTGCCGGGTCTAGGAAAAGTGCTCGCGGATTTTTCAAGGAGTTCAGCATGGCGTCCAGAACTTCCAGATACTCAGCGACCGAAACGACGTGCGGCAGACGACTCTATGCTCGCCTGGGATCGATCCTGATTCTCTTCGCGGGTCCCCTTCTCACAGCCAACCTCTCCCTGGCCAGTTGGACCGACGTCATTGCGATAGGGCTGAAGCGGAGCTGCGACCCCCTGCGGTTGGGCGCCGCGGAGGGTGACGATCTGATCTGGGTTGACGAATTGGGAACCGACGTCTTCCCGCAGGACGAAACCCTCAGCGCAGGATCTGTCACAAGCGCAAACTCCGCTTGCCCTAGCACCCTTTTTCCCACGGATCCGGATCTCTGGGGGGCCCAGATTGAGCTCAGTATCATCAATCAGACGAATAAGACGTTCACCAATCTCTGGTACGTCGCCGACCCTGAAACATCCATCACCAATATCGATGGCATGGTGAATGACCAGCCCGCCTTCAGGATCGATCGTCTGCCTCTGGATCCTGGTCCGCTACCTCCTCCGCCCATTTTCGACATCAATAATCCACTGATCTGGGAATCGGGAGCGATGAACGGCATTTTTGAGCCGGGAGAGACCTGGACATTTGTGATCGATAACTACAAGAATTCTGCCGGGCTTCCCGCGCACGCCCTTTCTTCCCTCGGTGTCGGTAGCGAGTCCGGAAGCCCCCTGGGCGCGAGCGACCATTCTTCGGGAAGCATCATCGCCCTGGTTCCGGAACCTGCGACGGCCCTCCTGATGGGTCTCGGCCTGGCAGGACTCTCCCTGTCGGGCCGGAAATTCTGATGGCCTCCCTTCCATCTCGCAAGAACGAGGCCTCGGAATCAGCCGGCTGAAGAGAAGCGCAGGGGCAGCGTTTCGAAGCCGCGGATCACCGTCGAGTGGAGGCGGCTACCGGGGGTGGCCCCAGGAGCGATCTCCTCGAAACGATCCAGGAGCGCTTCGAGCGCCGCGACCGCTTCCAGGCGTGCCAACCGTGTTCCGAGACAGTAGTGGCGACCTTGACCGAAGCCCAGATGTTGCGAGCGATCGCGGTCCAATCTGTAGTCATCCGGCTCTTCGAAGATCCCCGCATCTCGATTGGCCGCACCGAAGGAGACGACCACGCGACTGCCCGCCGGTATCTCGACCCCGTGCAGTGAGAAGTCTTGTGTGGCTTCGCGGCCGAGGTTCTGGACAGGCGAGTCCCAGCGCACGGTCTCTTCGACGGCGTCGTAGAGTAGTGAGCGATCCTCTCGAATCGCCCTCCAGAGATCTGGCCGCGAGGCCAGCAGGTGGAGTTGGTTGCTGATCAGATTTGTAGTCGTTTCGTTGCCACCCACCAACAACATGATGAAGAACGCATCGAGTTCTTCGGAGGTGAGTCGGCGTCCGTCGATCTCGGCCTGCATCAGCGCAGAAATCAGATCTCCGCCGGGCGACTGACGCCTCTCTTTTTCGAGTTCGTGGAAGTACGTCAAGAGCTCAGTCGTCGCCTGGATCATCGTCGGCTCGGGCGGCTTCTCGAGCAGGCCGACGAAGGCGTCCGACCAACGCCGGAAATCCGCCTGTCGATTCGCAGGAACGCCAAGGATCTCTGCGATGATCGAGACCGGAAGCGGGATCGATAGGGTTTCGACAATATCAAAGTCGGTGTCGTCGGGAATCATCGCGACCAGATCTCTGGCGAGGGAGCGGATTCGCGCTGCCATCTCATCGACGCGGCGCGGTGTGAACGCGCGGTTGACCAGCCCGCGCAGCTGATCGTGAAGGGGCGGGTCGGTGGCCGCGAGTATGGGCAGTCCAAATGCTCCGGGAGTCGGCATGGGAGCCGGGCCCGCGCCGCTGCGAAAGGTCTCATGGTCTCGAAGGGCGTGATTGACGTCTTGATGGCGCGTCAGCACGAACGCCCCGTAGCGAGGTTCGCGGTATACCGGCTCGTCGCGCCGGAGCCGTTCGTAGGCGGGAAAAGGATCTTCCTGGAATTCGGCGGAGTAGATGTCGATGGCCATGACGCCCCTCTTGAGCGAGGTGGTTGATGCGGCGGAGAACGCGCCCGATGTGGGAGCTGGAATCCCCCCGACTCTACCTCTGAGTCGAACCCGATACACGCGAATCCGGGGTCCCGCTTACGAGCGTGTGCCTGAAGGCGGGTCGCTCCTGCTGGGGGGCTGGTGGATAGGAGGGGGGGGGAGGGGGGGGGGCTGGTCCGGGAACCGAACGAATCGCTATGGGTCCCTCAGCGGCGGCTGGGAGCCGATGGG
>CAYTAT010000040.1:0-18521 GCA_964435795.1 uncultured Spirochaetaceae bacterium
CTGAGGGCTCTTCACCAGCAGAAGCTGAGGGCTCTTCACCGGCCAAGGCTGAGGGCTCTTCACCAGCCAAAGCTGAGGGCTCTTCACCAGCCAAAGCTGAGGGCTCTTCACCAGCAGAAGCTGAGGGCTCTTCACCGGCAAAAGCTGAGGGCTCTTCACCAGCCAAGAGTTCACCGACGGAGAGTGCCGAGGCGGTGGCGGATGATGGAGCAGGCGGGGAGGATCAGTCATGACAGCATCGGATACACCCGACTCGAGAAGTTCTGAGAGCACCAGACCGACTCCGGAAGCCGGACAAACGGGCCCCGGCCGACAGGAGCGCGGAGCGGCCTCCGGCCGTGGCGAGCATTCGCCTTCCGGCGGGGATCGCGGGCCTTCCCGGGGGAGTTGGAGCGTCAAGGCCCGGCTTCGTTCCGCGGCACGCAAGAAAGCCCGCAAGGGCAAGAAGAAGGGCATGTTCCAGCGCAGGAAGGTGTGCCGCTTCTGCGCGGACAAGACCGCGGTCCTCTACTACAGGGAGGCCAAGACGCTGCGCCTGTTCATCTCCGAGACGGGCAAGATCACGCCGCGACGGATTTCTGGAACCTGTTCGAAGCATCAGCGAAAGCTCGCGACGGAGATCAAGCGTGCTCGCCACATCGCCTTGCTCCCTTACGCGCCGAGTCATATGTAGGCGGAGGTCAGAGAGATGTCATTGGTCAGAATCATCCTGCGCGAGGATATCCACCGATTGGGAGCGGCCGGAGACGTGGTCAGCGTCAAACCCGGTTTTGCACGAAATTTCCTGCTGCCCGAGGGCAAGGCCGTATTGGCCACCAAGGGGGAAGTGCGAGAGATCGAACACCAGAAGCGGGTGATCCAGGAAAAACTCGCCAAGGAGGCCAAGGATCTCAATGCTCTCAAGGCGCGAATCGAGGGAATGAAACTCACATTCACGGCCCAGGCCGGCGAAGAGGGCAAGCTTTTCGGTTCGATCACCGCACAGCAGATGGCCGCTCAACTGGCCGAAAAGGGCCTTGAAATCGACCGCCGAAAAATTTCCCTCAGCGAGCCGATTCGAAGCCTAGGCGAGCATCGGGTGGCGGTACGCCTGCGTGCGGATGTGGTCGCCGAGGTCGAGGTCGAGGTCAGCGCCTCGGAGTAGGCTCCGCCGGTTCAATTTCAGCGGAGAACTCTCGGACTTTGGGATCGAGTTGTCGCATCGGTGACTCCCTGCCGCCGTCCTGTGCGCGTTCGCGTTTCTCTCGAAATCTTTCTGCCCGCCGGTGAATTTTCCGACTGCAATCGGTCCTCGGGTGGTATGGTCAGGTGGCGGGTCGCCGCTTGCGAGCGGGATGCCCGGTCGAGGGTGAGGGGGCCATGTCGATGAGATTTGCGGCAGCATTGGGGAATCGCCCGGGAATCCGAATCCCAAAGGTGGAGCCCCGATGACGACCGGCCCGGGTCGAGTACCCCCTAGCGACCTCTCGGCGGAAAAAGCTGTCCTATCGGCGATTCTGCTCGACAATGCGGTGATTCACACTCTGGCCACCGAAATCTGCGAAGAAGATTTCTATCATCCGGCACACCAGAGTCTCTATGCCGCGATGATTCGACTCAAGGACGATACCCAGCCCGTCGACCTGACAACCCTGGCCGCCTATCTCCAGGCCCATGACCTCTTCGAGATGGTGGGCGGGGCTCTGGCACTCGCGGAAATCGCCGACTACGAGGCGACCCCCTCCAACGCCCTCTACTACGCGAAGATCGTTCGGGATCACTCGGTCAAGCGGAATGTCATCTCGGTGGGATCCGAGATTGTGGGTCTCGGCTACGACCAGACGGAAAGCGCCGAGAAGTTGTTGGATACGGCTCAGGAGAAGGTCTACGCGCTGAGCAGCGTCCAGGCCCGCAGCGCTCTCGAGAGTCTGCGCGACGGGATGCACGATGCCATCGATCACATCGATACGTTGATGAATCGGAGCGGCGAACTGACCGGGCTCGCCACGGGGTTTTCGCAACTCGACGAGATGACCGGGGGGTTGCAGCGGGGAGATCTATTCATTCTCGCCGCTCGGCCAAGCATGGGGAAGACGGCCCTGGCGTTGAACCTGGCGCGGAATGCCGCGGTCGATCACGGCCAGAAGGTTGCGGTTTTTTCGCTGGAAATGACGACGCGATCCCTCGTGATGCGGTTGCTTTCCTCGGAGGCCCAGGTGGATTTTTCGGCCATTCGAAGCGGCCTGATCTCCACCGATGTGCACGGTCGGCTGATGCGCTCGGCCGGGCGCCTGGCCGAAGCCAGCATCTGGATCGATGATACGGCCGCTGCCCGGGTGCTCGAGATTCGGGCCAAGAGTCGCCGCCTGGACGCCCAGCAGGGTCTGGATCTCGTGATCGTCGATTATCTGCAACTCGCCCACGGCGAACGTGGTGCGGCCAGCCGAGAGCAGGAGATCTCGGAGATCAGTCGCGGTCTGAAGGGACTCGCCAAGGAACTCGACATCCCGGTGCTCGCGCTTTCTCAGCTGAACCGAGGACCGGAGAGCCGAAAAGAGGATAAGCGGCCGATGCTTTCGGATCTGCGCGAATCCGGCGCGATCGAGCAGGACGCCGATGTGATCGGTTTCATCTACCGGGATGTCGTCTACAACCGGGAAACCGAATTCGAGAATCTGGCGGAATTGATCGTCGCCAAACAGCGCAACGGTCCCACCGGAACCGTCAAGCTCGAATTCGAGGGACGTTTCGCGCAATTTCGGGATTGGCCGCTCTCGGACGACCCCTATGCGGGAGCGCCGGGAGGCCAGAGTTTTTCAGGGGCCGATCTCGCCAGTGGTGGAGTCGGGGACCAGGATCCCTTCTAGTTCCAGGGTGGCATGCTCCAGGCGTCCAGCCCCCCCCGATCCCCTTTTGAATCGGGCCTTATCGGGCATCGCGTCTCCCGCAGGCGTGGCTCTATTGCGAGTGGCTTCGGTCGCCCCGGATCCGCCGCCCCCAAAACGCCGGATTCGCATCCATCCGGGCCCTGAGAGTTCCCGGGCGACCCTGCTGGAAGAATCGGTCGTGGCCCCAGCGGCTGTGGGGAGTGGCGGCGGGCGGGGCATCCCCGAGTCGACGCTGCCCGCGGCCATCCATATACTGGGCGCGACTCGTCACCGTCCGACCGCGGCCCTCCGAAGTGCGGGCCGGACTCGCATCATTCGAGGAGGCCCTTGCCCACCCTGAGGAAAGCTCGCGCTCTGCGACCCGGGGCCCGCGTTGGAATCGCCGCTCCGGCGGGCGTCGTCGACGCGAACCGCCTCGAGGAGGGGGAGCAGTCCCTGCGGGCGCTGGGTTTCGAGCCGGTTCGCCGGGGCGATCCCCTCAAACGCAGTGGCTACCTGGCGGGGGACGATGATCGCCGCGCCCGGGAATTGGCCGAGCTGGTCGCCGATTCGGACGTCGAGGCCATCGTCTGTGCCAGGGGGGGATATGGATCCGGTCGCCTGATTGGCCGCCTCGATGCGGACGCCTTCCGTCGGGCCCGCAAGCCACTGGTAGGGTATAGCGACCTGACCGCTCTGCTCCTCTGGCAGAGCCGGCTCGTGGGCCTGGCGGGAATTCACGGGCCGATGCTCGAGAGGGAGGGGAGTCTCTCGGGCCCCGCCGGAGAATCCCTGCGAAGAGCGCTGACGGGCTCCGACGTGGGCGAGAAGTTGCCGGGCCGACCCCTGGCCTCGGGCCGCGCCGAAGGACGCCTGATCGGCGGTTCCCTCAGCCTGGTGACGGCCAGCCTGGGAACTTCCTGGGAGATAGATGCCCGTGGGGGAATCCTGATGTTCGAGGAGGTCTCGGAGCCCCCCTATCGGATCGATCGCATGCTCGAGCAGCTGCGTGCCGCGGGGAAGTTTGATGATCTGGCGGGGGTCGGTGTGGGCAGTCTTCAGGGTTGCGAGGACGACCGCTACCCCGATCGCGACGTGGAAGTGGTTCTGAGGGATTTTCTCGGCCCCCTCGAGGTGCCGGTCGTGGTGGATCTTCCCTTTGGGCACGGGCCCGTCAACCGTTGCTGGCCGGTGGGTGGGCGGGCCCGCCTCGACGCTGATCGCGCTGAGCTGGAACTGTTAGAATCCGCGGTGGAGGCTCTTTGACCCCCCCCTCGCGGCCTCGGAAATAAGAAGCTCAGAACCAACGCCGCCCTCTTCCGGGGCCGAACTTTCTGGATGGGTCGAAAGAGATGAAGCGAAGTCTGATCAAGAGAAAACTCGGGAAGGTCGAAAGAGCCATCGACAAGGCGATCGATCGAGCCGAGATCCCCGGAGCGGTGGTTCTTGCTCGCATGCCCCGTGAGGGCGAATTGCTGGAATTCGAGTGGGTTCGAGGGCTGGCGGTCGTGCGGCCGGAACGGATCCCCATGAGTCGGGAGACCGTCTTTGATCTCGCCTCGCTGACGAAGAATATCGCGACCACCACGGCGATCATGCGACTGATCGAGGATCAGAGGGTCGATCTGGATGATCCGGTCGCTCGTTTTCTGCCGAGCTTCGGGGAGCGGGACAAGGAGGCGGTCACGCTACGTCAACTCCTGACCCATTCGGCGGGGCTCAAGCCCTGGAGGAATTTTCACGAGCTCCTGCTGGAGAAAGAACGCAAGAGTGGCGAGAAGATCCTCGGCACCGCCGAGGGGAAGGAGTGGATTCTGGATCGCGTGCTCAGATCGGGCCTGGTTCACGAACCCGCGGAAGCCGCCGTCTACGGAGACCTCGATTTCATCGTGCTCGGCGCCGTGGTCGAAGAGGTCTCGGGCCGGTCCCTGGACGAATTCTGCCGCGAGCGGATCTTCGAACCCCTGGGCATGAAGCAGACGAATTTCTTCCCCCTGGCCGTGGACGGGGCGGTTCGATCCGCCGTGCCCGAATCCGCCCTTCGTCAATTTGCGGCCACGGAGAACTGCCCGTGGCGAGAGCGTATTCTCTGGGGTGAAGTTCACGACCCGAATGCATTTGCCATGGGAGGCGTCGCGGGGCACGCTGGCCTCTTTGCGACGGCCGATGACGTGATGTGCTTTGCCCAGGCTTTTCTGGATGCCTGGCATGGCCGCAGCGGAGTTCTTCCCCACGACCACGTTCGGGCTTTCAGCGAACGCCAACATCTGCCGGAGAATTCCGACTGGGCGATCGGCTGGGATACCCCCACGGCCGGGAACTCGTCTTCGGGTCGATATTTCTCGGAACATTCCGTGGGACATCTCGGTTTTACGGGGACCTCTCTCTGGATCGATCTCGAAACCGAACTCATCGTCGTGATGCTGACGAATCGAGTCCACCAGGTAGCCAAGCGCAGCCGCTTCGATCTTCGCCCCCTGATTCATGACTTCATTTTCGAAGGCCTGACCGCGGCCTGAGGCCGGTTTCCGATGAGTGCTCTTCGCCACGTCCACTTCATCGCCATCGGGGGCACGGGTATGGGCAGCCTGGCCGGCCTGCTGCATGAGCGGGGCATCGAGGTCACGGGCTCCGACGGCCCCCTCTATCCGCCCATGAGCACCGCCCTTGCGGATTGGGGTATCGAAGTCGTGGAGGGGTATCGCCCCGAGAACGTTCTGACGCGCCGTCCGGATCTGGTCGTGATCGGGAATGCCGTCCGGGCCGAAAACCCCGAGGCCCGGGCCGCCATGGACGCGGGAATTCCCTATCAATCCTTTTCGGACGCCCTCTACGATCTCGCGATTTCGACGCGGCATTGCGTGGCGGTGACGGGCACCCATGGGAAGACCACGACCACGAGCCTGGTCGCCCATCTCCTGCACTCGGCCGACCGGGATCCCTCTTTCCTGGTCGGAGGAATCGCTCGGAACTTCGGGGTTTCGTTCCGGGAGGGGCACGGCGAGCATTTCGTCGTCGAGGGGGATGAATACGACACCGCCTTTTTCGACAAGACTCCAAAATTCCTTCACTATCACCCGGACACGACAATCCTCACTTCTGTTGAATTCGATCATGCGGATATCTATCGAGATCTCGAACACGTCAAAACGGCCTTCCGGAAACTGGTATCGGGCATGGACCCCGGCGCTACCCTTTTGGCGGCGGGGGCATATTCCCAGGTGCGCGAGGTGGCCGCCCAGGCCCCCTGCCGCGTGATTTTCTACGCTGTGGAAACGGTTGCTCCCCAGCCCTCGACGCCTTCCGTCCGCCACGACTATCTGGCTCGCGAACTCGAATCCGATGCGCGGGGAACGCGCTTCGTATTGGAGGCCCCCGGCGAAGAGAGTCGATCGGTTTTTCTTCCCCTGCACGGTCGCTTCAATGTGGAGAATGCCCTGGCCGCATTGGCCGCGGTGCATTCCCTGGGAGTCGGTCTCGAAACTTCGATCGCGGGATTGGGGACCTTCCTGGGTGTCAGGCGTCGGCAGGAGCTACGCGGGGTTGCCTCGGGCGTCACCGTGATCGACGATTTCGCCCACCATCCGACGGCCGTTCGCGGAAGCATTGAAGCTCTGAGGGCTCGCTATCCGTCGGCGAGACTCTGGGGTGTCTTTGAGCCGCGCACCAACACCAGTCGTCGCAAGATCTTTCAGGAGGATTATGCCCGGGCATTGGCGGGCGCCGATCGGATCAGCGTTCTCGAGGTATCCGACGAAGAGATCTACAGCGCTACGGGGGAGGTGGATGAACGTCTTTCGGCGGCCGAATTGGTGACGACCCTGATTGCGAGCGGTCTTCCAGCCGCCCACTTTGCTCGTGTCGATGCCATCGTCGAGGAGTTGTCGCAGGAGACCCGGGCGGGAGACGTGGTCCTCGTAATGAGCAATGGCTCCTTCGGAAATATCTGGGAGAAACTCCTCTCCGCCCTCGAGTCCCGAGATTCCCGGCGGCCATCTTCCCCGGAGGCATCCTGCGAATGAATCACTCGGATGTCTGGGCTTGAGGATTGGACCAGAATTCCTGTACGACTCGGGGCTCCAGGGAGAGGGTCCAGACCTCCGAGATTTTCCGATCCTCGAAACGAGCCAGCAGGACCAGCCCCGAATTCAGGGTTCGCGATTCCCGTTCACTCGAGACGGTGCAGATGACCGTACCGTAGAGATCGTCGGCGAGTGCAGTCTCCAGGGTCAAGTCATAGGAGCCCGACTCATCGCCCACCCTGCCCAGATATTCGAGGACGGCCTCGTGGCCCGTATAATCGCCCTGCCAGGGAGTGTCGCTCGTGGAGTGCCAGCAGATCGTTTCCGAGAATATCGCTCGCAGGGTCTCGCCGTCTCCAACGGAAGCTGCCTGCCAGCATTGAAGGATCAGAAGAGAATTCGGATGATCGCGATTCACTTTGGGGCTCCTTTCGGAAGGGCAGCATGCCGGAGCCCCGGATCGTCTCGAAATCCAGGCTCCGTCGGGTCGAAGTCGAGTCGACCCCATGCCTTGTAAATGTGACACAAACCGATGGCATGATACACGCCGAGGGATTGGAAGAGGGTAATTTATGTTGGCGGGCCGATGACCGATTGCGACCTTCTGATCGCCCATCAGAACGCCCGCTTCGTATTCGATGCCCGGGGGCGCTTCAACGCCTGGCGGGAGGCCAGATCTGAAGCTCTTCCGCGTTTTCGCCTGGGTCGAAGTCGACACGGAAATATCTGGTCCCTGAGCGAAGATCTCCCGTCGGACCTCGTGCGTCGACTGTCTCGCCTGGCGGGGCGCGAAATGCCGCTTCCAGATGCGTTGCCCCCCTGGTCCGGCCCGGAAAGGCTCCGGGCCATTGCCCTCGCGTTGGGGAGCCACGCCGAGACCCGGGTGAGCTGGTCTGGCGCTCTCTTCCATTTCGAGTCGATAAGATCTCGGCTTCGCGAACTTGGCGCCGAGTCTCGTATGCTGTCGGCGGAAGATCTACGATTCGAGGATTGGCTAGGGACGGATTTCGAAATATCGGCCTCGGAAGTTGCCCGCCGCGGACCCTGCCGCATTGCCGTGGAGCACGGCAGGGTAGTTTCCGTCTGCTTTGCGGGTTCGAGCGATATCTCCGCGGGAGTGCAAGCTCGGGTGAAGACTCTTGCGGCGCATGACGACCCCGCTTCCGGGGCCCGCTGCCTGGCAGCCTGGAGTCTCGATGTGATCGAGGCGGGTGGTATCCCGCTCTTCAGTGCTTCCTGGGACGATCGATCGTCCCAGGCCCTGGCGAATTGGCTGGGAATTTCCCCCTACGGAGAGGCGATCGAGTTTATTTGACATCCGTCGTGACGGGATAGCCTTCGAGATCGCCAGTGCGATCCAGCATGAACACCGAGTTGGTCCGATTCTTGAGACGCGATGCGATGACCTTGTCCAGGAATTGGATCCGCAACTTCAGCATCTTCTGCCGATAGATCTGGGCCAGCTTCTGGCATTCGTCCCCGTCTGCCGATTCCCGATCGCTGGGTTGAGCGAGGTCCTGGTTCAAGTCGGAGCGGAGGTCCACGAGGGCTGACTCGAGCCAGTCCTGGTCGCTTCCGTTCGGCTGTCGTCCGCTCTGCATTACGATCTTGAGCAGTGTTGCGTCGCGAAAGGAGGGCTTGGGATCCGACGGATTCGCCAGCCATGACTCCAGTTCCAGTTTTCCGAGGTCCGTGACCGAGTACACCTTGCGGGCCCGGCCAGCGTGGGTTTCCGTCGAATGGGTGACGAAACCTTCGTTTTCCAGTCTGTGAAGAGCCGGATAGATCGAGGCATTGGACATCGGATATATCCACGACAAGTCGCGGGCACACTGTCTCAGTTTGTAGCCGTGCATCGGTTCCTTGTTGAGGAGCCCCAAGAGAGTATGGCGAAGCGGCATGAGATAGATTCTCCCGATTTGTGGCCCGTGAGAGCCTCCACTTATTCTTTACGAGTCAGGAAATCGACCGATATGATCTGTATAACATATCGGTAACCTAAAATATAGTAGAAAGTGAGAGGAAACGGGAAGCTGCGTGGAGGGCTGAGTGAATGGGAAACGCCGAGCCGCTATCGCATCGGGGCTCTGGGCAACTCATGTGCAACTTTGGACGTGACGGTCAATCGATATCTCTGCATTCGCGGATGCGCTCGGCCCGCTTCAAGGATTGCCCTTTCCGCTAGTCACGCGGGACTCCGCGCCGAGTCCAGAGAGAGTGCCTGCCTCTGGGTTTGTCTCAGACGTCCAATCCGACCGAACGCATCAACTCGATTGCGTTGCTCCGGGTGACGATTCCGGGCCGCAGGCGAAAGTCGAAGAACATTCGCCCCGCTTCGATTCGGTCCTCGAAATGCACGTTGGCGAGGCCGAGGTCCTCGGCATCGGCGATCTCGGCCAGGGCGAGATCGTGGGTGGTGACGATCCCCAGGGCTCCACGATCGATCAGGCCCCTGAGGACGGCCTCGGCGCCGATCCGTCGATCATGAGAATTCGTGCCGTGGAGCACCTCATCGAGCAGAAAGAGAACGGGAACTTCTCCCTCGGTGAGGTCGACTACTTGTCGCAGGCGGGTGATCTCCGCGAAAAAATGCGAGGCGCCCTGCTGCAGCGAATCGCTGATGCGAATGGAAGCCGCAATCTGGAGGGGAGAGAGTCGCAGCCGACCGGCCCGCACCGGCGCGCCGGCGAGGGCCAGGATCACCGCACATCCGACGGTCCGAAGCATCGTGCTCTTGCCCGACATATTCGATCCACTCATCACGAGTGCGCGGCGCTCGCTTCCGAGGGCCAGGTCGTTGCATACGCAGTCGTCTGCGGGAATCAGGGGGTGTCCCAGCGCCTCCCCTTCGAAGATCGGATCCGCATCGAGCAGTTCCGGGAAGATGTCGTCCGGGTGCTCGAATGCGTAGCCGGAGAGCGCACATAGGACTTCGATTTCGGCTGCGGCGTCGATCCAGGGCCCGAGGGTGGCGCCCGAGTGTGCCCTCCAGCGTTCCAGCGCGCAGGCGAGTTGGGTGCCCCAGAGCAGCAGCCAGCCGATTGGGGCGAAGAACTGATTGCGGCGTGCTTCGAGCAGATCCCGCATTGTCCTCAACTGGTCGATTCTGCGAGAGGGGAGGGCGTCACCCCGATGAAGGGCGGCCCGCAGGATGCGAAGTCGCTCCGCATCCATATCCTCCACTTCGATCCGCGCCAGCAGGCCCGACAGGACTTCGAGATCGTGGGTCGGCGCCTCGGCCGCTTCGAGCACGGCCTTGACCCGGCTGCGAAGAGTCAGCGCAAATACGCTCTGGAGCAGTGCCGAGAAGAGTAGGGGGATGGCACCGATATCGGTCAGGAAAAGGGCGATCGCGGAGATGGCGGTGAGGGAGGTGAGAGCCGCGGCGATCCAGGGCAGGATTCGCGAAGGAAGCCGCGATTCGAGGCCCCCCCAGTCCACCAGATGCTCGGAAGAGATCCCGCTGCCGACTTCTTCGCCGAGCAACGAAATATCCCGACGCAGATCGAGACGAGATGCGAGTTCCTGCACCGCGGTCTGGCGCTGACGGGCGACTTCGCCGGAGGCGGGCTTCAGCAGCCAGTCGGCCAGCATGGATTCCCCGGCCGCGGTCCGTACGGTGCAGAGCAATTCGAAAAGGGATCCCCGGCCAAAGACGTCCAGATCATTGGAGTAGGGGTGATCCGGATCGCAAAATTCTTCTCCTGCATTTCCTTTACCCACCCAGTCTCCGCGGATCCGGTCCAGCCCGCGTGCGAAAAACTCGCTGATTCTTTCGGTCCGGCGTCGGCGCTCGATCAGGCGATCGTGCAGCAGGATCAAGCCGAGGAAGGCCAGCAGGGGAAGCAGCGTCCAATAGGCTTCGATCTGATGGCTCCCGAAGGCCAACCAGCCGCAGGCGAGGAGAAGCAGGAAGACGGCCAGTCTGCCGTGGGAGACTCGGCTTTCCCGGCTCTGCCAGAGGGAGGCCTGGGCAGCGTTCCGGGAGTGCTCGTCCGCGTAGAAGGCCAGGGGTTCCGGGGCATTCGAATCCTCGGGGGTCATCCGGATCGATCCCCCCAGTCGAGGAAGGACGCGCCGCTCCCGACGGCCTGGGCATTTCGGATGCCCGAGGCCACGAAGTCGCGGGCTCGGGCGACCGACTCCTCCACGGCCAGGCCCCGGGCGAGGCCCGCGGCGATCGAGGAGGCCAGGGCGCAGCCCGTGCCATGGACCGGCCCGCCGTCGATTCGGCTGCCCTGGAACCAGGAGAGCTGAACTTCGTGATTTCGCGACAAGGCCAGCAGATCGTCGGGTGGGCCGGCGCGATGTCCCCCCTTGATGAGCACCCCCTTGCAGCCGTATTTCTCGATGAAGACCCGGGCAGCGCGTTCACAATCCGCTCGCCGCGAGATCTGGATATCCGTCAGGAGCTCAGCTTCGACCAGGTTCGGCGTAGCCAGTTCACTTCGCCGCATCAACTCTCCCAGAACCGGCCAGGCGCGACGTTCCAGCAGAGGTGTGCCGTCGCTGGAGGCGAGCACCGGGTCGATCACGATCGGGATAGCCTCATCGAGGGTGCTCAGGCCCAATTGCACGTTCCGGGCGACGTCGTCGGTGGCGAGCATGCCGATCTTGACCACCGCCGGGGTGATATCGGCGAGCAGGGTTCTCAGTTGGTCGAGAACCACCGAGGGGAAGACGGGCAGGACCTTGTGGACCCGGCAGCTATCCTGGATAGTCAGCGCGGTCAGGACCCCACCGGCTCGAATTCCGTGATTGGCAAAAACCTGGAGGTCGGCCTGAAGTCCCGCGCCTCCTGAGGGATCCGATCCCGCGATGCTGAGAGCTGTTCTCATGTTGGCGGATGTTAAGATTCGAAGTGAGTGACCGCATCCCAGAATTGGAGCAGATGAAAGATTGAAACGATTTGACGTCGTACTCCTGATTCTCCTGGCTTCTGGTCTGGCCTGCGACCCCGCCGGATCTCGATCCCCCAGCTCGGGGGTGAGGGAGATTTCGGCCTCTCCCGCGGCCCCCAGGGTCATACTCATCTCATTGGATGGAACTCGGCCAGCAGATCTGAGCGAAGAAACTCTGCCCAGCCTGGTTGCATTTGCACGCAGGGGCGTCCGGGCGGAACGCCTGATTCCCGCGATTCCCAGCAATACCTTCCCGAATCACGTCACCTTGGTCACGGGAGTCGCCCCGGAAGAGCACGGGCTGGTCAACAACGTCTTCCTGGATCCCCAGCGTGGTCTCTTTGCCAAGCGGGAAATTCCCGATTGGATCGAGGTGGAACCCCTCTGGTCCCTGCTGGCCCGGCAGGGGGTGGTCTCCGCTTCCTACCATTGGGTGGGCTCCGAGGGCCCGTGGCGTGGTCGCGGGCCGCGCTATTGGAAGAAATTTTCGAGTCGTACCTCCGAGCGGGACAAGGTCGAGCAGATTCTGGCCTGGCTGGATCTTCCCGAGGATGCTCCCCGGCCCCGTCTGATTACGAGCTGGTTCCACGGTGCGGACGCAATGGGCCATCGACACGGGCCGGGAACACCCGCGGTGAGGCGGCACCTTCGAGAGCAGGATCGGGCCATCGCGAAACTGATCGAGGGCCTGGATGAGCGGGGGCTTTTCGAGAGCACCACGTTGATCTTCGTTTCGGATCACGGAATGGTGGCCCCCGCCATGCATGTCGATCTGGATTCGGGCCTGGCGCGGGCCGGGATCGAAGCGCGGGTCCTGGGGATCGGTGGCTTCGCGACGGTGGTTCCCGAGGCGAATGAGGAGTGGTCCCCGGGTACCGCCGAAAGGGTCGCCGAGGTTGCTCGTGGACTGGGACTCGATGCCATGCGACCCGGGCGAGCCCCGGCCTCGGCGGGCATTGGCCATATTCGTTTTGGAGAGGTCGTGGTGACGGCCCCCATTGATCGGGCCATCGTGCACGAGGATCTGAGCGTCAAGGGGTTCCACGGCTATGATCCGAGCTACCCGGAGATGGGGGCGATCTTCGTCGCCGGGGGGCGGGGTATACCGGAGGGTCGGAGCTTGCCCGCCTTTTCATCCCTTTCGGTGGCTCCTACCGTGCTGTACCTCCTGGGTATCGACGTCCCGCCGTGGATGCGGGGAGAGGTGATTCCAATCTCGGCGGATGGGTTGGATCCCGATGGGGGGTGAGCGATCTCGATTCCCACCCGATCCGTCCGCAGATCTTCTTCGAGTTCCCGGAGGCGGAGTCTGAGCCAGGGCGATGGAGCGAAAAGCCGATGAGGGTACTGAAATCGATCGAATCCAAGAAGAGATTTTCGCGCCTCGCGGCGTGGCTGCTGCTCCTTTGCATCGCCGAGGGGACGGCGTGGCAGGTCCGGGCGGAAGATGCCGAGGCCGCGGGGGCGGAGAAGGAAGGCAGCAGCGCCCACGCTGCGGAAGGAATGTACGCGACGACCCTGGGTCGGTCGGAATTCGAGGCGAGAATTGGCCAATTCTGGTCCAAGGGATCCCTCTTTCGTTCCGAAACCGTGTTGCGGGGCCATCCCCTGATCACGGTCGTAAACGGTGTCTTCTACTACACCTACGACGAGTTATCCGGGCGGGGCTACGCGATTCGGCGCTCTCCCGAGGCGGTGCTCGCCGACGCCAGTCGACGTCGCCCCTTCGCCACCGATCTCGATCGCTTGATCGCGGATGGGGGTGAGAAGATTCGCGAGGAGCAACTCGGTGGTATTGCGGTCGAGGTCTATCGGGTTACGGATGATCGCGGTCGCCGCACGCTCTGGGTGAGTGCGGATGAGAGGCAGTCGCCGATCCGGTTGGAGACCTACGATCGGGTTTCCGGTCGCATGGGGAAATTGGATTGGATCAATTGGTTGTCCGGATTCCCGATTCCCGATGCCTTCTTCGAGCCCCCGGAAAACGCAAAGCTCGAGCGCTTCGAGAGCTATGGGGATTTTCTGGAGCGCCTCGTCGAAGGACCGATCGATCCGGCCCCGCCCCTCTTCCGCTATTTCCTGATGCCCTGAGAGGGATCCACGCTCGGGGGGTCGGCGGTCGTCAACTCGCCCAGGTGAGGTCCGTCATCGCACTCGGCCCGGCCTCGATCGATAGCTTCGCGAGCCTTCGCGCGACGTCTCCCGCCAGTTTTTTGTAGACGCTCGAGCTTTCGGATTCCGGTGCCGCCACCACGACCGGCTCCCCTCGATCGCTGAAATCCGCCATCTTCGGATCGATCGGGATTTCAACGAGAAAATCGACCTTCAATTCGTCGGCGACCCTTCGGCCCCCGCCCTGTCCGAAGAGGTAGTACTTCTTGTCCGGCAGTTCCGGGGGCGTGAAGTAGGACATATTTTCGACGATCCCCAGGATGGGGACATTGACTTTTCGAAACATTTCCAGGCCCTTACGAGCATCGATCAGGGATAGGTCGTTGGCCGTGGTGACGATCAGGGCTCCCGAAAGGGGCGCGAGTTGGGTCAGGGTCAGGGCGGCGTCCCCCGTGCCCGGGGGCAGGTCGACGATCAGGTAATCCAATTCCCCCCAGGCCACGTCGGTGAGGAATTGCTTGATCAGACCGTGAACCATCGGTCCGCGCCAGATCACGGGGGAATCCTCGGTCAGGAAGAATCCCATGGACATCAATTTGAGCCCATAGCCTTCCAGGGGGAGGATTCGCTGATTCTCGGAGGTGAGCGGTCGGCCCGTCGTTCCGGCGAGCAGGGGCAGGGAGGGTCCATAGACGTCGGCATCCAGCAACCCGACCCGGGCGCCGGCCTGTTTGAGTGCGAGGGCCAGGTTCAGAGCGGTGGTGCTCTTGCCGACACCCCCTTTGCCCGAGGCCACGGCCAGCATGTTTTTCACACCCGGAAGGAGTATCTGTTCCTGGATCGGCGAGCTCGCCTGGCGCGTGTTGGATGTCATGCGAACCTCGACTTCGGAGACGCCGTCGAGGGCCGCGACATTCTCGCGAGCGGCGCGTTCGAATTCGGCTTTGACGGGGCAGGCCGGGGTGGTGAGTTCGATATCGAAGGAAACGCGATCACCTTCGATGCGGAGATTCTTGATGAAGTTCAGGTCGACGATGCTCTTCTTGAAATCCGGATCCTGAATGGGTTGTAGGGCCTCAAGGACCTGAGCTTCGCTGATCGGGGGAGCCATGGAATATCCTCTTGATCTTGCCGGGGTTCCGCTGCCCTTCCTTCGGCGTCGGGCCACTGGCCCTATTCGAAGCCGTCTCGTCGGGTCATTTCAACTCGAGGTCGGAAGCGGCGGAGGGCTCGCAGTGTAGCGTACCATGGTGCCAGAGAAGGCGATGGATTTGACAGATCTCGACCACGCGTTGGCGCGCTTTTGTCTGACTGAATTTGAATATTCGGGCGGCCTGTCGAACCATGGCCCGATGGTCGCCGAGGCCCTCCATGCCCTGGGGCATGCGGCCTTGATCGATGCGTGGCTCGATCTCTACTTTCCCCGGCTGCGCATTCGCGAGGAGGGGCAGCCGATCCCCTTGCAGATGCGCGAGCAAGCCTTCGGCAGGAGTTCCGCCGAGGATTGGGCATCCACCTTTGAATCCCTGGCGGCGCACTCTTCGTGGCGAGCCTTGCTGCGAGACTGGCTTCCGCGCCTGCTGCCGGGCTTCTTTGCCGCCGCCGGTCATGGCCCCATTCGCGTGGGGCATGCTATTCGGGCACTCGAGGAGGCCGAGACTCCGCCGCGTCTGCAGGAATTCTGTCTCGCATTGGGCTATTGGGCGAGCCGCTTTCTGAGCCTTCCCGGAGCGCCGGACGTCGATTCGGATCGTTCCCGTGGGCCGGCCGAGGTCCTGAAGACCCTGGAATTCATCCCCCTGGGTCGGCGCGGGCAAGGCCTGCTCGTCGACGCGGCGGAGATCCTCAAGGGAGAATCCGGATTTGCATCCTCGCTGAATAGGCTCGATCTATGGAGTTCTCCTTTGGACATCTATCTCTCGGAGATTTGCGCGACGGCCGCCGGGCTCTACCTCGCCAATCCCCATGCGCGAGTCGCCTATGCGCACGCGATCACGGCACCGGCTGCGCTCAGGTTGTTCGCTCCTCATCTCGAGGAAGAGGAGTTTCGGCGGGGGATTTTTTTTGCGCTCCAAACCGTTTCCGCCCTCCACGCGACCCATGGATCCATTCGCCCGGCTCCCCTCGCCGAGCACGAATCCCCCGCGGCCTGGAAGTCATGGGATGAGATGCGCTATCTGGCGGCCTGTTCCTTGGAGGAGCACGTCATCAAGCTGACCGAGGCCTGTTGGCGAGAGGATCGGATCCGACCGGATCCGCGCTTTCGTCTTGCCGCCGGGGATGCAATCCGGAACCTCGGCCGCAGCCAAAGACGCGGGTGAGGCTTGCAGGAGAGCGACGCGTCAGCCTTCTCCGAGCACGCTCTGCGCATTTCGCTGCAGAATTGCCTGGCGCTCCTGGGGCTGCCCCTCGGTCACGATCAGAACCTTGGCAAGACTGGCAGCCAGATGATAGAAGGGCCAGTCGGTTCCGAAGAGGAGCCTGTGGGCTCCAAGACGATCGATCAATTCTCGCAGGATGGTGATGCCCTGGCCGTGGATTCCCAGCCATAGGTTCCGGTGGCGAAGGGCCAGGGGAATCGCATCGGCGACATCTCGAGCGCCCGCATGGCCGAGGACGAAACGGACCTCGGGATGCTGGCCAATGGCTTCCTCGTAGTGGCGCATGAGCGTGAAGCGGTGGGTATATTCGGGTTCGATACCGGCCCTGCCACCGTGGAAGAAGACGGGCACTCCCAGACGACCGCATTCTTCGTAGATCGGGTGGGCCTCGGCCGAATCGGGATAGAAGCGCTGGACGGCGGGGTGCAGTTTGATGGCTCGTGCCCCCCGCGCAACCTGGGCTCGCAAGCTGGCGATGGCATCGGCATCGCGGGGATGCACGGAGCCCCCCTGGAGGAGGCGATCCCTCTCGTTCGCCTGCTGAATGGCCGCATACCAGCTTCCGCTCGAATCGTCCCGATAGGGAAGGCCGAAGGCGATCGGCAGCAGGACGGCTCGCCTCACCCCCATATCATCCATTTCGGCCAGCAGATTCGGGATGGTATGGGTTGCGGCCCTTGCGCTGCCCCAAAAGGCCTGGCCGAGGGTTTCCCAGCGCAACTCGTCGAGATCCTCGCTCGTGAAATTGGCATTCACATAGACGTCGAGATCGAGTTCACAGCCGGGAGTTTCCGAATCGCAGTCCAGCAGATGGCGCACCCTGTCGCTGGGAGCCAACCAGTCGACCTGGGGCGAGAAGAGGATGGAGAAGCCCAGGTGGGCGTGAAAGTCGGTGATATCGGGCAGATCGTCGACCACGCATCGCAGTCGCCCCCGCGTGTCGACTTCGAAATAGGGAAGTTTTGCAAGGCCCCGATACCCCTGGTAGCGATGACTTCCGAATGGCCCGCGTCCGGCCCCGTCGCGTTCCCGTCGCCGCTGTTCGGCCAGGGCCCGGATATCCCCCTCATGGTATCGCTCGGGATCTTCGCAGCCGAAGGGTGCCAGCAAGCCGAGTGCTGTGATTCCGAATTTCCGAAGGAATGCGCGTCGCTCAAGCGCGATGTTCATTCGGCATTCCCCCATCCCTCGAGCATCCAATAGCGGCGGTAGTCCCGCCATTCGTTGTCATCGGTGACCCAGTTGGCGTAGACGGAAACTCCCTGCAGGCATGCGCGATCCGATTCCAGGGATTCGAGGCCCGCACGGACTCCCTGGGAGGCGGTCCGAATATTTTCGGCTTCTCTCTTTGAATGGGGGGGCAATTTTTCAAAGGAGGGGATTCCGATCAGGAATTCATGTCCCGGAATAGTGCAGGTCAATTCGCTGAGGAGTCGGGTCTGATGGCGTACGAAGGCGACGTAGCCCTTCGGGAATACGATCCCCGATTCGTAGGCCATGACGACGGTCTGATCACTCAGCTCCATGGTCTTTCGATAGAAGTCCGAGGACCAGAAACTTCGGCGCAGGGGGCCGATGGAAAGGCCGAAGGGCCCCACTCTGGGTGTCGCCTGGCTGATGATGAAATCGTCTCCGAGGGCTCGTCGAACCTTCAGAAGGAGATCCAGGTAGGCCGTCGTACCATCATGGAGGGGCTCGAGATCGAAGTGGATGCCGTCGAAACCCTGGCTTCGTAATTTCCTGGCGGTGGCGACCACGCCCTGCGCAAAGTCGGCTTCCGCAAGAGGAACCCGATTCAGTCGTGCACCCATCCAGGCCAGCAGACGAGAGTCGGGCAGGGCCTCGCGGAGTTCGCGAAAGAGGCTTCCGGCGTCATCGTGAACGCTCCCATCCGCCTGAAGAGGCCCCACGTGCACGAAGAGATCGCGAATGCCATGCCTCGTGAGGCGATGCCTCAGATGCGCCAGCTCCTCGTCTTCGACGGGAATTCCCGTGCGGACATTTCTCCCCGTATACCACTTATGGCCGATCCATACCCCATTATTCTTCCGGTCGAAGCTCGAGTCGCTGCGGGGATAGGGATCCCATGCGAGCGAGGTGAGGATGCCCAGCCCGACTGGAATCACGAGGGAAAGCAGTAGCCAGTTCTTCAAACGGTTCTCACGCTCATTTCTCCCACTCGATACCGGGCCGAGCCTAACACCGCTCCCGGATCGACTCAATCGATCCCGGGGACCCCTTGCGAGCCTTCTCAAGAGC
>CAYTAT010000040.1:18621-43244 GCA_964435795.1 uncultured Spirochaetaceae bacterium
GCTCCCGGATCGACTCAATCGATCCCGGGGACCCCTTGCGAGCCTTCTCAAGAGCAGTAGAAGCGAGATCCATTCTTCCCGGCGAATTCCTACCGGGCCCGCTTCGGTCTTTCGGCTGCAACGTCCGCGTTCCCATGGTAAACTCGCTCGACATGGCTCCCAAATTCAAGTGGTTCCTCGGCGCTTTCGGTATCAGCTTGATTTTTGATCAGGTCACGAAGATTTCGATTGTCGACCGATTTCATTATGGGGAGCGCCTGGTGGTGATCCCGAATCTATTCGATCTCACTCACGTCAGAAATCCCGGCGGTGCTTTCAGTTTCTTCGCAGACGGTCCCGCCGAATGGCGAATGGCTCTTTTTGTTGGAGCTACCCTGCTCGCGATCGGCCTGCTGATTTCATATCTCCTGCGTGATCACGAAGAGGAATGGCTCAACCCGATGGCCCTCGGGTTGATCATGGGGGGGGCGGTCGGAAATTTGATCGATCGCCTTGCGTACGGTGAGGTAATTGATTTCCTGGACGTTCATCTCTGGGGTGGATATACCTGGCCCACATTCAATATCGCGGATAGCGTAGTCGTACTCGGAGTGGGCATCATGCTCCTCGAACTCTTATTCACCGTTTCGCATGTCGAGGATGCCCCGGGTTAGCTCCAACTCGATCCATACATCCCCGGGGTCGCGTTCCCCTTTTTGTGAGCGCAAGGGCCTTCTGAGCGCAAGAGTTTCTTCCAGGGAGGTCCCGCCTCCCGGGAATATCGTCCGGGACTGCCTGGCCCGATTTCAATGCCTCCCGCGCGGCGTGGAAGGTCTTCAGATCGCGAGCTCCGGGAGATCGCGAAATAGCTCGAGCGCTTCGGGATTGGCGAGGGCTTCCCTGTTTTTCACCTCTCGACCGTGCACCACGTGGTTGACGGCCAGCTCCGTGATCTTGCCACTGCGGGTGCGGGGGATATCGCCGACCTGGAGGATCTTGGCCGGTTGATGCCGCGGAGTGGCATTTTTACGAATGCGGGATCGAATCCGCTTCTTCAGATCCTCATCGAGCTCGAATTCCCGGCGCAGCTTGACGAAGAGGATGATTCGGGTGTCGCCATGCCAACGCTGCCCGATGACCAGGGCTTCCTCCACCTCGTGGATTGTCTCCACCTGCCGATAGATTTCTGCTGTGCCGATTCGCACGCCGCCCGGATTGAGGACTGCGTCGGATCGACCGTGGATCACATATCCCCCACTCGGTCTTTCCTCGCACCAGTCTCCATGGTGCCAGACATTCGGATATCGCTCGAAGTATGCGGCGCGGTAGCGCTCGTTTCCGGGATCCTTCCAGAAGCCCACGGGCATCGATGGGAATGCCCGACTACAGCTGAGTTCGCCCGCCTTTCCGCGAATTCTCCGCCCGGAGCCGTCCAGAACCTCGACCTTCATGCCCAGGCCCGCTCCCTGGATTTCGCCGCGACGCACCGGAAGGGTGGGAACTCCCAGAATGAAGCAGGAGAGAAGGTCGGTTCCTCCCGAGATCGACGCCAGGTGGATATCAGACCCGATTTCTCGATAGACGTAGTCGAAAGCCTCGGGCAGGAGTGGGGAGCCCGTGGAGAGGAGGGTGCGAATTCTTGAGAGATCGAATTGTCTGCCCGGGGAGAGTCCGGCCTTGGCACAGGCGTCGATGAATTTTGCGGAAGTTCCAAAAACATGGACGCCCTCCTCTTCCGCAATTTCGAAGAGACTATCCCTCTGCGGATACGTGGGCGATCCGTCATAGAGAAGCAGCGAGGCCTCGGATGCCAGTCCCGATACCAGCCAATTCCACATCATCCAGCCGCAGGTCGTGAAATAGAAGAGGCGGTCATCGCTCCCCAGGTCGACATGGAGCCGATGTTCTTTCAGATGTTGAAGCAATGTCCCCCCGGCGCCATGTACGATGCATTTGGGTTTGCCGGTGGTGCCCGACGAGTAGACGATATAGAGGGGATGATCGAAGGGGAGACGTTCGAAGAGGATCTCCCCATCCGATTTAGTGGCGAGGACTTCCGTCCAGGGTGTTGAATCCGGAAGCCGAGCATTGTCCGGATCGAGGTAGGGGATCAGGATGCAATGCTGGATGCTGGGGATGGCCTTCCGGATTTCCTGAATGCGTGAAAGGATGTCGATGGCCTTGCCCTGGTAGGAATATCCATCCACGCAGAGAAGAATCTTGCATTCGATTTGTGCGAAGCGGTCGATGACGCCGGCGACACCGAAATCCGGTGAGCAGGATGAAAAGATCGCCCCGATCGAAGACGTCGCCAGCATTGCGATCACCGCTTCGGGTATATTCGGCAGATACGCCGCCACCCGATCCCCTTTTTCGACACCTCGGGCTCGCAGGAAAGCGGCCATATGGGCTACGGAATCGTGGAGTTCGGAGAAGGAAACCTCCCGCCTTTCTCCCCCCTCATTGCGGAAGATCAGGGCTGGTGAAGCATCGCGGCGCCGCAGGAGATTTTCAGCGAAGCAGAGGGAAGCATCGGGAAAGAATTTCGCGGCCGGCATTTCGCCCCTACGCTCCAGAACGCGCTCTCCCCTTTCCCCGATCACGTCGCAGAAGCTCCATACTTCTGACCAGAAGGCCTCCATTTCCTCGACCGACCAGCGATGCAGGGCCCGGTAGTCGGAAAGGTCACGCCCTTGCGATTCCGACACGATTCTCGCGAAAGTGCTGAGCGCGCTCGCAGAAGCCCTTTCCGCCCCGGGTTCCCAGATGATGCCCATTTAATTTCCGTCCAATCAGATCAGAAGGGCGACAACGCAAGCCGTCATGAAGGTGGCCAGGGAGCCAGAGAGGATGGCCCGCAGGCCCAGGGAGGCGACTTCATGGCGCCTGCCCTTCGCGATTCCCCCGATCCCACCCAGTAGGATAGCCAGGGAACCGAAGTTCGCGAAGCCACAGAGCGCGTATGAGGCGATGATTGAACTGCGCTCTCGAAGTTCCCCGGCGGCCATCATGGAACCGAGTTGTTCATATGCGATGAATTCATTGAGCACTGTCTTGATGCCGAGCAATGCTCCCACCGCGGAGGCGTCCTGCCAGGGTATGCCCATAAGGAAGGCCAGGGGAGCCAGGATTCGGCCCAGCAGCCATTCGAGACTCAGCGCTTCGACACCGAGGACGACTCCCAGGGAATGCAGTAGATCATTCGTCATGGCGATCAGCGCGACGAATGCGATCAATGTGGCTCCCACGTAGGCGGCCATCCGCAGGCCGTTGATCGCTCCCTCGGCGGCAGCGTCGATTACGTTGCTGCTGCTCGAACCTCCGATTTCATCGGGGATATTGCCATCGGCCCACGTGCTCGGTTCTTCCCGTTCAGGCAAGATGATTTTCGCCAGCAGAAGGCCCGCCGGTGCCGAAAGAATGCTGGCCGTGATGAGATGTCCCGCGAATTCACCGCCCCCCAGGATGTTCACGTATGCGAGTAGCACCGAGCCGGCGACGGTCGCCATGCCGACCGTCATCATGCTGAAGAGTTCTGATCGCGTCAGTCCTTCGAGGTAGGGTTTGATGACGAGGGAGGACTCCACCATGCCGACAAAAATATTCGCGACAGCCGCCAGGCTTTCGGCACCCGAGAGCCGCATGCTTCGGGAAAGCAGGCCGGCGAGGATGCGAATTACGCGTTGGATCCAGCCCAGATGATAGAAAATGGAAAACAGACTCCCCATGAAAACGATGACGGGGAGTACGCCCAGGGCAAATGAGAATCCGCTGTCGACGAGGGGACCGAATACGAATCGGGTTCCGGCATTCGTATAGGCGAGGAGTTGATCTACGCCGAAGGCGGTCGCCGAAAAGAAGATCTGACCGAGGCTGGTTCGCAGGAGGAGGAGTGCCAGGGCGAATTGAATTGCAACTCCCCAAATCACCGTTCTCCAGGGGAAATGCTGTCGATCACTCGAGGCCGCCCAGGCGATGAGGATCATCGTCAGGAATCCGATCGCGGGAACCACCCGTAGTGCGAATTCGCTCAAATGCCTGCCCCGTCCATCGGCACTTCTCTCGCCAGAAGTGCCGCAAGTTCAGCCGTCATCGCCCTCGCTTTGCTGGAATCCTTGGCCCCGCAGACGGCTGAAATGACCGCTGCGCCACGCGCTCCCGCACGCCTGATATCGGCGAGATTCCCGGGGCCGAGGCCGCCGATCGCAATCAGCGGCAGGGGGGCCACGATTCCAGCGATTTCTTCGAGCCGAGTGAGCCCTTGGGTCGGATATTCGGAAGCCTTCGAAGTCGTCTCGAATATCGGGCCGAAGGCGACGTAATCCACGGATTCCTTCAACGCCCGATTCGCGTCTTCTTCCGAGTGTGTCGAGCGACCGATTGCGAGACGGGCGCGTGCGGAATCCGGAATGCGTTCCGGTGCGAGGTCGGTCTGTCCCAGATGAACTCCATCCGCCCCACAGGCCAGGGCGAGATCGAAGCGATCATTGATCATGAAGGGAATGTCGAATCGCTGCGTGATTTCGCGGATGGACTTCGCCCACTCCAATTGCTGCTGGTCGCCTTCATGCTTTACCCGCAATTGGATGACAGAGGCGCCCCCCTTGCACGCAGCTTCCGCCTGCTCGATGGGGCTCAGGGTCCAACGGGGATCGTCGTCCGCCAGCACATGCAGGCCGTCGAAAACCCGCCTCATCTCCCCTCCGGAAGCGCGCATCATTCACCCCGGCTGCGGTCTGGAATGGGAATTCCCAATTCGACGATCTTCTTGCGCAGGGTATTGCGATTGATTCCCAGCACACCAGCGGCCCGAATCTGGTTGCCATCCGTATGGGCGAGCACGGTCGAAATCAGGGGTTTCTCGACTCTTTCGACCAGTTTTCCGTAGAGATTGGTCGAAGCTTCCGTATCCAATTCGCTTTGCACGATCACTCCCAGCAGCTCTTCGAGTTGGTTGGCCTTTTCCCCGTCGGATTCGCGTTCTTCGAGGAATTCGAAGTCTTCGTCAGAGAGAATCCGTGTGGTTGCCAATACCAGGGCGCGCTTGATGGAATTCTCGAGTTCGCGCACATTGCCGGGCCAATCATGCTCCTCGAGCAAATGCAAGGCGGATTCGGAGAGTTCGATTTCTCTTCCCCCCAACTCGATGGCATAGATGCGTGTGAAATGTTCTGCAAGAGTTCGGATATCGTCACTGCGATCCCGCAGAGGTGGAATCTCGATCGGAATGACACGAAGTCGGTAGAGGAGATCCTCCCTGAAGAGACCTTCAGTCACGTATTGATCCAGATTCCTATGTGTGGCCGTGATGATTCGCACATCGACGTATACGGGGTTGCGTCCGCCGACCGGAGTGACTTCACCATTTTGAACGACTCGCAGCAGCTTGGCCTGAAGCTCGATCGGCATGTCTCCGATTTCATCCAGGAAGAGCGTGCCTCCCGAGGCCTCTCGGAAACGACCGAGTCGGGCCGAGATCGCGCCGGTGAACGCGCCTCTTTCGTGGCCGAATAATTCACTTTCCAGCAACTCTCCGGGGATGGCGGCGGCGTTGACGGCAATGAATGGATCCTCCGAGCGGGGGCTTGCCGCGTGGATCGCCCTGGCGACCAATTCCTTGCCGGTCCCGCTCTCACCCCGAATCAGCACCGGTACGTTGCGGACGGCCACCTTGCCCACCATCTTGAAGATGCTCAGCAATTCGGGGCTGCTTCCAACCAGATGGCCGCCGCCAGGGGCAACGGTTTTTGCGATTTCCTGGCGCAGCGATCTCACCTCATGCTGAAGGGTTCGGCTATTTCGTGCTCTCTCGGCCAATGCGGCGACTTCGGCGAGGGAGAAGGGTTTGAGCAGGTAGTCGAGGGCACCCCGTTTCATGGCCTCGACAGCGTTGTCCATGGTATTCTGGGCGGTGATGATTACGACGGCCGTATTGGATCTCGTCGCCTGCAATTGTTCGAGTACTTCGAGTCCGCTCCGATTGGGCATGCGGATGTCGAGAAAGGCGAGATCGAATTCTCCTGATGAGAGAAACTGGCTCGCGGATTCTCCATCCGTCGCCTCCTCGACTTGATGGCCATCGCCTTCGAGGGCTTCCCGCAGCACGAAGCGGATCGATTCCTCATCGTCGGCAATCAGGATCTTCATTGCATTCGACTCATTGGCCCTCATTCTTGATTTCCTTTCGACGCCCAGCGTCGGGGAGTTTTCCCAGGGGCAGCAGAACTCGGACCCGGACTCCGCGATTCTCGGAAGCTTCAATCAGAAGACGCCCCTCGTGTCGGCTCACCCAATGCTTGGAAATGGCGAGTCCCAATCCGGTTCCTTCGGTGCGCGTCGTGAAAAAAGGCGTCGTCAACTTGGCGATCTCTTCGGGGGGAAGGCTCTTCCCGTCATCCTCAAAGCAGATGGCGATCGTGGATCTTCGATGGCCATCCGTCCCCATCAGCCGATCTTCGATCTCGACTCTTGTGGTGAGGGTCAACGTCCCTCCCGTATCCCCCATGGCCTGGACGGCATTTCGTGCGAGATTCAGGAAGACCTGGGTCAGGCGATTCGGATCTCCCTGCAGATCCGGGATCGACGGATCATAGATGCGCTCGATCACGATATTGGCAGCTGCGGGCTCGGCTTCGATCAATTCGATGACTCCATCGATGACCCGATGGATGTTCAGGGTCTCCGAATCCAGCTTCTCTCCCCGGGCGAATACCATCAATTCGTTGACCAACGATGTAATTCGATCGACTTCGCGGACGATCAATTGGGCGGTCTTGCGCGCTTTTACATTCTCGGCGCGAACTTCGAGCAACTCGGCGGCGCCCCGAATGCCGCTGAGCGGATTCTTCACCTCATGGGCGATGCCCGCCGCGATCTGGCCGTAGGAGGCCAGATGTTCACGCTGCGACGTTTCGTCGAGGAGTTGCCGAAAGGGGGAGCGGTCGCGCAGCACGACCACGACCCCACCATCCTCACCCTCGAGGAGCAGGGGCGAAACCGAGAGATCGGCCACCAGCGGGCCCCCCGAGCGGCGGCGGAGCGTCACCTCATCCTGAACGATCGGCCGCCGCCGCCGCCTCACTTCCTCGATCACCTCGAGCATCGGATGTCGTTCACCCGGCACGAGCGCCGCGGTGGGCAGGCCCCGGCAGATGGCTGGAGATGTGCCCAGCAGCCGGCAGGCTTCGTCGTTGATCATCGCGATGTTGCCCTCGGGGGAAATCGTGATGACCCCCTGAAGGAGGGCATCCAATATTTGCCGTAGCTCATCGTTTGGATCGGGATCTGGGGTCATCGGCTCCACCACGACCGGATTGAAGCGAGAAAAGATGCCTAAAAAATGTGCAACTTAGCGTGTGCTCGGGAAGTCGCCACTCGCTGAATTCGGGGCGGCGCCCCTCGAGTTGGCCGAAATCATTCGCTGAATCAATCGCGCTCAGGTCTCTCAAAATTACCGCGTGAAGGGGTCGCGCCGGGCATAGGTCGGGTACCGTGGGGCTCGTCATGCGAGAGGGAATCAGCGTTCACGATGCCATTCAGTCCATTCTGGTGGCGACCGAAGAGCCTCTGGAGAGCGTCGAGGTTCCCCTCGCCGCCGCCCTGGGCCATGCTCTGGCCGGTTCCGTGGCCTCAGAAAGGCTGTTGCCGCCCTCGGATAATTCGGCGATGGACGGCTATGCGGTTCGGGTCGGGGATCTGGTGGGGGCGACCCCGGCGACCCCTGTCGATCTGCAACTCGTCGATGAGATCGCAGCTGGCGGGCTGGGCTCGATCGCCCTGAAAGAGGGGCAGGCCGCCCGGATCTTCACGGGCGCTCCGGTTCCTGAATCGGCGGATACCGTGGTTCGCCAGGAAGATACGGAGAATTTGGGCGATGTGGTTCGAATCGGCCTGCACCCCCAGCCCGGTGCCCATATCCGAAGAGCGGGCGAGGATATTCGCCCGGGTGAGGAATTGTTGGCGGACCGCTGTGTGATCGGGCCGCCGGAGGTCGGGGTGCTGGCTTCGGTCGGTCGGGCTCGAGTGCGGGTCCACCGAAGGCCGCGGGTTGCCATTTTATCCGGGGGCAATGAATTGGTGCCCGTCGATGGGGATATATCGGGCGGGCGAATTGTCGCCTCGAATTCCTATACGCTGAGTGCGGCCAGCAGGCTGATCGGCGCCGAACCCATCGATCTCGGAATTTCCCGGGATACGGCCGAAAGTGTCGAGGAACAGTTCACGGCCGCCCTGGATTCAGATTGCATCGTCAGTTCCGCCGGGGTTTCGGTGGGAGACCACGATCATGTGCGCCCGGTGCTCGAAAAATTGGGTTGTCGCCTCGAGTTCTGGGGGGTTCGGATGAAACCCGGATATCCCCTCGCCTTCGGGCGCTTCGGGAGCCGAACCGGAGCTTCTGATTCTTCGGGTCCCCTGGTTTTTGGCCTGCCGGGAAATCCGGTTTCGGCGAGTGTCTGCTTCCAGCAATTCGTACGTCCGGCCCTGCTTCGGTTGATGGGTCACGAGAAGTGTTTTCCGCCGACGCTTCGGGCCCGCTCGTCATTCGCCCTGAGCAAGAAAGCCGGGCGCCTGCATTTCGTGCGTGTTCGCCTCGAAGAAGAGGATGGGGAATGGCTGGCATCGAGCACGGGCAACCAGAGCTCGGGTGTCATGACCTCCCTGACCCGGGCCGATGGATTGATGATCTTTCCGGAGGACGAAACGGAACTGCGAGTTGGAGATCCCGTTCTCGTCCAGCTTCTTGATGCCCGATTTCCCTCCCGGGAGCATCCCGGATTGGAATGGGGCTGAAGCCGACGATCGAATTCTCCGAGCGGTTTCAGGAAGCCGAACCCGCATCGGCTTCTTTCTCGCCAGTTTCGGATGAGGGGACCACTTCTTCCGCGGGTGCAGGGGCGGCCGGGGCCGGCGCTACGGGGGGCTTCTTTTTTGGTGAATTGGTGACGCGGCCCTCATTGACATTGCCCGCAGAGAGGATCGCCCTCAGGATCTGGTAGGGAGCTTCCAGAACGTCGGGAAGTCCCTCCGCGACACTTTTCCCGGCAAGAGCGGCCACCTTCGGTCGGTCGAGATCACCGGAAATCTGGTAATAGGCGCCGACCAGCCCTCGCTCGGAACCCGGAAGAAAGGTTCGGACCAGGGGGATCGACGCCATCAGTTCTCCCGCGTTGCGAAAGAGAAAAAGGCCTACGACGCCCACCAATTCGTTCGGGGAGTTCAGGATGTCGAGGGTACCCGATGCGTAGATTCGCAGGGGCCCGTCCAGTTCGAAGTTGCGCGTATGGATGCTCCCTTCTTCGAGGGTGAAGTTTGCCTTCATCGAGTCATAGGCGATCTCGGCTCGTTGCGCGTATTCGTTGTAGCCCGCGCTGGCCTGGGCGAGAGCCAGGAGCAGGGGAAGTTCGTCCCGTCGCAGAGCCCCCTTGCCCGCCTTGATGTTGACGCTGCCCGAAAGTTGAGAAAATAGAGGGATTTTCGGACGGAGATCGCCCTCGAAATCTCCTTTCAGCTCCAGCTTGCCGGTGATCGTCCCCCTGGCGAAACCCAACTCTTCGATCGCCCGATCGAAATCGGCCGCCTCGAGGGAAATCTCACAGGCGAATGGCACCCGATCCGCTTCATTCAACACCACCTGCAGGTCGGCTCGCAGTCTTCCCCTGGGCTCGAGTCCGGCCTCCAGATCAGAGAGCTTCAGGGATGAGTCCTCGAGCCGAAAGTTTCCGGCGAGATCGATTATCGGAAGCAGTAGCCCCTCGACTCGCCCGATCTCGAATCTCCCGGAGGCCCAGGCCTCGTCGAGGGTCTCCTGGGCAGGTGTTTCGGATGTGCTCGCCTGTGCGGGCTCGGGGCTCGAGGGAATCGTCTCGCTGGGCGGATCCGCTCTCAGGTAGATCTCGATTATGTTGGAAGGCGATGTGGTCCAGAGCAGATTCCCCTGGACGGGGGTGCCCGCCCAGATGGCCTCCTCCACCTGCAATTGGGAAGCGGTGCTGGTCGTGTGAAGGGTCAGGATTGCGTCGGAAAGGGGCCAGCGCAGCCAGGGGTGTTCGAGATGATCCAGTCGGATCCGCAGGGGGTGATTCTCATTGCTCTCGGATGCTTCCGGATCGCCGGCGAGAATTTCCAGCAGGGGATCAAAGCCAGCCAGTTCGTTCTCATTCCCGATCACCGGATCCTGCCGTCCAATGGCGCGCAGCAAGTTCGACAACCCGTCAATCCTGAATTCCAGGGTGGGGAGTTCCTCTCCATTCCACAGCCCGCTCGTCTTCTGGACGGAGAGGGAATCTCCTGAAAGAACGATTCGGCCGCCCACGCCGCTCAGCAGACTCTCGTGGTTCACCAGGGTATCGATTTTGGAGAGCGTGGCTTCGACAATGAAATGAGTCGGAAGCTGCTCCATTTCGCCCGCGAAGAGGCGACCCCATTCTCCCAAGTTCATTTCGGCAGCCAGCCCGATTTCTTCGATCCTGCCCTTTTCCATGCTCGATAGGAGTTCGCGGACAGTCTGGGCATTCTGCTTGGGGAGCGAATTCGCGAGTTGCCGAATCTCGTTCAGGTTGAGTCCGACGAAGTCCGCCTGGGCGCGGGCTAGGGCCGAGAAGGCGATCGGGCGATCAATCTTTGCACGCCAATGTGTGGTGATTCCGTCGCTATGAAGCTCCGCCTCGGATAGTTCGACCGCCGAGGTGTCGAGATTCAGAAGTGCGTGCAATTCTGAATTCTTCCGGACGATCTGGAATGGTCCATTCTTCGTCTCGTCTGCCAGGACGAAATCCCGGATCGTCCAGTGCAGGCCCAACTCTCCCTGTTGGGGGCTATCCGTGTGGTAGTTGATCTCCCCACTCAAAAATCCGGAAAGTTCGATCGGATCCGCGGGATCGAATAGATAGGGGGCGACGATCTCGAGGGGGAGCTCAGAGAATTCGAAATCGAGTTGCATCGATCCGGCACCGTCGTGTATGCCCCGAGCCACGACCGGGGTTCGCCCAAGGGTATTCCCCTCCAATTGTCCCGACAGGGTCAGCTGGGCCTCGCCGGATAGCCAATGATGAACGAGTCGTCCTTCGAGTTTGTGGAGATAGAGCACGTTGGGTGCATCTCGTAACCCCTCCTCCAAGAAGGCCTCGTCGCGAAAGATCACCCTCCCGTTTTCCACGCTGAAATGATCCGCCGCGATAGGGCCGGAGAGCAGTGCTCTCGCCACGGCCTCGAAAGCCGTGAAGAGGTTCAGATTCCTCTCGAGGCCCGGGGAGAGGCCCTTCTGGCGACGATCCGATAGAGCCTGGACGGGGAAGGGTTCCCATTTTCCCTCCCCGGCCCTTCGGATGTCGAAAGTGGCATCCCGGAGAAGCAACTCCGTGAGACGAAGGTGTCCCGTCAGTAGAGCCAGCATGTCGATTTCAGCCCTGGCAAATTCGGAGAAGAGCCGCGGGGCATGGGGAGCCTTTTCGTCCGGGTAGACGCCGAACTGCTCGCCTTCGAGGATGAGTCCGTCCTCGAAGCTCAACCTGACCCGGGCGATTCGAACGGGACCGTGGAGCAGACCTGAAACCTGTTTCTCAACCTCGAGGCGCAAGAATTCCGTTCCGATCACAGCGGAAACCCAATAACCTGCCGCGATGGCCGCGACGAATATGGCGAGGAGAATCCAGCTATTTCTCTGCCTGCGCCCCACGTTCCTCCCTCTGGTCGAGATCGTGCCGGATTTTCTCAGGCTTCCCAGCGGTTTCCAACGCATGAATTTTTCACATTGGCCCGGCGCAAAAGTCGTCGTAGGTGCGACCCGATTGCGGACTTTTCTTCATGTCCCGACCGTAATCGCATTCTGTTGAGAGTGTAGTTCTTTGGCAGGATCCGTCTTGTCACAGGTCGGGCGCAGTTCCATATCCCACTTTTTTCTCAACGGGAGCAGGTGAATTGCCGAAGAGAGTCTTGAAGCCCCCAGAGACCTCCGAGTCAAAAGACTCCCGGGAAGGTCATCGAAATGTCAGGAGAAAATCTCATGTCGGAATATGGAAATACGCATCAACTCGACGAAGATGATGCAGTTGAAAAATCGATCCACATTGACAACCGTGTTCGCGAGATCAGAGAGAATCGGTTGATGACTCAATCACAGCTTGCCCGCAAGGCGAGGGTAGCGCTTAGAACGATTCACAGCGTCGAAAAAGGCCTGAACTGCCGGATGGACACCAAGCGCAAGATTCTGATTGCACTCGGCCTGCGCTTCGAGGACCGGGATGTCGTATTCCCCCCCCAGAAGCCGCTCGACTTTGACCTCCCCGATTAGGTCTTGTCCTGCTAATATGATGTGACCCTGCCGGCGGACTTCAAGTCCGCCCACGGAGGTCGCCATTCCGGACCGCGTTTCCATTCTTTCAGACGTCGCCGAGATCGTCTCGAGTTCTCATGATCTGCATGAGACTCTCGGTAACGTTGCAGAACTGGTCTCAAAGCGACTGGATGCCGATGTCTGTTCGATCTATTTGAAGGATGCAGACCCGGATCTGTTGACGTTGAGAGCGACGATCGGTCTCGACGCCAGTGCTGTCCACCAGGTGAAGTTGCGGGTGGGTGAGGGCCTGGTTGGGCTCGCCGCTGAAAACGGCGAACCCATCGCCATCGAGCATGCGCGCGAGGACGAGCGCTTCAAATATTTTCCCGAGACTGGCGAAGAGCGATTCGAATCCCTGCTCGCAGCCCCATTGATCATGCAGGGGAATACGATCGGTGTCCTCGTAATTCAGACCACGAATGCTCGCGCTTTCGTCAGGGCCGATGTCGAGTTGATGCAGACCTGCGCGCAGCTCCTCGCGCCCGTGGTCGTGAACGCCCAACTGCTCTCGCTGATGAGCATCGGAGAAGAACGGCGGGCGCAGATCACATCGGTGATGAGCCTGTCGGGTCGAATTCCAGGCTCTTCGGAATCGTCCCCTCGAGCGGAACAGAATGTCGAGATGCGAGGCATCGCCACGTCGCGAGGTGTGGCGATCGGCCCCGTCTACCGGGTCGACGATCCGGTGGACCTGGAACACGTGGAATATATTCCACGGGAATCCGTGGCAGCGGAGCGGGAAGTCCTGCTCAGCGCCCTCCACAAAGCCCGGCTGGACATCGAGGATACCCGGGAGACCGTAGGAATTCGTTTCGGTCCGGAGTTCGCGGCAGTCTTCCATACCCAGATCCAGATTCTCGAGGATAAGGGTTTCCTCGACAATATCGAAGAGGGAATTCGAAATAGCGGAAACGCCCTGCTTTCCCTGCGATCCGTCCTGGACGTTTATCGCGAAACCTTCGAGCGGATCGAAGATGACTATTTCCGGGAACGCGGTGCCGACATCATCGATGTCGGAAAACGAATCATGGAGAAGTTACTCGGCATCCGCTCCCATATGGCCCCGATGGAGTCCGGATCGATTGTCGTGGTGGATCAGGTGCTCGCCGGTCTCTTTGCCCGCCTGGAGATCGACGAGGTCGCCGCAATCGTTTCGGAGCATGGCGGCTCGACTTCCCATGGGGCGATTTTTGCCAGAACCCTGGAAATACCCGCGGTGACCGGTATTGCCGGGATCATGGACGAGGCTCGCCATGGCGAAAAGTGCATCGTCGATGGAGCCACGGGCCGGGTCTATTTGCAGCCGGATGAGACCCTGATTCATTTCTACGAGGAAGCCCAACGCAAATACGAGGTGGCCGTGGAGCATCTCGATGCCATGCGGGGTCGACCCTCGGAGACTCGCGACGGTCGTCCGATCACACTTTCGGCAAATGTCGGCCTGCTGAATGACCTGCGCCATGTCGAGCAGCATGGCGCCGAGGGAATCGGCCTCTTCCGCACGGAATTGCTCGCATTGGTTCATCGCGGTTTCCCCAGCCAGGAGGAGCAGGAACAACTCTATCGCCGGGTCGTCGAAGAGATGTCGCCAAGATCCGTGACGATTCGGACCCTCGATCTGGGCGGCGACAAGGGGATTCCGAACGTCGGCTCTTCGGATGAGGAGAATCCCCAACTCGGCCTTCGTTCCATTCGCCTGACTCTCGAAAATCGCCGGGCTTTCAAAGCACAGATCCGTGCCATTTTGAGCGCCAGTGCCGCGGGCCCGATTCGGCTGCTTCTGCCCATGATCTCGAGTATCGAAGAACTCCGGGAAGCCAAGGCCATCCTGCAGGAGGTGCGACGAGAATTCGAGCGAGAGGGGCAGGAATTCGATGAGGATATGCCCGTCGGAATCATGGTCGAGGTTCCCTCGACGGCGATTTCGGCGGCTAGTTTCGCCCTGGAATGCGATTTTTTCAGCATCGGGACGAATGATCTCATCCAATATACATTGGCCGTGGACCGAGGAAATGAGCGGGTCGCCCATCTCTATGAGGGATTGCATCCGGCGGTCCTGACCCTGGTGGATCAGACTGTCTCGGTCGCGAAGCGGGCTCGTATCCCGGTCTCCGTTTGTGGTGAGTTGGCGAGCAATCCGCTGGCGGTTCCGATTCTGGTGGGTCTCGGGATTCAGGAATTGTCGGTGGTTCCCGCGGCGGTGCCCGTTGTAAAGGAAATCGTACGCGCTCTGGACTCCCGAGACGTCGAGGAGGATGCACGTCACGCCCTGGCGGCTTCCAGCGCACGCGATGTTCAGGCCATCGCGGCCAGTCGGCTATTGGATTCCGGTCTGCTCGACCATCCGGATGTTGGCGATTGGCTGCGCGATATCGTCGACGGAAACGATCGCTAGCGGGAATCGGATCGGGCTTTCGATCGAGGATTTTCCGCGTCAGGAGGCCATCGGGCTCTTCGTGCGCGGGGCTCCGAGTTCTCTTGAGACCGGGCTTCGCATGGCCAGGACGACGCCGAATGCGACAAGAATCGCGATTCCCGAGGCCCCATCGAATTCCGCGTATTGCTGGTAGAAGTAGAGGCCATTCAGGTTCCAGGCGACTCCCGCGGCCAGCAGGATGGCGCCGATCAGCGGGCGCCGAATCGAGAGTGGAGCGAGCAAAATGAAATAGGAGCAGTAGTAATTCGTCGGATTGGTGAGGATGGGAATCAGGCAGGCACCCAGGGCCGTACTTTCCCACTCGTTGGCGTGTCGGCAACTCCGCCAGAAGAGCCAGAGAAAGGCCAGCGCCAGGGCCAGGGTCAATGATCGGGCGACCCCGTCGTTTTCGGGAATCAGCCATTCGATTGCGACACCCAGGCCGATATCATTGGCCAGGGGCAGGGAGCTGAACTCTCCGATTTTCTTCCCGAAGTCGACGAATACGCTGATCCCGGGCCCCCAGGCGGAGATGACGAATGCGATTAGAATGGCGCTCGCAAGCCCGGCTCCCGCCACGAATCGGATCTGGTCTCTGCGCAACGGCCAGATGCCTTTCTCGTCGGCGATCTGGCCGACGAGGTATCCGAGCCCCAGGGCCCCGGGAAAGAGACGCAGAAGGGTGGAGGTCGCGAGGGCGGCACCGGCACTGGCCCGCAGGCCCCTGCGAAGTGCCATCAGGCCCCCCAGGGCCGCAATCCACCAGAGATGGCGCAGGAAGGCGTCGCCAACCCAGACGTATCGCCAGAGAAAGCCCGTTCCCCAGAGCAGGGCGATCAGGCAGGCCGTCTCGATTCCGAATGCGAAGGCGCAGAGGAGCAGCGTGAAAAGGATCAGCATGCGATCGATTCGCGCCAGCAGCCGGGCGCTTTCTGGATTCGTTGCCGGCGCGAGCGAAGCCACGCTGGAGCCAAAGAGAGTCCAGATGGGAGAGGGGTGGTAGCCATGATCGAGGAAGGCCGCGCGTCGCAGATGTGGGGGCCAGCGCTCGAAGAAGGTCTCGGAATCGTCAGCGAAGGCCTTCCAGCGCGCTTTTCCGAAACGATCCGGGCATGACTTTCCAGCTTCCTTCAGGGCGGCCAGGGGCTCGGTCTGCATTGAACGCAGGCTGCGCCCCTGGGCGAGCTTTCCGCCGGGCATTTCCATTCCGCGTTCGGTCAGCGCGACCAGGGTGCATTCGTAGAGGCCGAAATATCCCAATTCGGAAAAATACTTCGAGCCCATGTAGTAGTGGAAGTTATCCGTCGTGGTGAAGCCCCGGGCATGTGAGAAGCGGAAGAATTGGTAGTAGGAAGCGAAGGCCACGCAGGCGAGGATGAATAGAAGCAGCAGGCGAATCTCGGATCGACGTCCCCGACTCGTATCTCCCGCCAGAATCCCCCAACCGAAAACGATCAGGCCCAGCCCCGCGATTCCCGTGCGGGCAAGGCTCATCGTGTAGTCGACTCCACGATCAGCGGGAGGCGAAGCCCTGCGTGGCAGGGGTGCCGGGGGCCGAATGGGGACGCTGAACTCCGCAGAAAGCATTCCACTCCCGGGTCCGGGTGGAACCTCCGCCAGCGCGGGGGCCGCGATCCAAAGCCACGAATAGAGCAGGAGTCCACTCGTCAGTCGCCGCACCCCCCTACCTCCCCCGTCCGGCTCACTGTGCTTTCAAAGACGCCCCAACGACCCATGACGCCCCAACGACGCCCCTTGCAATTCAATGCGCTCCAAAGGGCCCTCTTCCGAGGCGTCTAGCCGACGATGTTGACCAGTCGTCCCGGCACCAAGATCACCTTCTTGCTCTTTCTGCCCGCCAGGTGGTGCTGGACTCTTTCGGAGGCCAGGGCCAGTTTTTCGATCTCTTCCGCACTGGCATTCGCGGGCACTACGAGTTCATCGCGTTTCTTCCCATTCACCTGGATCATCAAAGTGATTTCTTCTTCGACGAGTATTTCTTCCTCGATTTCAGGCCAGGGCTCGTAGGCGAGGCTCTCCTCGTGCCCCAGGGCGGACCATAATTCCTCGGCCAGATGGGGGGCGAGGGGAGAGAGCATGAGCACGAGAGTTTCCGCTCCCTCCCGGGTCAGCGGGGCGTCCTTGGTGATATCCCGGACGTAGACCATCAATTTTGATATTGCGGTATTGAAGCGCATGGCTTCGAGGTCTTCCGTGACGCCGGAAAGACTGCGCGCGATCAGTCGCATCTGATTCTCGCTGCCCGGCCCCTCTGCGAGTTCTCGCACCTCATGAGAAGCCCCGGAATCGTCCATGATCAGCTTCCAGCAGCGCTGCAGAAAGCGATAAACGCCTTGAATGCCGTCTGTCGACCAGGGGGCCGCCTTCTCCAGGGGACCGATGAACATTTCGTAAAGTCGCATCGAATCCGCCCCGAATTCTTCTACGACCTCGTCGGGGTTGATGACATTCCCCCGGCTCTTGGACATTTTCTCGATCACGCGTTCCAACTCCAGATCCGGGTGATGCGCGTGATAGGCACGACCCGACTCGCCGTCGACTTTCACATCTGCCGCGAGAACCCACCTGGCCTTGAGGGGCCTGGCGTCTTCCTGGGCCGTGGCGCCTTCTTCCGAGACCACGACTTTCTGGCTGCAATAGCGGTGACATTGCATCGCGGGATCGTCGTCCACGTTGTCATCGTAGTATCGAAAGCTCTCTCCGAGGATCATTCCCTGGTTGACGAGTTTCTGGAAGGGTTCCCGGGTATGGACCAGTCCGAGATCGTAGAAGACTTTATGCCAGAATCTCGCATAGAGGAGATGGAGGACGGCGTGTTCGGCGCCGCCCACGTAGAGGTCAACGGGCATCCAATATTCTTCGGCTTCCCGGGACCAGGGGGCCTCATCGTTATCCGGATCGATGAAACGCAGAAAGTACCAGCAACTGCCCGCCCATTGGGGCATGGTATTGGGGTCCCTGCGGGCCTCTTCTCCACTTTCCGGATCGGTCGTTGCGATCCAGTCTTCGACACGAGCCAGGGGAGCCTCGAAGTCTTCTCCACTGGGCTTGAAGTCATCGAGTTCGGGTAGCGTGAGAGGGAGGTCCTCTTCGGGAACGAGGATGACCGAGCCATCATTTCGGTGAATGATGGGGAAGGGCTCGCCCCAGTAGCGCTGACGGCTGAAGAGCCAGTCCCGGAGCTTGTAGGTGATGGTGGCCCTTCCGACTCCATTTTCCTCGAGCCATGAGTTCATGGTCCCTGTCGCCGAGGCCGAATCCAGGCCATCGAGGAAGGAGGAATTGATATTCTTGCCCGGCTTCGTATAGGCTTCTTCGTCGACCCGTCCGCCCGCCACCACTTCACGGATCGGCAGATCGAATCTTCTGGCGAATGCATGGTCCCGTTCGTCATGGGCCGGAACGGCCATGATCGCGCCCGTTCCGTAGCTCGCAAGCACATAGTCGGCCACCCAGATCGGAATCGCTTCCTGATTGGCGGGATTGATCGCATGGGCTCCGGTGAATACACCCGTCTTTTCCCGGGAGTCGGCGAGTCGGTCACGTTCGCTTCTCCGCCGGGAGCGCTCGGCATAGCTCGTGACTTCGGCTTTCTGCTCGGCACTCACGATCTGCTCCACGAGGGGATGCTCGGGGGCCAGTACCATATACGTCGCTCCAAAGAGCGTATCCGATCGCGTGGTGAAGACCTCGATATCCAGATCGTCATGATTCTGCACGGAAAAATGGATCTCGGCACCTTCAGAACGCCCGATCCACTCCCGCTGCATCTTCTTGATCGGCTCGGGCCAGTCCAGATCCTCGAGATCCTCGAGAAGTCGCTCGGCATAGTTGGTGATGCGGAGCATCCATTGGCGAAGTGGCAGTCGGGTTACGGGATGCCCTCCGACTTCACTCTTCCCGTCGATCACTTCCTCGTTGGCGAGGACCGTTCCCAATTCAGGGCACCAGTTGACGGGAACTTCGGCCTGGTAGGCGAGACCGCGTTCATGGAGCTTCCGGAAGAT
The DNA here is from genome assembly GCA_964435795.1 of uncultured Spirochaetaceae bacterium. Lineage (GTDB taxonomy): Bacteria > Myxococcota_A > UBA9160 > UBA9160 > UBA4427 > JAZXM01. The sequence goes on from CAYTAT010000040.1 coordinate 37,379, forward strand.
CCACTGGGTCCAGCGCGTATATTCGGGTCGCGTGGTGTCGATTTCGCGGGACCAGTCGTAGCTGAAGCCGAGGGATTGGATCTGTCTCTTGAAGTTGGCGATATTGCGCTGTGTCGTAATTCGAGGATGCGTGCCGGTCTTGATCGCGAATTGTTCGGCCGGGAGTCCGAAGGCATCCCAGCCCATCGGGTGGAGGACGTTGAAACCGCGCATTCTCTTATAGCGCGCGAGAATATCGGTGGCCGTATAGCCCTCGGGATGGCCCACGTGGAGACCGTCCCCCGATGGATAGGGGAACATATCGAGCACGTAGTACTTTTCCCTGCTTGGATCGATTTCGGCCTTGAAGGTATTGTTTTCCCGCCAATAGGCCTGCCATCGGGGCTCGATTTCTCCGGGTGAGTAGGACATCGGGTATTAAGGTGCCTGCCCCGGGGCGGATCGTCAACGGAGCCGGGCTTTGAGAAAGCAGGCCGGTCCGAAAATTCGGGCTAGACTCAAGATGTCGTGAGCAATGCAGAATCCTCGATGCAGGTTTTCGTAGTCTCGGATGGGACCGGGGATACGGGTAGCGCCACCGTGCGGGCCGCGATGTTGCAATTTGGCAGCCCGTGGCGACTGCGGGTCTTCAGCGAAGTCCGACATGCTTCCGAGGCAGAGAGGGTCATTGGCCAGGCGGAAGAAGTCGGGGCGCTCGTCGTATTCAGTCTGGTCGAGCGAAATATGGTCGAGGTCGTCCAGCGTGAAGCCCAGCAGAGGGGCGTCGTAACCCTCGATCTCCTGGGTCCCCTGATCACGAAGGTCGCCCAGCTGCTTTCGGCGGAGCCCCACCATAAGCCGGGCCTCCTGCACGGGATGTCCGAGGATTACTTCAGTCGCATCGATGCCGTCGAATTTGCCGTTCGGCATGACGACGGTGCGAATCTCCACACCCTCTATGATGCCGATATCGTCCTGACCGGCGTATCCCGCGCCTCCAAGACTCCCCTTTGCATGTACCTCGCCCAGAGAGGCTACAAGACGGGCAATGTTCCCCTGATCCCGGGGCTGGACCCGCCGCGGGAACTCCTGGAACTCGACCCGCATCAGGTCTTCGGCTTGCTGATTGACGCCGCGGAATTGACGACGATCCGCCAGGCGAGACTGCGTACCATGAAAGCCTCGCCCACGACCGATTATACGGATCCGGCGGTCATCGACGAGGAGGTGGAACACGCGAAACTTCTCTGTCGTCGCCAGGGCTGGCTGGTCGTCAATGTGACCGGGAAGGCAGTCGAGGAGAATGCCTCGCGGATCATCGAGTACTACGAATTGAGAAAAGGAAGCTGATTCGGGCCTCCATCCGGCCCCGCCCCGCGAGCCTCAATCGTCCCGCAGTCCCTTTTTGCGCTCGATCTCCTTCTGACGCTGAATGGCATCCATCTGGTCGTCGCTCAGGAGCGCGGTTGCCACCTTGGGTCGGAAGACCGAGTAGAATGCGGGCACCACGGTCAGGGCGCCGAGCATATTGATGACCATCAAGATGCAGAGCATCTTCGCCATATCGGCCTGGAAGCGAAGGCTGGAGAATGTCCAGAGGACGATGCCCCCGACGATCGTGCTGGCCGTGAAGGAAACGGCCATTCCCGTGGTCCGGATGGCACGTCTTACGGCTTCGTCGATGTCGGCGGTATCGGAGACCTCGTGTCTGATGCGATCCACGATATAGATCGCGTAGTCGACTCCTATACCGACCCCCACCGATTGCACCGGGAGCGTGTTGATGTTGAGTCCCATGCCGGCGATGGCCATATAGGCCAGGGAAAGCATGGTGGCTGTCGCGATCTGGAGCAGGATGATGAATCCGCTCGGTACGGACTGATAGGTGATTGAGTGCAGGGTGAATATGACCAGGAAGATCAACACGATATTGGCCACGTGACTCCGCTCGACCTCGTCATCGATTGCGGCCAGGATGCCCATCAGACCACCCGCCATCACGAATTGCACTCCGCGGGTCCATGAATTGGTCTGCTGGTAGCTCGGAACGGCGTCCACCGCTTTCGTGTCCTCGACGATCAGATCCGTGGTATTCATCGCGACGGCTCGAATCCCGAACTCCTCGCTCTGCCACCAATAATCGATCTCTTCGGGTTGCCAGTCGGCGAGTGCCTCGGGCCAGGTGAAAACCTCTCCCTCCTCCAGGGAATCGAAGTGATCCTCGTAGTCCTCGACAGCGGCCTCCCTGAATTCGTCGATCCACTCCGGCAGGGTTTCCACTCCGGCGTATTTCGTTACGGATTGGGTCGCATAGCTTCCGTCGTCATTGCGGATCTGCACCTGGAGCGTGTGGTGCCGGGGAGGCAAGAGCGGACCCAGCATATAATACCATTTATCCAGCAGGCTTTCGCGGCTGAAGAAGCCGTCATCCGACTCTGCACGATCCTTTTCGAGGCGAACGATGACCTGGCCGATCGGATTGCGACGAATGAATTCTTCGGCCGCGATCACCGTGCGGCGGATCGTTTCGCCCTTATGGTCGCGGTAGTAGAATTGGATATTCGAATCCTTTCCTTCCGGAGTGAGGTAGGGATCCATTGCACCCGGCGCGCCATTGGTTCTCAGTTGGTAGATCTGCTGGCGCACGACGGCCTGGTCATCCGAAATGAAATTCCACTTCGGATCTCCATAGTGGTTCATCCCCCAGGCCGTTCGAAGAATCGGCACGATGGAGATGGTGGCGCCGAGATCTGAGTAGCGTCCCATCCAGCGCTCGAATTCGGACATCCTCCTGATCGGCTTCGCATCCCCACTGGCCTTCTCCTTATCCCCTTCGAGGAAGACCACGAAGGAGTCGACTCCCCCGAAGCGCTCCGCGATTTCCGCCGTGGCTTCATTCCATTCGTGGTCGGGAAAGAAGAGAGGGGTACCCGGTTTGGCCTCGCCGATCTTGGAATAGACGAAGGTGATATAGGTGGAAGCGATGAGTAGCAATACTGTTCCCACCGCGATCACATGCTTCCAGACTCGATGGGTCGTGATATAACCCAGGAAGGTCGTGAAACGTACCATGAACGCGGGAAGGAAATGCTCGTGTTCCTTGGGCGCGGGCAGGTAGCAGATCAAAACCGGATGCAGAACCTCGACCGTGAGGATGATCGAGGAAACCCAGAATGCGCCAAAGATGCCCAGGTCACGCATCTGCGGAATTGAGGTCACGAGAATTACCAGGAGTCCGGCAACATCGGTCACGATCCCCAGGGTTCCCGGCACGATCAATTCACTCATGGCCACCGTTGCCGCTTCTGTCTTGGCGGCCTCGGCATCCCCCAATGCGGGCAATAGGATTTCGTAGTCCTCGAAGAAACGTTCAGCCATCTGAACGGTATGCGATACGGCGCGGGCCGTGATGATGGTCGGGATGACCAGAATCAATGGATCGAAGGTAATACCTATCCAACCCGTGAATCCGAGCCCCCAGATGGTCGTCGCCAGGGCCGCGACCGCGGGGATCAGGACCCCATGCCAACGCCGGAAATAGGCCCAGAGAAGCAGGAAGATCATGACCACCGTCAAGACGAGAAAGAGCGTGATCTCAAAGGCATGCAGCAGCACCCAGCCGACGAGGATCGGGTAGCCCGAGACGAAGATCTGTATATTTTCGGTCTCCTCGTCCTCCTTGATCTGCTGGACGTGATCGAAGACCGCCATGAAGGCCTCTCGGCCACTGAGCCGGTCCGTGATGAAGCCCGCGGTGATCAGCGCACCCTTCTGATCCATCGAGACGAGTCGGCCGTAGATAAATGGTGGGTTCTGACGTACCCGAGCGCCGATTTCATCGGCTTCTTCCTGGGTCTGGGGAACCTCCGGCATCAGGACGGAAGTTTCGATATCGCCCGCGGCTTCGACCTGGATGACGCGGGTATTGCTCGCGGTCACGGATCGAATTTGATAGTGGTTGACGGGGTAGGGGGGGTAGGCGGAATCGATCAGCCGTTGGATCTTCTTGGGAGGAGTGTCCAATTCCTCCAGCATGTCCCGCATCTCATCGCGTTCGTCGACATGGCTGTTGTAGCCGCGCCCATCGAGGCGCTGAGTGATACGATGAATCTTGGCGAGGTTCTCGGGCGTGAAGATCGTGCCCTCTTTGACCACCACCGCGACGGCTACCGATGAGGAGCCACCAAATTTATTCGCGAATTTATCCTGGGCACGAATGAAAGGGTGGTCGGGCCATTGGTCGCGCGCGTTGGTATCGACGTTGACCGCCGGAAGTTCCTTCCAGCCCATATCGAATGCCAGGAGCAGGGCGTTCACGATGGGGAAGGAAAAGAAGAGGGTCGTGGCGATCAGCCCGATGAGGATCGGCAACTTCCACCGAACGACCGCTTCGGCGAATATCAGGGTTCCAGATTTTTTGGGTCGGCTAGAGGCCACGGTATTTGGAGGTAGAGGGCTCTGATTTTTTTCGCTGTTGCGATGGGTGGATAAGTCAGGGATGGGGGAAGAACTTCGCGATCTCGTGACTCAATGATTCTCTGAAGTGATTCAGTAGAGTGATGTCGAAAACCGAAACGATCTTCCCTTATTTCTCCCCATCCGAGTCGGTCGCCCGGAAGAGGTCCCCGCCGTCAGGTCAGTACGGTATTTGAATCCATCCTGAGGTCAAGGCAATAGTTTGGTCGGGGCCGCTCGCTCGGGATTTTCGTGCGCGGCTTTCGGGTCCCGAAAGGGTGCCAGAAAGGAAGAAGATGTCCGGGAGCGCCCGAATATTCGTGACGAATCCGATGGAAGGCCTGATTGAGCGATCGGGTCTCGATCCCCTGTCGGGACTCAGAAATCGAGCGGATTGCACGATATGGAGTGGAAACACCTCAGTGGATTCCCACCGATGGCTCTCCTTGATATCCGAGGCCGAGGGAATCCTCTGCTCCTTGGGGGATCCCATGGACTCGGATCTCATCCGGTCGTGTGGAAATTTACGCGTGATATCAAGCTGTTCCGTGGGAGTCGACCACGTGGACCTGGCCGCGGCGACCCGCCGCGGGATTTACGTGGGTCATACCCCCGCGGTGTTGGTTGAAACGACTGCCGACCTCGCTTTCGGTCTGATGCTGGCGGCATGTCGGCGGATCGTGGAATCCGACCGCTTTCTTCGTCGCGGCGATTGGTCCGGCCGTCCGGGCTGGGATATCGCGGCCTTCGTGGGTCCCGATCTCCACGGTGCGACCCTGGGAATCGTGGGACTCGGGGCCATCGGGCGCGCGGTGGCGAGGCGGGCTCAGGGCTTCGGGATGCGGGTATTGGCTTGGTCCCGTTCGGGGTGCCAGGTTCAGGGGGTCGAGACGGTCGACCTCGAGAGGGTTCTCGCGGAATCCGATTTCGTGAGCATTCACGTAGCGTTGGCGGAGGAGACCCGGGCGCTGATCGACCGCCGCGCCCTGGCGGCCATGAAGCCGGGGGCCGTGCTCGTCAATACGGCCCGGGGAGGAGTGGTGGACGAAATGGCTCTCGCCGAGGCCCTCGCTTCAGGTCGACTCGCGGCGGCGGGAATCGACGTCTTCGAGCGCGAGCCCCTGGCTGGGGATCATCCTCTCGTCGGTCTGGAAAATGCGGTTCTGACACCCCATATCGGCAGTGCGAGCGTGGGGACGCGCATCCGAATGCTGGAATTGGCGGTCGAGAACTTGTTGGCGGGACTAGACGATCGGCCGCTGCCCCATTGCGCGAATCTCGAGGAACTCAGGCGCGCGGGCCATTAGCGGGCTCGATCGCGTCTCGGCGGCCAGCTGGGGCCAGTTGGGTAAAGCCAGTTGGGTAAAGCCGGGGGGGGAAGCCGGGGGGGGGAGCCGGGGGGGAAAGCCGGGGGGGAAAGCCGGGCCAGTTC
>CAYTAT010000041.1:0-5024 GCA_964435795.1 uncultured Spirochaetaceae bacterium
CTGCTCTTCCCGGCCTCAGCTAGAATTCTCTATCCTTCGTAGGGATGAAACGTCTGCTCAAAACCGTCGGTCTCTTGCTCGGTATCGCCGTTCTACTCGCCGCATTTCCCGCGTACCGGTTCTACCTCGAGATTCGCAAGTCGGTCAATGAGGATCCCGCGGTCTATGCCGAGGACATCACAGACCTCGTCGCGCGAACGCGCGAAGGCCCCGTGCCCGAGGATGCGGTCGTTTTCATCGGGAGTTCGAGCATTCGACTCTGGTCGACCCTCGAACGCGACATGCAGCCACTGCCTGTGATTCAACACGGATTCGGCGGCGCGAAGCTCGCCGACGTAGAGTTCTACGCCGAACGCCTCGTGAACCCATTCGACCCCTGGGCTGTCGTCGTCTTCGCCGGGACCAACGATCTCCAGCCGCGCGCAAGCAAGCCACCAGAGATCCTGCTCAAGACCTACCAGCGTTTTGTCGAGCGGGTGCGAACAGACCTGCCGAATGTCCCGATCTATTTCATCGGGATCACACCTTCGCCCCGGCGCTGGGAGATCTGGGAGCAGGCGCAAGAGACGAACCGACTCGTCCGGGAGTGGAGCGCCCGGGCCCCGACGCTCTTCTACATCGAGACGGGCCCCGCTCTGCTCGGAGAAGACGGTGAACCCGACGCGGACAACTACAGGTTCGATGGACTCCACCTCAGCGCTCAGGGCTATGCGATCTGGACCGAAATCATCCGCGCCCACCTGATGAAAGAGCTTCAGGATGCTCCCCGATCTTGACGAGCAACGACTGGGGTCCGTAGACGCCGATCGGTAGGGCGAAGACCCATCCCCGCTCTACTGCAGAATTCCGGCCCCGGGCGCCCACCCCATCGCCGCGGCGAGGATCGCCAGGGCTGCCCACTGGCCTCGTTCCCTCAGCCCACAGGCCTGGATCCCGAGCCAGAAGAGACTCGTGTCGAGAAGACAGGCTGTAGCTCCCAGCCGCCCGATAGATCGAGAAACAATCGTTCCTGATATTGCCTTTTCATTTGGCCCTGACCGGACGGAACCGGGGACTCGTCAGCGATGCAAACCTCCGGGCGTCGCTCGAAGACTGCCCGTCACGGGACTCCCGTAGAGATTCAACAGAACGCCCAACCTCGGAGCTGATGCCCGAAATCTGCTTGAGAACCCTATCCTCGGCAGGCAATAGCCGCCGGTCCATACGCCGAGTTGTCGAGTTGGGTGACGCTTCCCCGCTCCGGCCCGTGCCGCGAAACGCAGTCGCACCGCTGCCCTCGACGATCTCGAACGGCGCATCGCGGAATCGCTCGAGCAGTCCGCACCCAGCGTCTCGACGTCTGCCTCGTACCCTTCGGGCTCGGAATCGCGCGAGCGCGGCGCGGGACTCGAGCCGGATCAGGTGATCGAGAACAGCCCACAGTTCTAACGCTTCGGCGTGGCGCGGCTGACCATCGCGCCGCCCGTCCAAACCCGCTCGAAATGCTGCGAGTCGGCCGCGGCCTTCGGCGCCCAGCGGCTCTCCCGACTCGCTTGACGCCCCGCTCTTCAGCGCTCCGACGTATTGCGGAGCAGGCCCCGCATCACGAAGGCCAACAGGTGATCGGCATCGTCGGCCGACCCGCTGCGACCCTCTACGAGCGTGCGCTGCAGCCAGCCCATTGCGAGATCGTAGACCGCGCGGGCATCCCGCTCCGGATCCGCTCCGGCGAGTTCTCCCGTCGCCACTCCCTCGGCGATCCCCTCCACGAGCGGCGCGAGGAGCTGCCGCACCGAGTCCGCCACCTCTTCGGGGAAGCGTTCGGCGAGACGGGCCTGGGGCAGCACGAAGGGTCGCGTGGCCTCTGCCGCCTCCGCATTGAGCCCCTGGGCCAGCACGCCCGCGATCCAACTGCGAATCCTCTGCGTCGCCGACTCTGCGTCCTGCATGCGGTGCTGCAGGTAGCTCACCAGCTCACGCACGCCGTCGTCCAGGACTGCGAGCAGAAACTCGTCCTTGGAGCGGAAGTGGCGATAGAAGACCTGCTTAGAGAGTCCCGCCTCGCTCACGATCTCATTCACGTGCGGATCGAAGTCACCCTTGCGCCGCATTACCCGAATACCGGCCGCAATCAGTCGGCCCACCTCTGCGAGATAGCTGGTGTAGCGCTCCTCGAGAGCGCGCTCGACCGAGCGAACCGCCACCGAAGCTTTTTCGGGGCCGTGCCTGGAATGTTTCGAACCCACCTCAGCCACGGCGCGCTTCCTGGCGCCCCGACTTGAGTTCGCCGGTGACATGGACCGCCCCCAAAACCTCAGAAAGATAATCCGGCCCCCGCGCCGTCTCGATGAACCAGCCGGTAGGACACATGGTGAGGATTTCGACAAAGGAGAAGCCCTCACCGTCTAGTTGAGCCTGAAACGCCTTCTTCAGCAGCTTCCGGGTTTGGGAGATGCTGGCGGCATCCGCCACCGAGCCGCGTGCCGCGTACGCCGTTCCATCGAGCGACGCCAGAATGTCGCCAATCAAGATCGGCTGCCCGTGATAGGCCGCATCGCGCCCCTCGAGACTATTCTTCGTGCGCTGCCCCAGCACGCTGGTCGAGGTCATGTGGCCACCCGTCTCGCCGAAGACTCCGTTATTGAGCAATATGCAGGTCACGCTCTCGCCGCGGGCAGCCGTATGCAGTACCTCTTGCAGTCCCTCATTCACCATGTCGCCATCCCCCTGCAGGGTGAAGACGAGATTTTGGGGACGCATGCGTTTGATGCCGGTGGCCACCGAAGGAGCACGCCCGTGCAATGCCTGCACCATATCCAGATCGATGATGCTGGTGAAAGCCGTGTAGCAGCCGATGCCCACCGTCGCGATCGAAGACTGTCCGCAACCGAGCTCCTCGATCACTTCTAGCAGCAACCGAATCGCCACGGGCTCGCCGCAGCCCGGACACAGATCGTGGTCGCCATCCAGCAGCAGCCCGGGGTGGGGGCCCGCGACGTGAACGGCCGGCTGCGTGGGCGGCGCATCTGTGGCCAGGCGGGGCGGCTCCGGCTTCGAACGACTCATATCTCTTCTCCGTCTGCCCACAGCGCAGCTTCGATACGCTGCCGAATGGTGTCCGGATCCAGCAGGGGCCCGATGCCGAAGCCGGCCTTGTCCATCGAAATGCCGCCGATGGCGGTGACGGGTGCGTCGCCGAGAATCGCGAGCCGCACGTCGTCGATCATCTGCCCAGCGTTCATCTCCAATACGGCCACCTTGCGGACGCCCACGGCAACCTCGCGCAGAGCCTCGCTCGGAAAGGGCCACAGGCTCACCGGCCGCGCGTAGCCCACCGCAAGCCCCTCCTCGCGCATCTGACGCACAACGAATCGAACGAATTTGGCGAGAGTGCCGAAGGCCACCACCAGCAACTCGGCGTCATCGCAGAATTCCGCTTCGAAGCGCATCTCCTCCCGCGCCATCGCCTCGCACTTCGCGTTCAGCCCATCGAGAAAGGCCTGGGGCTCGATGCCCTTGCTGCCCTTGGTCATGCCGATCGAATTGATATTGCGGGAGCGGCCCGTTCCACCTAACGAGCCGTCCAGCGCCCAGTCCTTGCTTGGCAACGCTTCAAACTCGATGGGCGCGATGTCGACGGACTCGTAGGTATGCGCCAGCAGGTAGTCTCCATAGATCAGCACCGGGTTGCGCCAGCGATCGGCCAAATCGAAGGCCAGCTGGGTGTGAGCGACTGCCTCGTGAATGTCGATCGGAGCCAAGACGATGTGGCGATAGTCGCCGTGCCCGCCGCCACGGGTCGCCTGATAGTAGTCGGACTGACCGCGCGCCAGGTTGAAGACCACCAGCGGCAACTCGGCGCGGCTGATCTCCGAGAGCGACTCCTGCATGAGTGAGAGCCCCTGCCCCGTCGATCCCGTGGCGGCACGCGCGCCGGTGGCCAGCGCGCCCCAGGCCATGCCCACCGCCTCGAGCTCGCTCTCCGCATTCACCACCACCCCGTCGGCCCGCGGGAGCTTATGCGCCAGATGGTCGAGCAATCCGGTAAAGGGAGTCATGGGATAGCCCGCAAAGAAGCGACAGCCCGCTGCAATGGCGGCGTCGGCCAGTGCCTCGGAGCCCTCGACGAAGACGCGCGTCATCAGCCGACCTCGTGGGAGACGGGGGTCTCGTAGCGAAAGACCTCAAAACAGAAGTCGGGACAGACCAGCTGGCAGGCGGAGCAGCCCGTGCACCCCGGCAGCAGCTCGGGGTAGGCAAAGCCCCGCCCGTTCAACGCGCTCGACATCGCGAGGACGCCGGGACGACAGGCCGGGATGCAGAGCTCGCAGCCTTTGCAGCGCTCGGCGTCGATGGTCAGCGTGCCGCGACTCGAGAGCTCGCTCATGCCGCCCCCTCCAGCGCTTCCCAGGCCGGCACTTCCACGGCGGCGAAGTGCGCGAATCCCGCGCGCAGCAATGCCTCGTTCACGTCGGCGTGTTGTCGGCGATAAGCGGGCAGCGAGCTTCGCATGGCTTCGATCAGCGACTCGAGGGGTACGATCCCGGTGAGCTTCGCGTAGCTACCGATGGCGACCATCGATGCGCCCGGCTTGCTGCCATGCTCGTCCGCGATCCGCGTCGCGGGGACCTCGAATAAGCGGTAGCGCCCGGGATCCAGCGCCTCCTCGAAGAGCGTGGAGTTGACGAGCAGCAGTGCTCCGGTCGGCAGCTTCGCGCGAATCGGCTGCCAGAAGAGGTGGTGCAGCGCGATGGCGGACCAGATCTGCGAGACGATGGGCGGGGAGCTGAGTGGCCCCGCACCGAAGACGATCGCCGACTCGGTGTTGCCCCCGCGCATCGTGCCGCCATAGGTTCCGAGCAGCATCACATGCCGCCCCTCCAGCGTGGCCGCCCGGGCCAGGGTCTGGGCCGCGAGTTGCACGCCCTGGCCACCGGCCCCGCTGAGCATCAGCTCTCGCTCCTTGAAAACTCCCTGCGCCACGCTGCTCCGCCCTCTTTCTGTGCCTGGGGCTGCCTCTGAGCCTGGGACTGCCTCTGAGCCTG
>CAYTAT010000041.1:5124-39990 GCA_964435795.1 uncultured Spirochaetaceae bacterium
CTGCCTCTGAGCCTGGGACTGCCTCTGAGCCTGAGCCTGGGGCTGTCTCGCGGCGACCACTCCGGCCATGAAAACTCTGGTCTGATTATTAAGAATCTAGTTCCCGATTTCCAGAATAATAGTATCATGTCTTTCCAATACTCGAAAATGGCCGTGGCGGGCGGGCGAGTGAGGAGCCCTACGCGGCCGCAACGATCGCGGAACGGAGGAGGGAGACCCAATGGCAGCGAGAAAGACCGCCAAGAAGACGGCGACACGCCGCAAGGCGACGAGAAAGCCCAGGGCACCGCAGAAGGCAAAGAGGGTGAAGCAGCCCGCGCGACACCCGGGTACCGAAATCAACATCATCCCGGGGGCCGAGGTCGGACCCGGGGGCGGCAAGATCATTCTCGAGAACGACCGCGTGCGCATCTGGGACATCGCCCTCGGGCCGGGCCAGCGCTCCGCCCTGCACACCCATCTGCTCGACTACGTGCTCGTCCAGATCGAGGGCGACGAGGTCGCCACCCATCCTCACGAGGATACCCAGGGCGAATACAATCGGCGCATGAGCCTGGAGACGCGCCCCGGGGACACCTGCTTCATCCAGAAGGGTGGCAGCGAAACCGCCGTGGTCACCGGCAAGAAGCCGTGGCGCGAGATCTGTATCGAGCTCAAGTAGGAGCGATCCGGAACCGCGGCGTCCGCAGAGCGAGGAGTGCATCGACGCGGATCTCTCGACCGGCAACGCTGACCACCACCCATATGAGGCCCCCGCATGCGCTTCTCGTACGCCGAATCAATGTGCGATCCAAGCTTCTACCTGCCGCTCGCACGCGCGGCCGAGGAAGCCGGTTTCACATCCTTCACCGTCCCGGATAACATCGGCTACGCGGGCGGCTCGGAGGCCGCCTATCCACACACCGAGGACGGCGGCAGCCACTTCCTCGAAGACAAGCCCTTCGTCGAACCCTTCTCGCTGATCCCCGCCATGGGGGCCGTCACCGAGAAGCTGCGCTTCACGACCTTCGTCGTGAAGCTCCCGATCCGCCTGCCCTACCTGGTCGCCAAGCAGGCCGCCTCGGTGGCCGTCCTTACCAACAACCGCTTCGGTTTTGGTGTCGGCCTGAGCCCGTGGCCGGAGGACTTCCGCGTCTGCGGCCAGGACTGGGATAGCCGAGGCAAACGCATGGACGAAATGATCGAAATCATCCGCGGCTTCACACGGGGCGGCTACTTCGAATTTCATGGCGAGTACTACGATATCGAGCGGATCAAGATGGCGCCCTTCCCGAGCGAGCCCATTCCCATCCTGATCGGTGGTCACTCCGAGCCCGCCCTGCGCCGCGCGGCACGAAGGGGCGACGGCTGGATGCACGCCGGCGGCCCCGCCGAAGAGTTGGATCACGTGCTCGAGCGCCTGGTCCAGCTACGCCTCGAATACGGCAGGGATCAGCTGCCCTTCGAGATCCACGTGCTCTCGGAAGATGCCTTCAGCCTGGACGGGGTGCGCCGGCTGGAAGATCGAGGCGTCACCGATGCCGTGGTGGCGTTTCGCAACTTCTACCTGATGGGACCCGACACCCAGACGCTGCCGGAGAAGCTCGACGCCATGCGCAGCTACGCCGACCGCATCATCGCAAAGCTCTGAGCCACGCGGATCGGCTACACTGAATCGCGCGAGGTTGCCGCATGCCCAGTCCCGAATTCGAAGCTGCACTCCGGCACTTTCCCAACGAGATCGCGGTTCCCGGCGACGATTATCGAATTGTGCGCGCCAAATTCGAACCGGCCCACGGCCACGATCCGGGTGACGACGTCAGCGTCGAGGAGGCTCTCTTCGAGGGCGTGAAGGGCCTCTGGGTAACGCCGAAAGCGTGCACCGACACGAAGCGCAGCGTCCTCTTCCTCCACGGCGGCGCCTTCGTCTCCTGCCCGGCAGCCACCTACACCTTCTACGCCGCCTGGGTCGCGCGCGCCGCCAAGGTGCGCGTACTCGTGGTCGACTATCCCCTCGCACCCGAGAGTCATTTCCCGGCGCAGCTCGACGCCTGCGTGGCGGCCTACCGCGGGATGCTGGGCGCCGGATTGGATGCGAGCGACATCGCCTTCGCCGGCGACTCCTGTGGTGGCGGGATGATCGTGACGACGCTGCTGCGCCTGCGCGATGCGGGCCTTCCGCTCCCCGCCTGTGCCGTCTCGATCTCCGGCTGGATGGACCTCGAGATGCAGGGCGACTCGGTGGAGAACCCGATCGGTGTCGATCCCTTCATCGACCCCGAGTGGATCCGCTCGCGCGCGCGTGACTACCTGGGGCCGGATGGCGATCCGCGGGATCCACTGGCCTCGCCCATCCACGCAGAGCTGACGGGTCTGCCGCCACTCTACCTCCAGTACGGGCAGAACGATCGCTGCCGCAGCGGCGCAATGACGTTGGCCGATCACGCGGGCCGCGACGGCGTCGACGTCACGCTCGAGATCTGGCCCGGCATGGTACACGGCTTCCAGGGAATGAACGGCGTCACGCCCGAGGCGGCGGATGCGTTCGCGCGCATCGGCGCCTACCTCGTCCGATATCTGGGCATCCCCTGACGGCGCGTGGGTCGCGCGAAGCCGCCGGCCACCGCATCCCGGCAATTCATTCGTGACCGCGGACTGGCTCGGGTGTCAGGACCAGTCGTCCAGGCCCGCGGATTGGCGCCCAGCGATGCGGGCGAAGATCATGGGGAGCCCGCCGGCGGGGCGATTTCAAGAAAGCCCCCGATTCGAATGCCCGCAGCGCAGACGATTGGCCCCCAGCAAGGCAAGGGTGCCGGCGAGCAGACCCAGACCCGCCGCGGGCAGAACGGGAACCTGCATGGACAATAGGGCGGAAACGACCGCGTCGTATGCGAGCTTGGGCTGGCCGAACTCGTCAAAGAGAAGAGGCCTATTCGGCGCATTGGCTTGAGTAAGGGAGAAGGTATCGAGCCAGGTATCCCCGTCATCGATGCCCCAGGTGGTGACCCCTTTGCAGGCGGAAACCTGGAGGCAAACCGCGAATACATCACTATAGGCCTGAGCCTGGGCGGCGAGCGGATCCGGCTCCGACGCAAAGAGCGAGATCGGAATGTCGACCTCCGTCAACTCAACGAGTAGCCCAAGCGAAGCGACCTGCTCAAGCTGGCTCTTTAGGGAAATCGGATCCGGGGGACCGAGGAAGAAATGTCCTTGGAGGCCTACGCCGTCGATGGGAACGCCGCGGGCCTGCATGGCCTGAACGACCAGCATCAAGCCATCGAATTTGGCCGGCAGCACCTCCACCAAAGTCTCGTTCAGAAAGAGCGCGGCTTGGGGATCCGCCGCCCGTGCCGCGTGGAAGGCGATGTCCAGGTACTGCTCACCGAGCGTTTGATAGAAAAGATTGCCCGGATCAAGATCGCCACCGAGGGTCGCCAAGGGCTCGTTGACCACATCCCACTGCCCGATCCGTCCCGCATATCGCTGCATCACCGTCTGGGCGTGAGTCTCCATCAGTTGCGTCAGATACGCGACCGGATCCGCAGCCGCGTTGACTTCAGCGTCCAGCCATACGGGTTTGCCATTTAGCGAATTCCAGAAGAGCGTGTGTCCTCGCACCCGAAGACCATTCTGCTCCGCCCAATCGACCGCCTGGTCTGCATTGGAGAAGTCGTAGCTACCAGGCGAGGGAGATAGGGGCTGCCACTTCAGGGAGTTCTCCAGCGTAGCCGAGGTAAACTCACGCGCTGCGATCTCAAACCGTGCCGTATTGAGGTCGTAATCAATGGCAGCGCCCGCATGGATCCCAGCCGTTTTGGCAGCAGCCGCCAGGGAGCCAGGCGCAAATTCGCTGGCAGCCGCAGGCGACACCAATATGACGAGCAGCGGGACCAGAACTGGCGCAGAAAGCCTCCTCCACATAATAACTTTCCTTATAACAAAACCGAAACACCAACCAATTTCGAGGTATGACTGAATGTTGTGGATCGAGGATTTGAACCTCTTACGGACCCCGACCAAGGGTGTAGAATCGGCCGAAACTCCTATCCGCCCTCGGCTTGCAATTCTATCGGGATCTCTTGCGGGATAGAGTTCTTCAAGTACGACATTCAAGCTGGCTTCTAGCATCACGCCCGAGTATGGGCATGATTTCAAGTCCCCCCACGTGGAGTCCGTGGCGGTCACGGCTACGCGCTCTTCGGCAAGCACTTTGGGCATGAAAATGGTCTTCTCCCCTTATGCCGGGCAGGCAGCTGAAAGCGGTAGAGCTAATAGATGGACTCTTTCAGGCGCTGCGGGTAGTTCTGGTCGTAAGCATCGCCATCGAAATCGGGCGCTAGTACCTGCAGCATCTGGCCGGTACTGGGTAATTCTTTCCGTTCTATCTGCGCATCCGCCGACCAGAGCTTCGAACGCACCAGAGCCTTCTGACACTGGAAGTAGGTGCGGTCGATCGTGACCTCCAGAACCGATGCGGGAACCCTTCCTTGCATGCTGAAAGACTCGCGAATCCCCGGCTCGGTGATGATGCTGGCCCGGCCATTGATGCGCAGGGTTTCTCCGACCCCTGGAATCAAGAATAGCAGCGAGATACGGGGGTCGTGCACCAGGTTGCGCAGGGTGTCCAGGCGATTGTTGCCGCGCCGATCGGGAAGCAGCAGCGTCTTCTCGTCATGCACCCGCACGAAGCCCGCTGGATCACCGCGAGGGGAACAATCCATCCCGCCATCACCCACCGTCGCAACCATGACGAAGGGGGCTTTCGCCACAAAGGCTTGGTAGTGCGGCGAAAGGTGGTCGATCTCTTTAATGAGTGCGGCCTTTACCGGCTGCCCATAGTGCTGGTCGAGCTCTGCATCACTCGTTATCCGGTAGGCCGGGTCTACTCGTAAGCCGTGGGACACATTGAAACTCCCGGGAAGTTATTCACTACGGACATGCTACGGCCCAGGACGCCCAGGGTCGAGGGGCGGACGGCGAGCCCTCCATCAGGCAAGCCGATGCGACGGAGAATAGGACGTTCGAGCTGGCTTCTGGCACAACATCCGACTATCGGTGTTATGCTCAATCCCTGCAGGAAGCCCGCGACGGGGTCTCCTACTATCCGATATTTCACATCCGCGGGCCAGAGTTCGAGCTGGATCCCGACTGATTCAATCATTCGAGGAGATCGTCCCTTGTCCTTGCGTATTCTCTTGCTGCTCTTGGGGCTGACGACCGGCGCCTGTAACGGGCCTACGGGCTTGATGTCGGGCGGGAAGCTCGACGGCGAGTTGCGGCCCCCGCCTGCGAGTTGGGCATTCTTGGGCAGCAGCGGGCAGATGCAGTTCGAGACGCGGCCGGCACAACCCTATTCGGTCAACGTCAACTACACGATCTTCGATGGAAAGCTGTATGTGAACGCGGGCAACACCGAGACGAAATGGGCCCAGAACATCGCGGTGAACCCGCTGGTTCGGCTGCGGATCGACGGCCTGCTCTACGAAGTGCGCGCGGAACGCGTGATGGATGCCGCCGAGATCGCGAGCTTCGGCAAGGTGTGGGCGGAGCAGTCCATGTTCTTGCGTGATCCGGCGCAATTCCAAGAGGTCTGGCTCTACCGGATGGCTCCCCGCTAGAGCGAGTTGGCTCGCTTTCTGTCTCTATTCCCTCGATCCGCGCCCAGCGGCAGAAGTCGCCCTCGTGGTCGTGCACCTGCCCGGTGATCCAAGCAATCGCCTCACGGACGAGCCATATGAGCAGTTTCACCTCTCGTCCGGCATGCCCCGCCGTTTCGCCGGGAACATCTCCGCAGCGCGCTCGTGACTGCTTTCGCTGACGTAACCCGCGTCAATCGAACCCGGGTTGATGCAGTTGACGGCGATGCCCCAGTCGCTGACGGCATCGGCCCCGTCACGGGCTCTCCCTGGGGATTCAACATAGGCCCATGCTCGGACGTGATGCCAGAAGCCAGTTGCACGTCCTATCCTAAATTTCTCCTTCGCGGCTCCTCGGGATTCCATGACCTGGGCAGCGGGCAAGAGGCTCTCTTCGCCTCGAGAAGGTCCATCGGGACCGATTTGGCGTCGCAGGGCCGTGACGGCCTCGGATCGAATATCCTACCGTCTCCCTTCAGTTGAACCTTTGAGTATTGCGCAGGCCGGAAGGAGGGTGTGCATGAAGCCGTTGAAGTGGGTCGGAGTCATCCTCGGAATCTATGTCGCCTTCGTCGTGGTGTTCGAGACCTTCTTTCTGGGGATGTACCAACCCAAGCTCGAGGCCACGGGGCTCCCGATGCTCGTCATCACGACGACGGATGACTCGGGTGTGCCTGACGACCGACGGCTGGCGCGCTTCGAAACAGACGGAAGAATATATGTATCCGCGCATCATTGGACACGCGGCTGGTACCATAGAGCACTCGAGAATCCCAATGTGATTGTTGAGATCGATGGCATCGTGGCGGACTATCGTGCGGTACCGGTGGAAGGGGCGGAGTTCGAACGGGTGGATGCCGAAAATCCCATCCCCTTCCGATTCTTTTTCATGATGGGATTTCCTCCGCAACGCGATCTCTTACGACTGGATCCACTTCCAAGCCGCCCGTAGGCTTGGGATAGGGATCACCCACGGATCAAAAAGAGCCAGGGCTTCGTGGGCCTCGCGGCGAGTCAACGTCTGCGGTTCCGGCAAGTGCCCGTGACCCGACTCCCCGTAGGCACTCGAGATAGACCCCCATACCCGGACAGCAATGCCAGAAAGCAGCTTAGATGTGCTTCCCTCATCCTCTTGCCGCCAAGGATCCCGTCGCATCTTCCAAGGAGGAAAAGAGGCGACAAGGAACCTCCTGGACCGCCCCAGGGTCCTTGGACTCTTCCGAGCGAGTTTTTTTGCACTCCCATTCCAGAAGAGGTGATGGGGTGTGACCGACCCATGAGGAAGGGCGATCGATCGAAGTGTTGTGATCTGCCTGTGTTGCGCGGGCATTCTTTGACAGCTGCTCCGGGCCCACGGCTTTCCGCTCCAAGAAGATTCGCCTGCCTGATCGCGAGCGGGTCCCGGACTATCGCGGCGTATACCAGATAGGCGATGTATAGGCGCGATCCTGAACCACCATGGCCGCTTCCGGGATGATCTCCGTTCCCAGGCGAATGGCATCGTAGGCGGTCCAGCGCGGGGTAGGAATCTCGATCACCCGGACATAGTAGAAGGCCCCCTGGCCGGGATCGAAATCCGGGTCCTGCCAATAACTCGTCATCTGGGCGTCGCCCACCGTATTCGAATACGTCGCCTTCTTCACATCCACCGTCGATCCGGAGTTCTCGGAGACCTTGAGGTCGTACACCTTCTCGTGGGATTCACCTTCCGCATCCAGCCACCCCTTCACGACTTGCAACCGCTCCAGGTTTGCACCCAGGGGATCTTTCAGGGCCATGACGAGGAAACCCGGAGTCTCGGCATCTCCGGCGGCCCGGGAGGGCAGATCGCTACCCATTGGAACGCCCTTGCGATAGCCCTCGAATACGCTGTCGGGTCCGAGAACGTCTTTCTTTCCGAAATTCCAGCCACCGAAGAAGCGCACCTGGATGCGAGAGCCAGTCGTGGCATAGACCTCTCGCCTTCGCATGGCATCGAAGATGGCCTCCCGGGTATTTTTCATGGCCCAGACACCCGCATAGCCCGAGGCAACCTGCTGCCACGCAATGATGTCGAATTCTTTGCCAGCGACCGACTTGAGGAAGGCATCATTGGTGCGAGGCGTCCCGGGTTCCGTATGAACCACCTTGCCCCAGAAATTATTTTCGGCGGCCGTAGCCAGGGATGTGTGGGAATCGGTCGCACCGATCATCCCGAACTTGAACGGGTTCACCCCTGTCCGCGCCTTGAGTTCCAGGCCTGTCTTCAGCGCCGAACGCGCGTATTCATGCTTCAGCATCCCGGGCTGCTTGGGGGTCGTTCCGGCGAGGGCCAGGTTGCCCCGATCCCAGGTCTCGAAATCCGCAAATTCATCGTCGGGCGAGAGCAACGGATGGGTCTCCCCATCCCCCTTGATCTGGGTCACCTCGACCAGGGGTTCCCATTGCGCACGCGTGAGCGCATAGGCCTTGTCAATGGCCTTCCCACTCGAATCTTCCACGCCAAACATGCGACCATTGCTCAGGTTGGCGTTATGGGGGATCGCGAGGATGCGTCCTCCCGTCCCCGCCTCGTATCTCTGCATGAAGGCCCAGAGATCCTCCGGGCGTTCGCCGTCGAATGCCGAAACCGGAATCATCTGCCCAGCACGATCAGCGTCATCCGCATAGATGACGACCCGGTGGAGATTGTCGCCCCCGGGCATCGAAGTCCACTCGAAACCGATCAGGGCAGTGAAAACTCCGGGTTGATTGTAGCGATCAGCCAGGTCCGTAATTTCCTTCCAGATGCCCTGCTTCGCCGCCTCGTTCTCGAAGACGGGCTCGTTGGTCGTGAGAGAACCAACCAACTCATCCACGATCATTCGCGCAACCTTTGAATCGCCCGTCAGGGCCTCGAAGATTCGCTTGCCGTCGGGATCCGCCAGAAGCGCTGGATCCTCCGCTCGAATCTTCGGCAATACCCCCATGTATTCTGCGTGATCGGAGACCACCAGGAAATCGAGGGGTCGGTCGAGGCGAACGGGCTGCTCGGTATTCGCAATCACCGTTTCACCCCGGGCAAATCGATAGGCATCGCCGGGGTCGAGTCGGGCATTGCCCATCACGTTCGCATCCATGCTGAAGGAGCTATGGACATGAGTATCGCCCCAGAGCAATTCCATCGGGAAGTCATCTTCCACATAGGGCGAATACTCCGCCGCTTCGCCTGCTGCCGAGACAGCGAAAACAACGAGCCCCGCAATCAGAATCCTGGGTCGATATTCCTTGAGCACCTGTCCCCTCCCTGAGAGCATCCTCTTGACTACTGAGGGTAGGACATTCGAGCTGACTTCTGGCATAAGCTCCGAGCATGAGCGCTATATTGAATCCCTATGGGGAAGAAGCATGGCGAACCGTCTCGCACTGAATTGGCCTCGCCCCAAAGCCCCTATGCTGAGGGCTCTGCTACCGAACCGCCGTGGCGCAACCACGTATTGAACAACCCGGCATAGCTGCCGCCCTGCGCGATCAACTCGTCGTGCGAACCCATTTCGATCAGGCGCCCGCCCTGGATCACGCCTATGCGGTCTGCGCGCATCGCCGTACTGAGCCGATGTGCGATCAGGATTGCGCTTCGGCCTTCGAGCAATGTGTCGAGGGCGTGCTCCACCATCGATTCGGTCTTGAGGTCAAGGCTGCTGGTCGCCTCATCCAGGATCAGGACCCGCGGCTGAGCGAGAAACGCGCGCACGAGTGCCAGCAACTGGCGCTCGCCGGACGACAGGGTGACGCCGCGCTCGTGGCACGGAGTGTCGATCCCTTGGGGCAGGCGCTCGATCAGCTCGTCGATACCGACAGCCTGGCAGGCCGACAGCACCTCTTCATCGCTCGCATGCGGGCGCGCAAAGGCCAGGTTTTCGCGAATCGAGCCGGCAAAGAGGAAGGGCTCCTGGGGCACTACGCCGAGCTGCCGACGCAGGGAATCGAGCTGTACCCCGCGGAGATCGCAACCATCGACCCGGACGCTGCCCTGCTGCGGATCGTAGAAGCGTGTCACGAGCTTTGCGACGGTCGACTTGCCTGCGCCCGTCTCTCCCACCAGGGCGAAGGTCTCACCCGGGCGCACGCTGAACGAGAGATCGCGCAGCACCATCCGGTCGTCATCGTAACCGAAGGTCACATGGTCGAACTCGATCTCACCCTCGATCGGCGCCAGCGGCGGCGCTTCCGGAGCTTCGGCCACACTCGGCTGGGCATGAAAGACATCGCGCAACTTCTTGGCCGCCGCTTGCCCCTGCTGATAGACAGTGTGGAGCTGCACCAGCTGCTGAATCGGAGCAAAGAAAGTGTTGATATAAAGCACGAAGGCCGACACCTTTCCGACGCTGATCTCACCGGCGAGCACCATCCAACCGCCAACGACCAGAACCACAATCTGGCCGAAGGCGCCCACGAAGTCTGCGCCGGGCCCGTAAATTGAAGAAACACGCGCTGCAGACAGATTCGACTCGCGATAGTCGTCGACCACCGCCCTATGGCGGCGCACGTTGTAATTCTCGCGCCGATGCATCGCCACGATGCGCACGCCCGAGAGGCTCTCCTGAAGATCGGCGAGCACATCGGCGATGCGCTCGCGCACAGCGGCGTAGCGGTGGGTCGACTCGCGTCGGAACCAGAGTGTCATGATCACCATCGCAGGAACGATCCCAATAAGAACCACCAGCGTGAGACGGACGTTCATCGTGATCAGGAAGCCCGTCACCACCAACAGCGTCGCCACCTGCATCGCGAGGTTGACGACGCCCTCCTGGATGAGCTGCTCCATGGCGGGAATGTCGCTGGTCATCCGCGTCATGATCCGGCCCGCACGTTCGCGGGAGTAGAAATCGAGTGAAAGCCGCTGCAGGTGTGTGAAAAGCTTGATTCGCAGAGCATTCATTAATCGCTGGCCTAGCTTGCCAGTGAACAGGATGCGCTGGCGCGAGACCACGAGACTAGCGACGATCGCGCCGAAGTAGGCGAGCACGATCAACTGCAAGGTCACGAAATCCTTCTTCCAGACTCCCTCATCGATACCGAGTTGCAAGAGCCACGGGCCGATATTGAGCGCCAACGCGTCGAGACCGATCAGGAAGGCAGCCCAGGTAAAGGAAAGCCAATGCGGCAACAGGAAACTGCGCAGGGTAAACGGCTTGCGATCCGGCTCGACATGCTCAAAGGGCAGATCGGGGATGGGAATTTCTTCTTCGTCGACCAAAAGAGCGTCGATCTGATCGGCGTACTCGGGAGGAATGCCAGCAAAGGGCAGACCGGTCGCCTGGCCCGCCTGTTGGCCCGCGCCCATGGGGCCCATCTCCCAAGCTCCGCCGCCACCCCAGGCCATCAGTAGCACTTCCCGCTCATGAGGCCTTCTCCGGTCTGCCGAGACCCGGGGTCATCCTACCAGCCTGCGGGACATCCTCAAGAAGATCTTCCGACCCAACCCCCGACGCCAACTCTGTCTCGAGCTGCGTGCTGCCGGCTTCCGCGGCCCGGGTCAGTACCTCGGCATAGGCAGGAGTTGTTCGCAACAGCTCTTCGTGCGTCCCATCGGCGACGATCCGGCCCTCCTCGAGCAGCACCACCCGGTTGGCCAGCGCGATCGTCGACAGACGGTGCGCAATCACGATCGTGGTGCGCCCCTCGACCAGGCGCATCAGGGCCCGGTGGATTTGTTGCTCCACATGCACATCGACCGAGCTCGTCGCATCGTCGAGAATCAGCAGCTTGGGATCGACGAGCAGCGTGCGTGCAATCGCGATCCGTTGCCGCTGCCCGCCCGAGAGGGTGTAACCCCGCTCGCCTACAATGGTGTCGTATCCCTCGGGCAACTCTTCGATGAACTCGTGGGCATCTGCAAGCGCGGCCGCCTCGGCGACCTGCTCGCGCGTCGCGTCGGGCCGAGCGTAGGCGATATTCGCGTGGATCGATTCGGAGAAGAGGAAAGGCTCGTCCAGTACCAGGCCGATGCGCGTGCGCAGACTCTCAAGGGTCGCGTCGCGCACGTCGACACCGTCGATCATGACAGTACCGCTTCGAACGTCGTAGAAACGCGGTAGCAGTCGAATAAGCGTCGACTTGCCGCTGCCTGTTCTTCCGACCACCGCAACGCTTTCGCCCGCCTCGATTGTCAGCGAGAGATCTTCGATCACGTTTGGAGCGGCGCCGTAGCCGAAGCTCACCTGCTCAAATACGACGTGCCCGCGCTCAATCGGCAAGTCGACGGCGCCCTCTCGCTCCTCGACTTCGCTGCGCTCATCGAAGATGGCGTAGATGCGCTGGGCGGAGGCCGCAGCCCGCTGGCTCATGATCATGAGGAATCCGATCACCCGGAAGGGCGCCTGGAGTCCGATCATATACATGTTGATCGCAACCAGCGCACCAATCGTAATCTGCCCCCCGATCGCCAGCCAGCCGCCGTAGAGAAGAACCAGGGCCCGGCCAATGCGCGGCAAATTTTCCATCACGGGCGCAAAGAAGGAGCGGATCCGCACCTGCTTCAAGGTGATCCAGCGTAGGCGCTCAGACGCGCGCCCGAGCAATCCGAGTTGCTGCCGCTCGGCTGCAAATGATTTTACGACTCGCACGCCGGTGACGTTCTCCTCGACGATCGTGGCCACATCTGCCAAGCGTGCCTGGATCAGCCAGGACATGGGGAAGAGCTTGCCGCGCATCTGGTGACCGACCCAGTAGACGCCGGGGATGGGGATCATCGCCACGAGGGTGAGGAGGGGATTGATGGAGAGCATGATGCCCAACGCGGCGACGAAGGTCACCAGCGTCATCGACATCAATGGCGCGAAAATCAGGAACATCTGCACCGCCCGGATGTCGGCGTTGGCGCGCGAAATGAGCTGGCCTGTCTGCGCTCGATCGTAGAAGCCAAAGGAGAGGGTCAAGAGGTGCTGGTAGATGCCGGCGCGCAGATCATATTCCAGCTCCTGGCTCGCCTTCTGCATGCCATAGCGGAAGCCCATCGATGTCCCGAAGCGCACCAACGCAATTCCACCCAGCAGCCAGCCGTAGAAGCCAATGTCGGCAGCCTGTTTATCCAAGGCGACATCGATCGCGTTCATCACGAGCCGCGGAATCACGGCGCCGAAGGCCGCCACCAGAAGCCCGGCGAGCAGGGAGAGTGCGATCAGGACCCGATGCGCAGCGAGCACCGGCATCAATCTCCGAAACCATCCCTTATTGGAGTCCCGATCTACCCATGCCCGGGGAGGCGGGGCGCTCGCATTGCGATACTTGGGGTCGGACGCACCGTATACCCGCTCCGCTTCAGTGACCATCCGGTCTCCAGATCATCCAGGGAGATTCGAGATTAACGCATCCCGACCCCGCTATGCGGATGGACGTTCGAAGCCAGAGTCACGTCCGGTGCTGGCGGCATCACTGAGACCTCGGATTCGGCGCAACTTCGGCCGGCCTGCGGAAGAACCAAAGAGTTGATCGAATGAGTGTGCCGAAGAGGAGAAGTTGCTGACGATTGATCCTTGGGCTCGCTCGCTGCCTCGCCCCGTCCCCGCCCCCCTCCGCAATTCAAAGGGGCAGCCCGCGGGGAGCTGGGAAAATCGTGACCCTCGTCAAAAAAGAATGAACCGATTTCCCCTACGCTGCGTATACCTCGTGTTGAACCGGGCGCGGCACCCGCCAAGCGGGCGCGCCACTGAAGGGGAGGATTCGGAATGGAACGGATGAATTGTCCGTGGTGCGCCGAGGAAATTGCCGAAGAGGCGATTCGCTGCCGCTATTGCGGGAGTCGGGTGGCGGGCGGCCTGCGCGATCCCCAGGGATGGCATCGGGGCGTTCCCGGTCGGCGCCTGGCGGGGGTCTGCGCCGCGCTGGCCCAGCAACTGCGGGTCTCGGTGACGGTGGTCCGCACCGCGTTCATCTTCCTGACCCTGATGCACGGCTCGGGGCTTCTGGTCTATGGCATCCTCTGGGGTGTACTTCCCGAGCGAGCCGGCGGCCAGTCTGCGCTCGACCGGGTGCTCGAAGCAATCCGCGTCGCGCTGGCCGGAGATTGCCCGAGGTCGGTCTCGGTTGCGCCAGTACAGACCGACCCTGAAACCAGTTCGGGGGAACCAGACGGCGGATGGAATCCGACGAGGAACTGATGAACCAGGTGGCGGTCGGCGATGGAGAGGCCCTGGCGAGCCTCTTGGAGCGGCATTCGGCGAAGCTGCACGGCTACCTGCGGCGCTACACGCGATCATCTGCCGACGCCGATGATCTGCTTCAGGAGACGTGGGTTCGAGTGGCGCGCTTCGCGCGGCGCTTCGATGCTGCGCGCCGATTTCGGACCTGGCTCTATGGAATCGCCACAAACCTTGCCCGTGACTGGATCCGCAGGAATAGAACTCGCGAGTCTGGACTACTCGGGGCACGCACCGAAGCGCATTTGGTCTCGAGCGTCGAGGCGGGCCCCGGTGAGCGGCACGAACTGCAGGAGCACCTCGACGGCCTGCCCGATCGGATGCGCGAGGTGGTGCTGCTGCGATATTTCGCGGGGATGAACGAAGCGGAGATGGCGGCCTCCCTGGGTATCGCCAAGGGCACGGTGAAGAGCCGCCTGCACACGGCGTTGAAAAAGCTGCGGAATGAATACGGAGTCGCTCAATGAATTGTCGTACGCTGCAGAAGCGCTTGCAGATGGATGCCGAGAGCCTGTCATCCGAAGCGCGCGGGCACCTGGCCGAATGCCCGGAATGCACGGCGCACCGCAAGTTGGTCCGGGATCTCGAGACGCTCCTGGTTGGCGAGGAAAGTGTCCCCCTGATGGATGCACTCCGGCATCAGGTTGAGGCCCAGGCGCGGGTTGCCCTCGAGGGCGCCCAACTGCCTCGAATATTTCGACGCGACGTAGTGCTGGCCCTGGGCCTGGCTGCCCTGGCGCTCCCCCTGGCCCTCGCCCAGGGCTGGTTTTGGTTGCAGACACTCTTTCTGACCCTGGAGGCCTGGCTTCCCCTCCCGCTACTCGTCGGAATTTCCGCAGCCTACGTGACCTCGGTGGGGCTTACCCTGGGCTTTCTGTACGCCTCTCTGCCGTTCGCAGTGGCGTACTCACGCCGAATCCAAGCGGAGGCTTCATGAGTGGAGAATTGACATCGGACTCGAAGAAATGCCCGTGGTGCGCGGAGAGCATTCGGATAGAAGCCATCAAATGCCGCTACTGCGGGAGCATGCTCGACCCGACGGCACGCCTGCGCGGGCTGAGCGAGCAGTGGAGTCGGCCAACCCGGGGGCGATCACTGGCGGGCGTCTGTGCCGGTCTGGCCCAGCAGTTCGAGGTCTCCGTGACCCTGCTTCGCCTGGCCTTCGTGCTCGGGACAATCTTCTCCGGCGGACTCTTCCTGCTGATCTACGTCGTGCTCTGGCTCATCATGCCGAGCGGGAACGAGAGAGGATAGGATATTCAAGATTTTTTCTGGCATGACATCCGAATGCGGACGCTATGCCAGGGACCCGCTTGGATATCCTACTTGCTGGAGTTCTCGCGTCCAGAACGAGATCGAGACGTAAGAGGGGAGAATGGGCTTACGGCATTGGGTCAATTCAGCGCGTCAGTGAACGGCCGCCCGATCTCATCAAGCTTGACCAATTGGGTCGAGGGCATGGGGATATCCGTGCTCTCGCCATCGACCCAGCGGAAGGTCATGAAACCGAATCCGTGGCCACTTGTATCAAGCCAGTTGGGGTGGCCGGGATTCTTGTGGGCGATCACGAATTGGACTGAACCATCCTGGTTGTACTCGACATCCTCCAGCGTGCGTGACGTGGACCTGTGGAGATAGTCACCGACTTCATGCCAGCGATTCTCGAGTGTGAGATTCCAGTAGCGAGTGTCGGGCGGACGAACTTCGACGATCAAGGCCTCGTCGTCTTCGATCTGGTAGCTACCAATCATATATAGATTGTCTGCGCCGCTGATCGCGCCTCCCAGCTCCTCTGAGGTTGCCCGGATGAAGCCGTTTCTTTCATCGAGTAGTTGCGGAAGCACTGATCGATGCAGGGTGGTCAATTTCAAGAACGCGTAGGTGGTGCCGATGATGGACTGGGCAACTTCCTTATCCGAGGGCGGAATGAATTCGGGCTTGTCCCCGATGATCTCGATATTCAGTGTGGGCAGAATTTCGACACTACGGTCGGCGATGTACTCGCGAACCAATATGCCCGAGGCATCTTCGGGGATCTCGATCCAATTGCCAGGCCGATCGGGTTTTTTCTGTGCGAGCAGGATTTTGAAGTTCCCGTCTTGATCGACATCCAGCATCTGGTCAGCGATATACCCGATTTGTCGTCTGGGGGTCATGCCCTGTCCCGCATTGATCGTGAATCCGAGATAGCGGATGTTGCCGAGGTTTCCGGTGATTTCGTAGTCGAAGCGACCGTCTATCTGGGCGAATTCATACTCGGCATCGGGATTGTCGCCACCCACCTTTCTTGCGAGGGTGTCCATTCGCTGGAAGTGGGGGAGTTGCGGGTTGGTGTCGGCAGCAACCTCGGTGCTCATAGAGAGCGCCCGCAGGATCCAGCGCATCCCTTCGTTGGCTTCCTGCTCGGTGCGAGCGTCGGCGAGTACCATTTTCCGGGTGTTGGAGATGACTTCTTCCATCTCAAGGAGCGCCTGATGAGAGGCGCTATGACTGTAGTCCGCACTCCGATCAGCACTCAGGTTCATGACGGCGCCAATCAGACCCGCTCCACGAGGGAGACTGAAGCCGATGTAGACGCCAACGACGAAAATGATCAGTGCAACGACGATTCTTTTCCCCATTCCGAGCTTCTCCCGTCACAGACTTCCCGTTGGGCTTCAAGATAGCGCCCAACCTCGGACGATGTGACGGATGCGGGCTCGAATATTCTATCCGCTTGAGAGCGGGTCCCAGCTGGGCAGGAAAGCGGTGATATCGAGAAGAGCCGAGCCGCCGGCGAGTTGCTGCCCATCGAGAATGCCCTCGCCTTCGGTATCGGCGCTTAACGGGTTCGTCTCCAGTATCGCTTCAACGGCATCACCCAGACCAACATTTTCTGCATCCTCATCGGTGTTGTCCCCAAATCCCTATCAGTGGCCTCCGAAGTCTTCAGGGCTGACCGCTTCCGAACTCGGGGTTCCGCGCGGCCCATTCCTGGAGCCAGGGCGGCTCGGCGTGGAGTTCGAAGTTGGCGTTGATGGGATAGATCCGGGGATAGAAGCCCTCGCCCTCAAGTTCGCCGCTCTGGATGCGGTAAAGAGCCGCTTGAAGGTCGGCGACATCCTGCAGCGAGAGTTCCGGCGCACCGGGGGAAGCCGAGCGATGGGCGCCGAAGAGCCGGGCTGCGGACGGGCTTTCTCGCAACAATGTCGCAGCACCCTGCAGGTAGTCTCCCATGCCGCTGTTGGGAAGGAAGGCGAATAGCGGACCGGGGTAGATGAAGTCGCCCGTAAAGAGCATTCCCGTGGCGGGTTCGAGCAGGGAAATCGAGTCCTCGGTATGGCCCGGGGAATAGAGAACCTCGAGGACTCGGCCCCCGAGATCGATGGACTCTCCGGGTTCGAGCCATTCGTCGACGAGCAGTTCGGGCGCCTCGAAGCCTTCGGCGAACCCCAGGTGCTCGTCGAAACTCAACTGCAGACGACCCTCGGGCGCCCGGGCACGCAGGCCCGGCAGACCGATGACGGCGACGTGCTCAAAGGTGATCTCATTCCCTACGTGGTCATAATGAAAATGAGAGGGGATGAAGGTGATGGGAAGGTCGGTCAGCGAAAGAGCCACGGGTCGAATGTCGCGATATCCAGGGCCTGCGTCGAAGAGGATCGCGCGCTCTGTTCCTGCGATGAGGTAGCTGTAGTTCTTCTGGTAGTAGCGCGGTTCGCCAATGGCATATGTCCCGGGCCCCAGGGCCTGGACTGTGAAGTAATCATCGTGCCAGCGGACTTCCGGCCCTTCATCCCCCGCTGGCAGGAGCCCCGGCGCACCGAGGAGTGACATGGCAAAGACCAGCATCAGGTGGCGCTGGGCCACAGTCACGCCCACGAGAACACAGAATCCGAAGAGGGCCAGTATCCATTTGCGCAATACGAGATTCTCCTTGCCGCCCGTTCCTCATGTCGAATAGGTCGACAATCAATTCCTCTTGTCAATCATCGCACTGCGAATCGCCCGCCAAGAATCGATCCGACGTTGGAACTCCCGAGCAGCCGATTGAATAAAGACTCTGTGATCGTTCCGATCGCCATAACTTTATCATCAGTAAGAGGTGGATACCTACAACTCCTGACGTGCTCGGTGATTTGCCGCTGACGACTTCTTGATATCGGATTGTGAACGAATCACCCGGGGTAGCACTCTCCTACCCTTCCGGGCGGATTGTAGCCTGAAAGTACCCCGCCATGTGACGCGGGATATCAACGGGGTCGAGTCCGGTCGCATGGCGGTCTTCAGTCAATCAATCCCTCCGCCGCATCTCCAAGCCCACGAACTCGGGGTGATCCGGAGCACTGTGGTGGGTTCGGGGATCCCCTGAAGCAGGCCATTATTCAAAAGTCTGTTTGTCGGCCGGGAAAGCGCCCCCGATAGCTGCGGGAAACTGGTCGGAGTAAAACTGCCGGAAATCGAAGGCGCCGCAAAATCTTGAAGGAATCCCCTACACTCAACTCGAAGCCGTCGACCACCTACACCTCGGGCACGCCGGAAAGCACGAGATCGCCAACACGACGAGTCGATCGTGCTCTGATCCAGCAGTGGTACCGCCGAGAATAGAATATTCACGCTGCATTCTGGCACGCTGTCCGGGGTTGGGGTCTATCTCGAGTTCCTACGGGGAGCCCGTGACGCTTCCTCCACTCTGAGTCTTTCCCGGCGCCGAATTGATTCGGACTTCGACTCTCATGCAAAACGAGCGGAGAATATCTCGGGGCCGAGTTCGCCCGACCAGCCCTCACCCCGCATCATGGCGGCCGCTAGCCGACCGATCTCGTCGCTCGTCATGATTCCCCACGCGTTTCCGCCTACCGCGACGCCCAAACGGTCGTCGATCCGGTCGATGTAGGGCGCGCCGCTTCCCGTGTACGAAGTCATGCAGAAATGACTTCTCTCGGCACGGACTTCGAGAGCGGGAATCATCTCCGAAAGCATCTTCACCATGAGCGAGGGGTCGTCCACGACGGTAGACCCCTTCGGCCCGTCCTCTGCACCTCCATCGCCCGCGGTGCGCGAAGGCGCCCAGCGGAACGAATTGCCTTTGACGTAAGTCTTGCCGTCCGGGAACTCACGGGGGGGCATTGCATAGAGGATTTGCGGGCCCGCCTCCCCTTGCAACACCGCCGTCACGACTGGCATCTCGGCTAGCGGGGTGGGGCTGATCTCCGCTTGCACGATCGTCACGCCGATCAATGTGAGCGCCAGATCGCGCCTGAGCAGTCCAGTCTGATTCGTGAAGGCTCCCGTCGCGACCAACACCTGGTCGGCGCGCAGCCTCCGTCCGCTCAGGGTTTCGATCACGACTTCACCGCTCTTGCGCTGGAGCTTGATGGCTGCGTCAGTCACAACGGTCGCTCCGTTCTTCTCGGCGGCCGCGAGCTGCGCTTCGACCAGCTTCCGCGGATTGATGATCCCACCCCCGGGCTCGAGCAAGCCACGCGAGTCCGCAGGGAAGCGGAGGTAGGGAAATCGGGCAGCGAGCTCGGACATCCCCAATTTCTCGACCGGCACCTCGAGTTCTTTTGCGACGGCGCGCGCGGGCTCCCACCCGCGTGCGGCATACGTTGGAAAGCCGACGCGCAGGTTCGCGTT
Organism: uncultured Spirochaetaceae bacterium; assembly: GCA_964435795.1. GTDB lineage: Bacteria > Myxococcota_A > UBA9160 > UBA9160 > UBA4427 > JAZXM01. The sequence goes on from CAYTAT010000041.1 coordinate 24,518, forward strand.
ATCCTCGATGAAGTTGATCGATGTCGAGCGCTCGAGCTCATGAAAGCCGGGTAGAGATGCATGAGCGAGCCGCCCCAAGAGCAGGCTATCGTTCGCCAGCTCGATCTGGCGCATCTCGTCATAATGCGACGCGGGCGGCACCACTGCGGGCTGCCCGTCTATGGGTTCTTCGGGGCCGATCACGACAACGTCCGCGCCGGCCGATGCGAGATGTCGGGCTGCGGCCGAACCCATGGGACCACGGCCAATCACTGCAAACGCATGGCGTCGCTTGGGCACCTGCGTGTGCGCATCGCCGCGATAGAGCAATCCTCCTGCGAGCGTGGCAGCGCCCGAGATGAAGCGGCGTCGGGTCAGGGTCGGATCCATGGTGGATTGGGCCTCCACTCCTGATCGTAGCCATCGTCGGGGGCAGTGCTTGCTGGCGAGCGGAAAAGCTGACGGCGGCTTCGGAGCCTACGATACCAACACTCGACCTCGTCGTGGTCCGGGGCTATCTCGTCCTGGGAACGGCAGTTTCGATGGTGCAGGTCGCAGTGGCTCACACGAACTGCAGGAAATGCTTCAACCTCATTTCTCGGATAATCCTGAGAGTCAGCCGATGGATTGGAGTGCTGCTCCGACGCCAAGTCCACGCTAGCGAGCATATCCTCCAGCCCCTGGGTTGGCCCCGTAGTAGAGCCTCTTCCCCTCGCCCCTTCTCAGCCTGCCTTGCCCGCGACTCAATTCGATCCATCAAGGTGGAGGCAAGGGGCCGCAGGAACCAACGCGTACTGCGCGCACGTGTGAGTCATTCTGTAAATTAGAGAAGTTCACGCTCCCGGTATGGAAGGCCGGGCCCCATGCGAAATCGCCCGCGACTCCCAAGATCGCGACTGAGGCCGACCAGTGAAATTTCGGCGCTGTTTCGCCTCCCACCGCTGAAAATGCTGCGTCTATACACGGTGCTCCTCCGCAGACTGTTGCCTGGCCCGTAGCATTGAGGCCCGACGGTAGATCAGGAGGTGATGGGCGCAGGAAAAGTTCGTCGCTCACACCCGGCCCCACCAGGATACTCTGCAACTCTGCGATATAGGGGAGACGCCAATCGCAATGCCATCCGAGGCATGGCACCGTATTCAAATTTACCAGAAAGTCTGTGTACACATTACCATCTGCCGCGTTACCGGTGCTCGACCACTGGTATCGATTATTGATATCCCTCGGGTCCGGACACCCTCCGGGCGCCGACCGACAAATCGAAGAAGGCGGAAGAGAAGGATTGAACGTCCCGGTCTTTATCTCCCAGACCAGACCCGTTGCATGATCAGCGATGGTTGCGCCATCCAAACACGCTTCGAAGCGAGGTGAAGCCGCGGTATGGAAAGCTTGAAGAGCCGCAACGGCGGCCTGCAGGGCGGCAATCTCCACCGCCTGGTTCGAGATTTCCGCGACGTTCGTGGTGGCCGTATTTTGTGCCGCCGTCGCAGCGGTCTGCGCAGAACTTGCGGAGGCCGATGCCGAGTTCGCTGTACCCAATGCGGTCGCAGCCGCATTCTGCGCTGCGCTCGCATTTACATCTGCGATACTAGCATTACTGAGGGCGCTATTCGCGTCGGCTTGTGCTGTGCCAATTCGGCCGTCATTGTCGTCCACTGCCGTCTTCACAGCATTGAAGTTGGCGTTGACTTCGTTAGCGTCCGCTGGCGTACCATTCGTGAACGTGTATGGAATGGTTACCGTTCCCGCCGCCACGGCCAGTGGAATTGATAAAAGTGCCAGGAAGAAAAGAGGCACATTCAGCCCTGCTGAGTTTCTTCTCGACCAACACACGCCTGCCAGAACCAAGCTGAGAGAGAGCACGATCAGTCCAGGCCACCCCAGCATCGGGACCCCAAATGTGTTGCTGCCCCAGACCATCTGCCCCCAGTGATTCCCCCAATCTGCCACGGCGGGCTGGGCATTTGACGTCACTACGCCAGCTATGAGTACCCCCCCGAGAGGCTTCAGCAGATCATTTCCAAGCATCGGACTTCCTCCTGCATCTCGGCCGGAACCATTCTCGCAGCCACTCAGCCTCATCCCAGTTTCTCAGCAGACGCGATCGAAGTAAAGCGAAAAGGCTTCGCGAATAATCAGAAGTCGAGCTTCTCCATCAGCCCTCCTCTTATCAATCATACCCGTGCATCCGATTGCGAGGAGTAACGCTTAAGAACTTGAAGACAACTCTCGCGACACAGAAGCCGTAGACGTGTGCGCCAATGGTAGTATGGGGCGTTATTTGCCAAACCGATGCCGCAAGATTTCCGGAGCCCTGCCGCTGAAAGCACCTCTTCGAATAGCGTCGGATAGCGCATTCTGTGCGGGTAATATCGCAGTCCTTCTTTCATTCGAAGACATTGCCGCCATGGGGAAGTACCTCATCCGGACTGCTTGAATTCGTGTAACGGGCAAGCCCTTCCACAATGAGACCAGGCTCCGAGTGAGATTCTCCGGCGGGAGTCCACCAGCCCTCGAGCCGCACCTGCGCTTCGACTATCGAAAGACCTTTCGGCGTCTGCAATCCGCGGGTTGGCGGGTGGAGCGGGAGCGGCTACGTCGACAGGACCGAGCATAGGGCCTGAAGTGCCGCGTGGGAGTCTGAAACGGCGCGATCCTGGTGTGAGCACGACCGATCTCGAGAAGGCCGAGTACCCGAAGCATCTATGGAGTTGCAGCTTTCTGGCTGATCAAAGGCTGGGCGGCAGAACGGTTCATCTCTGAACCGTGATCGATGAACTCGCGCGGCAGGTACTTTGAATCGAGTGTGGGGGATAGGACATCCAGGCTACATTCTGTCACGATCTACAGGAATGGGGTCCGGGCCAAGCCTCTCGCGGGAGCCCCCGTGACGGGCCTGCTTCTCGCCAGCATATCATCCATTCATCTGGATCAAATCTGAACCAGACGAACTTCTGGAATATTTCGGCATGGGGGGGGCTTTCCATGGCATCCAGGCAGTCATTCACTGCCTGGAGGAGATCATCCCCGAAAAACTGCCGATCGGACATACACGCCCACAACTCGATTCCATCTGGTGTACGCATCAGCCCAGCAAACACATCGAGCACATAAGGTACTCAGTTGGCTATCTCAAGGCCTTGCTTTTGCATCTTCAAGAGTATGAAGTCGCTAAGCTTTCCATCGAATTACTCCCGAAAATTCATTGGCGAGTAAAACCCAATGGGCTGTGCTGATTCCAACACTCCCACAAGAAGAAGCACTTTCTATCATGCCGTCACAGACTTCCCATAGGGATTTGAGATAGTCCCCATACCCCTTCATCATGCCAGAATTCAGCCTGAATCTTCTATCCTCCTACCCATGCGTGCTCCCCTGACTCCCCGCCTGCGCGATGGGCTCTTCATCATCAGCGCGACGATGATGCTGGGCTACGGATCCGTTTTCGCACTGCTGGCCGTGATCCGCGAGCAGTACGGGTTCGACGAGACCGCGATTGGGCTGATCGGCGGCTCGGGGTTCGCATCCGGATTCGTCGTGCAGCTCGCGCTGTCGCGTTACGCCGACCAGGGCCACGCACATCGCATGATGCAGATCGGGCTCGCAATCGCCAGCATCTCGTCGCTCTCGATGGTATTTGCCGAGGCACTCTGGCAGTGGATCGCTGCCCGGGTGCTGCTAGGCATCGGTTCGGGCTGCTTCGCGCCCGCACTGCGCCGCATCGCCGTCACCAACGATCCGGCGCACGTCGGCAGGTCACTCGGGCGCCTTGCTTCATTCGAACTTTCCGGCTTCCTGATCGGCCCGCTGCTGGCGTCACTGCTTCAGGGCTGGCTCGGCCTACAGGCGCCGTTCCTGGCGGTAGGCCTGCTGCTGGCCGCGATGGCACCGCTGCTGTCACAGGTGCCGGTGCAACCGGAAGCAAGAGTCGCCGCGCGCACGCACGTACGCACACTGCTGCGGCGCCCGGCCATCCAGGCGACGCTCTGCGCGGGCGTCGCCTTCTACGTCACCATTGGGGTGCTCGAAGCCGTCTGGGCGATCTTCATGGCGGATCTCGGCGCCAGCCAGCTCTTCATCGGCCTCTCGCTGAGCCTGTTCATGCTGCCGATGGTGTTCATCGCGCCATGGGCGGGTGGCCTCGCCCAGCAGAAGGGCCCGTTGCGCGTCGTGAGGTACTCAATCGCGGTCGCGGCGGCTTGCATGGCCATCTACGGCGGCGTCGAATCACTGCCATGGCTCTGCGTCGCGCTGGCGATCCATTCGCTGGCCGACGCCTTCACGATGCCGGCGATCCAGCTGGCCATGGCACGCGCCAGCGATGAGGCGGCCATCGCCACCGGGCAGGGCCTGCTGGGAGCCGTGAATCTCTCCGTCGCCGCAAGCGCGGCGATTGCCGGCGGCTGGGTATACGATACATTTGGTGCAACCGTCGTCTGGCAGGGGGCGGGGTGCCTGATGCTGGTGTTGCTGACGGTAGCGTCGCTGCGCGGCTCGGAGTTGCGCACCGGAGAGGATGCAGAAACGACCGACGTGCGCACGACCTGAGCGTAGCGTGGCCATTCCAAGGAGATCTGCATGACTGATCATCTGGCTGCCGAACGCAACCGCCTGCAATCTGTGGGCATCCGCCTGCGCGGGACCCTTGTCGGGTTGACCCTACTTTCGTCGCTCGGGTTGATCCCCGGCTCGGCATGGGCTCTGGCCTATGTCATTGCTCCCGGCGCCACGCTCGATTTCACCGCTGCTCCGTCGACCGCCCTGACGGGTAGTTTCGAACTCGTGCCCTGGGGCGTCTGTTCGAACCCCTGTAAACCCGACGCATATTCAATGCACGACGTCGCCCTGGCTGCGGGAGGGAGGCGGGACGTTTTCCAGCGGGATCATCGAGCCGATCTCCGCGGGCTCTGTGTGGAATTCTCCAGCCTTCGAGATTCTACTGGATGGAAGCGTGACGACCGGTGAGATCCCGATCCAGCGCAGCATCACGTCGGAGGGAATTCTGACCGGCGACCCCCACAACCACGACTACTTCGAGGACTTCAGCGAACTTCTCTTCGCCCCCCTGGCTTTTATCGGCAGCGACCCCCGGGAAGTCATCTTTTCGACTCCTCGTGGAGAGTGGCCCGTCGAGGTCACGCTTGCCTATGCGGTACTCGAAAGAATTGGCACCGCGCTCTCGGGATACGACGGGAGTGGGGCCATCCACGCAAACGAGATCGAGAACCTGCAGGTCTCAACTCTTGGCCAGGTGATCTTCACCGCGCATCCGGTTCCCGAGCCCGGCACCGGCCTTCTCGTTTTGATGGGGATGCTGGGGCTTGGATGGCGGCACAGCGGATCGAGTCGAATCCCGCCCACGTGTTCTTCTGCACGGGGGCGTTCGGCGACCTGGTCCTGATGGCGCTTCCTCGCTGACGAATTTCCTGCTCGGAGCCCCCCCCTCTGCGGGATGGGGGCTTCCGAATGCGGCGCCTTCGACGAGTTGCCCATCGCGCACGACAAAGACCCCGCCAACCCGCATATGGGGAATGCGCTCGGAGACCGGATGGGGAATTTCGAAGGTGGCGAGATCGTGAATGCGATCCGGGTCGAAGACGATTCGGTCGGCATCGGCGCCGATTCGAATTCGGCCCCTATCCCGTATGGCGGGAAGGAAGCCTTCGAGTGGCTGCGCCGGAACCAACGACATCTGGCGAAGCGCTGTCAGCAGGTCGAGAACACCGCATTCGCGGACGTCATCGGCCAGCACCCGGGCCCGCGTCCCCGCTCCGCGCGGATGCGGGCTCGGGTCGAGCATGGGTCTGGGCATGGCGGCGGAGGCGATAAGGGCGGCCGGCTGAGCGATGGCGGTTGCCGCGTTCTCGGCCTTCATGAAATGCAATATCACCCTGCCCGTCACGGGCTCCCCTTGGGGATTTGAGATCAACCCCATACCCGGCCGTTATGCCGGAACCCAACCTGAATCTCCTGCCTTCCGCATTTCTGACGAGAGGCGCGGGCTAGAGCAACTGCGGCGGCAATTCCGCGCCTGGCTGTCGGGCCGCATTCCGGCACCCGACTCGGTCGGGATCAATGAGATGGCTTCTCGTCAGTTCGTCGACTCGAGTGCCGACATCACCTCGCCTCCAAAGCGCTTCAAACCCTCGTGAGGATTCTCACCCATCAGAACCATGGGGACGAGGACTCTCTGGATTCCCAATTCTTCGTAGCGAGCGAGCCGCTCGACAGGTTCGAGCTGCGGTATCCACATGGTAGTGATCTCGACGCTGCTTCGGTCTCGTCCATATTTCGTCAAGGCGGCATCGAGCGGATCCAGCAGCTCGACGATCTGATCCAAATTTGTCGTGGGCGAGAACCACCCCTCGCCGAAGCGAGCGACACGCTCGAAGACCTTCCCCTTGGAACCGCCGATCACCATTGGAAGCGGCCGTTGAACCGGAGTCGGATGGCTCTTGAATCCGCTCCAATTGATGAATTCACTCTGATGCTCGACGACCTCCCCGCTCCAGACCTTCCGTAGCGCCCGGATGTAGTCGTCGTGGCGAGCCCCACGCTTTTCGTAGGGAACGCCCATGGCTTTGAATTCCTCCGCCAGCCAGCCAATTCCTACGCCCAGCATGAAGCGGCCGCCCGACATGAAGTCGAGGCTTGCCGCCTGTTTTGCGAGGTAGAGCGGATTGATCTGAGGCAGGATATTGATCCCCGTCCCCAGTCTCAGGGTGCGCGTATTCGCAGCGATCGCAGAGAGGGCAATCAGCGGATCCACCATATTGGTCTCAGGCGTGGCGGTCATCTTTCCGTCTTCGGTATACGGGTAAGTCGACTTGTAGTCGATGGGGACCATCACATGCTCGAAGGTCCAGATGGACTCGAGACCCACGTCTTCAGCCAGGCGAGCGAATTCGAGTATCTTCTCGCCCCGATTCATCCCGATATTGACACCCACCACCCCAATCTTCATTCCAATCCCTTCCTTCAGTACTTTCTCAGCCCAGAACTCAGCCCAGGATACGGGCTGGGATCAGTCGCGTGTGCGCTTGGGTCGCAGCCCAAGAGGCTTGTACATATCAAAGCGCATCTCCTCGATCCAGATGGCGACCAGGGGCTGACCCAGGGGCCCGAGAATTTCGCACTCATCGGCGACCCTGCCCTCCAACTCGAGGAGCCCTTGCCCCGGGCTCGTAACCATCTTGTCAATTTCGAGATCGAGCACGCAGCGCGAGGGTTCACCGTGAAGACGTCCGTAATGGGTTCTCTTCATTCGCTCGTTGGACACGACATGCTCACTCGAGCGAGGGGTCGAAAATCGGATACTGCCTTCCTCGGGATGGCTCATCGCGAAAGTGGTGCTCTTCTCTTGATCCTCGCGATCGATCTCACCGCGGCGGAAGATTGTTGATCCCACCAGGTCCATCCTGTCGAGCGCGGTGGACGTGGTCACCCAGTTCTTCCACATATACATTTTCGATTCGTTCTTGATGAACTCCTCGAGGTTGGTCTCGATGGTGGGAGCCTCATCCTGCTCACGATTCTCGGTGTAGAAGCCGAGGTACATCTCTCGATACGGACCGATGTCACAATTGCGGAAGTCGCCCGTTCCAACGAAGAAGACGGCCTTGTCCGGGAAGACTTCAGCGACTCGGAAGTAGTCGTCGGGAACCATGCTTCGGGCGGCGTCAAGCGGAACCTGAAAGAGCCCGGTCATGTAGGAGGCGGATCCAACCCTCGTGCAAATACGTGTGAACATACTTCCGCTTTCTCCCGAGTCTCAACGAAGCTGCACTTCGCAGTCTTGTGGGGAAGCAAATCTTACAGCTTCTCGAGTTGGCGTACCTGTCCGGTGGCAGGGACGCACGAGCTTCGAACATTCGTTTTCCAGGCCGAGAAATGTCCAAGTCGCTCACCTGATCCAGGCCGGCGCGAACGCCCCGCCCAAGAATCGGCAGATCGCCTTCGCTACGGGCCGCCACGGATTCTTCTCCCATCCATCCCATCCCTGGACCGGATCTTTCTACCCCTTCTATAAGGGTGACCTCCAAACCGGCATCAGTCAGCCCGTCACGGGTTCCCGGCAGGATCTTCAGACGAACCCCGTACCCGGACACCATGTCGGCATGCAGTTCGAGTGTCCGATCCTCTTCGAACGCACGACTCCAGCTTCTGAGAATCCTCCGAGGGCAATGAAGAATGCGGGATGACTCCCTGAGGCTGGCAGGACGCGGGGCTGGAGATGGCTCCACGGGCCGTATGCGGCTGCTCTTCAACGCGGGTTGTTTCGGGTAACTACCCCTTTCTGCGCCCCACCAAGCCCAGAAGCCCGAGGCCCAGAAGCAGGGCGGTGGAGGGTTCGGGCACGACGCTGGCGACGCGGAATCCCAACCTGGGCGCCATGAAGTCATCCGAACTACCGGTATCGAGCCAGGGCGTAGCACCGTCCCAACTGGATCGGCTATACCCGATGGGCCAGGGGGCCAGTTCTGAGAATGACCTATCCCTGGCCCCGCGGTACACACCGAAGAGAAGGCTTTCGTTCCACTCGCGAAGGTTACCCATCTGATCGAAAGTTCCGTTCGGACCGACCGAACCCGAATAGGTCCCGACCGGAGTGGGCGTTGCAGGTCCAATGCCGTCACAATTGCAGGGCGCCGACAAGTCCGAGTAACTCGCGGAAACCGCATCGTAGTAGGCGGCCTTGTACCACTCGTCCTCACTGGTGAGGAAGACCGTGGCGCCGGAATTTCGGTAGATCGGGGGTGCGACGGGCGACCACACCATCGAGTAGGCACCGTCCTCAGTGGTGGCGCTGGTCTGCAACCCGGTGGGTTGGCCGTTATGGAGCCAGTTCGCAAAGCGCAGAGCCGAGTAGAAGGTGACGTAGTTGACCGGCCAATTTTCGCGACCGGGGACCGTGCTATAGGAGTGGCTCCCCGATGGCCCGCTGCGCGTAATGCCGCGACTGAACGAAGAGCCCGAATTGAGGGTCGTGCTGTAGAGTTCCCAGTTGTCGAGAGATCCCACGGCATTCAGAAACTCCGTGTATTGGGCATTGGTGACCTCGTATTTCGAGATCTGGTAGCTATACCCCACGGAGCCAAACCCCGTGGTGTCCGCGGTATTCCCCGGGTCGCCCACGGTCACCCAGTCGATGCTGACCGCGCTTACCGATGAGGCCGCGAGCAGGGCGATCAGGCTGGCGGCCAAGAACAAACGTCGCATGCCTCATTCCTCCTCAATTTGCATTACAACTGGTGATCATTCCCTGAATAAAAGTCTACTTGGGAGTCGTAACCGGGAGCCAAATTGGATCGGTTTGAATGAAGCGAGTGAGATTCTTCCAACCTATCGGGATCAGTAGTCTTCATTGGGGGCGGGGGTCGCAAAGTTCGGTTTTGGACCCGCCCCGGGGCCGCCCCATCCGCGCCCACCACAAGAGCGACCAGGGCCCCACCTTTGTTGCAGGGACGGGGTCGGTGTTGCAGGGACGGGGTCGGTGAGCCAAAAAGTCCCGTCGCCCCGGGCGGTGGGTCTTTCAGAGACCGAAGCAACTCGCTCTCGGGGGAGGGCCAGCATCGGGATCCGATTTCCGTCACGGACTCCCAATAGCCGCTTGAGAGAAATCCGTACCCGCAAGCCTGCCAGAATGCGGCCTCAATCTCCGGCTCTCTCGAGTATGGCCGCGCGTTTCGCTTCGCAGGGAGAAGACGCGCCACTCGGCTGACCCTCTTCACCCTAAGGGATGATTGCCGCTCCGGTCTCGTTGGCGATCGCGAAAGCAGCCTCGCTTTGCAAACCGAGACTTTTTTCGAATGGACTGGTGTAGCTATGCGTCCATAACTCGCTTTCAGTTCTCCCGTCGACAAGCGCCAATTCGATTTGCACTTCGTCCTCTTTCTTGAACGCGGAACCGGTTACGACCGCATCTACGCCCAGCTCCTGGGCGATCTCTCGGATCGTCTTGTCGCTGTCGTGGTAGGTTCTCATCGGATCAAGTGATTTGATGGTCAGTGAAGAACTCCTGGACAGCTCTCTCACCAGGGCATCTCTCATACGATCCGCAAATGCCTCCTGGTCTCTGCCCTCCGATAGATCCTCGAGCGGAAGAACCGCCAGGGAACGGATGGAAACCACGCCTGCCTCGCGTGTGTGCTCGCGTGACGGCTGGTTGGCTCTGTCGAGCCAGAAAGCGCTGCCGAAACCGACAAGCACGATGAAAATACTCGCCACGATGGGTAGCGATGCAACAACTGAGAGTTTCTGTTTCGGCAGGACGGCTTCTGCGTTTCGCTTCAGAGCCTCCTGGGCTTCTTCAAGGATCGTGATCATTTCGCCCGCGCTGCTGAAACGGCTTTCAGATTCCCTCTCCAAGCACCTCCGAATGAGTTCCCCCACTACTTCGGGAAGAGTGCTCGGCAGCAGATCCCAGTTCGGATCCTGCTCCGGATTTCCGGAAGTCCGATCGGAGTTCGCCTCAGCAAGGAATGGCGCCGATCCAGTCAGCGCCTCATATAGACAACATCCGAAGGCCCATATATCGCTACGCTCATCAGCTTCCTGTCCAAGGGCTTGTTCCGGACTCACGCATGTCGTGGCCCCATCGGATTCGCCCACTGTGCAGGAACTGGGCTGAAGCGTTCGGATGGACTCTGCCAGGCCGAAATCAAGAACCTTGCCTTCTCCCGCTGGCGCGACCTTGATATTGGCCAGCTTCAGGTTTCCGTGAATAATGCGATTCTCGTGAGCCGCCTCCAGCCCCTTTGCAACTTGAATGAATAGGGTCAGTGCTCTGTTGATCGAAAGCGGATCCACCTTGACGTGATCGGCGAGAGTCGTCCCAATGACGAATTCAAGGACCAGAAATCGAAGACCGCCCTCCTCCTCCAGGCCATGAAGGAGCCCGACATTCGGATGACTCAGAGACATCACGGTCCGTACTTTCTGCTCGAGCGAAACGAGCCACTCTGCATCAAGTGCAGCGCCCTCGGGCAGAACCCTGATCGCCACCACATGATCCAGCTCAATATTCTGGGCGCGATATACCTCGCCGAGTCTCCCGGAACCGATATGGGCAGTAATTTCAAAATGACCAAGACGTGTCCCTGGAGACAGGCTCATTGATGATTCCCTTTTCCCGAAGCGATCACAATCCTACTCGATGTAACCAAAGCAGGAGGAGAGATTCAACGTGTCCGGTTTGGCCGATGAGAGTCGAGCAGAAGACCCGAATCGCCGCTGCAAAGCCTCGTCGGGCGGCAATTCGCGACGACCCTTCGGTATGGCACGCGCAGCTTGCAATATTGCGTCACGAGGCTGCGCGTACCGCAGGGGCTCGTTCTTGCTCTGCTTGGAGCGCAACAATCCCCTTCCGCGTTCGGCCCGTGACGTGCTCCCCGTAGGCGCTTCAGATAAATTCCGTACCCACACATTATGCGGAAATCCAGCTTGAATGTCTTACCCTCCTCGTTGGCTGTCATTGGTTGCATCACTCGAGGATGTCCAACGAGGCCGGGAGGCATTACCAATCTGAAAAACTCAGGGAATTTGCGTCGCTGCTCATAGACGCCATCACCCGATGATGTCTATCCTCTTCCGCAAATCGTCTCCATCAACTCGAAACCAAGGAGTAAGGGATGCCGACTCTTGAATACAAGATCAACATTCCCGCCGCCCTCCACGCCTTCTGGAAACTGATGCGCAATCCCGACGCGGACATCTCGCCGGGGGTCGAGATGGTCAAGCATCTGAATGGCAAATCAATGGAGCGCTTCTTCCAGCGCTTCGTAGCAGATCCCAAAGGCGCGTCCATTCTCCGCGAACGCCGATCCCTATTCGCCATGCTGAAGGATCGTCAGGCCATGGCCAACCTCCCGGCGGGCTCACTCGGTCGAATTTATTTTGAGTGGACGGAAATGGAGCGCATCAGCGCGGTCGGGCTAGCCAGCGCCAACGAGGGCGGCCTTCCGGAAGGCATTGATGACGAGAGACGGCTGGTGATGGAGCGCCACTTGCAGATCCACGATCTGCTGCATGTGACCGGCGGCTACGGTCGCGACTTTGTGGGCGAGCTTGCGGTCGTGAGCATGGCCCTCATCCAGGTGCGGCAGATGGGACTCCTCCTGCCCGTCGCCCTTGGGAGCCTGTACTTCGGGCTCTTCCGGGGCCGACACCGGGTTCTGAAGGATGCGCGGCGGCGCGCACGCCAGAGTGTGTGGATGCCCGTGCAGGATTGGGAGGGACTTCTCGCACGACCCCTCGGCGAGGTCAGGGAGACGCTGGGGCTGGGTCCGCCGCCCATCTACATACCCTTGCGCGGATCTCTTGTGGCTGACAGCCCGGACGGCCTGTCGATTATCGGAGGTAGAGGGATCCAGCCGAACTCGATGTAGGGGTATGCCAAACGCTTCTTCATAATATCCCCCCTGTCCCGCAGTCGATTCACTCGAATGTCCCAAACATTCGGAAGCACGGCCTGGTCATTCGATTGGTTGGCTGTCGGATTTCAGCCTCAAGGGATGTGGGATCGAAAAGGAAAAAGCTCACCAACCTACACTTTCCAGGTTCGTCACGAATGGCCTTCTCACCCAAACCCGTTACGGGCTCCTATTGGGGCTCGAGATAAACCCCCTACCCGCACATTGCTCGAGCAGAGGATAAGCATCGGATGGGACATCCTGTCGCCATTCTGAACAGAAGACACATTGCGACGCGCAAGAGTTCATCAGTCGACTATCCAATTGGCGATCCAAGCGACTACCGGGTCGGCAAACAACGAGGCATGACAGGTACGGATGCCGTTGCGCGGCTCACATCCAAAGACCGATCCGTGTCCCCCGGAGGACCCATTTCGCAACTCGGCAATAATTTTATCTCTCAAAGTCATCTCGGAAAAAACTTTACTCAGGCAGTTTTTTCTGGCGACGAGATCGGCCATATTGATGCGCTCCCCGACTGTGTTGCCGGGTGAACAGACATACATCACTTGAGGAATATCTGATGACCATTTCGATCGCTGACAATTCTACCCCCGAAGAGACTACGGATGCGACAACAAGCGCCGCGCCCGAAGCAGCCTCTGCCTCCACCTGCGAGCCGAGTCGTGGAAATGCAGGCCTTCCCGCTGAGGACGAAGCGCCCTCCTCCGCCGCGTCCCCCTCCAAGCCGAGCCAGGGAAATATGGGTCTGCCCATCGCCCTCGTCGTGCTTCTGGTCGGGGGTGCGGGCATTGGGATCTTTGGCGCAACTCAATTTCAGGACGCCAGCTCAGCGCGTGGCGAGCTGAGCATGCTGCGCGGCGAGGTGAGCGCGCTGACGACGACCATTGAGACCCTGCAGACGAAGAACGAGTACTACCAGGGTGTCCTGACGCGCGTCCGCGCGGTAACCGGCACGCTGCAGGCGAGCCTCACCGAACTGGACCAGCTGGCCACGCTGCCCGTAGTGGACGGAGCCGCTTCGGCTGACGTGGCCGAGAGCACATCCGCGGTGGCTGGCGTAAACGAGGTGCCCGCCGGATCCGCGCCCGAATAGGCGTTTTGGGTCAGGGGGCAGCATCGTCGCGCATCGGAGAAACAAGCCGCGCTTTGGCGACCATGCCCGATGGCCGGATACCGGCACCGAAATAGCGATTCAGCTGCAGGCACGTCACGAGCTTCCCCATAGGAACTCGACACGACCCCCACGCCCGAACAGCGTGCCAGGATGCAGCCTGCATCTCCTATCCTCAAAGCCCTCCGTGTGGCGCCTGGGCATAGCGCTGGACGGCCCCCGTTACCCCTAGCCACCCCTGGCCACGATCCGCGGGCTACTTGATGCCAGCCATTAGAACTTTCTCTTGAATTGGGCACCTCCCTTCACGAGAGGCTCCATGCCAAGTGGACTCGTCACTTCTTGGGAATCGGATGGTTATGCGGTGATTGACACTCTCTGTTGTATGGCCTCGAGGGCTTTGGGCAGGGCGTGGGTCTTCGGGGGAGTTCGGGGGCCTGGCCGGATTGATTGTCGCCGTGTGATATTGGGAATCCGGTCAGACGCCATTCACCGGGATAGTCTCTCCCGCGGCGCTGCTTCGGCCCGGCTCGTTCCCTCCGCCATGGACTTCCCGCATCATCCTCTTGGTTCCCGTGCAGGCCGGAATGATTGCCGCCGGGCTCGCAATCGGACGGATGGCCATTCAGGCGACTCGAATCCCCCCCCCCGCCCTTTCAGGCTCGCACCCTCAGGGCTGCAGGGCAGCGCAGGACGGTCTTTCGGGGCAGGGCCGCCTCGTGATCGAGAAGCTCGAGATCCGGCAGCCGTTCCAGCAGGACCTGGGCGGCGACCGTCATATTCTTCCGGGCAAGGTGTGCGCCCGGGCACGCTTTGACACCGCGCCCGAAGGTCAGACTCTCTTCGGATTTTCGGTCGAGATCAAAGCGATCGGGTTCCGGAAAAATTTCGGGATCCCGATTGGCGGCCGCCATCGCGAAGAGGACCCAGGAGTTTGCGGGTATTTCGATGCCATGAAATTGGATATCCGTTTCCGCTGAGAGGCGTGGCAATACCGCAATCGGAGTCTCGAGGCGGAGGCTCTCCTCGACAGCATCTTCCAGGCGGGCGGGTTCTGCGCGGAGCCTCTGCCATAGCGACTTGGAACCCAGTAGCAGCGAGAAGAAATTGCCCAGGGCGCCATGTGTGGTTTCCCCTCCCGTCGGAAAGATCAGTCGAATATGGCTGTAGATCTCTTCATCGCTTAGAGCGCGATCTCCCACCCGAGCCTGGATCAGTTCCGAGATCACGTCCCCCCGTGGTTCCCGGCGGCGCTCTTCGACTGCGGGTGCCAGGAATTCCGTAAGTTTTTCCTTCGCGATCATTGCCGTAGCGGGATCGTCGCGAAAGTTCAGCAGGGCAAAGGCCCAGTCCTGAAATTCACTCTCGCGATCCCGCGGAAGACCCATCAGGCGCGAAATAACGAGAAAGGGAAAGCGGGTCGTAAAAGTCTCGACCAGATCGAAGCTGCGGATTCCTTCCAGCCGATCGATGAGTTCGTGGGCCAGGCCCGCGAGTTCATCGCGCTGATAGCGGGCAACAGCTCGAGACCGAAAGGCCGGCGTGGCCAGCCTTCGGTATGCGAGATGCTTTCGGGAATCCTCCATGGAGATGAAGGTCTCACCGATCGCTCCCTCGAAGGAAGTCTTGTACATGCGATGGGGGGGGAACTTCTCCGTATCCATGAAGGCATCGAGGAGCACCCGATGGCCTGTGATGATAAAAGCGGGAAGTCCCATGAAATGCGTGCTTTGGAGGGGACCCCGATCCCGATAGGCATGGAGAATGCGGTGCATCTCCTCGCCCGGCATCTCATCGAAAGCGAAATCGACTTGATCTATGTCGGGCAACTCATTCATGCGTTCACTCCTGGGTTTGGGGGGTCCCAATTCAGGCAGGCATCTGAATCTCTAGCGTGAACTATGTCTAAAAGGTCTAGACACCTTCGAGTTCAGGGGGATGAGGGCCAT
>CAYTAT010000042.1:0-37406 GCA_964435795.1 uncultured Spirochaetaceae bacterium
CTTCTGCATCTACTCATCTCACTCTTCTAAAGAGACTGCCCTTCCATGATTCTTCCATGATCCGGCCTCAAAGGAGGTGCAGGAAATGAAGGGTCTCACTCCTGGAAGCTACCGGGATCGATCTCCCGACGAAAACTTGTCAGATACGAAAGTGTCTCCATGAATGGAGAGAAGATCGACCTGGCCATCGTGGGAGGCGGCATCGCGGGCTCTTCCATTGCTTTCTTCCTTCGTCGACTTCTCGGAGCCGAGGCTCGCATCCACGTATACGAGCGCACGCAACATATAGGAGGGCGACTCGACGTTCTCGAAGTCGGAGGAGTCGAGGTTGAGGCGGGTGGAACAATCATCCACGATACGAATCGCTATATGAGGCGATTCCTTGGGGAACTCGGACTCAAGCCCGTCGAAACGCACCAACGCAAGCAGGGAGATGCGAGGGATGGAGACGAAAGGATCGGCGTTTGGGATGGTCACGACCTGATCTTCCGAACCCATCATTCCGCCTTACGAACGCGGATCGCGGCCATCCTCCGCTACGGCGTGCTCTCCCCACTCCACCTGCAGCGCGCAGTCAGGATCTGCCTGGATCGCTGGAATACCGTGTACTCGCATCTCGATTCGGGTCGGGGATTCGAATCCCCGACCGAGATGCTACGGCAGCTGAATTTAAGCCACTTGCTTGATCAGGATGGAAGAAGCTGGCTCCGCGAAGCCGGCGTACACGGTCGTTTTATCGACGAATATGTTTCGCCGGTAGGAAGAATCATGTATGGCCAGGACAGTTCCATGCACGCATTCGCGACGTCGATCGCCCTGGCCGGAGCCGGACTCGCGGGCAATCTCTTTTCCGTGGCCGGCGGCAACCATGGAGTCTGCGAAGGCCTTCTGCGCGAAGGCCGGGCAGAGCTGCATGCGGGGATCGAAATCGTTGGGCTGACGTCGTCTCCCAATACGCCAGGATACGGGTTGAAGCTGCAGAGCGGGGAGACTCGCCTTCATGATCGCATCGTTCTCGCTACACCGGAAGGTCCTTCCTCTCTTCAACTTTCTGGCTTCGATCTGCCCGCTTCGGCACTCCGAGAACGCCCCTTTCAGACCACATGGGCTACTTTCGTAAAGGGAGCCGTTCGGGCCAGCTACTTTCGCCTCAAGGAGAGGGGCGAGTTGCCCGGCTCGGTACTCACACTTGAGAATGAGACCATCCCCTTCTCTTCACTGGGACGCGTGGGAGCCAGCCCCGAGGGCCGGCCCGTCTACAAACTCTTCAGCCGTCAGCAACCGAGCGAAGTCCTGCTCGACGAAATTTTCGAAGAACGCGACGACGCGAATCAGCGCTGCTGGAGGGCCTATCCGATCCTGGAGCCCGGGGATGATCTGCCGCCATTTCGCTTGCGGAATGGCCTCTATTGGATCAACGCGATGGAGTTTGCAACTTCTACCATGGAGACCGAAGTGGTCGGGGCTCGCAATGTCTCCAATCTGATCGGCGCTGAAATCAATGGGGCCCGATGAAGAGCGCTGGAGACCGAAATGAATTCGCGAGTCTTCGGCAAGGGATTGTCCCTACTGCGGCGCCGCGGGCCTGAGAACTCTCGGAAGCGACCGATGGAAGAATGGGGGCTAGCCTAGGCGCGTGTCCTCCTCGATCTCTTTGCAGCGACCAAAGCGGAGCATTCGGTCGGCGGCCCATCTGACGGCCCTCCTGCTCCCCTGTCTCGCGGCCTTCTGGAGTTGCGACGCCTCCGGGCCCGCACCCCCCGCAGTTCCCGGGAAGGACTCCGCTTCCACCAAAGAAGATCGGCGACCCAAAGTCGAAGACCCCGCGGCCGATTCCGAGATCCTGGCACGCATAGGGAGCCGAGCCATCCCCGCTTCGGAAGTCGACGCCGGACTTCGAATCGAATTGCACGACCTCGCTCTGGCCCGTTATCGCCTGCGAGCCAAACGCCTCAAAGAACTGATTGCGCGACGACTGCAGCACGAGGAGGAAGCCTCGCATGCGGAGCCTGGGGAGAGAGTCGAGATTCTCCTCGCCGCCCCAAAGCCACCTCGCTTCGAGATTCCGATTTCAGGAGCCCGGATCCGGGGCAATCCCGAGGCGGTCATTACCCTCACCGAGTTCATCGATTTCCAGTCCACTGCCAGCCGCCGTCTGCAACCCGTTCTCTCTCGCATCCTCGAGCACTATCCCGAGCAGGTACGCCTTGCCCTGCGCGACCTTCCCCTGCCCTATCACCGCTACGCCTGGGGAGCCGCCGAGGCCGCTCATTGCGCGGGGGAGCAGAGTGCCTACTGGGACTATCACGATATGCTGCTTCTGGAACAGCCCAAACTCTCCAAGGACGATCTCGATCTCTACGCCCGGCGGCTGCACCTCGATGGGGAGCGCTTCCAACGCTGCCTCGCCGAAGCACCCGCTGGGCGGCAGATTCTTCAGGACAGTCGCCTGGCGGCTCACCTCGGCATCGAGCGTGCCCCGACCCTTTTCGTGAATGGGCTCTACCTCGCACCCCCCGTCGACTACGAAAGTCTCGCCGGGATCATTGAAGCGGAGGCTGGGCTATCCGGGCGGCCCACTCCCGCCCGCCCCCCTCGAGTTCCCGAGGAGTCCCGGCCAATCGCCGCAGACGCTCCGAATGAATCCGAGAGCGAGAAGGCCCGCCTGCCCGAAGTATCCATGGATCGCCTGCCCGATCCCGAGGCCATCCTCGACATTCCGCGAAGGGAAATCGAGCGGGCCCTGGCCCAACGCTCATCCCTCGAGGGGAAACTGGAAACGAGCAGCGGTGTTTTTTCCGAGAGGCGGCTTCTGAAATTGCGCGAGGTCGAGAGCGGAGACCTCTACGATCGCTTCGGTCTCCAACCCGATGACGTACTTCTGCTCGTGGACGACCAGTGGGTCACAGATTCGGGCAATCCTCTCTGGCAGGTATTGGAGAGCGCGAATGACCTCACGCTGCTCGTGATGCGGGGCGGGCGGCCGCACCGCTACCGCTATCGAATCCGCTGACCACAATCCTTCAGGGAGCCGCGGGCTTGCGGGGGTTTCCGATCCAGGCTTCGGTCGCGATCAGACGCTGGCCCTGAAGATTTGGGTGAAAACAGTCGCCTCCGTTGAGTTCTCCGGCTCCGAAGCTCGTCGTGCCCGTCGATGGCGTGGACTCATTCACATAATCGGAAACAACCTCGATGCCCAGGGGGTTGCGACCATTTTCATTGGTCGAATATGCGAGGGCGAGGTCCCGAAGGGCCGCGTTGTATTCCGGGATCCGCGCCTCGATGGCAGCGAGACGGGTGGAGAGGTTTTCGCCATTCACCGTCACATCCAACGTCGCGATCTCGCAAACATTGAAGGTATCCCAGAAGCTGTCGCAGTTGATGCTGCCACTGCTCTCTTGCAGCGCGACACCCGCGGCGCGCAACTCCTGGACGCGCGGAACACCCAGCAGGTAGATGGTGGCGCCGGACGACAGCGAGGTGGGGTGATTGAAGCCGACCAATTTATCGAGGCCAGCCGCTACGGCCTGGATCCATTCGGCCTCGGTATAGAGGGGATCGGCGCAATGAGACGGGTCCACGCAATCGCGATTGCAGACGTCATTGCCCCCCAATTCGACGACGACCAGCTCCGGGAGCGGGATCAGGGCGAGCAGATCGTCGGCCTGGCTCGCAAAGCTGTCGGCCCCTCCCAGCATCTCTGCGCCACTGACGGAAACCCGGGCGGAAGAAATACCCGAGCCGGTGCCGTATTGGTCGCGGAAACTGCCCCCCAAGGAGCCCCCATCGAACCACGAGTGTTGGGGCTGATCACCTCCTGCGGTACAGAGGAGACAGAACAAGCCAAGTAGACCCGCGTTGCATGTGCAGTTGGCGGCGAAGGCCTGGGTGATGCTATCCCCGGCCGCAGCCATCCGGCTCGGCGCGGTCGGCGTGCCCACTGCGGCCTCACAGACCTGGGATACACCCGGTTCGATGCCGACCAGAGCTTCTCGCAGTGTCCACTCATCATTGGGCTCGCAATCGAGGCGCCCCCCGATCACGCTGCAGCGGTCGGGATCATCGGCTTCGGGCAATAGGCCCGCCAGATCCCGTTGGTAGGTCGCCGCATCCAGCAAATCGACCTGACCATCGGAGTTCAGATCGCCACATTGGCAGGCGTCCCCAATGCCATCCGCGGGGGGGCCATGGAGTCCCCCAGCATCCTCCTGGCCGGCATTCGGAACGTAGACGCAATTGTCACTGAGATCGGGAATGCCATCGAGATCGGCGTCCTGGGCCATCGCCGGGGCGGCCATGAAGATCGGGCTGACCAACAGCACGACCCAAAGCGCAGCCGCTATGAGCCGAGCCGACAAAATCCGTGTCGAATGACGGCGAAGCAAGAGCCACAACATCCCCACACCTGCCAGCCAGAGTGGAAGCCGCTCCGGCTCGGGTACCGCGATGACTCCGCCGCTGATCTCCACCAGCATAAAGCCCGCGTCCACCGCCGATCCGGCTCCGACGCCGACACTCCAATCCGTCCCCATGACGTTCAAGTCGACCTCGCCCAGACGCAGCGGCCCCATCTCCCCGCTGCGGGCATCCCCCCCCGTCGCCCTCAGGGATGCACTATCCGCCTTCCAAACCACGTCCCGTCCCGGATCCGGCGTGAAGCCCTGGATCGCGACGGCTCCCGACGTCAGCAACTCGAATTCCCAGGCGCAGACCTCGTCGCCATCCCCGTCCACGCAGGGCGTCCCGCCCGCTGAACTCGCGGGACCCGCATCAAGATAGAGATAGAGGATCTCCGCCGGAGAGCCCGGCAGAACAGGGGTCGTCAAGGATTCGACGCCATCGTCGCCAGGACTATGGAATAACGCGGGGGCGGCCCCGGCAGCGGCGCTCGAAGAGAGAAGAATCGAGACGACGAATATCCGAGCCGCAGAAAACCGCAGACTGAGGGGCGAAGGAAGTGAACATTGAACCGGCACAGAGCCAGCATAACCTGAGGCAAGGCCCCTATTGAAGGAAAAATTGGTGAGGGAGAAGAATTCTGTTCTGATGAAAGGGGCTGCGGCCAATCCATCAATCCCCGAGGGATTTCGGTCCAGTAGCTGAAAGGAGCTTGCGAGGGCTTGACGACAGGAGATAGTTCGATACTCTTGGAACTATGGAAAAACAAATCGTCCTGGCCGCCCTGGCCGCCCTGGCCCAGGAAACCCGGCTGGACGTCTTCCGCATGCTCGTTCGCTCCGGCGAC
Source organism: uncultured Spirochaetaceae bacterium (assembly GCA_964435795.1). Taxonomy (GTDB): domain Bacteria; phylum Myxococcota_A; class UBA9160; order UBA9160; family UBA4427; genus JAZXM01. The sequence goes on from CAYTAT010000042.1 coordinate 5,246, forward strand.
GACGGACTCGCGCCGGGACAGATGGCCGCAGCCCTGAATTTGCCCGCGGCCACCCTCTCCTTCCACCTGAAGGAATTGAAGGGCGCAGGCCTCCTATGCTGCAGCCGGGACGGGCGATCGAGAATCTACCGCCCGGACTTCGACACGATCGGAAGCCTGCTGGCTTATCTGAGCGAGAATTGCTGTGCGAGCCGGGCCGAAAAATGATTCTTCAATCTTCGGAGTAGCGCGCTCGACCGAAATTTCGCGTCCCGCAAGAGCGGGCGTCTATGCGACCAGATCCGAGAATAATAAGGAGACAATCATGCGTGTTCAACTCGCCCTCAATGTTGACGACCTCGACTCGGCAATCGAATTCTACTCGAAACTCTTCGATGTCGAAGTCAACAAGCGCAAGCCCGGCTATGCGAACTTCTCCATCGAACAGCCGCCGCTCAAACTCGTGCTCTTCGAAAATTCCGGGGCCGAGGAACGCCTCAATCACCTGGGAGTCGAAGTATTCGAAGACGCGGAGGTCCACTCCGCTACCGCTAGACTGAAGGCCGCGGGGATGGCCGACTCCGTTGAGGATGAACAGACCTGCTGCTATGCCACCCAGAACAAGGTCTGGGCAAGCGATCCCCAGGGCATGCGCTGGGAGTACTATCGCGTCCTCAGGGATTCGGAGACCTTCGGAGCCGAGGAAGTTCCGACACCCGCCGATGTAGGCCAGAAGCGAGCAAGCTGCTGCTGAGGCGGTGTCGCTGCGGCCGAATCCCTCGCTCGGGGGGAGATGCGCCTGGGGCGACGCGCCTGGCGAGAGATGCGCATATCCCAGGCAGGCCCCTCGCATCCGGAATGCCCTTGCCAGTTGCCTTCCCCGGAGATTGCGAGAGCAAAACGATAAAATCGGGATCGGCTCGGCCCCATCAGCCGCTGACCCGACAGAATGAAAGCCATGCGCTATCCTCCAGATGTTCGATTTTCCAGGCCCATCCCCCCGCCCGGAGGATCTTGGCCATGCAAAGCACATCGCTGCGAACTCGCCTGCTTTCTCTATTGCTTCTGATCGTGGGATGGCCCCAGACAATCCTGGCCGATACGCCTCCCGCCACGACGACGATCGACGTGCTCGTCGTCTATCCGCGCCCGGCCGAGCAACACCTCTCCATGCTGATCTCGTGGGGGCGAAATTTCGGCGAGACGGAGATGGACGCATTCCTGACGACCGACTTCGCTCATGTGACCCAGATCTATCAGCGGAGCGGAATCGAGGTTGCCTTCAACGTGATCCACCACGAGGCAATCGACCTCTCCTATATCGATGCCGCAAATTGGAAGGTCACCCTCAGCAGCGCGCTGATGAACTCCGAGAATCAACTCCCCGCCCACCTCCCCTACCTGGAGGCCATCGAGAACCTGCGCAATCTTCATGGCGCCGATATCGTGATCTACTGGCGCGAACATGGTGACGGTGGACCGTCGTCAAACGGAGCCGGGAGCATCGGCGGGGGCGACGACGAGGCCTACGTGCAACTCACCTACGGAGGCGTCAATCCTCCGATCACCGCCCATGAAATCGGTCACCTCCTCGGCGGCCAGCATTCCGACGGGGTACAGGGCTCCGCGAGTTTTTCCATCGCCGGGGATACGCCGACCCTGCGCGAATATCGCACGGTCATGACCATCGCGGTGCCCTTGGGTCTGGACGCCTACCGCTACCTCTGGCGTTTTTCGGCCAATGGCGCCACTGTCGTCGGCGATCACGACTGCAGCCCACTCTCGGGCAGCCTCGAAACCTGCTCCTTTGCGGCGGCAGTGGGCGTAGGGGACCCGAGCCACGATGCCGTATCGGTGCTCTCCGCCACGGCAGTCACGGTAGCCGCCTTCCGCGATGCGCCCCCGCCCGAAGACCTCCCCGTCTTCGGAGGAACTGGGCTGATGCTCCTGATCCTCTTGCTGACCGGCCTCGGTGCTCATAGCCTCGTGCCGCGCCTCAGGAGCTGAGCCCGGGTTGCCGAGAAATACCCGCCGGCGAAGCGGCACCTTACCCAAGAGGTCTGTCAGGGCGCTTATGCCCGACACGGCGTGTCGGGAGGGCGCGCGGGGGCCATCAACTCACGGTCTGGCTCGTGACAGCTCTCGGGCAAGTCCGGCACGACGACCCGACCCGTCGCGAACCTCGCATAAGCGTTCGAGCCCTCGAGCCGGCATCACAGCTCGAAACATAGACAGCGTCAGACATGGCAGCTCGAGACATAGACAGCTTGAGACATAGGCAGCTTGAATGACCGGGCTCGAACGACCGGGCTCAAATAGGAGCGGCTTGAGATAGATCCCATCCATTTCAGAGCGAGCCGGGGCCGAGAATGCGCATTGCCGCTCTGCTGCCCGCTCTTCCCCGCTCGCCGCCCTGATCGACGGCCCTATCGATGCCCTCATCGCGGGGAGCCGCCACTTCGATCTCTCCCAGCGGCCGACCCATGCCCGCCAGCGCTTGGCGGATCAGATCATCCTCGGCTGGGGCGCCGCAGCGCCAGCCCTTCACCGGCAGCGCCGATTTCGGCGGGTCGCGCCCGAGCCGTGGCCCGCGTGGACATGATTCGTCGTGGCTGCTTCGATCTCCCGAGGCGACTCGGTCGTGCTGCCAGACGAGTTCGCCGGCGAAGCGAGTTCGGGCCTCCCCGCCCGACTCCATTCCAATCCTCGACCGTCTCATTCTGCATACTTCGTCCTGAACTTCGCGGATCTGATCTATGCTCTCGCCTTCCAGGAGGTCTTCATGAGTCCACTTTTCGAAGTACTCGACCTGCAAGACACCGAGTTGGGAGAATTATGTCTCCGGCGGCGCGAGCTTCTCTCGCGCCCGGGAATGATCATCACCGAGGTCACCCTGGATCAGGGCTTCCTCATGAGCAGCTATCACACCGAGTCCGAACGACGCCTCGCGGAACTCGCCCTCGAAATGCACACGGGCAAAGATCTTTCCGTTCTGGTGGGCGGACTCGGGCTTGGGTTCACGGCTCAATCCGCCCTGGCCTCGAGCCGTGTCGCCCGAGTCGAGGTAGTCGAACTCCTCGACCCCGTCATTGCATGGATCGAGAAGGGTTGGCTCCCCACCGGTGAAGCGTTTTCCTCCGACCCTCGGCTCGAGGTCGTTCAAGGCGACGTATACGCGCGTCTGCTCGGCCCAGCCCAGCGGCAATTTGACTTGATCCTGATCGACGTAGATCACGCCCCGGACGAACCCCTGGATACGGAGAGCGGGGCATTCTACACCCCTGACGGCCTGGCTGCCGTGATTCAACACCTGAATCCCGGTGCCGTGCTCGCGGTCTGGTCCACGGATCCGAGTCCCACCTTCGAGCACAACCTGAAATCGGTCTTTGGCCATGTCGAGATCGAAGTCGTGCGCTGGTGGAACGACCTCATCGATGTCGACAAGGAAGACACGCTTTTCATGGCTCGCAGGGATGACTAGGCCTCCACCTCGGTCATGCCGGATTCGAAGGGATCGAGGACGCTGGCTCGAATCTCGCTGCATGGAGCGGGCCGGCAGAACCCGCTGCCGTTCGAAATAGAAGAGACCCATTGCCGGCCCATCCAGCGGGGAAAAGCATCAGCGCCCTCGCTGTGGACCTGGCTGCTGCGAGCGGCCTCCCGAAGGAATTCATCGGCCCATGCCCGGGGCCGCCCGTCAGCGGGCACGGGTCGGGGACTCCCACCGGATCTGGTTGCCAACCCCGGCCTGGGGTATACCCCAGGCAAGGAATCCACCCGCCCACGGGCTCCCGAGCCCTCAGAGGAGACCTCATGGCTCATGACCTCGTCATACGTGGAGGCCAGATCGTAGATGGCTCGGGCGCCGAGCCCGTTCCCGGCGATCTGGCGATCGATGCTGGCGTGATTGCGGAGGTCGGCCACGTCGACTCCAAAGGCGTCCGCGAGATCGAAGCCGACGGGATGATGGTGAGCCCCGGATTCATCGACCTGCACACACACCTTGACGCCCAGATCGGTTGGGATCCCCAACTCACTCCAGTCAGCTGGCATGGGGTTACGACCGCGCTGCTGGGCAACTGCGGCGTAACCTTCGCTCCCTGCAAGCCGGACGATAGGGAAACGCTCGCTGGCATGATGGAAACCGTCGAGGACATCCCCAGGCAAGCCATCCTGAGCGGACTCCCCTGGGATTGGGAGGATTACGGCGGCTACCTCGATTCCCTGGAGAATCTGCGGCCGGGCATCAACGTGGCGGGCCTGGTGGGTCATTGCGCAGTTCGCTTCTACGTCATGGGTGAGCGGGCCGTAGAAGAAGAGGCGACGGAGGCCGAAAAGAAGAAGATGGCTGAGATCGTCGGCCAGGCGATCGATCGAGGCGCCGTCGGTTTCTCGACGAATCGCTACCCACCCCATGTGCTCCCGGACGGCCGTTCGATCCCGGGCACCTATGCGGATCCCGATGAACTGCTTCAGATTGCCGAAGTCGTGGGAACCCGAGGCGGCCTGATGCAGAATGTCCTCGATTTTTCGAAATTCGAGTTCAGCACCAAGCTCCTACGCGAAATGGCGCGGATCTCCGGCAGTCGGGTGCTCTTCAGCTTTGGCGTCTCTGCAGAACGCGACTCCGGACGCAGCGCAGCAAAATACGTGGAAGGTCTCTGCGACGATGACCTCGACATCACTGCGATCTCGCAACCGCGCGGATCGGGCTTCATTTTCGGCCTCCAGGCTTCGCTCCCCGCCCAAGGTGAAACCTGGAATCGGATACGCAAACTCCCTTTCGACGAAAGGTTGGGCGCCATTCACGACGCGGAGATCAGCCACAAGCTCGTCGAAGAAGCGAAGAAGAAGGGAGCCACGCGCCTCCCCATGCAGCATGTCTTCTGGATGGGCGCCGGGAAATCACCCGACTACACGCAAAAACCCCAGGACAACCTGCAGGCGATGGCGGAGGACCGGGGAGAACACTGGGCCGAAACTTTCCTGCGGCTAACGAGGGAGAGCGACGGCCTAAGCCTCTTTACCTTCCGAATGTTCAACCTGAATCTGGATGCCCTGGGAGATATGTTCCGAAGCGAGAGGATCTTCCCGAGCCTCGGTGATGCGGGGGCCCATGTCTCCCAGATCATGGATGCCGGCTGGGCGAGTTTCGTACTCTCCCATTGGGTGCGAGAGACGGGGCTCTATAGCCTGGGCGAAGCGATCCGACGCCTCAGCTCGGCCCCGGCACGAATCCTCGGAATCGGAGATCGGGGACAACTCCTCCCCGGGATGCGAGCGGATATCAACGTATTCGATGCCGACGCGGTTGCCGAACTGCAACCGGAAATAGTCCACGACTTCCCGGGCGGCGCGCCGCGTTTCGTCCAGAAATCAACCGGTTATAAGGCCACCCTCGTAAACGGCGAGTTGAGCCTGCTGGATGGAGAAGACGTCGGGTCGCGCAGCGGAAGCGTCCTGCGACACGCCTGCTAGGCCCGCTCCTTCCATGGCAGAGGCATGCCAGGCCCCCCTGGTCTGCGTGAAAGGTCGCTCCCTCTTCTCGGATTCTCGGAACGATCCGAGCGGGTCATGCCGCGCCTCAGCAGAACCTCTTCCATTGCCGAGCAGCCGCATCGACGATGCTCCGAAACTCCGCGCACCCCTCTGCGGGCGATTGGGTTAGCATAGAGACATGACCGATTACGCCTTCGATCCCGACTTCCAGGAACTGCTACCCCTGCTTCCCGACATCAGCGACCTCTCGACTGCCGAGAGCATTCAAGAGATGCGGAAATCCCGGGAAGACCTCTTCGGCAGCCCAGCGGATCGCGATGATGCCATCAAGAAGGATCGCCTCATCGCTGGGCCCGCGGGAGCGCCGGATGTCCCGATTCGAATCTACCGAAAGAAGGAGGGCCAGGCGGGAAATCGTCCATGCGTCTTCGAGATCCATGGGGGCGGCTTCATGCTGGGCAACATCGACATGATGGATGCCTGGTGCCAACAAGTCGCGGCCGAACTCGACACCGTCGTGGTCTCCGTGGAATATCGCCTGGCACCCGAGGATCCCTTCCCGGCCGGCGTGGAAGACTGCTACGCGGCTCTATGCTGGGTCGCGAAAGAAGCCGCGGAACTCGGCATCGACCCGGCCCGAATCGCGATCGCCGGACAGAGCGCGGGTGGAGGCCTCGCCGCAGCCACGGCCCTGCTCGCCCGGGATCGGGGAAGTCCCGCGCTCTGTTTCCAATTGCTCGAAATTCCGGAACTCGACGACCGCCTCCAAACACCCTCGATGCAGGCTTTTACCGATACCCCCCTCTGGAATCTCCCCAACGCCCGCTGGAGTTGGCATCACTATCTCGGCCCGGATCATAAGGGAGAGGTCTCTCCCTACGCGGCCCCCGCCCGGGCCGAAGATCTGTCGAATCTGCCACCCGCATATATTTCCACGATGGAATTTGATCCGCTCCGAGATGAGGGAATCGAATACGCCACGCGTCTCTTGCGAGCGGGAGTCTCGGTCGAGTTGCATTCCTTCCCCGGCACATTCCACGGCTCCGCATTGCTCCCGACTGCCGAGGTCTCTCGACGGAATCTGGAGGAAGTGATCCGGGTGCTCGGGCGCAGACTCGGAACGTGATGGCATGAGACGATCACGGAGGGGCATTGCCATCCTCATGCCGGGTCGATCCAAAGGCAGGGACGCCTTCAGAAAATAGGATCGAGGAAGAGGAGCCCTGCGAAACGCCCTGGAATAGGACGCCCATTCCATTGGAGGAAATCGTTGAGCGGTCATATCACGAACAACGGGGGCAAGCATTGACGTCGTGGAATCCGGGGCCACGCCCGGCGTGGGTAGATCGACTGAATTCCCTGGGAGAGAATCTCGGTGATGACGGGCGCTCCCTGATGCCCCTCGACCCGGAAGAAATGCTGCACCAGGCGAGCCTGGTGACTGGGCTGCAGGAATACGGAGACGGATTCTTTCGTGAACCCCTGCGCGTTTTCGCAGAGTCCCTGGAAGCGGAAGCCGAACTCACGCTCCTCGGGCGCATTCTGGCCCGCTCGGAGATCCAGCGCATTCTTCAGAATCGATTGCGAATCGAAGACCATCTCGAACGAAATCCCGAGATCCTCACCGAAAGCGTAGAAGCCCCGATCTTCGTGACGGGACTCGGTCGCTCGGGCACCACATTCCTGCATGAACTGCTCGCACTCGATCCCACGAACCGGGTTCCACTGCTCTGGGAAATGATGTACTCCTCGCCTCCCCCCGACTCCAAGCACCATCAGAGCGATCCCCGGGCCGCGGCGGCTCATCGCGAAATCACCTTGATGGACGCCATCGATCCGGCCTTCACGGCCATGCATGAAAACGCGGGCGATCTCCCCAGCGAGTGCATTTTTATTTTTGCCCACCAATTCGCCACCGATATGTGGGTGGGAACCTATCCCGTGCCGAGCTATACGGCCTGGCTATCGAGTAGCGACATTCAACCCGCCTACGACTACCACCGACGCTTCCTTCAGCTTCTGCAATCGAGCCACCGAAGAGAGCGATGGGTGCTGAAGGCCCCCTCCCATCTGAGTTCCCTGCCACATCTTTTCCAGACCTATCCAGATGCCCGGGTCGTCATCACCCATAGGGATCCCCTCAAGGTCATCGCTTCCCTGGCGAACCTGATGGCCACATTGCAATGGATGCGCAGCCGCAAGGTCCACTACGAGGGGATCGTCTCCGCCATGGCCTTCGGCCTCGGATTCCTCCTGGAGCGATCTGCGGCTGAGCGGGATTCCGGACTGGTACCCGAAGAGCAGATCTCCGATATACGCTACGCGGATCTGGTAGCAAACCCCCTGAATACCCTTCGCAGGCTCTACGAAGACTGGGGGCTCGACCTCAGCGATGAAATGGAGCGTCGGATTCGCAGCTATCTGGAGAATCGACACCAGGGCCGAGTCGCACTTCATGACTACGCATTCGAAGACACGGGCCTGAGCCTCGAAAGCGAACGTGCGAGGCACGCTCCCTACCAGGAGCGCTTCGGGGTCGCGTCCGAAATCTGAGGAGCGTCAATTCCCCAGCGACGCCAATTCGACGAGTTCACATTCCGCGGGAGGAAGCTTGCCCGCGACATGGACCCAGCGCAGCAACATGAACCCCTCATGGCGTCCATTCGTGTCGAGCCAGTTGGGCCTATGCGGATTCTCATCGGAAATGATCAGCCGCCAGGAACCATCGGCTTCACGGGCCGCCAGGGCATGGTTCGTGGCCGCATCTATATGGCGGCAATCGTAGGACTCGAGCCAGGGATTGAGAAGCACCAGACCCCAATAGCGGAATTCTCCCTCGGGCGGTCTGATTCGGATACTCAGGGCCTTCCCCGGCTCGATCCTCCAGCGCCCGCCGATATATACCATGTCGGCGTCGGAGTGTGTGCGAACTTCATCGTCCTGGGCCTCTACGTGATCCCGTCCGGCTGCGCCTCCCAACTGATTGAGCTGGGATGCCGATCCGGCATACATCAGGATGCAGGTTCGAATGACGAAGAGGAGGAAATCTGCAGCCACCTCCAGCTTTTCCGCCAGGGGATCTGGAAGCAGCCGGGGATTGGGCGGGGGATCTCCGATTCTCTCGATCTGCAATTGGGCTGGCGCCTCGAGACTTCGATCCCCAAAGGTTTCCCGTACCGCGAGTTGTGTCGCATGCTCTTTCACGACTATGCACGTCCGGTCCGCTACATCCCCCATTTCCGACTCGGGAATCAGAAAGACCTCGAATTTCCCATCCTCGGCCATTGGGAATTCATCGAGATGATGCTGGGCCAGCGTCCCCATCGCGCCCTCCGCACCCCGAAATATATCGGTTCCCACCGTCAAGCCGACGTAGGGAGCCTCGCCGCGAGTGCCCGAAAGCCGATAACGCTGATTCGCATCGATGGATGCGAAATAATAGTCCACATCCGGATTGTCACCGATCAGCTTTCGGTACTCGTCCTGGCATTGGAAGAGTACCGGCCGCAGGGGGTCCTCCTTTTCGATAATCCAATCCAGCGCCAGGCTCGCGATTCGCGTCACCCAGCGATATCCCTCGGCCCAATCCTGGGGAGTTCCCGGATGCTTCGCCGCGGCCATCAACTCCACGGCCTCCTTCTGGGCGCCAAGCCACTTCTCGAAGGCCCGGGCGATGCGATCGTTATTCTCGGCTTGCATCATTTTAGTCTAACGGATGGCTTCCAAATGTCCCCTGGCCCCGATCCACTCGGTCGAGATTCGAAGGGGGATGCAGCGCCTGCCAAATTCGGGAAATCATGGGGCTTTCTGCTGCGGGCTCCGACCCGAAGACTCGGCGGGAAATGCGCGGCATTCGATTGGCGGATAACTTCTCCCCGAGAATTCATCATTTGCGGGATTCGACATCCGATCCAGCTTCTCAATCCATCGCCCTCGGGAGGAGTAGAGTGAAAGCCATCGTTCAAAATAAATTCGGAGGACCCGACGTCCTGCACATCGATGAGATCGATGCCCCCGAACCCGGAGCCGGAGAAGTTCAGATCAAGCTCGCCTATGCGGGCCTGAATCCAGCCGACTGGAAGGATCGCGAAGGCCATCTGCTGCGATTCAGCCAGCCCAGCTTCCCCTATATCCTCGGCTTCGATGCCGCCGGGGTCGTCAGCCGCGTGGGAGAAGGGGTCGCGGGCCTGCGTGAAGGCGATCGCGTATTCGGCTGCACCAACCACGGCCAGGGAGGTTCCGGCAGCTACGCCGAATTTGTCGTGGCGTCGGATGCCCGAATCGCCGCCCTCCCCTCCCGGATCGATTTCAGATCCGCGGCATCCCTGCCCGTGGCTGCCCTGACAGCCCATCAGGCGTTGCATGAGCATGGGAGGCTGCGAGAGGGTGAACGCGTCCTCATCAATGGCGCGTCGGGAGGAGTCGGAGGCTTCCTCGTTCAACTCGCCCATCATAGGGGCGCCGAAGTCCATGGGATCTGCAGCACGGGGAATCTCGACTATGTGCGGGCACTCGGTGCGGCGGCCTGCTTCGACTATACAAATCCCGATGACGCAGCCGCCATCCGCAACTGGGCAGACGGAAAGCTTGATCTGATCGTCGATGCAGTCGGATACGGCACCCTGAAGGAGAGCCTGAAGCTGCTCCGTCAGGGGGGAAAGCTCATCAGCATCGCGACTCTCCTGGGGGATGGTGATGTTGAAGCCGACTGCCTGGAAGCAGCACGAGTCGGCCGCGAGAAGATCTTCGCGATCATGACGGATGATCGGGCGGCAGAAGAACTGACGGGCATCGCCGAATTGATCACGCGCGGAGCCATTCAGTCTCCGCCGGTTGAAATCTTCCCGATGGAACGCATCCACGAGGCCCATGCTCTTCTCGAGGCAGGACACGTCCGTGGAAAATTGCTTCTCGAGGTGGCCGGGGAAGAGGTCTGCTGAGCCGGCCATCTAGCCTCCGGGCAGAAAGACCCATCGAGATCGAAATTCTCTATGCTCCCGACGTCTTGGGCAGAGGAGTCATGTCATGGATCTCGGAATCGGGGGCCGCAGGGCCGCGGTCGCGGCGGGCTCGGCCGGCCTGGGGCTCGGCACGGCTCGGGCGCTGGCCGCCGAGGGAGTGCAGGTCGCGATCTGCGGCCGCGACGCGCAGCGCCTCGCCGAGGCGGCAAGTAGCATTGGGGAGGACGTCATTACCATCGTCGCGGATCTCGCATATCCCGAAGGTGGCCGGATTTTCGTGCGGGAAGCCATCGAGAAGATGGGAGGAATCGATATCCTGGTCACGAATTCCGGGGGCCCTCCCCCTGGAACGTTCTCGAATACCGATCTCGAGGCATTTCAGGCCGCATTTGACATGAATTGCAAGACGATGATCGAGATGTGCCGAATGACCATCCCCGCCATGCAAGGAATGGGCTGGGGGCGGGTATGCGCGATCACCAGTGTCGGTGTGAAACAGCCCATTGACTTCCTCTTGGCCAGTTCCGTTGCCCGGGCTGCTCTCACCAGCTTTCTGAAGATTACGGCACGGGAAGTGGCGTCTGAAGGTATCACCATCAACTCCGTGCAGCCGGGCATTCACTGGACCCACCGGGTGTCCAAGATCGCGGAGAATCCCGAAGAAGCGGCGCGGGGTATCCCGGCCGGTACCACGGGTGATCCCGACGATTTTGGATCCGCCGTGGCCTTCCTCTGTTCTGAGCAGGCCCGATTCATCACGGGCACCGGACTACTGGTCGACGGCGGCCAGGCCACGGGTCTGCTCGATTGACAGCCGAGTTCTTGACCAGAAGTTCCGTCAGCCCATCCCCCCTTCGTTGCAAAGAGACCCTCTCAACGCATACGAAATCCGAGCCATCTGCCGCAGCAGCAGTCCGGGAACGCGGGCAAGTCGAAGAATCATGATCGAATCGGGCCCCCCGGAATTCGCAACTGGAAATTCATGGGACTTGTCATTCACCCGAGACCGTGAAATCACGGATTGCATTTGAGTCCGATGCAGCCGCGCGGAGGAATATTGGATCTTTACTCGAGGGCGGTGCGAGGCATGGGGCACGCGATCCCGACTGCGACCTCAAGCTGCACCGTATGCGATGGAGTTCAGGCGACACCGCGCTTCACGGTTGAGGATTGCGAGTCGCCGATCGTCGTCTGCAACGACTGTGGGCTGGGTCGTTTCGAACCCATGCTGACATCGGAGGAAGTGGCCCGCCTCTACCCCCCGCAATACTACGGCGCGCCGGGAGCCAAATTCCTGCCACTGATAGAATGGGCGGTTCGCGCGGTTGCAGCACGACATATTCGCTTTCTTTCGGCGGGTCTGGAGCCGGGGGCTCGCATCCTGGATGTGGGCTGCGGCCGGGGCGTGATCCTCTCCCCTCTCGCCGATCTGGGCTTCGAAGTTCACGGTGTTGAAATAAGTGAACAGGCGGCGCGCGGCGCGGATGCGCGCGCGAGCATCCGGATCGCGGACGATCTCTCGGCAGCGGGATATGAAGCCGATGAATTCGATCAGATCGTACTCTGGCATGTCCTCGAGCACCTCCGAGATCCGCGCGGAACCCTCATGGAGTGCCATCGGATCCTGAAAACCGGGGGAAGGCTGGTCGTAGCTATTCCCAACTTCTCGAGTTGGCAGGCTCGCTTCAGCGGTGCGGGCTGGTTTCATCTCGATGCCCCCCGGCACCTTTTCCATTTCCCCCTGGCCGGCCTGCGCGAATTGCTCGGGCATTGCGGATTCCAATGCCAGAAGGATTACCACTTCTCCCTACGACAGAATCCCTTTGGCTGGATCCAGAGCGTCCAGAACAGACTCGATCCCGAGCATCCAAACCGCCTCTACGCAGCCATGCAGGGTCCTGGCCAGCCGAAGGATCGGAGTACTTCGCACGGCTCCCGAAACCTTCTCGCCGTGCTTCCATGGCTGCTGCTCGGAACCCTCCCCGCTCTCTTCCTCTCGATCCTCGCGGCCGTATTCCGCTCCGGCGCTACGGTACATACCCTGGCCATTCGTATGCAAAGATCTCGAGAATCCTGAAGCGGATGGCCTGGGCCGCCCTCCGGCGGGCAACCTTTGCTCGAGAATTCGCTGGGCCATCTTGAAGACTGCGCTGAGGATTGCACGCTTCGAAGAGTCCGTAGGTGAATTCCCCGCCCGACGCTGCGCCTCAATCCAGAGTAATGAAAAGCGAGCGCCTGGGCTTCCCCGCGACGGCACGGCTGATATGCCCCCGGCCCGTGGTATCCTCTGCCAGCAGGATCTCGCCCGCATCCAATACGCGCCTGGTACCGTCGCCTACCTCGATTTCCACTGCCGCATCCAGGTTGATGACGTATTGCCGACGGGGCGCGTTGTGGAAGTCGAAATCATAATGGCCGTCCGTTTCCCGGAATACGATGCCGGTCGCCGACTCGAGTTCTGAGAGTTGACCGATTCCGCCGCGATCGATCAACGGAATCTCGACGTCCTCGAAATGGGACTCACCATCCTGTCCGCTATAGATCCGCGTAATCTTCATACCGGCCACCTCCTCGAATGAACTCGGAATTCTCGGGCATTTCCAACCGCTGAAGGCGAGGCGCCTCTCTCCACCTTCAGATCCCGCCAACAGGATGGCTCGCCACCGCATCCTCTCCCAGGTAGCGTGTAACCAATTCCTTCCAGAGTGCTGATTCGACCCATTCGGAAACGAATTGGTTTACCTCCTTGATCAGCGTGCTGCCCTCGGGAAAGGCGAAAGCGGAATATTGTGTCTCCAGATGAAGTCGCAGCACCACGATTGGTTCCGAGAGATGGCGGCGGACGTAATATAGAAGCTCCGCCTCATCGGCCACGATCGCGTCGACCTGATCCGCTACCAGGGCCTGCATCGACTCTTCCAGACTCCCGTATTCCAGGTGGTTGAGATGGTGCTCCGTCAAATATTCCGTTCCCCGTGTATCCGCAATTGCGGCCACCCGGATGAATGGAAGATCCTTGAAGCCATGAACTTCTCCCGCCTGCCGCGTGGCAATGAGCGATGAGGTGATCAGAGCGATATAGCTGGCCGACACGGTCACACCGACGAAAACGAGGAGAATTGCAACGATTCTACCCATGAAACTGCGATTCTTGAAGATGTCCTGCTCCTGGGCAGTAATCAGCAGAAGGGACCAGAAGATGCCGTTGAGAAAGTTCCAGCCCCGATGCTCCGGATCGTATAATTCGTCATTTCTCTGTTTCTCCACAGCCCAGAATATCGCCGAACCGACAAGCACCAACGCCAAAAGCCCGCCCACGGCGATCAGCGTTGAAGGGGAGACCAGCGTAGAGACTACTTTTTCGAGCATGGAACTCGTGCTTCTGCGACTGGCGATCGACAGATCAGAGGCAAAATAGGGACGTGAGAACTCGATGCCCTTCGGCTCTCGGTAGCTGATCGGCAGATCTGAAATTCCCACATCGACCGCACCGGACGCCAGGGCCTCCCGAAGACGATTCGGGGGAAGAATCTTGATCTCGAACTTCCTGCCCAGATCCGCAGCGACGGATTCCCATAGATCAAAGGCGATACCGGTCCACTCACCACTTTGATCGAGCATGACAAAAGGTGCCGCCTCGGCGATCCCCACGCGTATCGGCTCCTCGCTCGTCGCATTGGCGGTCGCTCCGAGCAGACTCGGAGCGGATAGCAGCATGAGCAGAACTCGAACTCCGATAGCCCTCATGATTCCCCCGGTCCGCCCATGGCATACGACCCTACAAGCGGGACACTCCTCGCCGCCCCTGCGAATTCAGCCCGCCCTCTCAGTTCTCTCGCCCCGGATCAATCGGGAGCCCCGAGTTCTCCATGCACCCCAGACCGACCTCCCCCCGGAGCATCCACCTCCCCGACTCGAAATCCGCATCGTCATCCCCGGCCGACTCATCCCAGAAGTCGCGATCCTCAAGCGGAACGAAATGGGAAGTGATGCTGGCGGAGTGAAGAGCCGGGAATCCGATCCGGCGCGGAAGAAACTACGGCGGGTCGAAAGAAAGAGCGGGAATCCTAGCCCCATGCTCGTGGCCTGCAATCTCGGGGAGCCCCCCCCCCTGGGTGGTCGCGCAGCCCCTTCCCGCCCGGAGCGTGCCCTGGGCCAGCAGCGACTGGGGGGAAGCGGCAGGGCGGAGCGAGAGGGCGTGGAGAAAGCGAGAGTTTATTTCTCCACTGGGCTCTCCTGCGGTGCCGGATTCCGCACCGCATCAGGATTTCATACCAGGAGCTTTCACGGGCTCCTCGCCGCGAATCGCGGGCCGTGGATCGACCGAGGTACACGATAGTGGTTCCACCGACCACATATCCTAGAGAGCACGCCAGAAGCATGAGCAGACTAGCCGGGCTCCTCGGGGCGGTTCTGCTTGGGCTCATCGTCGCCAAGAAATCCACTGCAGCACTCAGCCTGGCCGCCTGGGGCATCATTCTGGCGGTTGTCGGACTCCTCGCCGCCGTCGGAATCGTTCTCGCGACTTCGGATGACGATCCCGAAATTGGCGCCATCCAGATCCGTGTCGAGAATGCGGGTGCGTCGGATTGGTACGTAGGCCAACTGCGTGTGGTCAGCGTCGGGACCGATGTGAGCTTCGGGCACATCCGGGGAGATGATGTGGGCGTGATCACCTTGGAAGTCGATTTTGATGGAGATGTCGCCTACCGGGAAACCCGCCGCTACACGGAAAAGAACGATGGTGATCCCAATACCGAAACCCTCGGCCGCTGGGAGGGCACGATTAGATTCGGAATGGAGGTAGAAGCCAGGGACCATGGGGTGGGTACGATCGGGGCGAAGGTCATTGTCGACGGTGAGAGCAACGGCCTCTTTACCGATCCCGCTGCGAGCGTCAGTGGCAATACCAGCCTGCCGGTAGACGTTCTATTTCCCCTCGAGATTCAAAGCGGAAGCGGCGCCATCGGTTGGCTGAGTCCACCCAGCGAAACCATTCTACACCATGAATGCTTCGATCAGACCCTTCAGGTGCGCAACCGTGCCACCGTAGAAGGCGAGGTTGGCAGTGCTACCATCTCGCAAACCACCGCAGAGCATATTCCCTTCGGCAAGGCCAGTGGAAACCTGGTCGCGAGCGAGACGGATATCGTGACCGGATCCGTGGGCCATGACAATGTCCTGATCTACGGAAACGCAGTGGACTTCTCCACGGATTGGAGCCTGCAAGGTTCGGGCAATCTCCGCGTCTTCCTGCGCTCCACTGCCCAGTGGAGCAATAATGGCGGGACGGGGCCCAGTTCCCAGAGCAATACCTGCCAGGGGGGCACCCTCAACTGCTCCCTCGTAAACGTGAGCATCCCGCCCACCGCTCATAATGTGAATGCCGATTATGCGCTGGAAATCCTCTCACGAAATGGCCCCAGTCGCGCTGGATCTTCGCGAAATATCCTGGTAAGCGACGACTCCGCTTTCTCACAGACCCGAAGCACGGATAGTGCCGGAATCTTCAACATTGCGGCGCCCGCTCTCGGCCCTCTCGTGACCCTGGACCTGGTGACCGGAAGCGACTCCCCCCTCTTCGAGGATAAGGTGGTCGCAGCCGTGAATGCCGCACTCTTCGATGATTCGGCCGCCCCGACCTTCGACACCTTCTACATCTTCGAGCGCGAAGCCCCGGCGATCCTCGGGCTCGCCGTCGACGGTCTGGGCAATCCGATGACTGTAGACCTCTTTGCCGTTGGCGTAGACGGTGAAGAAAATGACCTCGGACGCTTTACGGGGGCCATCGATATTCCGGGAGGCCTCGACGCCGCAAGCTTGGGCTACCCGACTGCACTTTTCCGCATACGCGCCGTAGCTGCCTTCAACCGCGCGTATCTGAAACCCGAGTTGGAGATTGGATTGCCCGCCTCCGATGCCACTCTCGATCTCGGGACGCTGGTATTTGCCGAGGTGCCCCCCGCATTGGAGCCGCTGATCTTCCGCGGTCGATTCGAGATTCGCGATCCCGAGGGCGCCAACGCCGAAGCGCTATCGGGCCTGCTCCTCGAAGTCCAGGGGGTGGGCACAGTCCAGACCGATCCACTGGGGGCATTCGAGATCGTGGTGCCCGGCGGCGGCCCGCCCCGAATCTTCCGCCTGATGAACCCGGAGACGATCGCGACAAGCGCGGGAAACCCAGTCTCCTTCGAGGGGCTCCCGCAATTGGCGATCGAATTCGGCCGCTCGGGCTCGACTCTCGACCTCGGGAACATCACCCTGCATTCGACCGAGACGCCCGTGGAAGTTCCCATGCTGCCGCCCGTGAGTCTCGCCCTGCTGGCTCTATTGCTCCCCGCGACCGTCTTCCTTTACAGTCGCCGCATGAAGAGTCGCTCAGCCGCGTGAGGAGATGGCTCGTGAGGAGATGGCTCATGAGGACATGGCTCTCCCCATGGAACTGTTCCCGGGGCGCTTCGTCCGCTCCGCTTGCCTGCCGGGAGCGAGCGAGGCTCAATTCAAGTAGATGATCTCTTCGAGCTTTCGAAAGATCTTCGCTTCGGCGGACTGATACTCGCCGAGTTCTTTCGAAAGGCAGTCCAATGCCTCGACGGTCTTCTCGAAGTCATCGCGCTTGAGAAGCCTCGCGATATCCCGGAGCGATCCTCCGATGCGCTGATGCGCCTCGACGAAACCAGCCAACTGCTGCTTGAATTCCGGCCGGAGTCCGGAGATCGTGGGAAAGTAGATTGCCTCTTCCGCCATAAAATGGGATTCGATGACTTCCGCAAGATGCTCGACAGCAACTCCAGCTTCCGCATGAGCGTCATCGGATTCACAGAGCATTCGCGCCCTCGAAAATGCCCCCTCCATCTCTGCGTTCTTGTCGTCAAATTTGGCCATAATCCCACCAACTCCAGCTACGGCCTCCCCTCTTCGAAGCGGGGCCGAAAAGAGTTGCCCGTTACCGGCAGATGAATCCATAACGGGTTCTCGATCAGCCTTGGCGCTTCTGGAAGGCAAATCCACAACCTCCTCACCGGGACCAACGCCCGGTGAACTGAGGACATCATCGCAGGCCGGCGCTTGCGGGTATAGTCGCGATCCATGCCATAGCCTTGTGGCCTAAAAGTGACACCCGCCGAAGGGATACTTCGTCGAGGCCTCTCTCCGGTTCGCTGGCTCAGCCCACGATATCGTTCTCGATCGCAAAGCGGATGATCTGGGCCGTATTCTCCAGGCTCAACTTCTGCATCAGCCGCGTTCGGTAGGTCGAAACGGTACTTCGGCTGATATTCAGGATTTCCGCCACCTCCCCCAGGCTCGTGCCGGCGCCGAGCAGACGCAGAAGTTCGAATTCTCGGCTCGATAGCGAGTGCACCCCGGCCCGACCGCGAGAAGGGGCCCGCAGATGATCAATGACCCTATGGGAGAGCGCCGGCGAAACGTAGACCTCATTTCGCGATGCAGCCCGGATTCCTTCCACGAGATCGTCCACCGCGGAGGCCTTGATGACATAACCCACGGCACCTGCTTCGAGCACCCGCAACGCGTAATGGATGCTCTCATGCATGGTGAGAACGAGCGCCCGGGTCGATGAAGCGCGGAGTCTCAACTCCTCCAGAACGGGAAGCCCTCCTCCTCCCGGGATGCTGTAGTCCAGAACCACTACATCCGGCTCCACTTCCCGTAGGATGTCGGTGGCACTCTGCCGATCATGAGCTTCACCAACCACTTCGATCTGTTCATTTTCAGACAGAAGTTGCGATAGCGCCTGGCGAATCATCTCGTGATCATCAACGAGAACGACCCGGATCTTCTCATCCATGACGTTCAACTGGTCGTCCAGCGCAGACCCGATCTCTGCTCCCATCTCATGCTCCCGTCATCTTATCGTTGGTTTCCCGCAAGCCATATTCTCGGAAAGGCCCGTCTTCCTCGATCGGGATCAGGACAACAAGCCTCGTCCCACTCCCTGGCTGTGAAAATATCTTGAAAGTCCCATTCAGAAGATCGACTCTTTCGCGGATCCCCAGCAGGCCGAGATGGCTTCTGCGAACCCCTTCGACAACAAAACCGACGCCATCGTCCATCACCTCAAGGCGAATTGCGGTCTGCTCGGCCGAAATCACGATCACGACCCTCCCCGCCTTGGAATGGCGGTTGACATTATTCAACGCTTCTTCGACGATCCGATAGAGATTATCAGCGACTTCCTGTTCAAGCTCCCTGGATTGGAGATCCAACTTTGTCTTGATTTCGATACCACTCGCCCCCTCGGAACGCTTGGCCAATGTTCTCACCGCATCCACAAGACCGAGATCATCCAGAGTGCTGGGGCGTACCCTGAATGCCATCTCACGAATGCCCGCGACCACAAGACCCAGACCCTCCTCGGCACGACCAATGAGCGTCGACCTCGATTCCATATCGGATGCGGACTCGACCAGCTTCAGATCGAGTTGAACAGCCGTCACGATGGAACCGAGGTGATCGTGCAGATCCTGAGCGATGCGTCGTCGATCTTCTTCGGTATCGCGCATGAACTCCCTCGACAACCGGCGCAATCGGCCCTCGGAACGGGCAACCTCGCGTTCCTGGAAACGACGGATCTCCAGGGCATGCCCCACGACCCACCCCACCACGAGCAAGGCGAGTAACGAGAACGAAAGCGCGAGAATCAGGCTCTTGCGAAGAACGGTGGAACCAGCGTGGAGGACTTCCTTCGGGACATAGGCGACGATTTTCAGTCGCGATCCAGGATCGCCCACACCCATCAGCCGGAGACCCACGAAGCTGTAGAGATCGTCGCCGATCGTCGTTTCTCCCTGCTCGCGACCGGCGATCCAATTCCAGGCTTTGGGATGGCTCGAGGCGAATCGTGCATCACTGGAAAAATAGTAGCCCCACGGACTTTCCGAGCTGTAGGACTCCAGAATGCGGCCTTTGGGATCCACAAAGAAGATCTCTTCGGCCGGAGGGCCGGCCGCAGTTGAAGCGCTCGTCGAGATATCATGTCCAAGGAGCGCCTGGGCCAGGACGTTCAGGATCAATATCCCTCGTTTCCTACCGCTTTCGTCGACTACGGGCGTGGCCAGCCGAATGACCGCGACCCGGGGCTCCTGGATCTGTCGATACTCGACGTTGAGATCGAATCGTGACACGAATATCTGTCCGTAGTCGAGATTCATCGTCTGCCGAAAATACGGACGATGGGCTTTCTTCTGCAGTTCTGTCTCGGGGATTTTTTCGAAATCCACTCCATCGAAATCAATCCGAATCTGCTCGTCCCCCAACTCATCGATCAGGCGAACCTGCTGATAGAAACGCTTCGCCCGACTGAATTGAAGATAGTCTTCGCGCAGTCCGGGCAACCCAACGCCATCCTTGAGATAGCTCCTGAGTTTCGCCTGATTGGCGAGAAGGATCAGATCAGACCCCACCAACTTGATTCGATCACGCACGTTATCCGCCAACGAACGAACGGCTTGACTACTGCGAATCGTATGGACGGCGGTCTCGGCAGCCGAATCCTGATGGACAATGACGGCCATGGTCACCGACAGGGCCAGGAAGGCGGGCACAACGATCAGCAGACCCCTGCGAATCACACTCCCCGAGAACCAACTCGGAAACCCTTCTGCGTTTCCAGGGTTCTCCTGCACGCGGTCACCGCTTCCGATTGTCTGCATCCTCTCGGTCCGCAATTCCCCTCGAGATCGCTTTGGTGGAAGAAACTCGGCGAAAAAAAGCCTCGCTTTCGCCCCGGGGATGGGGACGATCCACGGAGTTCGCGGACGCCGGACGACCGTCCGAACTTGCGAAACCCACGATTATCGGCCACCCCGCTCCCGAACAAATCCCCGACCGAAGCCCAATCTTCCCCTGGGGGGGGCAGACGGAAGAGGTCCGGAGGCGGATTCGGGGCCGCGAGGAAGCCTAACCGGACGCTGTTCCCGGGGCATTGCCACAAATGATTGCTCCCCGAGCCTCCCCTCGGAGACGTGAACGTTCTCGACACGCCGCGGAAGGATCGTGATGGGCTTCGGCAACTCCGCGGCCCTCGATATCCGGGCTGCGGATCGGGGGCGGAAAATGGCAACTCTTTCAATACGGGGATGCCGCTATTCTCGCGGCCGCCCGCCCCTCCCCGGGGCAGAGAAGCCAGCCCTGCCGCCGACCTCGGAATGGGTGGAATCGATCCTAGTCTGTGCTCCTGAACTCCTCGAAACCCTCGATTCCCTCATAGGGATCCGTGGGGTTCCGTCCCGCCGCGATATCCCGGGGACGCACAGCCAGGCTCTGCAACGTGATGTCATGCGTAAAGATCCAGAAGCGATCGGCGCGCATCGCCTCCATGATGTCATCGGCAACCTTCTGCGTCGGGATCCCGACCACCTTGATCGCCTCGCGAAGCGGCGCCAGAGTTGCGATTTCCCCTGCCTTCATCTCCTCGCCGTCGTCTCGATTTCTCTCGGAGTTGAAAATTTCGGTCTGCACCAGGTTCGGACACAAGCAGTGGACGCTGACCCCGGTTCCCTCGAGTTCGCGATAGAGCGACTCGGATAGGCCCACCACTGCATGCTTGGTTGCAACATACATCCCGAGCGCCGCACTCGAAACGTGACCCGCTTCGGAAGCCGTATTGATGATATGTCCCTCACCCGCCTCCTTCATGAGGGAGGCAAAGCTTATCACCCCATGAGCAACACCGAGGAGATTGACATCCACGATCCACTTCCAATCCTGGGCAGTGCTTTCGAGCATCGGACCCGCCGGACCGACCCCTGCATTATTGAAAAGAATCTGCACGCTCCCATAATGCGACAGGGTCTCTTCGGCCAGACGGGAGACGGCATCGGGATCACGCACATCGCAAAGGGTCGCAAGCACATCCCCACCGGCTTCTGACAGCCTCGCGCTCTCGCGCTCGAGGTTTTCCTTCTCAATATCCGCCATCACCACTTTCATGCCTTCGCTCAGAAAGCGTTCGGTGGCACCCAAACCAATCCCACTGGCAGCACCTGTGACCACCGCCACTCGACCCTTGAAATCATCCATCGGGATCTCCTCTATGCAGAGCATAGGCGAAAGCCTCGGGGAAGGGAATGAACCACGTCCAGCCCGCGAAAAGCCGGGAAGAAAAGAGCCGAAGCATCTCGCGATCCATGCGCGGCCATGAGATTTCTTTTCTCCTATGCTCTTGCGATTGATCGCGGTCCCGCCGGATCGAATAGTCGCGAGTCCGAATGCGAACCCGTGAAATAGTTGGAGGCTGACGATGAAGGCTTTGGTGGTAGGCGGAATGGGCGTCACGGGTACCGTCATCGTCGCTGAACTGCTGAAGCGCGACTATGAGGTGACGATTCTCCATCGGGGAGTTCATGAAAGCGATCTACCTTCCCAGGTCGAGCATATCCATGCGGATCCCCATTGGCGGGAAAACGTCCAGGAAGCGCTCGAGGGAAGAAAATTCGACCTCGCAATCGCCGTATACGGGCGCCTTCGCTACGTGGCGGAGGCCCTGATCGGACGCACGCCCCGCTTGATTTCGGTTGGCGGTGCGCTTCCCGTATATAAGGGCTGGATGCGCATTACGGATGCCAACCCATGGGATACCCTGGAGGAGTCTCCCGTACCCATCGATGAGGAGCATCCCCTTTCCAGGGCTCCGGGGGTGGACCAGTTCTCGAATCAGGTACGCGACTCAGAAGACGTCGTCATGCAGGCGCATCGAGACGGGCATTATAACGCCACCCACTTTCGTTACCCCATCGTCTACGGCCCTCTTCATCTGGCCCCGCCCGAGTGGACGGTCCTTCGGCGCATTCTCGACGGCCGAAGGCGCGTGATGGTGCCCGGAGAGGGCATGATCCTGATGTCGCGCGGATACGCGGAGAATGTCGTACACGGCCTGATGCTGGCCCTCGACGACCCTACCGCCTCTGCAGGCCAGATCTACAATATCTGCGACGACCAACTCCTCTACAATCGCGAATGGCTGCGACTGATCTGCGAGATCATGGGCCACGAATTCGAATTCGTGGACATTCCCTTCAGCCTCTTGCCCGCAGGCTTTCGAGCGGCGCCTGCCCAATTGCTCTACCGCTATCACCGCGTAATGGATATCAGCAAGGTAAAGCAACAACTCGGCTACAAGGATAAGATCTCGCTGGAGACCGCCCTCGAGCGAACCGTGAAGTGGTATGTCGATCACCCCCCTGCCCGCGGCGGCGAGGAGGAACGGAACCTGGGCGATCCCTACGACTACGCCTACGAAGACAGGCTCATCGACATCTATCAGGCACATGGCGATGCCACCCGCCGGGAATTCGAAGCCTTGCCCGTCGTCAAGGTGACTTGGCGACACCCCTACCCGCATCCCCAGAAGCGCGGCGACCTCCGCTAATTCCCCGCGAATTGCGCCGCATCAAAGTAGTCGCGCCAGGCCTGGATCTTGCCGTCGGCATTCAATTCGAAAACTCCGCATACGGGAAGCGCTATCGTGCGCTCACCCATCACGAGGGTATCCACCCTTTCATTCATGACTTTCAGGCCATCGACGATCTGAAGTCGGATTTCAAATTCGATCGAGCTGACCATCCCGCCCAACATCCCCGCAATGAATTGGCGAATCTCCTCTTTTCCATTGCACGGCTGCATGGGAATATTGTGATATACGGCGTCTTCGCTGAAGGCGTCTACGATGGTCTCGAGTTCAGATCGTCCCCAGGCTGCGCAGAACTCTGTCACGATTTTTCCAGCGTCCATGATTCCCTTTCCCTCTCCATCCCTTGCGACACTCCAAGAATGTAGTCGATACGCCCAAAGAAGAAGACCCGACTCGACCGTCGATCTCTCCCCCGACCGCCGCGAAATCCACGCGACCTCGGAGACCCAAAGAACGTAGCGTTCAAGTGGCAGCCCGGCCCTGGGCGGATGCGCCCGAAGAAGCGACGCGGGGCAGTTGAGTTCAGCTGCGACCCTCGAAGACGCTCACACCCGCACCCACCGGGATCGCCTCGGGGTAGACCTCGGCGAGTTGGGACGTCTGCTTCGGATCCTCCAGTCGGGCCAGATCGAAGCGCAGGTCGAGCCCGCGGCTCGCGAGATCCTCATCGAAGATTCGGGCCATCTCCTCGAGGGAGAGCGTCTCCTTCTCGAGGCGACAGCGCTCTTCGTCGCTATCGTAGACATCGGCCTTCCAGAGCACACTGGCCCGAAACTCGTTGAATGGCGCGCGGAAGCTCTCCTGCCCACCATCCGTCACAGCCCAGTCGCCGCCTCCGCCTTTCGCCGGTGCCAACTCCGCGACCGAAGTCACCAGGCGAGTGCCCTCGTCGAAGGGTCCGACCGGCTCGACCTGGTGGAACATGGAATGGTTATCCCCCACGACCGCGGTATTGGCCATCCCTCCGATATGTTCTTCCGGATTCTTATCCGGCCCTTCCGGCCAGTAGAGGAAGCCACCGCCTTCGACATCATTCAGCCACCAGATCGATGTCGCCTGGAGAGAATACCAATCCTCAAAGAGCCCGGACCACAACATTGTGCGCAGCAACATCATCGGCGTATTGCTGCGATCGCGACCGCGAAACGAGGGGTTGTCCGTATGCACCGGGCCAGACTCGGCGATCGCGGCCATCAGATTCACATAGAGAGTCCGTGGAACAACGACTTCTGCATCAAAAATCCCGCGCGCGGTTTCAATCACACGCTGATGCCACATGAAGAGTTCGGCACCCTCCGCAACAAAGTCCTGGAACGCCCAATCCTTCTGAAACCACATCGGACTGGTGGCGAGCGTCTGCTTCTGATCCGGCCGAAACCAGCCTCCCAGAGGCGTATAGGGTGCGTTTTCTTCGAATAATCGCACCACCAGATCCAGATTTTCGATCAAGCCTTCCAGCAGGATCGGCTTATTTGGAGTGGCGACCATTGCTGCCAGCTTAGTTTCCAGAGGTTGGGCTGTAAAGCGTCAAAAAGTCACGTTTTACCCCTTCAGAGCCTCCCACAGCCCTCGATTCGCAGCCAGATTCCCATGAAATCGAACTGCGGACGTCCTCGATTCCAATCGCGCTTGCCGACACGCATATCCGAGTTGCCCGCGGCGGGCCGCTCGCGCCATCGCCCGAATGGACTCCATAGTCGTCTGGCCGGGCCCGCCCCGTGCGCGTCGCGAAGCCGACCCCGCATCAATCGAGTGATTGACTCGATAATCGAGGAATCGACCGGCTTATTCTTGCTAGCCTGAAAGCTTCCCAGAAGATCGGGATTGATCACCACGGGGGAAATCATGCTCACGCTCCATGGCGTTCCACAGTCTCGAACCTTTCGCTGCCTCTGGATGCTCGAAGAACTCGAGCTCGAATACGAGCACATCCCCACGAATTTCATGGGAGAATCCCGAGAGCCCGATTTCCTGGCCATCAATCCGAATGGTCACATCCCAGCGCTCATCGACGGAGAGACGACGCTCTGGGAGTCGCTGGCCATCAACCTCTATCTGGCAGAGAAATACGGGCCTCAATTCTGGCCAGAGACGGTCGAAGACCGCGGGCATGCCATCCAATGGAGTTTCTGGGCAATCACCGAGACTGAAAAGTCGGTGGTCGAGTTGCTCTTCCATTCGGTAATTCTGCCCGAAGAGCAGAGAGATCCGGGGATGGTCTCGACAGCTCTCCAGCAGCTCGAAGCCCCCTTCACGGTTCTCAACCATGCCCTCGTGGATCGCGAATTCCTCGTCGGCGACCACTTCGGCGTTGCCGACCTGAATGTTGCAGCCGTACTCGCCTGGTGTGCGCCCGGGGGAGTCGACTTTTCCTCCTTTCCCGAACTCGACAAATGGCTCAGCGCATCGCTGGCCCGTCCAGCCGCAAAGAGGGCCGTCAAGATGTAGATCCGGGGAAGTAGCGAGTCGGGGGGAGAGGCGGAGGGCAGAACCTTCCTCGCCGAGGGGGCGAGGGCTCTTCGGGCGCAACGCCCTACCCCGGGGCCCCCGCGCCGCCTCGAGGCCGGGCGGGGACGTGCCGCGGAGGACGATCTGCGCCGGATCTCGAATGGCTTCAGCCTTTGGCTTCTCCGCCCATGACACGCCCATGACGAAGAGAAAAATAGCGATACTTTGAGGGCATATGGGATACCACCGTCGCGATGACGACAATCCCCGAGAGAATCCAGGCGCGTTGATCCCAGAAGAACGGAAGCATGGCGAGCAGCGCCAATTTGAAGAAGTTGGCAGCGCCACGCACCTGCACGAAGCAGATCGGCGCCCGCCAGACTTCGAAGGACATGAAGAGCAGTCCCGTAACGATCGTAGCCAGAAGTGCGGGCAGCAATCTCTCCTCGGAAACGCCGTAAAGGGAACCCCCGTACAAGGCCCCAACTGCGAGTACGTGCGCCGCCCGCAGCAGGGTACGCAACGGGCGCCACACCCACTTCGGCCGAGAACCGCCTCCCGTAACTCCCCTACGAAGACCATCAGCCATTCTTCGCCCCTCGTGAACGCCTCGCAACCGCTCTCAAGCGTAACGAATCCCCGGTCTTCAGCGCCCACTTCATTCCAGCATGGCCTCCACCCCTGCCTCGGCAGATTCAAAGAAGACCCGCGACCACCCACAGCTTCGCCTTCCCGGCCCTCCCGAGTGAGGATATCCAATTCAAATCGGAGGCCGCTCCCTCTTGGGGAGCGAGCCCCCTTCACACTTTCCGCTGCATCGGGATCTCCCTGATATCCACCAGATCCACCAGAAAGCTCGAGGGACAATCTTCTCAAGAAACAATCCGATCCAGGCCAAGTCCCCCATTCAGCCCTTGGGCGCGCAGACGTCCATTCGAAGACGGCCCCACCCCGTCCCCGGCCTCAAAAATCGGCGAATGCGGCGAGTTCTTTCGGACCTATATTCCGGCTTGGAAGCGATTGCAGCAAACGCTTACGATGAAGCCCGGAAGGTTGATCATGTTCACGGTCTACGGATCGAAGATCTCATACTACACCGGAAAGCTGGAAGCCTATCTTCGCTATAAGGGTCTTCCATACGAGCGCGTCCCTCCCCACAGCCATCGGCGGGAAATTCTACGAAATACGGGCGCCATGCAGCTGCCGATCGTCCTGCGGGAGGATGGGCGCTGGATGTCGGATACGACCCCGATCATCCTACAACTCGAATGCGAAGAGCCGACTCCCTCCATCCTGCCGGAAAATCCGGTGGTTCTCTTCATCGCACGACTCCTCGAAGATTATGCCGATGAGTGGCTTTGGCGCTCAGCCATGCATTATCGCTGGAGTTTCCCACATGATCGAGAACTCCTCTCCGGCATCATTGCCGATGAAATCATGGGCGATCTGCCGCTGCCCCGTTTCATGAAGCGCCGGCTGATCACCTGGAGGCAATACCGTGGCTTCGTGCGCGGAGATGGCGTCCGGCCCCATACCCGACAGCATGTCGAAGCCGGCTATCTCGCGGCCCTGGACCATATGAGCCGAATGTTGGAGCGGCGACCCTTCCTGCTCGGGGACGCTCCTTCACTGGCGGACTTCGGATTCATGGGGCCGATGTTGCGCCACTTTGGCCATGATCCGACACCGGCCGACATCATGCGGGACCGCTCGCCGAGGGTTTACGCCTGGGTCGCCCGCGTATGGAATGCGCAACCCGAGCGCCGCTCTCCCCCCTCTCCCCGCTTTCTCGAAACGATCCCGTCGGACGCCGCCCCCATGCTACGTGAAGTCTGCGAGACCCATCTCGAACAACTCTCGAGCAACGTCATCGCCTATGCCCTGGGGCCGAAACGCTTCCAGATGACGATCCAGAATTGTCACTACAGCGGGATGCCAATCTCTCGCTATCGGGTCGCCTGCCTGGAAAGACTTCGCACGAACTTCGACGAACTCGGTGCGGACGACCAGCAGACATTGCGCTCCCTGCTGCCCTATCCGCAGGCAAAAATCCTCTGGCAGGCGAATCCGGCCGCCGCCTCGGGCTATGACGAAGAGCTTCAGGCCCCCTTCGGCAAGGCCATCAATGTCTACGATCGCGGCGTACCCCGCTAGCGGGTACCCGCCCCGCGTGCCCGCTTGCGGGCGGCCCATTCGAGTTTGAGCGCCTTCAAGATGAACTTCACCAGGCCCAGGGGATTCTCGCGGGCTTTGCGAACCATCAGCCTGCGCATGGCTGGCATGCTGCTGTAGCCACCTTCGCGCTGGCCATGGCCCATATGCATCGACAGCGCAGGAACATCGATCACGTCCATCGGCAGTTCGAGTTTGAAGCTTTCCGTCTTCGGAAGAAGACATTCGCTATCCGTGCAGGCCTGGTAGCGGACCCGGACTTCGATCTCGATGGCGTCGGAGTCGAGGGGGCGGGTCTCACTCGCGAGTTCGCCTTTTGCATAGAAGGGCAGAACGATATCGACCGCCCCGCTCCAGACTTCCAGATCGATCCCCATCTCCGCGAGGTGAAGCTTCTCTGTGGCTGGAAGAATCGGATCCAGGCAGGCGAAGCCCGGTGGGCCCTGGACATCGATTCGGGTCGCAACCATGCCCTCTGGCACGGGGTCCCCATAGATGTGCAGGCCCTCGGCGAGTTCGAAGCGCACCACGAGTTGGCGAATGATTCCCTGCCTCAGGCTCCCCCGTCCCCCGCGAATCGCGGCCGTGATCCGGATATCGTCGTCGCCACCCCGAGTCTGCAAATTCTCTTCGTCGAGAACAATCCTGCCCAGGGCCGCGTCGATCAGCGTCTCCGGGCTGTCGCGTTTCTTGTAGGTATCGTGAAAGAATTTCGCGACGACCCTGCCGCCTTCATCCGCAACATAAACGCCTGGAAAGGGAATCCCGTAGAGGAATGCGTCGGCCGGGGAAACCTGGGTATTCAGGATCTCATATTTCCGGATGACGTCTGAATCAACATCCGAGAGCAATGGAAAGGGAATTCCCTGCTTCTCGGAGAATTCTTCCAGGGTCTCCCGATCGTCATAGGAGATGGCGTAGAGCTTGATGCCCGCGGCTTCGAACTTCGAGAAGGAATCGCGCAGCTCACCGAGCTGCGTCCAGCAGGGGGGTCACCAGACCGCCGAGCGAAAGAAGACCAGGACGGCTCTATCGCCCGCGCGGTCTTCATGCAGGCGCAGCCGTCGGCCCTTCGCATCGGGCAACTCGAAATCGGGTAGGAGGTCGCCGACTTCGGGACCCGTCGAATGACCGCTGGGCAGACCCGCCCGACCCGGGTGACCGAGAGGTGCAGGGGCATCGAAACCCAGTTCGTCGCGTTCGATTGTCATCCCACCAGCCTCTTGGTTTCACTGATCCATCAGAGTTTGACAAATAAATGATTCGGAACAAGGAGGAGGCCCATGAGGGTCTGCAGACCCGGGCGAGCGGAAAATTTCGGCGGCCACGTGTTGGCACGTCGGAGGCGCCAAGAGGTGGTGCGAAGAATGGGTCCCGGCCGGAACTCCCGAGCGACGCCCGCAGCACGGACGTCTCCGTTTTCGAAGCGGGGGCCGGACCTTGCCCAGGGACAAGAAGCGGGCTCGCCGGAGAATTCGCCCCGCGATTCGCTCGCATGCCCGGAGAACCGATCACCCGGACAATTCACCAGCGGTGACGGGGCTTTATGGCCTCCCCAAAGCCGACGAGACCCAATCTTCGAACCACGTCGCACGTGCCATAGCGATTCCCGCCCGATACGGGGCCCGGACCGCATCGCCCTGCCCACGACGCTCTCGGAGAATCCGGGCCCCCCCTCCCTCGCCGGCGGATGAGCGACCGCCCACTGCGAGCTCTCGGATCAGGCCAGGGCTCTCCGGGGCTGGACGAGAATCACTCCTCCTGGCAAACGAGTTCCCGGGCCAGCGTACCCTTCAAAAATCCCAACTCGATCCGGCGCCTTTCTGCCGACCGACCCTCGAATTTCTTCATCGCCGCCAGGCCGGATAGGACCGAGATCGTGTAGTACTGCACGGCGACCTTTCTGCGCGGCGATAGATCCGCGTCTCCGAAGAAGCGATCCCAGATGCCGCTCCACGCCTCGAGAGTCTCATCTCGCAACGGCAGTTCGCGGGCGAGCCAATTGGGTGCCGGCATATTGAGCAGGATCTCGAGAGTGCAGCGGTAATGGGGGCTCGCGAAATGCTCCCAGGCCGCATCGACGAATGACTCGATGCGTTCCTCGAGGGGCCTGCCCTCGACCGAATCACTCGCGAGCCTGCGCGCAAAAATATTGAAGGAATCCACGAGAACGGCGATCAAGATGCCTTCCTTGTCGCCAAAGTGGTGTTGGGCCGCCCCCCAACTCAGCCCGGACCGGCGGCTGATCTCCGCGGCCGTGGCCCGGTGGAAACCGAGGTCCGCGATGGCCTCGCCGGCGGCCGTCTTGATCCGACTGCGCGTCTCGGCGCTGCGCTCGGCATGGCTCCGCCGCTTGCGATTCACCCGGGGAGCGCTCAGCAGATCACTCATCGAATCCCGCACCCCTCGACCCTCCACAGCCCCACGGCCCCACGGCCGATTCCGCTTCCGGCGCCGAAGCGGCCTGAAGGCGAACCGAATGCTTCCCCCCCGGCGATGGCGTCGGGAAAGCCTCGGGGGATGTCGGCCCGAACGGTCTCCACGCCACGATTCCTTCCGGGCCACCCACTGCGGGCTTCCCAAAGGCATCAGGAGAGGATTGAGCCTCCGGCAAGGCACCCGAAGACACCATCAGAGACCCAATTCCGCGAAGGCATTTCGAAGACATTTGACCTTTTTCTGGAGCCCCTCGGGGGTTTGCAATTTACATTGCGGGTAAATGGTATAGCATGAATGTCTACCGAGGAGAACCGATGCCCCTAGAACCCCCGACGAAAACTTCCAACCCCCAGTCCGCCCCCCCTCCTGCCCAAGGCGGCAAACGGCCCCCAAGGCTCTCGAATGAGGAGCCCGACGTCGGACACCTCGAGGAACTTCGCGCGGCACCGATCGACCTCTTCTGGCGCGTGCGCAATGAATGCGGCGAAGTCGGCGAGATCAATCTGGCCGGCAGCCACGTCACCCTGCTCTTCGGACCCGAAGCCCAGGAAAAGTTCTTCCGCGCCTCCGACGAGCAACTCGACCAGGCGCAGGCCTACCCCTTCATGAAGCCAATCTTCGGCCCCGGCGTAGTTTTCGACCTCCCCGTCGAAGCCCGCAAGAAGGCCATCCGCACGCGCGCGCTTCGCGACGACTATATGCGTCGTCATGCCGAGGTCATCTCGGCCGAGACCGAGGCCATGTGCGAAGGACTGCAGGATGTCGGAGATTTCGACCTTCTCGAATTCTTCGGAGAACTCACGACCTATACGTCCACGGCCACCCTCATCGGACGGGAATTCCGGGACGATCTCGCCGCCAAGGGCAGCGAATTTGCGGCGGCTTTCCAGGATCTCGAGCGGGGCACCGATGCCTATGCGTATGTCGACCCCTACATGGACATCCCCTCCTTCCATGCACGCGACGCCGCTCGCGCCAAGCTGGTCGCATTGATCACCGAGATCCTCGACGACCGCGAGGCGCAGGGAAGGAGATGCCGGGACCTCCTTGCGGTGATGGATTCCCTGATGACAGAGGGCGGAGACAAAAGATATAGCCGTTCCGAAATCACCGGAATGATCATCGGGATGATGCTGGCGGGTCACCATACCAGCCAAGGGGCAGCATCCTGGGCCCTCATCGAGTTGCTGCGAAATCCCGATGTCCTGAGCCGGGTCGTCGAAGAATTGGATGCCATCTATGCCGACGGTCGAAAGGTAAGCTTCCAATCCCTGCGAGAGATCCCCGTCCTGGAAGGCGTACTAAAAGAAACATTGCGCATGCACCCACCGCTCATCATCCTGATGCGGAAGGTTATGCAGGATTTCCACTTCCAGGACTACACCATCAAGGCTGGCGATCTGGTAGCCGTTTCGCCCGCCGTCTCCAATCGCGATCCGAATTTCTTTCCCGACCCCGACCGCTTCGATCCCGATCGCTACAGCGATGATCGCCGGGAGGATGCCCGCAACCCATGGTCCTGGATCTCCTTCGGGGGGGGGCGCCATAAGTGCATCGGCTCGGCTTTTGCGTTGATGCAAATGAAGGGAATCTTCAGCCTGCTTCTTCGACGCTTCGAATTCGAATTCGCCCAGCCGTCGGAGAGCTATGTCAATGACCACTCAAAGATGGTCGTCCACCTCAAGCAGCCGTGTCGCGTGCGCTACCGAACGCGCAAGGCCGGAGTCGTCAGCGCAAGCAGCGCAGAGCGGGTATTGAAGCGCGAACAGCAAGAAGCCGAGGCACTTCCCTTTCGCGTCTGCGTCGATGCGGACCTTTGTCAGGGGCATGCGGTCTGCACCGGTGAAGCACCGGAAATTTTCGAGTTGGGAGATGACGAGCGAGTCCGCGTGAAGGAAGAGACGCCACG
Source organism: uncultured Spirochaetaceae bacterium (assembly GCA_964435795.1). Lineage (GTDB taxonomy): Bacteria > Myxococcota_A > UBA9160 > UBA9160 > UBA4427 > JAZXM01. The sequence continues at coordinate 37,086 of CAYTAT010000042.1, forward strand.
CAAGCAATTGCGTCGGAAAGCCGAAATGGCCGCTCGCTATTGCCCGAATCACGTCATCACCATCGAGGACCTCTGAGCCTTCAACCGAAAGACGTCGATCCAGCGTGAAAGGGAATTGACGCGCAGGCCCCTGCCCGGGGGAGCCCCCCCACGGAGTGTCGGCACGACGATCAACTCGCGGAGCTCCGTCGCAGCATCGAAGATCCCGAATCCCCTCGACGGGCCCCCAGCGGGCCCTTATCCCGGGGCCCGACCCTTCTATTTCGGGGCCCGACCTTCTTATCCCCGGGCCCGACCTTCTTATCCCCGGGCCCGACCTTC
>CAYTAT010000042.1:37506-39819 GCA_964435795.1 uncultured Spirochaetaceae bacterium
GGGCCCGACCTTCTTATCCCCGGGCCCGACCTTCTTATCCCCGGGCCCGACCTTCGAGAGCACTCCAGCCAGCTTGCCGATTCAGGAGCCGAAGTACTCGTAGATCAATCCAACGGCAAGGATCAATACGATCAGAGCTGCGAATACGAAGGGATTCATGCCGGAATCATAGCTCGGCTCACGCGATTCCGAACAGAGCGGCCACTCTGTCCAGGCGTCCATGGTCTTTGGATAATTCGGCGTCTTGACCGTGCGCCCCGCTTCCACTCGCGTCGCCAAATGACACGATTCCTCATGCGAACGCGTCTCGCCGATAGCCTGCCAGCCTTGGCGGCCCGATTTTCCTCGCGGCGCCCAGCATCGGTTCCGTCTTGAAGCCGAGTCGCCGAAGAGTCGACATCATTTTTGCGCCACGGGATCAATAGCGCGGCGGGCTCACCTCAAGAGGATCCCCCCTGAGATATACCATGCTTCGTATAAAGCCCCCGAAGATTCTACTCACTTCGCGACAGCGCCTTGGGTCGAGGAACTCGCGCTGACCGGACCGATTGCCGCCAGACTCTACGGATCTTCCTCTACGGGGGACATGGATATCATTGCGACGATTAGAGACTTCGGACCCGATGCAGACGAAGTGGCCGACCAAGTCGCCAGTGAGCCCGCTTCCCCGATCGCATAGGGCTGGTTTCGTGCCGCGCATCGCAAGCACGGCCCGAGCAATCTCTTCCCGGGCAGCCGGGCCATACTCATGACGAGAAGCGGAAGTGGGTGCCCGGAAATGCGTTTGAAATCGACCTGGAGATCTGATCAGGCGAGAAGGTTCTATCCTAAGGCTTCACGATCGCCTTCCGGATCGAGGGAAGAGATTTCGCTCGGCCGCGTTCCGGCATCTTTGGTGGGAGACGCGACTTCATCATGGACGATCTACTTCCTCTCTACATCGGCATCAGATCGGGGCTTTTCCTACTCAATAACACGGAAGATCGACCCGAGGACGTGTACGGTGCGACGAACACACCTCACGCTGAAAGCGATTACACCCGAACACCATATAGGAAGCAGCTTTCATGCCCTATCCTCTTTACATTGGGATCGGAGATATCGATATGACACGCACGAAGTGGATCTGGTTGGTGATCATGGGGCTCTACGCAGTCTTCTTCAGCTGGTATACCTCGTTCGGTGGAAAGCTCACCGATGAGGAGATCGAACGCTACATCGTAGAGGCCGAAAGCAGCCAGCCGAGACCCTCGCCCGAAGCAGTCGCCAGACTGCGTAAGTTCATGGAGGAAGACACCGGCGACGACTTCGTAATGGTCAACGTCATCGATATGTACGAAACGCCGCAACAGATCGAGGGGGTCGATCCCGGTGAAACGAGTGATGAAGTGCTGGCGAAATACATGGACTATATGTTGCCGGAACTTCTCTCCAGAGCCTGTCACCCGGTATTGTACGGAGAGGCCGCCAATACGGCCATGGATATCATGAACGCCGACGGGATGGAAGAATGGACCCGGGGAGCAGGCATGCGCTACCGAAGTCGGCGCGACCTACTCGAGATCGCAGGCAACTCGGATTTCACCAGCTCTCACGAGTTCAAGGTCGCCGCCATGCGCAAGACCATTGCATTCCCCATTGACCCTTGGTTTCAACTGGGCGATCCGCGTGTGCTACTGGCCCTGCTGCTCGCCCTGATCGGCTGCGCCCTCAGTTGGAGGGAGGCGGCGCGGCAGACCCCCAAATAGGTCGAGCGGATCCGAGCCTTCTCGCTCTTGAAGTTGAGCTGCACTCTCCCGCCCCGTGACGGGCTCCCTCTTGTGATCGGGACTGGGATAAGGGCTGGGGGGGGGGGAGGGGCTGGGGGATAGGGGCTGGAAGATAGGGGCTGGGGGATAGGGGCTGGAAGATAGGGGCTGGGGGATAGGGGCTGGAACAGCAGCTTGCGATAGCCCCAACCCCCGGGCGCCCGCCAGAAGCCAGCTCAAATCTCCGGGGCTTCAGGCTTTCGTGTGGTGGGTTCGCAGAGGGCGCAGACCCGCCGTCGGCTGTCAAGCTTTGCCTGCGACCGGTAAAGTCGGCCAGGATCAAATTTCTCGACGCCGGATTAGAGTCCTGAGACCGCGGCGAAGGAGCCTGCCCCTGCGCCGATACCTGCCTCGCATCGCGGCCTGCACAGGCCGCGATGCGCCGTTCTCACCGTTCTCACCATCACGAATCCAGCCACACGAAACCCGGAAGATCCAAATCTCCTATCCCCGCCGTCACGAAGAGCACCCCGCCGTCACGAAGAGCACCCCGCCGTCACGAAGA
>CAYTAT010000043.1:0-36698 GCA_964435795.1 uncultured Spirochaetaceae bacterium
ATTGGGTTTCAGGTGTTGGCGCCCCCAGTCCAGAAAGGGTCGCATGTCGCCGGGGTGCGCCGCGGCGGGCGATCGCCCGCCGACCCCGCCGCTCTGGCTTCGATGCTCGGCATGGCGAAGAATCGGGGAACGGGCGCATGGGCGGGCCAGCCCGGACCCCGCCCGCTCGGGGAGCATCGAGCCGGATTCCCCGCACTTCCTCGGGTTTCATCGAGCAGGCCCGCAGTTGGAGACACTCACTCCGGGGCCAGTTGGGCGCAGCGAGACGGATGGATCCGCACGAGGATCAGCGCTGCATCCAGCCCGCCGCGTGGGCGTCTTTTAGAGGGGGCTTCGCCGCACGAAAATCGGCCGGAGGCACATCCACAATACCCCCCGCCGCCGAAACGGCTCCCCCCCCGCCGCGGGCCCGCCCATATTAGAATTCGCCGCAGTTCGAGCCCCTGATCCGGGGAGGTGAGGAGCAGCGGATCAAGTGGATCAGCGCAGGGATCTCCCCGTCATCCTTTTTGCGGCCGCCATCTTTTCCGGGGCATTTCTGATCTTTCTCGTCCAGTCCGTGCTGGGGAAGCTGATTCTGCCCTGGTTCGGGGATGGTCCGGGTGTCTGGACGGTCTGTCTGATGTTCTACCAGGCGGCCCTCTTTCTCGGCTATCTCTATGCCTATGGCTCGGTGCGTCTTCTTGCGCCGCGCGTGCAATGGCTGACCCACGCGGGGGTTTTCGGGGGATCGATGCTTCTACTTCCCGTCACGCCAGGTGAGCACTGGCGGCCCGAGGGGTTGGATGGAGATCCCTCCTTCGCGATCCTGATCATGCTGCTATCGACGGTCGCCTTGCCCTTTGTGGCGCTCTCGGCGACCGGGCCACTTCTTCAGGCCTGGTTTGCCCGCCGCTATCCCGATCGCTCCCCCTATCCCCTCTATGCCGTTTCCAATCTCGGTTCTTTCGTCGCGCTCTTCTGCTTCCCCTGCTGGTCGAGCCCTTCCTGCCGCTGCGAGAGGTCGGCTGGCTCTGGTCCCCGGGGCTTCGTCGCAGCGGCGATCCTGATCCTGGCGGCGGGCTTCCTGGCCACCCGGACGGCGTCCGGCGAATCCCCGACGGGGAGCGCGGTCGGCGAAGTGAATGCGAGGCCGCTGCCCTCCGGCCACCGCGCGCTATGGCTTCTACTGCCCGCCTGTGCGGTGATGCTGCTGATGGCGGTCACCAATAAACTCTGCCTCGACCTGGCGAGTTTTCCCTTTCTGTGGATTTTGCCCCTGGGTCTGTACCTGGCGAGTTTCATCCTCTGCTTCGCCTCGGAGCGTTTCTATCGACGCTCACTCTGGCTGGGGATCGCTCTCGGGGTGCTGGCCCTTGAATACGGGGTGGTGCTCTGGGTGCCCCAGCCGGGAAGGGCTTCGACGATCTTCTGGTTGATATCTGTCCAGGTTCCGCTCCTATGCGGGATTCTCTTTTTACTCTGCATGCTGATCCACGGAGAACTCTACCGCCTGCGTCCCCCCGCCCCGTTGCTGACTTCCTCTCTACCTGGGCGTGTCGTGGGGAGGTGTGCTGGGAGGACTCTTCGTGGGGTTGATCGCTCCGCGAATCATCGAGGACTACTTCGAATTGCAACTCGCGTATGCGCTGACCTGGGGGTTTCTCGTATACCTCTTCGCGAGAGATCCCGAGAGCCGACTCCATCCGGCACGGGGCCGCTGGCGCCTTTCCCTCGTGATCGCCTTCAGCCTGGGGGTCTTTGCCTGGACGGCAGTGGGAATGAGCGCCGAGCCCGCGGACCTGATCCATAAGGAGCGAATTTTTTTTTGGGGTTCATCGCATCGGGGAGTGGGAGAGGGAGGATCCCGTGCGCGGCCGCAGGGTTCTCCGCCATGGAACGACCATTCACGGGGCCCAACTTCTCGGGCCCGGATATCGACATCGGCCGATCTCCTACTACGGGGTTTCGACGGGAATCGGCCTGGTGATGGCCCAGCGCGGGCAGGGCCATCCCCTCGAGATTGGCATCGTGGGAATGGGGGCCGGCAGCTTGGCCGCCTATGGCGAGGCCGGCGACCGGATTCGCTTCTACGAAATTGATCCATCCGTGGTCGGATTTGCGGGCCGGGATGGATATTTCACTTTCCTGGAAGACAGTCAGGCCTCGATTGAGATCATCCCCGGCGACGGTCGCCTGTCGCTGCAGAGAGAACTCGATAGGGGACAACGAAATCGATTCGATCTGCTCGTCATCGACGCCTTCTCGAGCGATTCGATTCCCTTCCACCTGATGACCCGAGAGGCTTATGCGCTTTTTCTCGAGCATCTCAAACCCTCGGGCCTGATCGCAGTCCACGCCTCGAGTCGCCACTTCAACCTGGAACCCATCCTCTATCGCGTCGGCGAAAGCCCACGGTCTCGAAGTCATGAACGTGAACAACATGCCTTTCGGAATGAAGGTTGCAGCCCCCGCCAAATGGATCTTCCTGAGCCGCGATCCGGGAAGAATCGAAGCCTTGAAGCCGCTCGCAGAAAAGCGCATGCACGAATTGGTCTGGACACTTCAAAGCTCTTCTTCGGTGAATTGGAACCCTCGGGCTATATGCAGGAGCCCCTCTGGACCAATGATTTCAACAGCCTGCTCTCCGTTCTCAAGAAGTTGAAGTAGCACCCTCCTGCCCGGGGGAAGGGAGATCCGGATGGGGGGAAGATCTCATCCCTTCAGGCTTCGATTCGCAATCGCCGCATTTTTTTGTAGAGCCCTTCGCGGGTGACTCCGAGCTTGCGGGCGGTGGCGGCCCGGCGCCCCCCATTCCTTTCGAGGGCGCTGCGGATCAGCCAGGCCTCGATGCCCGCAAGAGTGGCCTGGAGGTTCTCGCCCCCGGAAGGGGCGCGGTCGACGGCCTCCACCACTCCGAGAATTCGGGGTGAAAGTCGCCGCGGGCCGATGAGTTCTCCCGGATTCGACAGGGCCAGGGCGCGTTGCACTTCATTCTCGAGTTCTCGAATATTTCCCGGCCAATGGTGGCTGAGCAGCAGCCTCTGGGAAGCCGTTGAAAACTGGCAGCCGGATTTTCCTTCCCCCTCGGCATGTTTTTCGAGAAAATGCCGGGCCAGTGCCAGGATGTCTTCGCTGCGTTCGCGCAGGGGGGGGATCGGGATCGGAAATACCGCCAGGCGATAGTAGAGATCCTGTCTGAAACGCCCGCTTTCGATTTCGTCGAGGAGACTGCGATTGGTGGCGACGATCAGGCGCACGTCGACGGGATGAGGCCGATGCGCGCCGACCGGCAGGATCTCGCGTTCCTGCACGGCGCGCAGCAGCTTGGCCTGGAGGGCGGGGCTGGTTTCGCCGATCTCATCCAGGAGCAGAGTGCCCCGATGGGCCAATTCGAAGTGTCCGGGTCGATCCCGATCGGCGCCCGTGAAGGCGCCCTTGCGGTGTCCGAAGAGTTCGCTCTCGAGCAGGGTCTCGGGGATTGCCGCGCAATTTACCGCGATGAACGAAGACTGGCTGCGCGGCCCGAGGTCGTGGATCTCCCGAGCCACCAATTCCTTTCCGGTGCCACTCTCGCCGTGGATCAGGACGTTGGCCCGGGAGTGTGCGGCTCTTTCGCTGAGGGCCAGGACGTCGCGCAGGGCTCGGCTCCTTCCCACGATTCGCCCGCAGGCGGTCGGCGCCCGGCTTGGCGGAACCTCTCTTCGGGATCCCGGAAGTGCCGTTCCTTTTTCGGCGAGTTCATCGATGCGGGCCAGGAGATCGTCGAGAAGCCGGGGGGCCTGGCCGGGCTCGGGAGGCAGCATCACATCGTGGGCCCCGGCGGCCAATAGTTCGCGCAGGGTCGCTTCGCAGCCCCCGCCCTGGGCGGCCTCCCCGGATCCTCCTCCCTTTCCGGCGAAGTAGATCAGGATCGGAGGCGTCCCCGGGCGCCGCTTCAACTGGCGGAGCGAATGCATCAGTCCGTCGCGCTCCTCGCCCTCGAGGACGGTGGCGTCGAGAATCATCGGGGGAAGGGCGAGGGCGGCCGCGGGGTCGGGCACCCAGGTGATGTCGAGGGTGGGGGCTTCGCCCACGCCGCTTTCGGCCAGGCCCCGACCACTTCCGACCCAGAGCAGGGATCGAATCGAACGCATGCTATCTCCTTTGAATCGGAGCGCCGAAAATTCGGCGTCCGCCTCTGGGAGTGGATGCAAGAGAGGTGCCGCGGCCGAAATTGGCTCTGCTTCGGCGACGGGGTCGGCGGGCCGGCCAATCCCTGGCGAATGCCCGGCCAACCCCCGGCGACTGCCGGGGGATCGACTGCCCGGTGAACGAACGTAGGGCAGATCGTGGGCCGAGCCGTCGCGGATCGGAGCCGGGCAGCACCGGCGCTGTCTCAGCGGCGACGGACCTCCACTCGATCTCCATGCTGGACGATCACGGCATTCGCCATCCCGAGGAAGAGACCGGTCCCGACCACGCCGGGAATCGCGAGCAGGCTCTGCTCGAATTCATTCGGTTTCGCGATGGCTTCGACCCGGCAGTCGAGGATCAGATTGCCGTTGTCGCTCACGAAGGTTTCTCCCCGCTCGTCCCTGCGGCATTCGGCCGGGCAGCCCAATTCTTCCAGGCGCCGGCCGACGAGGCTTTCCGCGAAGGGAATGACCTCGATGGGAAGCTTGCCCCGCTCCCCCAATCGGCCGACGAGTTTCTCGGCACCGATCAGGATCACCAATTGCTCGGATGAGGCGGCGACGATCTTCTCGCGCACCAGCGCGCCCCCATAGCCCTTGATGACGTCGAGTTGCGCGTCCACCTCATCCGCACCATCGAAGCAGATATCGAGGCTCTTGGCCTCGGCCAGGCTGAGCAGCGGGATCGCGTACTTCTCGGCCAGGGCGGCCGTGCGCTCGGAGGTCGGGACCCCTCGGATCTCGAGTCCCTCGGCGACGCGCCCCCCGAGCGCCCGCACGAAGGCCTCGGCGGCCCTTCCCGTGCCCAGGCCGAGTGTCTGTCCCTCGCTCACGAATTCGAGGGCGGCCCGGGCACTGGCCTCGGGCGTGCCGGCGGATCCACTCATTTTGACGTCGTCAGGGCCGCACGCTTTTCGGCGACCGCTCGCAGGACCTGGTCGAAGGCGTCACAGAAGAGTTGGCAGCCGTGGCTGAGCAGATCGTCGGTGATTTCGGATAAAGAGATTCCCAACTCGTCGAGGCTCGCCAGCAGGGCCCGGGCTTCGGCGAGGCTGGCCGCCGGATCGCCCCCGAGTGCATCGCGCACCTCTCCCTGCTTTTTGAAGGCCGCGAAAGTGGCCTCGGGCACGGTATTCACGGTGTCCGGGCCGATCAGGGAGTCGACGTAGAGGGTGGGGGGCAGGTCGGGATTCTTCGTCCCCGTGCTGGCCCAGAGCACGCGCTGGGGTCGGGCCCCCGCCTCGGCCAGGGCCCGCCAGCGCGGGCTGGTCAGGGTGGTGCGAAAACTCGCGTAGGCTGCGACGGCATTCGCCACCGCCACCCGGGCGATCAGGGCCTCGAGGAGGGCCTTGCGGGCGGGGTCGGGAGATTCCGCGAATTCGGCGGCCACGCGCTTTTCGATCGCGGCATCGATGCGGCTGATGAAGAAACTGGCCACGCTGGCCACGTCCGCCGCATCCCCTCCGCTCTCGATGCGACGTTCGATCCCGCGCTGGTAGGCCTCATGAACCCCCTCGTAGAAATCCAGGGCAAAGAGCAGGGTGGCATTGACGTTGATGCCCTCGGCGATCAATTCCTCGATGGCGGGCAGACCCTCGCGGGTGGCGGGCACCTTGATCATCAGATTGGGGCGACCCACCGCATTCCAGAGCCGTCGCGCTTCCTCGATCGTGGCCTCGGTCTGGTAGGCGAGGTCGGGTGCGACCTCGAGGCTCACGTAGCCGTCCCTGCGTTCGCTTCGATCGAAAACTCCGCGCAGGACATCGCAGCCGAGTTGGATGTCCTGAATCGCCAGTGCTTCGTAGATGCCCTTATCATCGCCATGCGCCTGGGCGACGAGGGCCTGAATGGCGGGATCGTAATCCGAGGAGCCGGCGATCGCCTTCTCGAAGATGGCCGGATTCGAGGTGACACCGAGTACGCCGTCCTCCTCGACCAGGCGTCGCAATTCGCCGGAGAGTAGAAGGTCTCGGCTGATGTAGTCATACCAGAGGCTCTGTCCGTGCTTCTGGACCTCGATCAGGGGGTTGCTCATGGCTGGGGGAAATCCTCGTTTTGGGGCGGGGGGCCGATGGCCTCCGGGGGGTCGGGCCCCATGATGGCATCTCGCGACCCATCTCGCAGTCCTCCCCGGGCCGGGGAAAGAAATTTATCCATCCCCCGGTCGACCTCGCTCCCGGCTGTGGGAGGGGGCGGCCGCTCAGTGGCTCTGCCAGAAGGCGTCGAATGCTCCACAGTCGAATTCTTCCAGGGCGCCGGGGGCCTCGCTGCTTTCGGGCAGGGGGGCGGGCCGATCCCCGACGAAGCTTCGATCCCATCGTCCATCGAAATCCGAGTCCTCGTCCTGGCGCTCGATGTCGCCGCTCGGCCCGAGGAGTTGCTGGACGTCGGGTCGACCGTCCCCATTGCTGTCGATTTCCACGCGCACCCGCTGGCCATTCCGGTAGACGTCGCGTTGATCCGTGAGCCCGTCCCCCTCGCTATCGAGCCAGGTTTCGCGCAGTTTCTGCCCGTCGCGGAAGATCACGAGGTCGAAGCGGCCCTCGCTCTGGCTATCCAGGCATTGGCGGATTTCCTGGCCCGAGGCGGAGAGGAAGATCTTCTTCTGGGGCCGCCCCGTCTCGCCGACGATCTCCTGCACGCGGATGTGCTGCCCGCGATCGAATCGCAGCAGCAGATCCGCGCGGCCGTCGAAGTCGCTATCCCGCCCCTGTCGCGAGAGGGCGTCGCCCCGGTAGTAGTTCCAGGTATCCATGCGGCAATCGTTCTGGGTATCCCTTTCCTCGGCGATGATTGCCCCCGTCTTGTCGAGCCAGCTGACGAGATGCAGGCAGTCTTTTTGCGGATTCTGCTCCTCGACCCGACGCGCCAGGCCCTCGCGGAAGTGAACGCGAAAATCCACCTGGCCGTCGCCACTGCGATCCTCTTCGCGCAGGACGATGCGGCCGTCGCTGTCGTAGCGGATCCAGATATCCACCTCTCCATCGGCGTTGGAATCCTGTTCACTGCGCCGTTGTATGCCGACCTCGTAATATCGAAAGGTGTCAAAGGCGCCATCGCCACTCGTATCCTCTTCGCTCGCTTTTGCTCGCTCCTCGGGATCGAAATGAATCACCCGCAGACTCCCGCCATCGGGCCGTCTGCCCTCGAATTGGCGCAGCTTTCGGCCGGCCTCGTAGTCGACCGCAATCTCTGCGAAACCGTCGCCGTCGAGATCCGTTTCGACCAGGATCCGAACGCCCGCACGCTGGAGGGACGTCTGTTCGAAGCGGCCGTCGTAGTCGGCGTCGAGTTGCTCGCGGACCACTTCATCCCGCTCGTAGTGTTTGAGGACATCCGCCTTTCCATCGGCGTTGGTATCGAATTCCTCTCGCAGCGGATGTCCGTCTTCGGCCAGCAGGATGCGGAGATCGAAGGCGCCATCGCCCGTGGTATCCCGGCGTTGCTCGACGGCACGATCTCCTTCGAAGAGCAGGTGGGTCTCGAAGCGGCCATCTCCATCGCCGTCCATTTCCTGGCGAATTCGAAGTCCCTCGGAAAAATGCGTCACGAGATCGAAATGGGAATCTCCCGAGGTATCGCGTTCCTCGAGGGTCTGGCGTTCAGCCTCGAAATGCTGGCGCAGGTCGAAGAGTCCATCGCCGAGGGTGTCGTTCTCGATCAGCACGCTGTGTCCCTCGGCGTCGAGTTGGCCCCGCGTATCGACGCGCCCATCATGATTCCGATCCTCCTCGAAGCGTGTCGCCAGCCCCGCTTCGAAGTAGAGCCAGTGATCGACGCGCTGGTCGGCGTTGCGATCCTCCTCGATTCGTCGTGGCTCGCCCCCGGCGGCCAGCATCTGCCAGCGATCCGGGAACCCGTCCCCGCGCGTATCGCTCTCCACCAGCAGCAGCTCAGCGCTCGCGGGATCGAAACTCAGCCAGCGATCCACCTTCCCGTCGCCGTCGCCATCCTCTTCCCGTCGCGCCAGATGCCCCCGCTCGTCGTAATGGCTCCAGGCTTCGGCCCTGCCATCCTGATCCTGATCGTGCTCGATGCGTTGGAGTTGGCCTCCCACGTAGAACTCCCTGCGATCCGGTCTTCCCGCCCCGGTGGAATCCACTCGGCGCTGACTCACCTCGCCCTCGTGATAGTCGAGTTCGGTTTCGAAGCGTCCGTCGCGATCTTCGTCGCGGGACTCGAAGGCGATTTCCTGCGAGGCGTTGAAGCGGTAGCGGATATCGGGTCGGCCATCGGCGTCGCGATCCTCCGTCTGTTCGTGTTTCTGGCCTTCGCGGTAGAAGAGTTGGGTATCCATATGCCCGTCGCCGGTCGTATCGGCGCGTTGTCGCGTAGGAAGCTCGGCTTCGAAGAAGGTCACGACTTCGGATTGGCCATCGCCATCGGCGTCGCGCTCCTCGCGTTCGAGACTCCCCGCCGTGTAGAAGCGCATCAGATCGTGGTGTCCGCTTCGGTCGCTATCGATGGCTTCACTCTCGATGTTGCCGTCGGGGGCGATCAGGGCGATCAATTCCGCGAAGCCGTCGTGATCGGCGTCGAGGTGGCGAGCGCGCTCGGTTCCGGCCTCGAAGTGGGAGATGCTCTCGAAGCGCCCGTCGCCGTCGCCGTCGATTTCCCGGCGCAGGATGATGCGGGCGATTTTTTCATCCGCAGCGGGCGTCGGGGAGCGATCGACTTCGTAGTGGACAATGACGTCCGCCCGCCCGTCGCTCCGGGTATCCTCCTCGACCCTTTCGACCCGGTCTCCCCGATAGAAGAGGGCGATTTCGAAAGTCCCGTCGCGATCCTGATCCTGGTATTCGACCCGCTTGGCCCCCGAAGCATCGAATTCCGCGCGGATGTCGAGGCGCCCGTCGTGGTTGCGATCCGCCTCGACGCGGCGGGTCACGCCGGCTTCGAAATAGCTGAAGCGATCCGCCTGGCCGTCGAGATTCGTATCTTCGCTGCGCTCGCTGGGCTCTCCATTCGCGTAGCGCGTCACGCGATCCACCCCGCCGTCGGCATTGCGATCCTCGCGCTTCTCGCTCAGTTCGGCCCCCTCGAATTCGAGCCAGGTATCCACCCGGGCATCCCCCGCATCGTCCCGCTCCTCGCGCAGGATCTCGCCGTCGGCGGCGTATTGAATCCAACGGTCCATGCGGCCATCGTGGTCGCGATCCTGTCGCGAGCGGATCGCTCGATCCGCTTCGTATTCGACGATCTGATCCGGCTGGCAGTCGCGGTTGCTATCCATCCGCTTTTCGATCACGCGCTCGGCCGTGTCGAAGAAGAGATCGAGTCGGGGGCAGGGCAGGGCTCCCTCGGGTGCGGGCTCATCGATTCCAGGCGTCTGGGCCTGGAGTTCCCCGGCCGCCAGCGTCGTCCCGGAGCCCAGCAGGCAGCCCGCGCCCAGGAGAGCGAGGAGTCTGGAGGTCGGATGCGCGGGGCGCTGGATGCGGATGCTGAACACCTTCGGGCGACCGTTCAACGGGGGGGGACGGTGAAAGTCAGGACGATTCGCTTGTCGGCGAGGCAGCGATTGGCGTCGTTCATGGGGGGGAAGGGAGAAGCCGAGCGCAATGCCTGGATGGCGCTCTCGGCGAGGATTGCATCGCGCCCCTTCATGGCCTCCATATCCCTCGCCATACCCGCGCGATTCAGGGAGAAATGCAGCACGACCCGCGCATCGCGTTCGATACCGGCCGGGACCGTCCAGCGCTTGCGCGTCCGGCGCTGTACGTGGCCGAGGTAGCGCTGCACGGGCGCGCTCTCCAGACAGCGCACGGCGCCGACGACTTCGCCTTGGCCCCCGCTGCCGGCCCCGGCCCCCGCCCCCCCGTCTCCACCGCCGGGGCCGCCCGGGTAGCCGTCCGTGAGTCGCAGGTCCAGCATCCCCGCTTCGACGGTCGCCGGAGCATCAGCGGCCGGCGCAGCGCCGCTGGCCAGACGGCCCGAGTACTCACTGGGCTCGATATTCTCGAGCACGCGCAGGGCCTCTGCGGCCGAGAGGTCGCCGAGGTGAATCGGATCGATCTTTCGCGGTGCCGCGAGATCGAGGTCGAGGGCTGCGAGATCTTCTGGGTCGATGGCGATGTTCTCGAAATTCTCGACCTCCAGCACCCGCTCGGCCGAAATGGCGGCGGCCGCCCTCGCCGCCAGTCGCTCGGCTTCGACTGGCCGCCGGGCGATCTGTGCGGGGAGTTCCGGGGCGCGCTCGGCCTCGAGTTGCAGGGATTGAATCGAGCGCCGGGCGACCTCCAGGGCGGCGGCACGCAGGGCCGCGGCCTGCTCCGGGGTGAGTTGTTGCTCTGCGGCGGCCAGGGCGGCCGCATTGGGCCGCCGGATTCCGACCGCCCGCGGCCCCGCAGGAGCGGGTTCGGCGAGGGTTCCGGGCAATTCCACGGCGGGTCGCGGAGGCATCAACTGGACGGGAATGACGCGTTCGACCAACTCCGGAGGAGCGAGGGCGGCCGCCGCGAGGAGTCCCGCCAGGAAGAGGGCGTGCAATCCCGTGGAGAATAGGGCCGCCCGGTGCCGGGCCGAGACATCGTCGAAGACGACGAGGCCCAATTCGGGTCCCCCCGCGCTGCGGGGCAGGTTGGCTGCGGGCCCCCAATTCGTTCCCGAAGTGAAAAGAATGGCTGCGCGGCGCTGCCTGCGCCGAGGTGCGATCGTCAGTTGGAGACTCATTGCTTTGGGCCGTGCCTTCCCCGCAGCGCGTTTGCCCCGCTTTTTGATCCCACGAAATTAGCCCGGACCCCGTGCGGGCGCTCTGTCGCTTTCCGAGGCTGTGGGCCCGCGAATGGTTCCCGCCCATTCCGCTCGAATCCCCGGGGCTTTTCCCTGCGTTCGAGTCGGTCGTTCTGTACGCTGGGGACCCAGCCCCTTGGCTTGCATCGAGTGGCGATCCATCCCTCCAGCCGGAAGAGAGTTCTGAAAATGTTCGACGCCCAGCACCTGATCGACCTGCTCATCATGGGCTGGCTCTCGAATATCCCCCTGGCAATCGGATCCATCCTCACGCTGGCCGTTTTTTTTGATCGCTTGCGTTTCTTTCGCGGCCTGGAGGCGTCGAGCCGGGAGTTCGCGAATGATGTGATCGACGCCCTCGTCGAGCCCGATCTCGGCCGGGCCCGGGATCTCTGCCAGGAATCCGATCTGCCCCTGGCGGAAATCTTCAGTGAGGCCCTGCGCTGGGAGAATATCACCCTGGAGGATTACGACCGCGTCCTCGCGACCCTGCGCGCCGAGGCGAACAGCGAGTTGCGCCGTGGCGTGTGGATGATCGGTACCGTCGGATCCCTCGCCCCCTTCGTGGGTCTTTTCGGGACGGTGGTGGGCATCATCCGCGCCTTTGCGGATCTGAGCGATGCGGCCGGCGGAGGCTTTCAGGTCGTCGCCTCGAGTCTCTCCGAGGCCCTGATCGCAACGGCGGCCGGACTCGGCGTCGCCATCGTGGCCCTCGTCCTCTACAACTATCTCACCACCCGGGTGAATTCGATCTCGGCCACCTACGCCCGGGCCGGCGAGCGTCTCGTCCAGGCCATCCTCTTCGTGGAATCCGGGGCGACGCGGGAATCTTCCTGATGGCCGTTTCCCAACTTCCCGAGGCGGGTGAGGGTGAGGGCGGGGGGATCGTCGCCGAGATCAACGTCACGCCGTTGACGGATATCTTCCTGGTGCTGCTGATCATCTTCATGGTGACCACCACGGCGGTTCACGACGAGGGCAAGGAGATCGACCTGCCCGCCGCGGAAGTCGCCGAGGAGATGCCGCCGGAGGGGGTCACGGTGGAAATCGACGAATTCGGCGTCCTTAAATTGAACTCCCAGCGGGTTGTTGAGGGGGAATTGGCCGCTCGCCTGGAGATCGCTCTCGAGGCCGCCCGGGATAAGGTGGTCGTGCTCAAGGGGGATCAGCGCGTGCTCCTGGGCCGGGCCGTGAATATTCTCGACCTCGCCCAGAAGGCCGGAGCCGACGGCATCGCGATCGCCACCCAGCAGCCCGGGGCCGATTGATCCGAAACTCGCCGTGGTCCTGCTGCGGCCCGCGCGCCGGCTTTTCGCCAGCGGGCGCGGCGGGCTCGAATCCGCCGCCAAGAATCAGCCCCGGCGCTGGCGCAGCCAGACGAGGCCAGCCACGAGCAGCAGAAGTTCCGGCACCAGCAGGCCCGCGTGGTAGAAGGTCTGCAGGGAATGCTGCACGGGAAGCGGGAACTGCACCAACTGCTGTCCGCCCCGTTTCGGATGCAGCGCGATGGCGGATTCGTTCTCGAGGGCCCAGTGGATGGCGTTGAGTACGAGATCCAGGTTGTAGAGCGTCCGCAGGTAGCGATTGGAGGCCAGATCCGAATCGCCGAAGGCGACGATGCGGGCTCGCGCTCCCCCGCGCAGGATCTCCGCCCCCGCCACCAGGGTGCGGTAGTCGAAGCGGGCCGCGCTCGGGGGTTCCGGAATCGCCTGGGGGGGGAGGGAGGCGGCGTTCGCATCCGTCCAGGCGTCGTGGCTGCTGAGTACGACGGCGCGCAGGCGATCATCGGCTCGCATCTTGCGCAGTTCCAGGGGTCGAGCGCGTCGAAAGAAGGTCATGCGATTGCGGTCGAGTCCGCGTGTGATCGGGTGTTCGGCATAGGCCGAGGCGACGGGATTGAGGCCCGGGGGATCGCCTTCGATGGGCAGCGAGGAGGGGTCGACGACGACGGTATTGGGCGAGTGGATGCCGTATTCGCCGAGCAGGGCTTCCAGGCCGCTTTCGACGCCGGGTTCGAGAAAAGCGATCAGCGCCCCGCCCCGGTTTATGAAGCGTCGCATGGCCGCCTGGGCGCTTTCGGGCAGCGAGCGCCGGGGGGCGATCAGCAGCAGGCCCGCGGCGTCCTCGGGAATTTCGTCGATGATCGCAAGGGGCAGGGCACGCAGGCGGAAGCCCTCGCTCTCCAGCGCCGCTCCGAGTCCCGAATATCCGGACGCTTCGCCCCCCCTCAGATCGCCTTCGCCCGCTCCGACGCCCACGTAGAGGATCGCGTCCCGGGGCCGGGTGATTCGGGCGATGGCTTCGTAGAGACTGCTTTCGCCCGGGCGTTCGACCAGCGCCCAATCCGCCGGCGATTCCACCACCACGGAGTTCGAGGATCCGATTCCGTAGCGATCCTCGTGCTCGGGATGGTCTTCCAGGGTGAGTACCTCCACGTCGATCTCGCGCCCCTGGGCAAAAGTCTCCAGCAGAAAGCGGCTGCGGCGGATGCGAGGATCGCCCGCCGCGGCGTAGAGGCGCAGGCTCAGGGGGCTGGGAAGTTCGTCGAGTAGTTTGCGACTGGCCTGGGAGAGGGTGAATTCTTCTTCGAGGGTCCAGTCGAGGCGGG
Source organism: uncultured Spirochaetaceae bacterium (assembly GCA_964435795.1). Taxonomy (GTDB): domain Bacteria; phylum Myxococcota_A; class UBA9160; order UBA9160; family UBA4427; genus JAZXM01. The sequence continues at coordinate 13,492 of CAYTAT010000043.1, forward strand.
TGCCCGAGGTGGCGGCCGCCAGGTAGAGGCCGACGGCCAGGGCACAGACTCCGATGGCTCGCAGTACGACCCGTAGCAGGGGGCCGCGTAGGGCGGTGTCGGTCCCCCGTCCCATGCGCAGCAATGCCGACAGGGCAGCGCCCGCCAGGGCCAGGGAGCCGAGGCCGAGATGGACGAGAGCCAGGGGGGTCGAATCGCCGAGGGTCTGTTGGCTGATGAGTCCGAAGGCGACGAGGGTTCCCCCGATCATTGCCAGCGCGGCCGTCATGGGCTCAGCCTCCGCCACTCGAGGGCGGCGCGGACGAGGCCGCCCGCCGCGATGGCGAGCGCCAGGAAGTAGGCGCCGTCGGCCGCCGAGATCCATCCCTCCGCGAAATGGGCATAGTGGGTATGGAGTGCGAGGGCGTCGAGGAAGGCCGCCGTTTCGGATCCGATGAAGGGAAAGAGCCAGCCAAAGTCGTAGAGCAGGAAGGTGCTGGCGATGGTCGTGGCGGCCGCGATGACCTGGCTCCGGGTCAGTGCCGAGCAGACGAGGCCGATCGAGGCGATACCGCTGCCCAGGCCCAGCATGCCGAGGAAGACGGCCAGCAGATGGGAGAGGCCGAGCCCGCCCTTGACGATTGTGCTCGCGGGGTAGATGAAGCTCACGCTCAGCATTAGCAATACGAAGCCGTAGCATACGAGGAATTTCGCAAAGACGATCCGCCCCGGGCCCACGCCACTGGTCAGCAGGAGTTCATCGGTTCCGAGCGCACGTTCTCGGGCAAAGATCCGCATGGTGATGAGGGGGATCGGAAATAGGAGCATCAGGCCGAGTTGTTCCATGACGGGAAGGAAGACGGTGTCGCGAAGGTTGATGTAGTCGGGGATCGCACCGCTGTCGAATCCGCCCATATTCGTACTGGCAAAGAGAAAGAGTTGTTGGTTGTAGAGGCGCAGGTGTTCGAAGAAGACGATCGTCGTGAGCAGGGCGGTTGCCGCCAGCACCAGGTAGGCGATCGGGGAGACGAAGAGGACGGCGCATTCCTTGCGAATGAGTGCGTAGAGGGCCGTCAAGGGAGTCCGCCTTCCGGCGAATCCGCCGCAGCGTCGCCGAAGAATCGGAGGGCCGCGTCCCCCGCGAGTAATTCCGCGCTCTGGCCGACGGCCAGGAGGGCTCCCCGGCGCAGGATTGCGGCGCGGGAGGTGAGTCTGAGGGCCTCGTCGAGATCGTGGGTGCAGAGCAGGATCGTGCATTCTCCCTTGAGTTCGGCCAGTCGTTCTTGAACTTCTTCACGTTGCCGGGGGTCGAGGCCGACCGTGGGCTCGTCGACGACGACGAGGGATGGACGATGGAGGAAGGCCTGGGCGAGGGAGACGCGTTGGCAGTAGCCCCGGGAGAGATGGCCGATCAGCCGTTTCGCCACTTCCTGCAGGCCAAAGCGCTCGATCCCCCGGGCCACGGCTCGCTTGCCCTCGTGGCCACTGAGTCCGTGCAGACCGGCCACGAAGCCGAGGAAGTTCTTCACTCGCCACTCGGAGTAGAGGCGCGGCATTTCGGGCACGTAGCCGAGTCGCGCCTGGACCTGAAGTGGGTGCCGGGCCGGAGAGATCCCATCCACCGTGATTTCCCCGGAACTGGGAACCAGGAAGCCCGTGAGCATGCGGATGAAGGTCGTCTTGCCCGCTCCGTTCGCACCGAGCAGGCCAAAGCACTCGCCGGCCTCGATGGCCAGGTTCATGTCGACGACAGCCGCATGCTCGCCAAAACGGCGCCCGAGATTTCGCGCCTCCACCCGGGCGCCCGCACCCCGCCGACCGGAGGGTTCGCGCGTGGACGGGTTGGAAGCGTTCTCGCGCGGGGCCGAGAGCTCGGGGTCGGGATGGTTGCTGGGATTCGTCACCGCACCTGGAGCCGCCCGAAGACGTCGAAGAAATCCGGCCAGGTCTTGCTCACGCAGGCCGGATCCCGAATCACCACGCCCGGGACGCGCAGGCCCGCGAGGGCGAAGGACATCGCCATGCGGTGATCGTCATAGGTATCGATCTCGGCTCCCCGGAGCGGGCCCGGTCGGATCAGCAGCGAGTCGTGATCCGCGCTGGCCTTGGCGCCGAGTTTGCACAGCTCCTTTTCGAGCGCGGCCAGGCGATCGGTTTCCTTGATGCGGAGATTCCAGACGTTTTTGATCTTCGTGGGACCGTCGGCGAAGAGGGCCAGAACCGCGTAGGCGAGGGCGGCATCCGGGAAGTCGTTCATGTCGACTTCGCCGAGGCTGCGCAGGGGACCTGCGGGGCCCCGCACCTCGACGGAGTCCCGCTCGCGCAGCACCGTGCAACCCATGGACTCAAGCAGGTCGAGGAGTCGGAAGTCCGCCTGGAGGGAATTCTTCGGGATTCCATCGACGCGAACGGATCCCCCGGCGATGGCGGCGGCACAGAAGGCGTAGGCGGCCGAAGAGGCATCGCTTTCGACCGTGTAGTTGCGGGCCTGGTAGGGTTGTCCCGCTTGGACCCAGATGAATTCCCCCTCGTCGTTGCTGCGCCATTCCACCCGCGCCCCGAAATCGCGCATGATCGCCAGGGTGATCTCCACGTAGGGTCGCGAGACCAGTTTTCCGTCGACGAATTCGAGTTCCACGTCCTGGCTCGCATAGGGGGCCACCTGGAGGAGCGCCGAGGTGTATTGGCTCGACTGGCGACCATCGATCGAGCCCCGTCCTCCCGTCAGCCCCCCGCCCGCCGCACGCACAGGCGGGCAGCCCTCTTCGCCCAGGATCTCCACTTCGGCGCCGAGGCTTTCGAGTGCATCGACGAGGTGTACGATGGGGCGCTCGCGCATACGCGGGTTTCCGTCGAGCACGACCGGCCCCGCCGCCAGGCAGGCCGCCGCCGTGAGGAAGCGCGCCGTGGTGCCGGAGTTCCCGACGTAGAGGGCCACTTCCGGGATCGCCAGCGCGCCGCCGGTGCCCAGGACCCGCCAGGGCTCGGATCCGATCTGGATCTCGGCGCCGAGAGCGGAGAGGGATTGCCGCATCACGTCGGTATCGTCGCTCGCCAGGGCGCCGGAGAGGGTGCTCTCCCCCTCGGCGAGGGCGGCCAGGAGCAGGGCCCGATTGGTGAGGCTCTTCGATCCGGGCACCCGGATCTGGGCGTCCAAGGCGCCGCGGGGCTCGATTGCCAGGGATTTCGGGGAATGAGACACGGTGCGCAGGACCTTGTTGGAAGGGCGAAGATGAGAAATTAGGCCAGGCCGCAGCGGGCGCGCCATGCCCCGGGAGATTTGCTTTCACCCGAGGTGGTGCGAAGAATGGGTCTCGCCCCGTCGGCCGCTGCTCGGAAGTTCCCGGAATCACGCGCCGAGGCGAGGGCGACGGGGGCAGTGCCCGCGATCGGGTGCCCGCATAAGTGCCGATTGCCTCCAATTTCGCCTCGTCCCCGGGGCAACGCCACGCCACCGTTGGGGAAACGGCCCCGGCTCCGAGTCCGCCCGGAGCCGGGGGTCGGAGCCGGGACCCATTCTTCGCACCACCGGCTCGGTTCCGAGAGCCGCTGCTGGATCGGCTCGCGGGCGGCCCTTGGGGATTCTCTTCCCGGGCCCTGCGTTGACACTTTCCCGGGCCTTCGGCAATATGGTCGGTGTGCCGGGTTTCGCTGTAACGACATGGATTTAGCGCCTATCAGCGATGGTCTCAGGCAACCCCGTCGATCCGCGAATCGGGTCGGCTGCGTCCGAGGATGGACGCGGGGGGAATATCTGGGCCCCGGGCGAGACCCGGGAGTCCGTGGTCGAGCGTGGGCGCTTGAAAGCATCCGGAGGATCCGGATGAAATCTGGGCTGAAACCAGCCCGAGGAGAAACGAGTTGACCAGGGTCCTCGTATCGGATTCGCTCGCGCCCCAGGGTGTCGAGGTGCTGAAGCAGGCCGACGGTCTCGAGGTGATCGAGCGTCCGGGTGCCAGCCCCGATGAGTTGCTGGAACTGATCCCGGACGTCGAGGGGTTGGTGATTCGCAGTGGTACCAAGGTGACGGCCGACGTGATCGCTCGGGCCGAGAAGCTCAAGGTGATCGGGCGAGCGGGCATTGGCGTGGACAACGTCGACGTCCCGGCGGCGACCACCCGGGGTATCGTGGTCGTCAACACGCCCGAGGGCAACAACATCACCACGGCCGAGCATGCGATCGCCCTGATGGTCTCCCTGGCGCGTCATATCCCCCAGGCGACGGCCTCCATGAAGGCCGGAAAGTGGGAGAAGAAGAAATTCCAGGGGATGGAGCTCTTCAACCGAACCCTGGGTGTGATCGGCGCCGGCAATATCGGACGCATCGCTGTGAGCCGAGCCAAGGGCCTCGGAATGCGCGTGGTCGTCGCGGATCCCTTTCTGACCGCCGAGGCGGCTGCCCGTCTGGAAGTCGAGCAGGTCGACTTCGATGAACTGCTGTCTCGCGCGGATGTGATCACGGTACATGTTCCCAAGAGCAAGGATACGATCGGTCTCCTGAATGCCGCCGCTTTTGCGAAGTGCAAGCCGGGTGTGCTGATCCTGAATGCGGCTCGCGGAGGCATCGTCGATGAGGAGGCACTTCTCGGCGCGCTCGAATCCGGCCAGGTGGCCGGCGCGGCTCTGGACGTCTTCGTCGAGGAGCCGCCGCCCGCCGATCACCCCCTGGTCGCCCATCCCCGCGTGATCTGCACGCCCCATCTCGGAGCCTCCACCGAGCAGGCCCAGGTGAATGTCTCCGTGGCGGTCGCCGAGCAGGTGCGGGATTTTCTTTGCGACGGCATCGTGCGCAATTCGATCAACGTGCCGTCGATTTCCCCGGAATTGATGACCGAGGTGGGGCCCTACCTGGTCCTGGCCGAAAAGCTCGGTCGTTTTCAGGGACAACTCGTGGATTCGGCGATCGAGCAGCTCGAGGTCGAGTACGCGGGCGATATTGCGGATATCAATGTTGCTCCCATCACGATCGCCGTTCTGAGGGGGCTACTGGACCGCACCCAGGCCAATGTCAACATGGTGAATGCTCCCATTCTCGCTCAGGAGATGGGCATTCGCCTGATCGAGACCAAGGTGCGCAAGCCGGTGGACTTTGCGAGTTCCATCAGCGTGCGCACGCGCGGAGCTTCCGTGCGCTTGATCGAGGGGGCGATCTTCCACGGCAACCAGCCTCGCATCGTGCGCGTGGATGATTTCATGCTCGAGGCCATTCCGGAGGGGCCGACGTTGTTGCTGCATAATCGCGACCAGGCGGGAGTGGTGGGCACGGTCGGGACGATTCTCGGCGAGGCCGGCATCAATATTTCCCGTATGCAGTTGGGTTTGGTACCCGAACGCAAGGAGGCGGCCATGCTGGTCAACGTGGATTCCCTGCCGGAAGACGATGTTATCGAGAGACTGCGCAGTACGCCTCACGTGATTACTGCAAAATTGTTGGAGTTGTAGAGATGGCGACAGTTGTGGGCGTGGGCGCCCAATGGGGCGACGAGGGCAAGGGGAAGATCGTGGATTGGTTGGCCCCACAGGCCGACCTGGTGGCGCGTTTCCAGGGCGGCAACAACGCGGGCCACACCCTGGTGGTGGACGGTGAGACGACCGTATTGCACGTCGTGCCCTCGGGCATCCTCCACGAGGGCAGCATCAACCTGATCGGCCCCGGAGTGGTCGTCGACCCGGCGATTCTATTCGAGGAGATCGATAAATTGATCGAGCGTGGGATCCTGCGCGATCCCTCGCGGCTGCGGGTCTCGGGGAGGGCGCACGTGATCCTGCCCTGGCACCAGGCCCTGGACAAGGCGAGGGAAGCCGCCGCCGGGAAGGACAGCATCGGCACCACGGGTCGGGGCATCGGCCCCGCCTACGAGGATAAGGTGGCGCGCCGGGGCGTGCGGGTCGCCGACCTGCTGGCCCCCGACACGCTGGGCGAAAAACTCGAGAAGGCCGCGGGTAGCCGCAACTTCGAGCTCGCTCAATACCACGGTGGGGAGGCCATCGATGTGGATGCACTGCTGGTCACGCTGACCGAGTGGGGCAGGCGCCTCGAGCCCTACGTGGATCACACCGGGCGTATTCTCGACCGCGCCTTGCGAGCGGGCAAGAGCGTGCTCTTCGAGGGCGCCCAGGGGACCTTCCTCGACATCGACCACGGCACCTATCCCTTCGTGACCTCATCGAATTGCGTGGCCGGCGCCGTTTGTACTGGCTCGGGGGTGGGTCCGACGCGCATCGACAAGGTGATCGGTATCACCAAGGCGTATACGACCCGTGTGGGCGCGGGGCCCTTCCCGACCGAGGACGAGGGCGAGCGCGGCGAGACCCTGCGCCAGGCGGGCGCCGAGGTTGGTGCCACCACCGGGCGGCCGCGCCGCTGCGGGTGGTTCGATGCCGTGTTGTTGCGCGAGGCCGTCACCGTGAATGGTCTCACCGATCTGGCTCTCAACAAGCTCGACGTCTTGAGTGGCCTCGGCGATCTGCCCGTGGCCACGGGCTATAAGATCGACGGCAAGGTGACCGAGGATTTTCCCATGACCCTCGAGGAAGTCGCCCAGGCCGAGCCCATATACGAAGTCCTGGCGGGTTGGGATGAGGACATCCGCGGTGTGCGCCGAATGGAAGATCTTCCCGACAACGCGCGGCGCTACGTGGATCGCATCGAGGCGTTGGTGGAGGTGCCCGCCGCTTTCGTTTCCGTGGGCCCGGGCCGGGACGAGATCATCAAGGTCAGCGACCCATTCTTGAGCTAATCCGTCGGGCGTCGCCCCGGGGCCTCAGCGCGGTGTGATCCGCGCGTTGCGGAAATGGTCCAGCGCGGAAGAGCGAATCCAGAGGGCCGCCTTGCCCCGGCCCTTCGGATCTGATTCGAGGTCGTGTTCCACCGAGGTCGTTTATCGTCGAGGTCGCCTCCGGCCAAGCGGCTAAGTGGCCAAGGAGGGGGGAGGGCTGGCTCGCGGGGAAAGAGTGAGGAAGTCTTTTCTTTTTCTTCTTATTCCCTTTTTCGTTTCCCCTCTTTCCTTATGCCCTTTCCCCTCTTCCCCTCTTCCCCTCTTCCCCTCTTCCCCTCTTCCCCTCTTCCCCTCGTTGCTTTTTCTCCCGTTCGCCCTTTGCTCTTTCCCCCGGTTGTGCCGGGGGCAACGTCGGGGGATCGTCGGAGCCGACGGCTCCTTGATCGTGATTCCTTCTAGCCTCGAACCACATCCCAGCGCACGGGCACCGGGGTCACGGCAGCGGCGGAGAAGGGGCTCTGACGTACGGGGTCGGCCCGAAGAGAACTCAGCGCAACCGGAGTTCGGGAACGCGAAGCCCGATGGGGCGCGATTTCTTGCCCGACGTGGGGCCGCGCCGAGGGGCCCGTGCTTGCGGCTGCCTGTGTCGGGATGATTTCGATTCGCATGGGAGATCTCCTTTTCATCGGTTCAAACGGTTCAAACGGTTTTCATCTGTTTGACTGGTTTGGCTCGTCGGCTTGTCTCGGAGTTCGGCCCCGAGCACCCCGTTCGGGGGCGCTCGGGGCCTATGAGGGTGACGCCGAGACCCTAGGCGAAGAAAAGGCGAAAGTCAAGCAGGATTGAAATCGCTCGCTTTGTCAGGTGCTTGCCCCCACGAACTGGGACGGGGCGGGCGGTGTGGAGAGGCATAGACACAGCCGCCGCCGAGTGGTAACTAAGGCCCGGGCCCGTAGCACAATGGCAGTGCAAGAGACTTTTAATCTCTAGGTTCGGGGTTCGAATCCCCGCGGGCTCACCGTCGGTCCTGGAATTGCGAACCCCATGGCCGAGAATCGTCTGATCGTGTTCTCGGCATTCTCGGGCTTTGGGGCCGTGAAGCCAGACGACGCGCGGCCACGTGTGCTCACTCGTTCGCCATCGCCATCGCCATCGCCATCGCCATCGCCATCGCCATCGCGTTCGCGATTGCCATCGCGATTGAGACGCCGAGGGCCCACACCCGTGCGCTACACGAGCGTGCGGGATTTCCCGGTGTGCTCGAACAAGTTTCCGTCCGCCCGCGTTGTCTTCGTCGCAGGGCGGGGCTCGAGAGCCCGCAGCCCAAAAACAATGCGGTGGAGGGCTCGGGGACGCCCACGGCTACGATGCTCGCCGTGGAAGGGCCCCCCGTGTGGGCGACGCCGAGGGAGTTGAGTAGACCGGGATCGACTCCGGGGCTGAAGCCTACGACGATGAACTGCCAGATCTTTCCGGGCTAGAAAATTTCATCGACGTAGATCGATCCATAGATCAGGGGATTGTTGATGCCCGCGGCGATGGTTCCATCGATTCGCATGGCCTGGCCGTGTTCGGAGCCGTCGGCGACCTCGTGAACCGTGCCGTCATGGTTGAGGAACGAGTAATCCTGATTGGCGACGAAGAAGTCCTCGTATGTGATCAGTGTAAGGTTCGTGACTTCGATCAGCCGGGCATGCTCCGGAAACCCGCAGGTACCGTACTTGACGGCCGTGCTCATGCCCCCCATCCATTCATCCTCTGGGAAACCGCCCCCCCCCCACACGTCCGGGGGTAGGCCGAGTTCTTCTGGGAAGTTGCGGTTGGCAAGAGTGTCGCAGTGGTTTTCGTCGACATAAGCCGTGTCGATTTGATAGGCGTGGACGTGCCCCGTGTTTCCGAGCAGTAGAGCAAAGACGAAGACCGGGCCCACAAAAGATCGAAGGGAATTTCGCATCGGGGGGCTCTTGTCTGTTTTGGGAAGAGTCTGTTTTGGGAGGAGTCTGTTTTGGGAAGAGTCTGTCTTGGGAAGGGTTCTTCTCGGAAGGGTCTGTTCGTGAGAATTCCCGTCGGGCAATGGCTTTTCTCTACATGGAATGTGGTTCCGTTGGATCGGAAGGTGGCGAAAGTATTTCCAGAAATTCACGGACCTTGACCGGGCTCTTCTCGCCTCTTCTTGAGACTTTATGACCGATCATGTCGCCTTTTGTCTCGCGACTACTCACCAGCCCCACCAGCCCCACCAGCCCCACCAGCCCCACCAGCCAGGCGGAGAGTGCCTGAAGAGCATCTTCTCGCCGGGGGCATTGCGTGTTGCGACCGAGGTGGTTCGAAGATTGGGTCTCAGCGCGGGTACGCTCTTCCGTAAACCCTTTCGAACGGGAGTAAATTCTTCGGGTGAAGAGGGCTGCCCAACGAGCGGACTCGAGACCTGGTGCGAATTGGCCCCGGTTCTGCTTCGGACTCAGAGAGAGACCCGTGCCATCGTGAAAACGACCGTTCGCCCTTACTGGCGTCGATCGCGGTTGGCCGCGGGACCCATTCTTCGCACCACCCCCGCGCGGCCCACCTCGGCGCTCTCAGTCTGAATCCGGCTCTCGACGATGGTTGCGACGGGTTTCGACGTAGGGCTCGCCTCTGGTGAATCCGCCCACCCGACGCTTTCGCTCCTCGAAGAAGGGGGCCTCCTCGCCACCCGCGAGTTCGATTGCATCGAGTTCTGCGGCGATGGCCCGTTGGAATTTGCCCAGGGCGGCGAGGGTCACCGCGTAGGTATCGAGGGTTTCGGGGGTTCGATCGTGGAGGAGGACGTCGTAGGCGAGTTCGGCCCCTCTCGTGGCGTCGCGCATCTCGGGATCGGGATGGCTGGCCAGATACCACGCCAGCTTCAGCCGCAAGGCGGCGTCCTGGGGAATATTTCGCGCGGCGACTTCGAGGGCCGCAAGGGTTTCGCCGATTCCGTACTCGGCTTCCAGGATGCGGATCAGGGCGTGGTGGCCATGGGGAATTTCCGGGGCCAGTTCGACCGCGTCACGGTAGTCGGCGAGCGCTTTCCCGTACTCTTCCCGCGCTTCCTTGCCCTCGCCGATGCGAACCCGCTCGATGGCCACCCGATGGCGCAGATCCGGATCCTCGGGACGCAATGCGGTGGCGGCTCGGTAGGCCTCGAGGGCATGGGTATGCTCCTGCTGGCGCCCATGAGCGCGGCCAAGTGCACGCAGGAGATCCGCTTTCTCATCGGCGGGGGCCCGGCGGAGCGCCTCGCGGGCGAGGGCCTCGGCGTCCGCCCAACGCTTCTCGTCGAGCGCAGCCGCCAGCCGCTCCGCCGGGGATGGAGCCCATACGAGATAGGCGGTCGTCGCCGCGACGAGGGCCCCGAATATTGCGATCAGCTGGATTTGTCTGTGCTTCATGATCCCCGAGATCGAGTGGAAGGTGGTGTAAGAGGCGGAACGAGAGATGGAGTAGCAAGTAGAGCAAGTAGCAAGTAGAGCAAGTAGCAAGTAGAACAAGAAGCGGGGCGAAGATTGGGCCCCGACGGGTTTCCGGTTTTGGCAGGCCCCGATCCTTCCCCTCGAATGATTGCCATGGCTGCGTGCGTCCCTGGGAGTTTGCCCGAGGGTCGTCCGGAATTCCATCCGATTCCTTCGTGGGCTCGGAAGAGGATTTCCGCCCGCAACGAAGGCGGCCCCTGGTCGATCGGGAACGATTGATGTGGAGCGCCTTCACGGTGCCGGGCTCCGTGGGCTCCGGCGACCGTCGGTGCTCTCATCAGGGGCGCTGGCCGTCTCCCCCCCCCCTCCCCCCCCGCTCGAATTCTTCTTGCGATCTCTCGCCCGGGTCTCAGCGCGTGCGGCAGCGCTCCGCGGGTACGGCGAGTTCTCGCAGCAGGTAGCGCTTGAAGTCCTCGGCATAGGGCTGTTGCTCGATCGCACGCTGCATGCAAAGCAACCAGGCGTCGCGCTCTTCGACGCCGATGGGCAGATGTGCGTGGGCCCGGGGAATGTGAATGGAACCGTATTTCTCCTCGAAGGTATTCGGACCGTTGAGCCAGCCGCCAAGAAAACGAGCGAGTTTGTCCCGGGATGTACTCAGGTCTGGGGGATGTAGGGCGCGAATGCCCCGGGCGTCGGGCAGGGTGTCCATGAAGTCGTAGAAAACATCCACCAATTTTCGAAGGCCTTCGATTCCGCCCGCGGCCTGGAAGGAAGCATCCCCCTCGCCGTAGCGGGGCGAGTTCTCAACTGCCTCGCCATTCTCAACTGCCTCGCCATTCTCAACTGCCTCGCCATTCTCATGCCCCCGATCGTCGGCCATCTTATCGCCCATGGTCGCTCCCCATGTCGGTTGTTCCTGCGCCGAGGCGCTCCAGGAGCATGGGCTTGAAGCGCGGGTCCGGGCGGTAGCAATAGATGGCCTCGCGGGCGGAATCCAGTCGTTCGGCGTCTACCAGCAGGTGGGGTTTGCGAGCATCCGCGGCCTGCTCTTCGGGGGGGGCCGTGTCGTTGGGTCCGTCTTCGATCCATACCCCGCAACGAAAATGGGCCAGCCAGTCGGGATGGCTGAGTGCTGCGATTGCAAGGGTGTCAAAGGGATTGAAGCCCGGGGCCCCCATCTCCTCCCGCCAGAGTGCCAGCCAGGAGCGCGCGTGGCCGGCGATGTAGGCGCCACTCTCCCCCGCTTCTTCGAGATGATCGAGATCTTCTCCATTGAGCCAGACGTGGGAGGAGACCTCCCAGGGAGCGAAGATCAGGGGCGCGGGAGAATCCAGAACCCGCTGCATGGCCTCGGGATCGCAATCGAAGTTGAGATCGGGGAAGGGGCCGGGTTGTCGGGGCTGGGAGATGAAGCTCTGGCCGGGTCGACGCGCGGCCACCATCACGATCGAGAGGATTCGCGATGCCAACTCGGGATGCAGCTCGAGCAGGCTGGCGATGTTGGTCACGGGACCGAGGGCCACCAGATGCAGCGGGCGTTCCGCGAGGGCCTGGGCCATGCCGGCCACCGCCGGACAGGGCAGGCCGCGTTCTTCCGCGGAAGCCGCGCCGCGCTCCACTTCGAGATTCGGAGGGCCGAAGCGCTTCACCACGTCCGTCGCCATGGCCTGGGTTTCGGCGATGGGCGCGTTGCCGAAGATCGAACTCACCCCCCGTATCCGCAACTCCGGGGAGTGGAAGGCTTGCACGAGGGCCAGGCCATCGTCGACGTCGGCGCCGGGAACCCCGATGGCGGTATCCGTATCGATCCAGACTTCGAGTTCGTCGCTCCGGGAGTCGCTCATGAGAAGAGCTCGCGGTATTCGCCGGAGAGCAGGGCGCAGCGACTTCGGGCGAGGAGTTCAGCCCTCCATCCCGCGGTCGCGGGCAGGGGCAATTGAGCCACCCCGATCAGTCTGCGCATGACTTCGATGGCGGCGTTGCGCGCGATTTTACTGCTCGAGGCATTCGCCGACGGGAGTGCGCTCGAATAGCGTTCCAGCAGCATCTCGGCTCTCCCGATGTCGAGCCGGGCCAGGGCAAAATGGCCGACCGCGCAGCCGAGATCATATTCGGCTTCTCCGTAATAGGTGAACTCGGGGTCGATGATGCGCAGACCGACGTCGCTGCGCAGCCAGCTGCCCGGGAAGTAGTCCCCATGGAGCAGCGTGGGTCCGTCGCGAAGGTAGCGTTCGCCCTGACGCCGAACCTCGCCGCAGAACTCTGAATCGGCCATCAGATCCCGGGCGGCCGATGCGAGGCCTTCTTCATGCGAGTCGAGATCCAGAGCGTTCTCCGGATCGAGGGGGATTTCGTAGATGTGGGCGTGGTTGAGTTGGCGCATGGCACGATTTTCGAAGCGGCGATCCGCAGCCCCATCCGAACTCCCGTGCAGATGCGCGAGATAGTCGGCCAATGCCCCGAACTCCTGATCGCTGACGGTGTTAGCCTGCGCGCCCGCGTAGAGGTCCGTCAGATCCCGGGCACCCGGCAGGTCCTCGAGGGCGAGCAGGTGGGCATCCTCATCCGCCGCGATCAACCCGGGCATGGCCTCGCCGACACCGGGCGTCCCGGCGGCTCGCCTGTAGAAGGCCTGCTCGACGCTGGAGCGCTCCCAGGGCGCGGCAAGTTCCGGGTATTTCTCGACCCAGGGGCGGGCCTGCTTGAGGATGAATGTGCGCGCATCCGTTTCGATTCGGAGTGTCAGATTCATATTGCCGTCGCCGGCTGCTTCCGCCCTTCGGACGCGCTCCTCCCGCTTCAGCCAGCCCAGCCCCTGCAGCACTCGCTCCAGCCCCTCTTTGTCTCCGGCTTCCAGCCAGGGAAATTCCGGCGCCTTTCTCAGAGCCTCCATCCGGGGATTCAACTCTTCGCTCTCCTCGATTCGCAATGCCGACTTCCTCTCCTCGAATCCCCATTCCATGGGGCGTTGCGGATCGATCCCCTCTTCAACTCGGCTCACTCCCCGGGGCCTCTCCGAGAGCCGGGTTGCAGCGGAACGATCGGGGATCATCCCTTTTTCACTGCAAATCAGGCCAGTGCCCAGATCAGCATTCCCACGGGTGCCAGCAGGATGGCCAGCAGGAGGACTTGGAGCCCCAGTCCGACTCCCGCCCAGAAGAGAAAGAGGGGCAGGTTCGCAACTCCTGGAGCGGCCGGTTCTTTTCCCAGTCGAAGGAATTCGCGTAGCGCACCGACGGAGCCGAAGCTCAACGCCTCTTCGTATTCCATCGTATAGAGGTTGCGGGTCTGGCGGCCTCGCACGAATGCCCGATAGCAGCGGCGCGGAGCCAGGAATAATCCCGTCCCCAGGGCGAGCAGGTTCAGGAGCCAGGCCGCGCGATGGTCCGCGCAGCTGCCGGCGATTTCCCAGGCGGCAATCTCGGATTCCCCCCTCATCGTAGTGGGATAACCCGTCGAGACATGATGCAGGTCGTGGAGTTTGAGTGCGCGAAGCCGACCCCGGGTATTGGGAAAGGCCAGCCCGAAGGGGCCCATCTTCAGCCTGGCCCAGCGGGCCGAGTAGCCCCCGTCATCGTCTTGAACCCGCTCATCCGCAAAGAGGAGCGCCAGTGCTTCCGGAAGCGTCAGGGAGTCGTCCATATCGAGCAAGTCATTTTCCTCATGGGCCCGGGGCGGGGGAAATCGGGTAGGGCGAATGGAATCGGCTCAGGGTAGCGCGACCTCAAGAGGGAGTCTTGAGCTGAAACGCAACTCAGCAAATTCCAGAGGGTCGCGAGGCGAATTCCGGATCGTCCATTGCCCGGGGCGCGAAAATCGCCCCGGGCAATGATCATGTCGAAAGAGCCGGGGCACCGGCGCTTCGAAGCTGCTCGTAGACGGGAGGGGGTCCGACACCGAGTTCCTCCCGAACCTCTTCGATCGGACGCTCGAAGAGTTCTTCCCAATTCTGCGTGATCAGCCCCTTCGCGCGCCTGCCGCGCAGATATCCCTGGCGAATCAATTGACCGCCGGGAGAGTTCCAGCCCTCTTCCCATAGGGCATCGAGTACCAGGAAAGCGATGCCGCGGTTGTAGTTCTGCGCAATCGTAAAGGCCAGGACTGCGGATTCTCCGCGCAGGTCGCGGTCATAGCCCGTGAGCACGTGAAAGACGTCGTGCAGGTTGCGAAGACGCCTGCCGTAGAGTTCTTCGCCCGCTTCGAGTGGCTTGTCCTGGTCGCTTCGGGCCTCTTCACTCGCCTCGGCCAGGCCCTGGGCGCTGATGCCCTCGAGTTCGAACCAGTCGACGATGGCGCGACCCAGGGAGCCGGGGGGCATCGCCTTCATTCGTTCGTGATCGGTCAATATATTGTATAGATCTCGTTTCTCTCGAAGAATCCGCACACTCTCGGCCGAACGCCGAAAGCGTCTGTAGCCTCGCTTATCCGAATTTCCGGAGAGTGCGGCGATTACTCGAATGGCCGCCGCCGTATTGTCCGGATCATTGCGCAGTTCTCGCATGGCGCGCATGGCTACCACGGGACGTACTGAATGGGTCAAGTTCATCCTGCTATCCCCTTTCCATCGTTTCGATATTCATGCATTCCTGGCTCGATCATGGCTCGTCCCGAACTCACCCATTTTCAGCTGGGGGGGTTCTCCCGGGGAATCGAAAAGGATCCGCCTCGGGCCTGCTCCTGGACATCTTCCCGCTCCACGATGTCGCGTCCGTAGGCGGGCATATCGGGAATCTCCTCGTCGGAAGGTGCCGGCATGAAGCGCTTGCGTTCCAGGGCGCGCTCGATGAAGGGCGCCAATTCCTGTGCCTTCTTGAGTTCCCTTTCCTCCTCGCCCTCCTTGAAGCAGGGCATGACCTTTTCCGCGAAGAGTTCGAGGGATTCGCAGATATGCTGGTGACGATTCTTGCCACCCTGCTGGATGAAGACGACCTGGTCCACTCCCGCATCCGCAAAACCCTGGAGATGTTCGCGCAATTCTTCGGGGGTTCCGATGCCGCGGCTACTGCCTTCCTGGGGAAGACTGCCCCGAGCTTTCTCAAAATTCTCCCAGATATTCGTGCGACCGGGTTTATGCAATCCGAAGAGATAGTGGTGTCCGAGCGCAAAACCGAAGAATCGGAATCCGTCCATTCCCCGCCGCTTGGCCTCCTCGGCATCCTCGTGGCATGAGAATCCGGTCACCATCGCGATATTGGCATTGACCGAGTGCCCGATGGGTACGCAGTCGGTCTTGATGATGTCGTAGTACTCATCCACCCACTTGCGGGCGTCATCCTGATCGACGAAGGCGAAGGTGAGAGCGCCCATTCCGTTTCGGGCCGCTTCGTGAATCGTCTCGCGATTGGAACATGCGAGCCAGAGCGGAGGGTGTGGCTTCTGGCTGGGCTTCGGCAGCACATTCCGGCAGGGCATCGAGAAATATTTCCCCTGGTAGCCCGGATAGGGATCCATCACGAGCATATTCGAGACCTGCTCGGTGGTCTCTCGCCACATCTCCCGCTTGGTCTCAGCGGTCCATTCGATGTTGAACCCCTCGAGTTCTGCCCGGGAAGCGGATTCCCCCGTCCCGAATTCCACGCGCCCATTCGAGATCAGGTCGAGTGTTGCGATGCGCTCGGCGATGCGTGCGGGTTGGTTGTAGCCCGGGAGCATCAGCACGATTCCGTGGCCCAGGCGAATTTGGCGGGTGCGCTGGGAACAGGCGGCGAGAAAGACCTCGGGCGCGGAGGAATGAGAATATTCGTCGAGGAAATGGTGCTCGACTTCCCACGCGTAATCGATGCCCAGGCGATCGGCGAGTTCCACCTGGTCCAGAGCTTCTTCCAGCATCTGCTTCTCGGATCCCTCCGTCCAGGGACGCGGAAGCTGGTGTTCATAGAAAATGCCGAACTTCATCGGATGGGTTTCCTCCCGTTTTTTGGGGATCTCAGGAACTCATGGTCCGGGGCTTCGCGGGGATCCGTCGATGGGAACGGAATTCCGAGCATTGCCTCTGCAGAATTCTTTCGCCGACCGATTTCTATCCAATCAAGAGAATCCTTTTTATTCGGGCTGCTTCATGGAGTAGCGAATCGGCATATGTTTGAAGCCCGGGACCAACGCCGAGGCCGTGCGTTCGGGTTGGCCCGTGAATTCGACTGACTCGAGCCGCGTCACCAATTCCGAGAAGAGTGCGCCGCTGGTTTTGCGCGCCAGATGGGTGCCCATGCAGAAATGTTCTCCCACGCCAAAGGCCAGATGGGGATTCGGGTTGCGGTCGATCTGGAATTCGTCGCCCTTCTCGAATACTTCCTCGTCACGGTTGGCGGATGCGTAGAATAGAACCAGGCGGTCATGCTTGCGGATCTGCTGGCCGCGCAACTCGTAGTCTTCGCTGGCCGTGCGGACCATATGATTGACGGGCGTGACAAAGCGAAGGATTTCGTCGATTGCGAGTGGGGTGAGTTCGGGGTTCCCCGCCCAGTGCTCCCGCAGGTCGGGGCGCTCGATCAGCGTGTGGAAGCCGCCGCCGATTGCGCCTCGGGTCGTCTCGTGGCCGGCGGTGAATGCGATCAGGCAATAGCCCATGGTTTCGAGTTCTCCCATGGGCTCGCCATCGATCCGGGCATTGGCGATCAGGCTCGCCAGATCGTTCTGGGGATTGGCGCGCCGCTCCTCCATGACTTTTCCAAAATAGGTCCAGAATTCCAGGAAGAGTTCGCGTATGCCATCGCGGGAGTCGGAGTTGCGCTGGAATTCTGGATCCTCGCTGCCGAAGAGCTGATTCGTGAGCTTCAGGATGAAGGGTTCATCGGATTCAGGCACGCCGAGGATGCGGCAGATCACCTTCAGCGGGTAGATCGAGGCGACGTCGGAAATGAAGTCGCATTCGCCCCCAGCGCCCAGGGAGTCCACCACATTTCTGGACGTCGTGGCGACGAGATCATCGAGTCCGCCGAGGGCTCGGGGGGTAAAGAAGGGGCTCGCAACCTTGCGGTATTTGCGATGATCCGGCGGATCCATGTTGATGACTGTTCGGATCTGGCTCTGGGCCTGATCTTGCTCCGCGTCGCTGCGCTCGCGAACCAGCGTCATGCCGGGAGCGTTGAGGAAGATATGGGGCTGCCGGGAGATCTCGATGATGTCGGCATGTTTGGTGATGGCCCAGAAGGGGGGCCAGCCCGGGGGATCGAAAAACTGGACGGGTGCTTCCGCGCGCAACCGCGACCATTCCTGATGGGGATAGCCGTCCGTCGCGTAGCGACCGGGTTCGACCAGGTTCAGCGCATCCACTTCCCGCATCTATCGGTCCTCCGGGTTGGGGCGGCTCCGCCGCCATTGGGTTCGGATTCTATTGCTTTCTTTCCGACTTGGCCGACTCCCTGCGCGGGCATTGTTTGCGGGGCGCATCCGTGTGGACGCTTTGCGGTCCTTTTCTCTTGAAATTCCCGCCGGGTCCTATGAATGACTTTGGGCCCTTCTGCTCAGGGCTTGCACGACCGATGCCGCAATAAGGCCTACGGGAGAGCCATTCGATTCTGCGGCTGGGCCGGTGTGCCGCGAAGCAGGGCATTGAGTGCGGCATTTCGCCTCAGCCCCTGCAGGCGAGGCGAGGCATGGGGATCGGAAGCGAGATCTGCGCGCGCCTCATGGGGGGCCACCTGGCGGGTGCCCGCCCCGGGGTCGCGGCGAGGTTGGGCTGGAATCTCATCGCTTGCGGGGGATGTTCCGCGGCGGCGATCCCATCCTGCGAGGGATCCCGCTCGCGATTGCGAGAACTTTCAGCACGGGCGAGCCCCGCGGAGAAGGCGGATTCCCGGCCCGGACTGGTGACGCGCGAACCCTTCTTCAAGTCCCGGAAGCCCGAAGAGGGGAATCGAGAAGGGAAGCAAGAGGGGAATCAGCGGGGGCTCAGAAGAGCCCGAGCCAACCGCTTTTCTTGGGGATTCCTTCGTCGAGGGCCGTGAGGACCGAGTCGTGGCCGGCTTCGATGGCGACTTTCCGGGCGGTTTTGCCCTGGAGGTTGCGGGCCCCGACCTTCGCTCCCCCGGCCAGGAGATGACGGACGACCGCCTCTCGATTGCTGCGGGCGGCCAGGATCAGGGCCGTGTCGCGTCGATGTCCGCGTGCGTTCACATCGGCCCCCGCTTCGATCAGGAAGTCGACCAGAGGGATGTTGCCCTCGTTTGCCGCGATCATCAGGGCGGTATTTCCGGAGGCGCTCTCCATGTCTATTTTTGCGCCGCGAAGGATCAGAATCTGGGCCAGGGCCTCGCTATCCCGAGAGGCGCTTCGGCCCAATAACGTTCGTCCGTCGCTGCAGCGCCCATCGGGATCCGCGCCGAGGGAAAGCAGGATGTCGAGGTTGGCCGCCGAGTCTCCGGCGCTCGCGACACAGGCGGCTGCGTCCATTCGTTCCTGAGTCGAGTCAAAATTCGGACTCCGGATAATGGCCACGACCACCTCGGGATCGACGCCGCTCAACACTGCGAGTTCGACTGGGCTTGTTGCCTCGCCGGCGCGACCGTTCACGTCTGCACCGGCCGCGATCAGGCGCAATGCGATCCGGGAGTGGCCTCGCGCGAGGGCCAGGCCCAGAAGGGATGCATCCCCGGATTGAGGTGGGTTGGGATTCGCACCCCGCTCGAGCAAGAGAGTGACGATCCCTTCACGCCCTTCGCGGGCGGCGAGTCCAAGGGCCGTGAGCCCCGGGCCTTTCGGGGTGTCGGGGGCGGCGCCTGCGCGCAACAGGGCCTCGACGATTTCCGCATGGCCGCGCCAGGCGGCTCTTGCCAGGGCATCGAATCCCTCCGGATCCCGCTCATCGAGAGCAACCCCGACGGCGAGGAGCTCGCTCACGGCTTCCCGCCGACCGCGCCAGCTCGCCACGACCAGAGCGGGCCAGTTCGCATAAGCCGAACTCTCCATGCTCGCCGAACGCCTCAACCACTCGCGCCCCTCGGCCGTCTGCGAGGGATCTTCGGCGCTGGGACCGGCTCCGCGTTCACTCAGGATTGCGACGACCTCGCCATGCCCGCCCCGGCTCGCAAGATCGGCGGCGTTGAGTCCCTCACGGTCGCGCAGGCCGGCATCCGCGCCCTGATTCAATAGGCTGCGCAGATTCGTTGTTCTGCCCCGGCGGGCCGCCAGCATCAATGCCGTGCGCCCCTCGAGATCGCGAAGGTCCAGCTGGGCGCCGGATTGCAGCATTTCGACCAGGAGTTCCGGATGCTCGCTGATCGCTCCGAGCATCAGCGGGGTCTCGCCGTTGCGGTCCCCCCGGTTGGGATCGGCTCCGGCCGCGAGGAGCAGGCGGGCGATGTCGACTTCGTGTCGCTCCACGGCATCGTGGAGGATGGAGCGACCGTGGGCGTCGGGCGCGTTCAGATCCGTTGTGCTGCTCATGAGTTCCCGGATCCGGTCCTGATTGCCCTGCTGGAGCGCCCGCCGGATTTCGGCATTCACTTCGGCTGGGTCCCGCTTCCGATCCTCCCCCGAATTCTCCGCAGAGGTCTTCGAAGAATCTTCAGCGGCCGCGAGTTCCCGGCTTGCGAGTTCATGCCCCTGGGCGGCGGCCAGCCGATACCAGTGCAGAGCCCGGGCGGAGTCGACTTCGGTCCCCCAGCCGTTCTGGTAAATCCTGCCGAGGTTGAATTGTGCCCGGGCGTGCCCCTGTTCTGCGGCCGCGGAAAACCAGCGCATTGCCGCCCCATGGTTCTTGGCCACGCCGCGGCCACTGCGATGCAGCGAGGCCAGCTGATATTGAGCTTCGGCGATGCCCGCTTCGGCCGCCTCTTCGAGAATGCTCGCCGCCCTTTCGTACTGACCCTGGCGAATCGCCAGGGAGGCGTCGCGGAGGGCGTCCGCACGGGCGGCTTCTGGCAGCGGGAAAAGGCAGAGGATCATCAGGGCCAGGCCGATGCCGCGGATCTGCATCCAGGCCAGTCTTCGGATCGGGAATCCGCTGCCCGAATCCCGCGAAAATGAGTTTCTAGACTTCGCCATGATGCGTCTCGATTTCGATGCCCGCCGAGCGGAGCAGCGGGGTGGGCAGGAGTCCTCCGGCACAGATGATCACCGCATCGTTGGCCAATTCCTTCTGACCGACGGGGGTGTCGAGGATGACCTGATTGTCGCCGATTTCCTTGACATGGGATTCCAGAAGCAATTGCAGCTGGGCGGCGGATACTGCGGCCTCCAGACGCTCCCGATTCTTCACCTTGATGCGAGAAAATGCCGATCCCCGATAGGAAAGTGCCGTCTCCGTTCCGGCCTCTGCGGCGAGACTCAACGCCGCCTCGATGGCACTATCCCCGCCTCCTACCACCAGCACTCGCTGTCCTCGATATTGTTCCGGCGCCGCGAGTCGGTAGACGACTTTGTTGCTCTCCTCACCGGGCACCCCCAGCTTTCGGGGAGTGCCCCGCCTTCCGATCGCCATCAGGACATGCCTGCTGGTATATTCCCCGCTCCGGGTGATTGCCTGAAAATGCTCGTCCCGCCTTTCGATCGCGATCAACTCCTCTTCGAAACAGATCTCGACTCCGGTCTTCTTCACCACCTCGGTCCAGAGTTCGAGCAATTCCTCCTTGGTCGTCTCTCGGAATTTGACCGGGCCGAAGAGGGGCAGGTGCACGGGAGCCGTCATGACGATCTTGCCGCGGGGGAAGTGGGCCACAGTGCCTCCCAGGCTATCCTGCTCGATCGTGACGCAGCGAAGCCCCAATTCCCTGGCGCGCAACGAGGCCGCGATCCCCGCTGGTCCCGCCCCCACGATCAATACGTCCAGCTTCTCATCGCTCCCCTCTCTACAGGATTCGGCGATCGCGTCCATGGCCTGGCAGCCCTGGATGATGGCATTTCGAATCAGGCCCATGCCGCCGAGTTCACCCGCGATATAGAGTCTCGAGACGTTGCTCTCGAAATTCGGGTTGACCCGGGGAATCTCCACGCCCCGGGTGGCGGTGCCCAGCACGAGGCTGATGGCCTGGTGGGCACAGGCTTGCTGGCAGGCTCCATGGCCAATGCAACTCGTGGGTTCGACGAGGGTGGATTTGCCCCTGAGCAGGCCGAGGATCTGGCCTTCCGGACAGGCGTCGACGCATGCCCCGGAACCGAGGCAGAGGGCCCTGTCGATCACGGGATGTAGAGAGGCCGGTTCCATGAGCCCGGCCTCCCGGGAGGCCGTGAGCTTCTCCAGGGCTACCTGGTTGCGTCGATGGCGAGAGTAGCCATAACCAGCCCAGATCAGGAGCATGGGGATCAGGTAGACGAGAGCGACTGTCCAGTCTTCAAACAGAGTTTTGTTCTCCTTTGCGTTTGGCCTTTACTTCCGGCCTTTACTTTCGGTCTTCCATTTCCCTTCCGGGTCTTCGTTTGCTCCCCTCCGCGTTCTGAAGTTCCGAAGCAAGGCGCGGCGTCAGAAATCGTAGCGGGCTCCTATATTGAGCAGATACCCCCTCTCGTCACGACGCCCGAACATTCCCGGCTTTCCAACTCCCTTGATCCATTGGAAGAGGAAATCCACGTCGAGAACGAGCCTGCGGAAGCGGTATTCGAAACGAAGGCCCGGATCGAGCTCGATGAAATTCTGGCTGTTCCGATTGTCGCGATATTCGATCTGAAGTTCCGGGGTCAGGCGAAAGCCATTGGCCAGGGGGTAGCGACCCATCAGGATGGCCCGGATCGTATTGTAACGCTCGCTGTCGAAGAAGCGCAGGCTGAGCCGCTCACTTCCTCCATCCACCAGCCAATTCCACCGGACGATCTGGGCATTGTAGGAAAATGACCAGCCCGACGAGCGGTAGCCAGGAACACCTCCTGAAGAGGAGGTGCCCCCCACTTCGGATGCCGTCAGGTTCCCGCTGATTTCCAGATTCTCGTCCATCCGGTGTGAGACTCCGGCCACAAGGGTGGTCACCCGGGGCGTCCGGTCCCGGGCCAGATCTTCGATTTCGGCCGAGCTGAAATTATCTTCGAGTTCTTCCAGATTCCCGAAGGGCTGTCCATTTAGCGCGTTTCGAGTCGTGAGGATCGGGCTGAAGCGGTAATCGAAGACGGCATTGAATGTGGTGGCCTCCCTGATCTTCCAGCTTCCGGAGAACATGGCGATGTTGATTTCCGAGAAGTGAAAATCAAAGTCCAATACGATGAAGCCCGTGCGACTGATGTCCTGGTAGCGGGCTTCGATTCCCAGGGCCATACGATCCGTGATCCCGTCCACAAATTGAGCAACCGTGTACAACTCGGCCGACAATCCCTTGGCGAGCTGATTCGTCTCGACGCTCAGACCATATACCTGCTGGTCGGTCTGGATTTTGTTGCTTACCGAGGATAGGATCGGGAATCCGGCAACCCCCTTCAGATTCCAGCCCGGTTTGAAGGTATAACTGCCCGTCAGGCCGTCCAAGCGGCCCAGCACACCGGAGCCCTTGCCGGATTGGCGTCCGAGTGTGGCCGCCAGATGGTGTCTGCGATCCCGAGCCTCCAGATAGAATTGGGTGACGCGGCTGGGCACCTCGGATTCTTCCGCGTTGTAGTCATAGCGGAGATTGCCAGACGCCCGAGCTCGCAATTCAAGGTCGTCGCGACGAATCCGGATGCCCAGGTCGGCGTCGATGTATTGGGAAGAGTCGATCAGTTCCGCACCCGAGAGGTCCGCGAACGTTTCATTCCTGGAGTAATTGCTGTAGAGGCTCCCAAATAGATCGAATTTGCGTGGAATGCGAGGCGAACTCTTCTTGAGTTTTTCGGGTGCAGCCGAATCGGCAGTCGTCAGGGCCGCCAGCCGCTGGCGCACGCGATCCGAACCGACGCCCTCGGGAAAACGCTTCAGATAGTTCTCGTACTCCGCCGTGGCATGAGCGATCTGCCCTTTTCGCTGCCGGGCGAGTCCGAGATATTCAAGGGCCTCACGCATGACATCTTCCGGCTTCTTCGCCGGATCGTTCGACACCAGGGTGTAAAGGGAAATTGCCCGGTCGTATTGGCGAGCGACCATCGCCCGTCTGGCTTCCAGCATGATCTTATCGATTGATAAAGCGTCCGGAATCTTCTCGGGGCCGGCCAGGGATTTCTCGACATCCCTTGCGACATC
>CAYTAT010000043.1:36798-39704 GCA_964435795.1 uncultured Spirochaetaceae bacterium
CGACATCCCTTGCGACATCGAAGTCAAGACTGCGGAATTCGCTCCCCTCTTTTATGTGGAAGTCGACTTCGCGCAAAAACTTCAACAAAAGCAGCCTCTCTCCATTCCCCGCCAATTCCAGCCGAATCTCGTCGAGCAGCTTCTTCGCAGTCCTGGGGGGTTTCAGGATCTCCGCCTCCCCGGCCCCCAATTCGGGCAAATCCACAGGTGCCAAAGTCTCCAGAACGACTTCGATGCTTCTTCCCTGCCGAACCGGCGAATGACGGAGGATGCGAATGGGTACGCTGAATCGGATCCGGAATCGCGAAGCCGATTCCGTCTCCTGGTATTCGAGTCCCTCGAGCAGGGAATCACTCGCCCCGGCGGGCCCTGGAGAGCTGAAGGCAAAAAAACTCAATAGGGCGATGAGAATTCGCCCGCCTCGATGTGATTCGTTGGAATCAGTTTTCATTACTGACTGAGCTGCCCGATAGCAATCCGATCCAATACGAGTTTCTTCCAACGAGGATGCGGCGTGTTGCGAAGGTCTCGCTTTCGGCGGATTGATTTTGATCTTGCAATGCCTTAATCAATGAACTTTGGGGGTCTAGGTCTTCTGGTATCGACCGATACTTGTGTCGGCTCGAGAGGAAATATGCTGAGACCTCCGAGCCGACTTCCTGGGGATTCGGCGAAGTCAGGACAAAGCGTTCTAGATGGAGGTTCGGTGGTCGTCGGCAGTTCCCGCAACGGAGGCCAGAGTTCTCGAAAGGGGCGTATTCCCCGAGGTGGAGTGATATCCGGGGCGACCTTATTTGCCATTCTGTTGGTTGCCGTTGGCTGGTTGCGTCGGGAGGAGAGTAATCTGATTGCCGACGAGGGGCTCGGATACGCACTCGGAATTACGGGATTGTCATGTATGGCCTTGCTTCTGCTCTATTCGGTTCGCAAGCGTGTGAGACTGCTGCGAGGCAGTGGGCGTATTTCAAGCTGGTTCCAAATTCATATGTTGCTCGGACTCGCGGGACCGGTGGCGTTGCTTTATCACTGCAATTTCCAGCTGGGCTCCCTGAATAGCAATGTCGCACTTTTCTGTGCGCTCATCGTTTCGGCGAGTGGGGTGGTCGGACGTCTGATCTATACACGCATTTACCTGGGGCTTACGGATCGACGGCGAACGCTGGACGATATGCGAGAGGAGGTCAATGAAGCGCGGGCGTTGATCGGGAAAGGCGTATATATGCACGAACTGTCGGGTATTCTGTCGGAATTCGAGGAGCGCGTGACCCGGGAGAAGCGAGGTGGGTTCGAGCGTTTCTTTTCCTATCTGAGCATCGGGTGGACATCGCTGCGAGTCCGCAGGGATGCGCTGCGCTGCCTGAGTCGGTTGAAGGCGGGGACATCAGAGATCGAGGAGGATTCTGCTGCTCTTCGCGGTTCGATCAGGCGCTATGTTGGGGCCGTTCGGAGTATTGAAACCCTGAGCGTCTACGAGCGGTTTTTTGCACTCTGGCATGTCATGCATCTGCCCCTCGCCTTTCTTCTCTACGTCTCGGCGACGGTTCACGTAATCGCTGTCCATATGTACTGAACCGCCTGTGGGGTCATGGTGATTTGAAGAAACTCAAAAGAATTCTTCCGCTTCTCTGTATGGTGAATGCAATGGGGATTGGCTCGGTCCATGTCAGCATGGCTATCGATCTCGAAAAACTCGTCGCCCCGGGACCGGTCCTCGAGGGCCACGCCGATATCGAAGCCGACTGCGAACGTTGCCATAGTCTCTTTGACCGCGACTCGGAAGCAGACCTGTGTCTGGATTGTCACGAAGACGTGCAGGCAGATCTCGAATCCCGTCGGGGGTTCCACGGATTAACGCCCTCGGCCCGCAATCCGCAGTGCCGAAGCTGCCATGGAGAGCATCTCGGGAGGCAGGCGGATATCGTCGGCCTGGATCCGGAGACCTTCGAACATGAAACGACCGATTATCCCCTGAAAGGCGCTCATCAGCGCGTCGATTGCGCGGGTTGTCATGAAGAGGGGAAGAAGCATCGTGAGGCGCCGGGAACTTGTGCGGCCTGTCATTCGGAGGCGGATCCGCACCGCGGCCAACTCGGAGAAGACTGCTCGGACTGTCATGAGGAGAGCCGATGGAGCGGTGCCCATTTTGATCACGATCAAACCGAGTTCATACTCGATGGCGGCCATGAGGAAGTGGCCTGTGCGCTCTGCCATCCCGGGCAGAAATTTGAGCAGACGGAGCTGGCCTGCAAGAGCTGCCATCTCGTGAACGATTCCCATCGGGGCCGCTTCGGGGAAAGCTGTGAAGAATGCCACGACACGGAGTCGTGGAGTCAGGGGGAATTCGACCATTCCTCGAATACGGAATTCCCCCTGGACGGAAAACATGCGGAGACGCCTTGTTCCAGCTGCCATCGTCAAGTGACGAAAGTGCATCGGCCGCAGCCGTCCGGGGGCTCGTTTGCCAAGGGCTCCGAGGGAGGCGAAGTCGATAAAGAATGTATTTCTTGTCATCGTGCAGACGACGATCATCGGGGGAAGTACGGAGAGGATTGTGGGAGTTGTCACGATGCTTCCAGCTGGCAGCAGCTCGAATTCGAGCACGATCGGGATACGGATTTTCCGCTTTCGGGGGCCCATGAGGATCAGCCCTGCGGAAGTTGCCATCGCGCCCGGCTGAAGGAGTCAAAACTTCCGGAGGATTGTCATGGATGCCACGGCGCGGACGATGTGCATCGGGGGCAGGAGGGGGAGCGATGCGAGTCCTGTCACGACGATCGGAGTTGGACGGGGCAGGTGCATTTCGACCATGAGTTGACGCACTTCCCCCTTCTGGGCATGCACGGCATCGTCCCCTGCGAGGAATGTCATAAGACATTTGCCTTCCAGGATGTGCCCGGGTCTTGTGA
>CAYTAT010000044.1:0-5818 GCA_964435795.1 uncultured Spirochaetaceae bacterium
CAATCAGCCAAAAAGACCAACTCAGAGACTGGACTCATTATAAAGGGGCTGGCCAATCCAACTCAGAGACCGGAGTCATTATAAAGGGGCTGGCCAGTGGAATTATTCAGCCCAGGGTATCCAGCAGGCGTTCCAATTCTTCGAGCCCGGCCGTGGCTGGAGAGAAGATCAGTTCATCGCAGCCGAGAGCGCGAATGGCTTCGCTCGATTTCAGGATCGCCCCTTTTTCGAAGCATTTCATTGTCTTTGCGACGGCCCGGGCCACCTCGTCGCCAAAGACGGCCAGATAGCGGTATACGTAATCGCGCAACTCTGCCTCCGCGCCATCGGCCAGGGAATACCAGAAGCCGGCAATCTTTCGGGGCGGCTCCTCCCGGCCCGCCTCCTGCCAGGCCGCATCCGCAAGGGCCAGCATTCTTTCGATTTCGTCGGGATCGCCACTCATCGAAAAGACGTAGACCCCATCCGCCCAGGCCGCGGCCCGGCGCATCGCCCGGGGGCCCATGACTCCAGCCACGATCGGAGGCCCGCCCGCTTGGATGGGGCGTGGCCCCACCCCGTCAGCCCCGGCCAGGGGCGGCTCTCCCCGCCAGATCTTCCGCATTTCCGAGATCTGTTCGTCCATTCGCTGATGGCGCCTGGCATAGGACGCGCCCACGGATCGGTAGTCGATCTCGCGCCCCCCCACTCCCACTGAGAGGGTGACCCGTCCCCCCGAAACCACGTCGAGGGTGGCCACTTCCTTGGCGGCCCAGACGCTCGAATGCATCGGAAGGACGTAGAGGCTGGGCATGATCCGGACGCGCTCGGTGATGGCCGCCGCCGCCGAAAGCAGGACTCGCATCTCGAGGGTGTCCCCCGTGATGCGTTCGCCACAGGAAAGGCTCGAAAATGGACCCTCGTCCGCAGCCCGGCACCAGTCCAGGATCTCCTCTCGGCCGAATTCGGATTCCATATAAGGAAGGCAGATTCCCAGGTCCATCGATTTTCTCCAGGGCGTTTTGGGGTGAAGTAGGGCAGGTCTGAGCGCCCAAAAAAATCAGGGGGGTGAAAACAAGGGGGTTCCGTGCGGACGGAGAAAGGCCTCAGGAGGCTCCGTCGTATTGAACTCGCCAGATCACGCCCGCGTAGTCATCGGAGACGTAGAATGCACCATCCGGCCCCTGGATGACATCTGCGGGTCTTCCCGTCACGTCATCCTCCACCAGGAAGCCCGTCAGAAAATCCCGCTCATGGATGCTTCCGTCGGCCTCCCAATGCAGGGAAACGACCTTGTAGCCGTCCTTGCGGGTCCGATTCCAGGAGCCGTGGAGGGCGACGAGGGCCGCGCCCTGCAGGGCTTCTGGCGTCTTCTCGCCTCTTGCGAATGTCATTCCCAGGGGTGCATTATGGGCTCGGAAGGAAAAGGCGGGGGGAATCGACGCGGCGATTCTTTCCCCCGCGTCAAGCCCGAAGTCGGGATCCGGGATGCGATTCCCATTGGCGACCGGGAAGCCGTAGAAGCCCCCGGCGACCAGTCGGTTGAGTTCACAGGGGGGGAAGTCGTCGCCCAGGAGGTCCCGACCGTTATCCGTCGCGTAGAGTTCGCCGGTTTCGGGTCGCCAATCGAATCCCACGGAGTTGCGCAATCCGGTCGCGAATGTTTCTTCGCCGCTCCCATCCGGGCGCAAGCGCAGCATGGCCGCACGTCGGGAGGGGTCGTCCTCGAGACAGACGTTGCAGCTGGATCCGACGTGAACGTAGAGCCAGCCGTCGGGTCCGATGCGCAGGGTTCGCGTCCAATGGTTGCCGCCGGGAGGCAGGTCATCCACGATGCGCTCCAGTTCACCCCGCACCCTTGCGCCGCTGGCGCCACCCGCGGAGTGGGGTCGGCCGGGATCGAAGGGGATGCGGGCGACCGCATCGGTTTCGCCCACGTAAAGCCAGTCTTCGAATAATTCGACGCCATGGGGGTGGTTCAACTCCGAGAGCACGACCTCCTGCCCATCGGATTGTCCGTCCCCATCGGCATCCCTGTGGAGCAAAAGGATGCTGTTCTGAACCGGAGAGCTGACGAGCAGGTCTCCCGCTGGGGTGAATCGCATAACCCGGGCGCCCCGGGCATTTCGGGCCCAGATCGAGACCGAAAATCCCTCCGTGGCTCGCATGCGCTGATGGACAATTTCCTCGCCGGGGGCGTCCACACCGCCTCCCCACAGCATCTGGGCGAGGGGAGCGTTGACCGCGTAGCGCTCGGGCAGCAGCCAACTACAGGCGCCCACCCCGAGGGCAATCCCCAGGCCCAAAAGCAGTCCTTTTTTCGACATTTTCGATCCTCCGAGCCGCAGAACTTACACTGAAGCCACGTCCCTCGGCAGGGAGGGTCTTCCGGGCCTGGAAATAGCCTCAGGGATCAATTTTCCCTCTGGGGGTATTGACTATAAGGGTCCGTTGTTCGATACCTTCGGCCCGTTGTATCGGTCGGAGGGGTCATGCAGAAAATTCGTAAGGGAGATCTGGTCCAAGTCGTGACCGGTGTGGACCGAGGAAAGCAGGGTCGGGTTCTGGCCGTGGATCAGCCGGGCCAGCGGATTCGAGTCGAGAAGGTCCGATTGCAGACCCGGCACCTGAAGCCCGGACGAGCCGGCGCCGAGCAGGGAGGCATCGTCGAAGACGAGGGCTATGTGAATCTATCGAATGTGATGCTCGTCAATCCGGCTGATGACAAGCCCAGTCGGATTCGCATCGAGGAGCGAGACGGCAAGAAAGTTCGCGTTTTTGCTCGCGGCGGGCAGGTGATCCCGGATCCTGCGAGCGCTTGAGGAAGGTTCACGAAATTTGGGCTGCGGCGACTGGTTCGAGAGCGAACTGCGGCCGCAGTGGATGGTGACAGAAGATGGCCAAGAAGGGCAAGAGAGAAAAGATCAAGCTCGAGTCGACCGCGGGCACGGGACACTTCTATACTACGTCCAAGAACAGGACGAATACGCCGAATAAACTCGAGTTGAAGAAATACGATCCCGTCGTGCGCAAGCACGTCGTCTATAAAGAGACGAAGCTGAAGTAGACAAGAAGGTCGCCGCCCGTCCATTGGCGGCATGCGTCGGCAGAAATCAGAAGCACCTGCGGCCGATCCGGGAGACGCGATTCATGGTATGCATTGAGAGGAAGAGTTCATGGCTTGGGTGATCACCAGTCTCTGTCGGGAAAAAGAGGATATGGCATGCGTCGAGGTATGCCCCGTCGACTGCATCGTGAAGCGCACGGAATCCAGCCCCGACTGGCCGGCACAGCTCTACATCGACCCGGAGGAGTGCATCAGCTGTGGAGTATGTGAGCCCGAGTGTCCCTGGGAGGCCATTTACGAGGATGAGCAGGTTCCCGACCTCTTCTCGGATGACATCGCCCTGAACGCCAAGATTGTCGATGTTCGAGACGACTTCGAGGTTCCCGAGAAGGGGGATACGGAGATTCCCTCTCCCGCCGACGTCGAAGAGAATAAGCGGAAGTGGGGTCTCGTCAGCTAGCCCCGGCATCCGCAGGAGCAGTGGCTCACGAGCTGCTCTGGTGCAGAAGGGGAGCTGGCCTCGCGGGTGTGGCGCGTGGGCGCCGATTCATGGCGCCGCGGGCAGCGCAACCCGTCGACTCGATTTGCCCATGGATCAGGGGCTCATGGGTCGGGGGTGGCCCCATCGAAGGCCCTGGCCATGGTTTCGACCGGGGCCTCCTGATTCGTCCAGAGGCGAAATTGTTCGGCGGCCTGGTAGACGAGCATCCACTTTCCCGCCACCGTGCGAGCGCCGCGCCCGGCTGCATCGCGTAGCATTCGCGTCTTCTGGGGATCGTAGACCGCATCCAATACGACGGCATTCGAGGGAATCGAGTCGGCGACGACGGGTGATTGCTCGGAGCGGAGCCCGACCGAGGTGGTATTGAAGATGATCGAGGGTGTCAGGTCGCCGAGGTCATCCAGCGTGCCGCTATCCTGCGCGCCCAACTCCCGGGCCAGCGACTCGGCCTTCGTCCGCGTGCGGTTGAGAACCGTGACCCGAGCGCCGGCACGAAGCAGGCCATGAACGACCGCTCGCGCAGCTCCTCCGGCTCCGAGTACGGCGGCATCCTGCCCCTCGGGCTCGATCTCGCGACGAATGGCCTGGATTGCGCCGATCCAATCCGTATTGGATCCGACCAGTGTTCCCTCGTGCAGCGTGATCGTATTGACGGCGCCGATCTTCCGGGCCTCGTCGTCCAGCCGATCGAGTAGGGGCATCACGGCCTCTTTGTGGGGAATCGAGACGGCCAGCTGCCGCAATCCCAACGCCCGCATTCCCGCGACGGCCGCTTCGAGTCCGTCCGGTTGGACGTCGAAGGCATGGTAGACGGCGTCGATGCCGAGTTCTTGAAAGGCGGCATTATGGATCGCCGGGGAGCGGGTATGGCCGGCCGGGTGCAGAATGATTCCGCAGACCGCCGTGGTCGAGTCGATCGCCCTGGCCATGATCAATTCTCCCCCCTCCCGGGATTTCCCAGGATTTCTATCCCATCGCCAGCTTTCGAGCCAGTGCGATCACCTCTTCCCACCCGTTTGCTATTCTGGCTCCATGACGAATCAGGATACCGTGCGCGTCGCCATACTCATGGGAAGCAAGAACGACTGGGAGTCGATGAAGCCGGCTGCCGACGTTCTCGAAAAGATGGGGGTGGGTTCCGATGTTCGGGTGATTTCCGCCCACCGAACCCCCCAGCGTCACCACGATTACGTCGTGGGGGCCGGGGATCGCGGGATCGAGATCTTCATCTGTGGTGCGGGATTTGCGGCGCATCTTGCGGGCGTCACCGCGGCCCTGACTTCGCTTCCCGTGCTGGGCGTTCCCCTGGATAGCTCGGCCCTCGATGGGGTCGATGCGCTGCTCGCCACGGTCCAGATGCCGGGCGGAATTCCGGTGGCCACGTTCGGAATCGGCAAGGCGGGCGCCAAGAACGCGGGCCTCTTCGCGGCGGCGATTCTGGCCCGAGCCGACGTCGGAGTGGCGAAGGCCCTGGACGAATACCGGGCAGCCCAGACGGCGGCTGTTCCAGAAACGCCCTTCTGAAGCCCTCGACCCGCCCTCGAGCTTGGGGTGCCGTTCTCTTCACGGAGGGCGACGCCCGGGGCTGATGCGAGCTTCACCCGCCTCGCTTACTCCTGGCGGGTTCTCTCGTAGGCGGCTCTCAGATCCTGCCAGACGGCGCGCCGATTCTGCTCGCTGTACTGCCTGAGCACATAGGCGGGGTGCAGCGTCGGCATGAGCGGGATTCCCCTGTATTCATGCCATTGGCCGCGGATGCGGGTGATGGCAACTTCGCGACCCAGAAGCAGGCCCGCCGCCGGTTTGCCGAGGGTGACGATCACCTTCGGCCCGATGGCATCGATCTGGCCGTCGAGAAAAGGTCGACAGGCGGCGACTTCAGGCGGCAGGGGGTTGCGATTCGATGGCGGTCGACATTTGAGGATATTGCAGATGTAGACTTCTTCGCGGGGAATCCCGATACCCTTTTCGATCATCTGGGTCAGCAATTCTCCGGCGCGGCCCACGAAGGGAAGTCCCTGCCGATCCTCATTTTCCCCCGGCGCTTCGCCGATGAAGAGCAGGCGGGCCTCGGGATTTCCGGTACCGAATACGATTTTTTTTCGCGCACCGTGAAGATCGCAGCGCTGGCAATTGCCCAATGCCTCTCTCACCGTCTCCAGTCCTGCGGCCGAAGGGCCGGGGGCGGCGCTCGTCCCATCCGATCCCGCCCGGATTTCCCCGATCTTCCCGGCCTCGGCAGGGGCAGGGAGGGGGGCAGGGGAGGGCGA
>CAYTAT010000044.1:5918-22609 GCA_964435795.1 uncultured Spirochaetaceae bacterium
GAGGGGGAAGGCGAAAGCGATTCCTTCCGGGGCGAAGGCGGCGCCGAGTCGAATTCGGTCACGCCCTCCTCGATCAACTCCGAGACGAGAATGCGGGCACTCGAGACGAGATCCAGGATGTCATCGGGCGCCCGATTCATTCCTTTTCCCTCAGATCGATTCTTCCAGTAGCCTCAGGGCCTGGCCGATCCGCATGGCATCGGAAGGCTCCGGAGAGGTTTCGGCGGAGGGCACGGGGGCGGGGGTCTCCTCGCTTTCGATCGTGCCATGGCGCTGGCGATCGATATGCTCCTGGACCTCGAAGGTGAAACGCGAGTCGTTTTCCTCGTCGTGGCAATTTCCGCAGATCTGGAGAATCACGCAGGAATCACATTTATCTCCCAGGCTGAGGATCGTGCCCCGCTTCGGCGCGGACTCGCCGATATGATCCGCTCCCGGGCCGTGGCAGGACTCACAGCCCACCCGAGCCAGATCCGGATGCTTTCCGGAGGCCGCGAGTTCCGGAAATCCACCGTCCCGGCCGTAGCCAGTCGTGTGGCAGGTCAGGCATTCCCCGTCCTCGGTCTTGTTGTCCTTGGCAAGGGAGGCCAGGGAATGGGCGTGGGGGCTCGTGCTCCACGTCTTGAATTCTGCCGGATGACAGCTTTCGCAGCGATCCGAGCCCACGTAGGCGACATTCGCGGGCAACATATCGCGCTTCATGCCCTGCCCGGAAAAATGCTTCGCACGTTCCTCATCCGAGAGGCCCGCGATTGCGGCATGGGAAATATTGGGCAGGAAACTCCCGAATTCAAAGCCCAGGGAGTGCTTGCTATCGTGGCATTGCAGGCAGGCTTTTTCGTAGCTCCCCTCGGCGGGTGTTGTGGGAGCAATATGGGGGCCTCCACGGCCATGGCAGCTTTCACAGCCGACGTTCTCGAAATGGGTCGCGGGCTCCTGGAGCGTATAACCCCCGGGCTGATCGAATCCCACGACGTGACAGGAAACGCACTCCCCATCCCTTTCCTCTCCGTGGGTGACCAGGGTGTCGAAGGCATGGGCGTGCCGGGTGAGTTCCCAGCTGGCCGCTTCCCGCTCGTGGCAGACCGCACAGACATCGTTCCCCGTATAGCCCTTCTTGCTGAGGAGCATCGGGATCTTCGTGTCTGAGATTCGGGCGAGGTACATCCTCATGAGTGCCGGGTCGCGCTCATCGCGCCAGCCCTGGCTGCGATGGATGATGTGTCCCTCGCTATCGATCAGGCTGATGTCGGGGACGCCGGAGTGGAGTCCATAGAGTTGGGCGATCTCCTGGCCCGGGTCGACCAGGGGAGTGAAGAAATCCAGGTTCTCATCCTCCAGGGCCCTGCGGACCGCGGTCGGGCGATTCTGCAGGGAGATGCCGACCAGGGCGGGGCGCTCGGCCTCGGGCATCTTATTCAGTTGCTTGCGGAAGAAATTCAGTGCGTGGTGACAGTGGGGACAGGTGTGGAGGAAGAAGATCAGCACTACGGGGCGC
Organism: uncultured Spirochaetaceae bacterium; assembly: GCA_964435795.1. Classification (GTDB taxonomy): domain Bacteria; phylum Myxococcota_A; class UBA9160; order UBA9160; family UBA4427; genus JAZXM01. The sequence continues at coordinate 7,417 of CAYTAT010000044.1, forward strand.
CCCGCCAGATTTGCAAAATCGAATTCGCGGCCGCCGATGTACGTGGTCTTGAAGGTCGGGGCCTTTGGATGATCGATCAGGGGCCGCGCCTCCGTGAGTTTCTCGTGGACGGGAATGCGAAGGGACTCCCGCAGCCGCGCTGCGATGGTTTCCCCGGCGTCCTCGGGTTGGGTATCGAAGGAAGCTCGGGCGAAAGTCATATAGCCCTCGGTATCCGTCGCCAGCAGAACCAGCGGGCTCGGAATCCTCAACAATGAGGTGATATCCCCGGACGAGTCGTCGATCACGGGGAAATTGAAATTTTCTGCGAAGGCAAATCTTCGGACCGCCGATGTCGTCGTCCCGATTCCGACGCCGATGATCTTGAAGTTATGACGAGTCTGATCCGCCGCGACATCGAGCACGGCTTTCGAGACGACGTCGGCTCCCGGGTTCTCGGGGTTGAAAAAGAAGAATAGGATTCTCTGGCCGATCAGCGACGAGCTCGTGAGTCGGGTACCCGCGAGGGTCCGGCCCTCGAATGCGGGGAGCGGGCGTTCTCCATTGGGCCGCCGGGCCTTTCTGCCGGATTTCTTCGAGCTCTTCTTCTTGTCCGCAACGAGGCGAGCGCGATTCGAGGGCCTCGTCGCATATTCCTCTCCCGGGTTTTCTTCGAGCAGGGCGGGAACGGCCAGGGGCGTAGGCTCGACTGCACCCCTGGAGAGGGGAGGCGCTTCCTCCTGGGCGCCGCAGGCAAGAAGAATGGCCACGATCGCGATCGAGAAGAGAATACGGGGCGACATGCGGAGAGAGCTTAAGGGCGTCGGCAGGGGGGGGCAAGTTGGCCCGGGTCTGCGAACGGGGAATAAATCCGGCGATTTCCGGATTCCCGAGGTCAGATGCATCGCTTTGCCTGGATCCCCGCCCATCGCCGCCGTCGACAGGACTCAAACGTCTCCGCCAGGATCGGTCGATCCCCGGAGAGATCTCCAGATCGAGAGTCGCAAGCGGGCCCCGCATCCGGGACGTTCCGCATCCGGGCCCATGAACTGGTTTCGAAAAGATCGGGAGATCCCGGCTCAGCGGATGATCCCGTCTCCCTTCAACTTCTCGCGCGATTCTGGCGAGTAACCCAGCTCTTGCAGGATCGCCTCCGTGTGTTCTCCGTAGAGTGCCGGCGCGGATGGAGTTTCCGGCAGGGTCTTTGAGAATCGCGCGGCCGGCCGGATCCGACGATAGCGGCCGTAGACCGGATGCTCGGCCTCGATCACGTTGCCATTGTGGCTGATCTGCGGATCCGTCAGGACTTCCGTATGGGAGAGTACAGGGGCCGCGGGCAACTCACTCTCGATACAGCGGCGATAGGCTTCTTCCGTGGTGAGCTGGGAGAAACCGGCCACGACGGCTTCGGCTCGGGCGAGCTGGTTCTCTTCGCTGAGCATGGTTTCTCCGCGTTGTTCGGGGGAGTTGGCGAGTTCAGCCTCTCCCACGACGAGCAGGGATGCCCGCATCTGTTCGGCGGTGCCGGCCCACATCATGATCTGGCCGTCCGCGGTATTCAGCAGCTGGTAGCGTTCTCCGGGCACGACAAAGTGTTCCACGCCTTCTCCAACCAGTGTGTGGCGGAGCATTCCGTCGGGCCAGAAAAAGGAGAGACCGGCGTCGAGCATCGCCACTCGCACATGCTGTCCCTCGGCTCCCCGCTCCCTCGCGAGCAGGGCCGCTGTGATCGCCTGGGCGAGGGAGTACGAGGTGGCCTTGTCGACGACGGCGTTGCGCACGAGGTCGGGGATCGGCACCTCGGGGTTCAATTGTGCGCTCACGTAGCCGGTGAGGCATTGAAAAATCGGGTCGTAGCCGCGGCGACTCGCGTAGGGTCCATCGTCCCCAAAGCCCGTGATCGATGCGTAGACGAGATCGGGATTCACGGAGCGAAGATCCTCTTCTCCGACTCCCAGCCGTTCGGCCGCTCCGGGTCGCCAATTCTGTACGAAGACGTCGGCTTCTCGGACGAGATCCAGGACGATATTCAGCCCGGCTTCTGTCTTGAGATCGACACCGATCGAGCGTTTGCCGTGGTTGCAGTTCAGGTAGAGGGCCGCCATGCCCTCGCGATAGTTGGCGAGCTGGCGGCTCTCCTCGCCGTAGCGAGGGGGCTCGACCTTGATGATATCGGCGCCCTGCTCGGCGAGAATCATGGTGGCCAGGGGCCCCGAGATGACTTCGCTGACGTCGATGATTCGAATTCCCGCCAAGGGGCCAGCCATAGAGCCTTCCGGATTCTTCTTCCAGGGCATTCGATGCGATCGGATGCCGGTCAGTAGTTGTGGGACCGACTCGTCGAATCGGAGGCAGGGGCCGATCCCCTGGCTGGATAGAGGTTATACCGAATTGATCCCGGGGCAGGGATTTTTCGCGGGCGGGGCCGGGGGGGGGGCGATGCCATTCCAGACCCGCACTGCACCCCTCTGCCGCGGATCGGGGATCCGCGTGTCGGAAGACTCGCGCGGGGGCTGGAGGGGCTATTTCTCCAGGGATCGCGGCAAGGGGGAAGCGGCGTTCTGTTGCCTCAGGGCGTCGCTCTCGCAAGCGGGTTCCGAGGCGATTCCACGCGTTTCGCCCGTTCCTGCTCGACTTCTGTGAGCCGAGGGTTCTCCGCAGCCATTCCCTCCTCATCGGCGCCGCGAAAGAGTTCGGCGCGGGCGGCGACGGGGTCTCGCAGGGGCGAGTCGCGGGCGCCTCCGACCTCATCCGCAGTAAAGGGAGGAATCGGGCGTATGCCTGAGAATTCGTCGAGCACCCAGTTGAGTAGCCGTGCGAGGCGGGCGTCGGAGAGGGGCGCCTGGGCGACCCCCGGCACCCGGGCGAGGTAGCTGCGGCCCTCGGGGTGGCGGAAAAGGGGGGAGAGTTCGCGGAGCGAGGGGACGAGGCCGGGAATTCCCCCGCCCTCCAACGTATGGCAGGCCGAGCAATGCAGCGCGTAATCCTCCGGGGCCTCGGGCCCGCCGCCGGCGGTTGTTGAAGTCGAATCCGCGCTGGCTCCCCCGAAGAGCAGGAGGAGCAAGCCGCCGACGAGCAGGGGGATCGGTCTTCTCCGCTTCATCTTTCGGGCTGCGCTTCGGTCGCCCGGCCGATCACCCGGGCGATCGAGCAATGGTAGGCTTGGCCTTCGGCGCCCCCGCACCAGTTGATGTCATTCGCGCGATACCAGTGGTAGTCCGGGCGTTCGCCCTCATTTCGATTGCATGCGCAGCGCCCGCAAAAGGCCTTGCCGCAGCAATCGTTGTAGGAGATCAGGTAATCGTTCCCATCGGCGGGATTCCGACAGGTTCCCACCCAGGTCATGGGGCCCGCCGCAGTGCCCGGAGGGCAACTGCTCGCACTTCCCCCACAACAGGCGCAAAGGAATCCGTCGATCGCGCAGTGGCGCCAATAATCGCAGTCCTGGGGATCGCCTTCGGGCCCCGCGACGTCCGCGGGGAGCGCCGCATGCGCGCGACTCTCTTCGCCCGCGCGGGCCACGGGAAGGATCGGCAGCGCCGAGGCGCCCAGAACGCCCAGGCCGAGTCTTCCCACCCGGGCCAGGAAGCTGCGGCGGCCCGCCGAGCGCGCGAGTCCACGTGCGGATTCCTCGAGCCATCGGTCGAGTCTGCTCATCGAGATCTCTCCGTCGCTTTCACTCTGGCTGCTCCCTCCGCTCTCTCTACTCTCTCCACTCCCTCTACTCTCAGCGTTTCGCGCTCGCCGGCGCGCTCTCTGGCGATGAAATCCTGAATCGAGGCGACGCCGTGTTCATGGGCTGTAAACAGGCTTTCGAGGTGCTCGCGTGTATTGACCATTCCCTTGGCGCGCACGACGCCCTCCTCATCGATCAGAACAGCCGTGGGCAGTTTGGAGACCGCGAAGCCAATGCCCAATTCCCGGGAGAGTACGTAGGGATGGTCGACCAGTTCCTTGCGGGCCCGGAATGCCCGATGTTCCTCGGGCTCCCCATCGCTCGCCAGGACCAGACGCAGGCCCGGAGATTCCTCGTGCACCACGCGCAGCAGGGTGGGCAGCAGACTGTCACAGACGGGACAGGATGGGGAAACGAAGAAGAGCAGGGTGCGGCTGAGGGGGGTGGGGCCTCCGATCTGGACTTCCTCGCCCGCAAGATCTTCGAGTTCGAATGTCGGGGCGGCTTCTCCCACTTCGGGGCCCCGTTGATGGGCGAGAGCGCCCACGGGAGCCAGTCGCTCGTGGAGAAGTCCGATCTGGCGCGTCAGTGCCATCACGAGTACAGCGAGGGCCAGAAGCGCGATCCAGAGCAGGATATTCGAAATCAGCAGGGCGTCCATCATCGGCTCGCCCCCAGAGAGATAGAGCCGCTTCGGGCGATCTGATGGGCTCCCAGCCATAAAATCACGGACATCCCCACACCGGCCCCCACGCTGAGGATATCCACCCAGCCCAGCATGCGAGGGGTTTCGGGGCCGAGAAGCAGCAGGGCCGGCACGGCCAGACCCGCGTTGCGAAGCATGAGCCAGCCGGAAATCCGCTCTTCCCGGCCGGGGCCCATGCAGCCGCAATCGATATGGCGGCGACCCCGCAGCAGGTTGAGCCCGATGGCCGCGCTGTAGAGAGCCAGCAGGAGCAGGGCGGCCAGGGGGCCGAGGCCGGGCAGGTTGGGGATTGCGCTCGGGATCAGCAGCGCCAGCGAGACGGCGAGTTCAGAGGCGGCCAGCGCCGCGGCGGCTGGCATCGAGACTGCCCCGGGCAGGATGCGGTAGTCGCGAAAGACGGCGGAAAAGGCGTTGAGGTCTCGGAGTTTGTGGAGAGCGGCTGTCAGGAAGAGCAATGCGAGTCCGACTCGTGATAGCCAGCCGAAGACCGGATCGATGCTTTCGGGACCGTGGGCGCCGAAGAGCATCAGGGCACCACCAATCGGTTGCCCGTAAGACCCACCTGCTCGAGATCGCGCAGGTGCTCGCCGCTGATGGCGTCGAGTACGGCCACGACGGCCAGCCCCGAGTTTCGGACCAGCAGCAGGGGAGCATCGTCCTGGGTGGTCGTGATGGTGTCTCCGCCCAGGGGCGGGACGGCATGCTCCAGCACCCAGTCCACGAACCCACTCTCGAGACCCAGTAGACCGGCGACGGACGCAGCCGCCATATTCGGGAGTTCGAAGGTGTCGATGCGCCGGCCCGTCTCGACATCGAAGACCCAGATCTGTCGACCCGGATCTTTATGGGTTCCCGATCCACCTCGATGAAAGAGTACGTAGAGGCGACCCAGGCCGCGGTGCAGGGCCATCAGTTGGCGTCCTCCGGGTCGCCAGTCGGACTTCCTCTCCGAGGCATCCAGCATCGACCAGGAGCGTGTGGCCGGAGGATTCTGCTCGAAGTCCACCTCGTATGCCCAGCCCTTGAAGGAGACGAAGATCCAGCGCTTCCCGGTTCTGCAGCCCCTCATCGTGACGGGGTCCTCTACCGGATCGAAAAAAACCTCGCTGGTGGTTTCATCGACGAGCTTGCCCTCTTCGTCGATGTGAATATTCCGCAATCGTCCATTTCCGCAGAGCATCGCGAAGCTGAGGGGTCCTGTGGGGTAGATCCCCGCGCAGCCCGCGGATTGGATCGTATTCAGATAGCTCCTCGTTTCGAGATCGATCAACGAAACCGAAGTCGCCGGGAATTGGTTGAAGATGGCCAGGATTCGCTCCCCGTCCAGGAACTCCGTATAGGCGATATTCGACGCGCTATCGGCCGCCTGCATGGGGATTACGATTTCCCCCTTCACGAGTAGCGACTCTTCGTCGTAGATGGTGATGAAGTCCTTGCGTTTGCCTCGATGCCCCCATTCGTATGCGGCTTCTACGACGTAGAACTCGTCGAGAATTCTCGAGTAGAGGGGGGGCTTGATGATGGTGGCGAAGCCGGCGTCCAGGGTGGCGAGGGCTTCCCCGCTATCGGCATCGAAGAGCAGGCTGTGTCGGAAGAGGAGATCCGTGACCCAGACCGAATGCGGGCCGATAGCGCCGAGTTGCGCGATCTCCAATTCTTCGAGGGCTTCGGTGGCGCGCGCACCGGATGAAGCGATCAGCGCAAGGAAGAGCGGGATGCTGAGGGCGCGGATTGATCGCTGCATCGAAGCCTTGGACGTCAAAGCGGTGGGCGATTTTGACAATACGCCTGGAAGCAAGCTTGTTGGGATCATCGAGCATCTCCCGGGGCCGGGAATGGTCCCGACTCGCTGTCCACGGCGCAGAATAGATCATACGTTCAAGCATGCAACGCGGGCCTGGAGGCGGGGGCTCCGAACCCCCGGGAGACGGGGCGTGAAGTTCTTCGGCCGCAGCAGGGAATGAAAGGAATGCGAGGCGCTTCGGGGAGATCAGGGCTAGCTTGATCCCGATGAACTCATCCGATCCGCAATCCGAATCTCCCCTGGCTACCGCCTGGCGGGCGGCTTTCGACGCCTTTGCCTTCCACCAATACCTCGGGATCGAAGTCGAGGAGAGAGGATCTGGCCATGCCCGGATCTCCATCGAGACCGGTCCGAAGGTGGATGGGGGAATCGGGGGCAGTGTGCACGGCGGCATTCTGGCCTCCCTTGTGGATATCGCCATGCTCGAAGCCGTCTTTCCGACCTTCGGGGAGGGGGACCAGCCCGGTGGAACCATCGATCTCAGCGTCACCTATCTGCGTCCCACCTTGGGATCGCGCGTGACGGCGGAAGCCAATGTGGTGCGAAGGGGGCGTCGAATCATCACTACGGAGGTCGATATTCGCGACGATCAGGAGAGGCTCTGCGCCCGGGGTCGCGTTCTCTACATGGTGACCCATGCGGCCTGAGCTTCATTCCCATTGATCCATGCGGGTTTGTCGGGGATTGGATCAAGCTGCATATTCTGCCCAATTCTGCCGCGGCCTTCTTCGCGATTGCGCTTCGTATATGTCGAGAAGATGACCGAGAGGGAGGGCTGCGAAGGTGATGGCCAGGCAGGGAAGAGACGTGGGGGGAAAGGCAATATGTCGTACGGGTTGCCGGTGAAGCCGTGTTGAAGTGGATTGCGGCACTGCTGATTCTCTTGTTGATCGGACTCGCGGGCCTGGCCCTGATGGGACCCTCGATCCTGTTGAACCATCCGCGCCTGCTGCGTGAAATTGCGGATTTCCGGGACCCATCCGGACCGACGCGGGAGATTCGCTGGACGCCGGGACCCGAGATGTCCGGCCTTTCGCCCCGGCGGCGGCGCCCCAATGTGGTGGTGATCCTGGTCGATGATCTCGGCTGGAACGATCTCAGCTGGAATGGTGGAGGGGTGGCCGGGGCGAGCGTTGAAACGCCGAATATCGACTCTCTGGCTCGGGATGGAGTCGAGTTCACCTTCGGTTATGCGGGCAATGCGACCTGCGCTCCATCGCGGGCGGCAATCCTCACCGGCCGATATCCGCCGCGCTTCGGCTTCGAATCGACGCCGGCTCCTCCCGCCCTGGGGAAGCTGGTCTCGACCCTCTCGACTCGCAATTCGCTCGAGGGGCAGCCGCAAGGTCTCTTCTTCGAGGATCGCATGGGCGAAGTCCCTCCGATGGAGGAGCAGGGCATTCCTCCCGAAGAGTTGACCCTCGCGGAACTCCTCAAGGCAGAGGGCTACCGCACGCTGATGCTGGGGAAGTGGCATCTGGGCGAATCCGACGGGCAGAGGCCCACCGAGCAGGGTTTTGATGAATTCCTGGGTTTCTACTCGGGTGCGTCTCTCTACGGGTCGGAAGAAGATCCCCAGATCGTCAATTCGAAGCAGGATTTCGATCCGATCGACCAATTCCTCTGGCAGGTTCTCGACTTCAGCGTGCGCAAGGATGAGGGAGAGCGCTTTCCGCCTCCCGAGTATATGACGGACTATCTTTCCCGGGAAGCCGTGCGAGCGATCGAGGCCAATCGCCACCGCCCATTTTTTCTGTACTTGGCCTATAACGCCCCGCATACACCGCTGCAGGCGAAGAAGTCCGACTACGACGCGCTATCCGGGATCCGGGACCATAAGACACGTGTCTACGGGGCCATGATCCGCGCCCTGGATCGCGGCGTTGGCGAGGTACTCGACGCGCTCCGCGCCAACGGGCTCGAGAAGAATACGCTCGTGATTTTTTCGAGCGATAACGGAGGGGCCCACTACCTGGGAATTCCCGACGTGAATGCTCCCTATCGGGGTTGGAAGATGACTTTCTTCGAGGGGGGTCTTCACTCGCCCTTCTTCATGAAATGGCCAGATCGATTGATGGCGGGGCGGGAAGTCGATACTGCGATTTCGCATATCGATGTCTTCTCGACCGTCGCATCTGCGACCGGGGCGGATCTTCCACGGGATCGCGTGATCGACGGCGTCGATCTGCTTCCCTTTGCGAAGGGGGAAGCCGAGGGGGAGGCCCATGAAGCTCTTTTCTGGCGCTCCGGGGGGCTACAAGTCGCCATGTCCGAGGGCTGGAAATTCCAGATCGATCGGCGGCAGCAGAAGCGATGGCTATTCAACCTCGAAGAGGATCCGACAGAGAGGGAAAATCTGATTGCCACGAGAGGGGATCGGGCGGCCGCGCTCGAGGCGCAACTCGAGGCTTTCAACGAGGATGTCGGCCCCCGGCATTTTCCGGCTCTGATCGAGGGGGTCGTCCCCATCGATCGCACGATTGCCGATCCCTATCGGCCGGGAGAAGAATGGGCGTATTGGCCGAATTGAGCGGCCGGGGAAGGGTGTAGGGGAATTTTCAATCGAATGTTGCTGGAATCCGAATATGAATCCGCAGCCCGCGCCTGAGGCCCGCCCGGCCGAGGGTCTTTCCGGCTGCTCCGGATTCTGCCGGGATTGCGGTCGTATGCATAGCCTGCCCGAAGCGGGCGCCCGGGATCACGCCGAGGCGCTGATCCGGGAATTCGAGGCGATCCGTCGCCTCGATTACCTCGCGCCCTCCCATCAAGCCGACCCCCGTCTCGCCTTCGAATATCTTCTCGCCGGCGAAAAAGGCCAGATGTTCGGGGTTCTCGAGTGTCGAAACTCGTTGGGACAGACCTGCGTCCTGCGCGCCTTTTCGTCGCTTCGCGACGGAATCCGCAAGGTCGAGGGCTGGGTTCCGCCCATCCTGACTTCGAGGACCTTCACGGAAATCGTTCTTCCGGGCCAGGAGAAGATCAAGAAATTGACCCGGGAAATGGAAGCCCTGCACTCGGATTCGGCGGTCTTCCTGGCCCTGGAAGCCGAAAGGCGGGAAATCTCCAACCGGCTGATGCAGAGAATGCACGGGCTCTACCAGCTGCATAACTTCCGTGGTGAATCGCGCTCCCTCCGCGATGCCTACGCGGCCTCGGGCGGAATTCCGGGCGGTGTGGGCGAATGCTGTGCGCCCAAGCTGCTCAACTGCGCGGCGCGCCAGGGCCTGAGACCGGTCGGCATCTCGGAATTCTATTGGGGAGCGTCCCCACCCGGAAATTCTCGTCGATCGGGATACTTCTATCCGAGCTGTGAAAGTCGCTGCCAGCCAATCCTCGGATTCATGCTCTGTGGTCTCGATCATGAGTGATGAACTTCTATTGCGCATCCTGCACGAGGATCCCGATTTCGTCGTAGTCGACAAGGAGAGTGGGAGGCTCTCGGTGCCGGGGCGGGGCAGGGAGAAATTCGACAGCGTGACCACCCGGGTGCGCAGCCTCTATCCCGGATGCATCGAACAGCCGGCCGTTCACCGTCTCGATATGGATACATCGGGGCTGATGGTCGTCGCACTGAATGCCGAATCCCATCGCAACCTTTCGATTCAATTCCAGCGGCGAAGAATTCGGAAGCGCTATCTCGCCCTGCTCGACGGAGAGCTGGAAGGGGAGGGCGGCACGATCGAACTGCCCTTTCGTCTCGATATCGACAACCGGCCGCTACAGATCTACGACGAAGTTCATGGAAAGCTCGGCATTACGCATTGGCGGAAGATCTCGGGCGGGGGAGGGCGGACGCGGGTGGCCTTCATCCCCATCACCGGCAGGACTCATCAGTTGCGGGTTCATTCGGCCCATCGACGGGGACTGGGAATTCCCATCGTGGGGGATCCTCTCTACGGGCGTGGTACGGGGCCGGCCCAACTCAAGCTCCACGCCTCGGAATTGCTCTTCCACCATCCGAGAAGCGGCGAAAAGCTGTTCTTTCATGCTCCCTCACCCTTTTGATGCCGGAATCGATGGAGCGGGAGGGGAGCTTTCAAGGGAATGCCGGATTTGGAGACTGAAGTCTTCCTAGCAGCGGTCTACGAGCGAAGGGTGGGGGCTTCGCTGGAGCGGGTCTGGGAGAATGTCCACGATTGGGAGCACCTGCCGTGGCTCCATGCCACTTCCTTCGCGGGGATCGAATTGTTGGAGGCGGCGGAATGGGGTTGGCGGGCGCGCATCCAGGTCTGGCCGCGCGAGAAATCGGGTGAGCGGGTGGTCGAGTTGCGGCGCGATCCGGAGCGGGAGCTCTACCACGCCCGTACCCTCGAGGGACCCGGTAGCGGGGGCGATACCCTGACGCGACTTTCCCCCCGGAGCGCGTCGGAGACCGACGTTCGGGTCGAGTTCTGGCTCCCCCTGCCGGATCCGAAAATTGCCCGGGCGATCGGAGAGCAGATGGTCGCACTCTATACCCGGCTCTGGGATGAAGACGAATCCATGATGCGGGCGCGCCAGGCCTTTCTGGATCGCCGTGAAGACGAAAAAGAGCCGACGCCGCCTCCCCAGCGCCTGGCCCTGGGGCATTGGGATGATCTGCGCAGCCGTCTCCCTCTCCTGATTTCCGCCGGAGAGCGGGACTATCGCCTCGTCGCCCAGGGGGCGGAGGTGGTGGCCCATTCCACGGTCTGCCCCCATATGGGGGGCCCCCTGGAAGCATCCGAGATCATCGATGGCTCGATCGTCTGCCCCTGGCACGGCTATCGTTTCTCGCTTGGAGACGGCCGCGCCGCCGAGGGGCGGCCTTGCCGCCTGGAGGAGGCGCCTCGAGTCGAGCGCGATCGGAACGGTATGGCGCAACTCGTCTTCGACTCGGGTTCGATCTGAATTCCGCGCGACCGGATTCATGGGACGGGCTTTCGATCCGCCCCTTCGAGCAAGGAGAAAATCGAAATGAAGAGAATTCTCGTGCTGGCGGCCGGCCTGCTCGCCCTGGCGAGCCTGGGTCTCTACCTGCTGCTCTTCCGGCCCTTTCTCGATTTTCCGGCCCCCGCCAACCTGAATTGCCTCGATCCGAGGGCAGGAGATCTAAGGCCCCTCGGAACTCCACGGCAGATCTACGGGCTGGGGTTGAGCTACGCGGGACATATCGCCGAATCTCCCGGACTCTTCGATCCCGAATCGGGACCTCCCGTCTTCATCAAGCGTGCCCACGCCCTGAACCGAGACGATACGATTCCCTATCCGAGTCGCGAGACGCTCCTGCGTGCAGTCGCCAATCTCGATCCCCAACACGCTCGACATCTCGCCGCGCATTTCCAGGAGATTCCCCCCCTTCTCGATTACGAGGTGGAGATCGGATTGGAGGTTCAGGAAGCCTTCTCCTCGGATGAACTCGCTCGCCCGGACTTCATCCCCCCGGTTGGCTTCTTTCTGGCCAACGATGTGACGGCGAGAGTCCTGATCGGGATGGCGCCCCAATTTGCGGATACCGTCGACTACCTCTCCGAGGGCAAGGGGCTCCCGGGTTTTCTGCCGGTGGGAGAAGTTCTCTATCTGCCCCGGAATCCGGCTCCGAATTCCTGGCTCTGCGTCGAACTCATCACGCGGGTGAATGGCGAAGTCAGGCAGCGGGCCTCGTCGAGGGATATCGTTGTCGGCCCACGGGAGATTCTGGCCGGGGTCGCCCGGCGATTCGATCTGCGAGGCTTCGAGAGGGGAGATTGGGTGATCACGGGAACACCGCCGGGTGTGGCGGCCCAGGTTCCCGGCTGGATCCAGCGCGCCCTGGCACTCATCGATCCCAATGCCGATATGAAGGTCGGAATGATGATCGCCGGGGCGGATTCGGAGTCCGCTTATCTCAAGCCGGGAGATCGGGTGATGGTGAGTGCGGGCCCGCTGGGTCAGAAGAGCAGCCTCGTGGTTTCCGAGTCGAAATAGGCAACTCTCGGTCAGAGGGAGTGCGGGGCAAGGGGCGCCCGGATCAGCTGACGAATTCCACAGTCCACCCGGTATCCTCGCCGGCGATCACGATCTCGAAATGATCACCCATCACGGCTCCCATAAGTGCCCGACCCACGGGAGATTCCGGGGTAATGATCGTGATCATTCCGTCGCCATCCGGTCCCGACAGGCGGGTTCCGGCGGCCACCGGTAGCAGAAAGATTGTTCGTTGTTCTCCCTCGGCCTCTCCTTCGACAGAGACATCCACCAGGGCACCGACTTCGATCTTCGCCTGGCTCGAAAAATGGCGAATACCGCCCGCCGTAAATTGCAGGAGGATCTCGAGTTCGCGGACAGCCCGAGCGCGCCTGGTCTGGTGTTCGAGAGCGCGGCGTCCAAATTCGACTGCGGACTTGGAGTCTTCTTTTCGGCGGGCCTCTTTCTTGATGGCATCGGCCGTCTCGGCGGATTGAACCTCGGCCTTGCGCGCCTCGGCGATCCAGATCTGGTACCGGTCCTTGAGAGCGTCGATCAGGTAGGACTTTAAATCCATTGGCAAGCTCTTCGTGGTGGTGGATGGTCCGTCTCGGAATCCGGGGAAGGCACTCAATCCGCCTCAGCTCGGATGTTTCGGGGCAGGTTCAGGTATTTCAGCATGATGTCGAAGATTTCTGGCTGATCCACCATCCCGGGTACAAGATCCCTGCCCTCATCATTGGCCAGAAGGGGGACCTGGGTTCCCGTATGCTCCTCCGCCATGAAGTCATTGCTCGCGTAGTTGACCGCCATCCCGGCGCCCTCGACTGTGATCAGGCGGACCAGGTGTCCGGGGGTGTAGACCGGTGCACCAAATTGACCAAAGAGACTCTCGTAGGGGATGATCTGGGCGGCATGGCCGTGGTCGGCGGTTACGAGGATCAGGGTACGGGGATGTTCCTCGGCGAAGGCCAGGGCGCTGTCGACGGCTTCATTCAGCTGTTCCAACTCGCCGATCGAGCCGCATGCACTGCGCGCGTGGGCCTGCTTGTCGATCGAAGCGGATTCGATCATGAGGAAGAAGCCCTTGTCATTTGAATGAGCCAATTGTTTGAGGGCCGCGTCGGTCATGGACTTCAGGCTCGGCATCTTCCCGTAGTCCGGATTTGGCTCACAGGTCATCGGCTCGGGGAGTTCTACACTGCCGAGATACCAGTGAACGCGGTTCAGAAGGCTGGGTTCGGGCTTCTCGGCCACGCGGCCGTTTTCGCCCCGGGTGCGAACGGGCATCGTGCCCGGGCTGAAGAGACCGAGCATCCGTCCGCCGGGAGGGAGCTTCTCCAGCTGCGAGAGAGTCTCCACGACCCGGTACCCATTCTCCTCTGCGAGTTGACGCACCGTCTGGCCGCCAGCTTCGGTGGGGACGGAAAAGCGTTCGCTGCCCCCTCCCAGGATGACGTCCACCCCCGAGTTGGCCAACTGCTCAGAAATGGATCCGCTCCCCCCGTTGGCAATCAGATCCTCGGGGCAGCCGCCGAGGGCGAAGCCCTTGTATTCGATATCGACCATATGCGCCGGGTCGGCACAGAAGCGCCGACTCACGTGGGCCGCAAAGCAGGCGGGAGTGGCGTCGGTGACGTCGGAGGTGGAAACGAGTCCGGTCTTCAAACCGCTGGCTCGCGCCAATTCGACGATGGTGGTGAGATCCAGATCCTTTCCCGCGGAGGTGCCGACCCGTCCCCGGCTCGTGGTTACGCCGGTTGCGATGGAAGTCGCACTATTGGCGGAATCAGCCACGTAGACGGCTTTCGAGGGATCTTCTTCATCGACGGTCAGAACCTGTGCAGCGCTGCGAACGGGGAGTTCATCCAGACTCATCCTTCCCGTCGCGCCGACGAGATAATTCCGCGCGATCGTGATCTGCTGATCATCCATGCCGTCACCGATGATGAGAATCACATGGCTGGGAATATCTTCGCCCTCAGCGGCCAATATTTCCGGAGTGATTGCGAAGACCAGGAGAAGAAGGAAGCTGGCGGGGAGGCAGAATCGGATCGTGCGAATCCGTCTCTTGCGGCCTGGAAGTGCAATTCGGCGGGGCTCTTCTCGATTCATATGGGAATCTTCCTGGGTCGGGGCCAAAGCGGTTTTTCCTCCACTCGGGAATATTTTCGATTCGTGCAGGGGGCGATTTCGCTACTGGTTCAAGGCGAATGCCGGCATCAGTATCAAGCTCAGCACGCTTTTCTGCCAGTCCGCCGGGCGACTCATCAGCCCGGCTCCGGATCGACTTTGATTTCCCGCTCCCGGACATGTCCCCGGGGCGAAAATTCATCACTCAAGGGTCCGCAGATGGGTGGCTCGATGAGGAAGTTCTGATCTACCCTGGAGGATCGACTGATCCCGGTGGAGGAGATTCCATGACCGAAGACAGGGAAGAGAGCGCGGAAAGGGAAGAAATAGGGCATGAGGAGGCCGATGGGAGCCCGGAAATCGCCGCAGGGCTGAATTCCGAAGACGCCACCTCGTTGGGGAGTGCCCTGCTCAGGGATATGGCCATCGCGGCCACGCTTCTCTCACTTTTTGCCGCTGCCGACAGCTGGTATCTGCTCGGGAGAGATTCTCTCGCGGCCGCTCTCTCCACCGTGGACGGCCTTCTCGTCGGGGCGGGCCTGGGCGCGATCTGCCATGAATGGGGGCATTTCGTTGGAGCTCGGCTGAGCGGGGCCGTGGCGCCCCTACGTCCCCTGAAGTCCTTTTTTCCGATTTTTGATTTTGATTATGTGACCGGCGGGCGAAAGGAGTTCATGGCTCTGAGCGTGGGGGGCAACGTGGGCCATTGGCTGGCCTTTTGCCTCCTGGCGCTCATGCTTTCCCTCGACACCCCCGGCCAGGCGGCCCTGCTGAGTGGCGCATTCGGATTTGCGGTATTTGCGAGCAGTGTGGAATTTCCCGTGATTCGAAAAGCGCGCGCGGGGGCGAGTGCTCCCGAGGCCCTGGCAGCCATTCCCCAGAACTTTCTTCAGCGAAGCGGAGGTTTTGGCCTCGCGGCGGCATTGCTGATGCTGGTGATCCTATGATCTTCGGTCTGGATCGGGCTCTCTCGAAAAAGCCAGGGGATCTC
>CAYTAT010000044.1:22709-39125 GCA_964435795.1 uncultured Spirochaetaceae bacterium
GATCTCGATGAAAGTTCAGTGATTCGGAAGTGGCTAGAAGCTGGACGGGTTTGTCGAGACGCTGGCCGTCACGTTGACTCCAACATTCTGGCTGGAATTGGCTGCGCTCGTCGCCGCCACCGCGTTGATCCCGGCCATGCTGTCGAATCCGCTACGCGAGTCGATGGAAAGATTCGCATCCAGATTGGCGGACGACCCCTGGGCCAATATGGCATTCCCACTCACGGTCGCGTCGAGAGCTGAGTCCGCGATGGAGCCATCGTGTCCGAGTCCGATGATGAGATCGTTCGACAAACGATCATTGCCATTTGAATTCCCCGAGTTGTCGATCTGCTCTCCGGATCCGTTGTTCGCGTTGTCCACGGCTTTCCAGGAATTTGCATTCGAGCTTGAACTGTTCTGACTTCCCGATCCCGTATTGGAGCTTCCATCGGTATCGCTCGACTGGGATCCATCGCCCGCCACGCTATTGCCGATGTCTTCCCAGGTGTCGGCATTCACCTGGGTGCCCGATCCCTGGTTGGCGTCCAATGCCTGGATTCCACCCGTCGTCGTGGTGTCCTGATCCCCGGCAAAGCTCTCTCCGGCCGTGATGAGAAAGACTGAGAACAGGGCGATTGCCACCCATGCCCAACGTCCGCTTGTGTCCATGATGCCGATCTCCTCTGTTCTCAAAACCCTCTGTTCTCAAAATCGTGTTCTGGCATGCACTCTGCCGACCCGCCCTATTTCAGCCTGGTCGAACTAATGCTCCTCGCATACGAATTCTGGTTGCAGATTCGGATGCGGGCTTTTGGTCCGAGAATTCCGAATCCATTCACCCTCAGCGCAGGTTCTTGCAGGGCTACACTGCAATAGAGGTGCCATCCAGCAGTGCTTGACCCGAGATCAATTTTTTTTCGATCGACGGAGGACTGGAAATCAGGCTCTTGAATGCACGATTGCCCATTGGACTCATTTCCGAGGCAATAGATCTTCTGGCATATCCCTGAAGAGAATTTTCATCCCATGGAATAGATTTCTGGCTTCTCGAAAAGTTCTGACCGATTAGGCCCTCTTCGGTGCGTCGTTTCTTTTTGCTACGCACTTCCTTGCGCGGTCGCGGGGCCGAGATGCGGATAAATCCTCTCGAATGTATCTTCTCCCCTATGACGGGTCCCCGAATGGGCCGACGCACGTTCATCAAGTCCGCGGCCGCGACGGCCGCTTCGTTCGCTACGGCTTGTGCTGGAGAGGAAGCGGTCGGACCGCCAGACGATGGCTGGAGGGCCGGCCCGATTTCGCATCTCCTGCCGACCGCTGATCATCAGAGAATTCTCGTCAAGGCGAGTTTTCTGAGGGCTCAGCGTTCTGCCCCCATTCTGATGCTTGGGGATGTTGCGGTTCAGGGGCGTGCCAGCGATTCGGAAGGCCTGCATTTCAGCTTCGATTCGGCCTGGGCGGGGAAGTTGCGACCGGCAACGGAGTATAGCCTTCGGTTGCATGAGGCGAGCCTCGGCGGAGCCGTGGCAGGCGACGCTCTCTGTGATGCCTGGCCCCTGCGGACCTTTCCCGCACCCGACAGCCTGCCGGATCACGTCCGCCTGCTCACCTATACCTGTGCGGGCGGATCGGATCGGCTTTTCAATTTTGGTTTCTTCAACGCATTTCTGCCGATCGCCCATCGCAGACGCCTATTGGCCCGGGCGCTATCCTTCGCTCCCGATGTCGTCGTGGCCAATGGCGACCATGTCTACTGGGATATGAAGAGTCGATTCGGTTGGGCGATGGGGGAGGGGCCCAGGGGTTGGTGGCTGGCCGGGCGCTTCGACCGGGATGTGCCGATCATCGGCACCCCGAATGAACTCGTTCTGAAGCGGGCCTTCGGTCCCCAGATCGCGGATCTCTACGGCGTCATGTTTCGCTCACTTCCCGGCTACTTTCTTCAGGATGATCACGATTACGGAGAGAATGACGAGGCCAGCGAAGCCCTGCGAACCTTTCCCGCCGATCCCTTCATGCTGGAGTTGGCGCGAACGACCCAGAGCCTCTACTACCCGGAACTGCTGGGCGGTGAGGGGCTGCCTTCTGTATATACGGATAGCCGGGGTGTCAGCGAGAGCTTTGGCACCCTGCGCTACGGTCGACTCTTCGAGGGACTCCTCTACGATTGCCGTCGCCATCTGACCAATTCGCGGGATCCCCGGGTGGCGTCCGATCGCTCGGGTTTTGTTCCTCCGGATATCGAAAGCTGGCTGATGAAGCGATCCGCCGCTTCGCCCTGCGCGCATCTGGCCCATATGCCCTCGACTCCAGTGCTCTGGACGGCTGGGAAGTGGGCGGAATGGTATCCCGATTTTCAGGATGAAAGGGGTGTTCTGCGTTCGGATATCGACAAACCCTTCTGGCCGCAGGGGTGGGGCAAACAGCACGATCGCCTGCTGGCCGCAGTATCGGATCGTCGGGATCGGCTTCCCCTTTTTGTGAGCGGAGATCTGCACGCGACGGCGGTGGGGCGAATCCACCGAAGCCAGGAGAGGGATTTTTCCGACAACCCCATTTTGAGTGTCCTGACGGGGGCTCTTGGAACGGGAGAGTTGGGTTTTCCATCGCAATTCCGTGGCCAACTGCCCAGCGTATCCGGAACCCTCGAGGCCGAGGAGTGGATTTCTCCCTTGGAAGAGAATGGCTTCAGCCTGATCGATCTGACAAAGGAATCCGTGAGGATTTCATTCTTCAAATGGCTGCCCCGGGATGGCGAGCAGGCCATTGATTCCCTGGAGCCTTTTCGGATCATCGAAAGGCCTCGATCCCAGGGATCGGGATCCTTCGCCGGGAGTTGAGTGTTCTATCGGCGGGGCGATCCGATCAATATTCTTCTTGTCGTCTCGTCCACCAGCCGCGCAGAGCTTCGAAATCGAGCATCCGCGCCTCGCGGTAGCGCATGAGAACGGATTCGGCAGCCGCCCTGTCTTCATAGACCAGGACCGGCGGGCCCATGATTCCCTTGCGCTCGACCCCGACTACGAAGAACGCATTCCCGGAACCAATCCATGCGTGTTCTTCGAGATGGGAGATTGCCGGATCCTCCGATGGATCCAGCGATTCGAAGAAGATTCGGTCGACACGGCCGTGGGGGGAGGGGGCATCCAGATAGGCGAGAAGGTCGGCTACTGAGCAGAAGAATTGATGCGTACCATCCCGGTGGATCAACTGCCCCCGCGGCGCGGATTGTTCGCGAACGAGCATCCCGCAGAGGGCATCCTCCTGGTTTCCGAGGGGGATGGGTTCGAGGGTCAGCGCAGTCTTCCGCTCTTCCGGGGATCCACATGCCAGCGCCAGCAGGAGCCATGAAAGCAAGGCCAGGCAGAATGGGCGCAGGATCATATGACCTTTCTTCTCGACAAGAGGAGGCCACTCAGGAAGAGAGGAATCAGGAGCCAGGCTCCCCAGAGGGATGCGAGAGTCTTCTGTCCTGGAAGTCCGGCAAAAATGCCCATCTCCTGCAGGAAATCCGGACCCGCGAAAGACTCCATCATCTGTACCCGGTAGAGGCCCGCCGGATTCCCGAGAACCAGGCCATTGACCAGGGAAGGCGAAAGGCCTCCGTCCGTCAGGACCAGCAGCCCGAGGATCCCGAGATCGTAGAAGAAGACCAGGCAGAACCAGACCACCACGACGACGCTTGCCGCGGTCGCCTGGCGCGGGGCGCAGGCGGAGATCAGCAATCCGATGGAGAGAAAGGCCAACCCGAGCAGAAGGGTGGGGCCGATCAGAACTGTCAGGGCCATCGCATTTTCGCGATCGGCCAGGGCGGTCGCGGCAAAGAGTCCAAGCCCGATGGCCAGTACCAATGCCAGGCTGCGGCCAATGAATTTGGCGAAGATCACTTCATATCGCCCGACGGGCAGAGAGAGCAGGAGTCCCAGGGTGTTGCGTTCTCTTTCCCCCGCAATCGCATCATGGGAAAGAACCAGAGCGACGAGAGGCACGAGCATTGTCGCAAGCGTGACCAGGCTTGGGCCTGTCAGCCTGGCGACCTCAGTCTGCGAGTTGTTTCCGTAGAGTCCCACGGCCGAAGCCAGCAGGGCAAAGAGAATGCTGACGACGACCACCCACCGATCGCGCGCCCGTTCGAGAAATTCATGCCAGATCAGGGCTCTTCCAACTCTTCCCATCAGGCCGCCCCCAGCAGCTTGTCGTAGATCAGGTCCAGAGTGGGTTCTTCGACGCGGATCCCGACGACCACGCCCGGGAACTGGCTTTGGATCTTCACCATCTCCAGAATGGCATCCGAAGGCACCTCGGCCAGGATCTGATCATCGGATCGCTCGATCCGTCCCCTTCCCCACTTTCGCATCGCGTCGCAGAGAAGCTCTACTTTCCGACCCGCGTCCCCATGGGTGGCGAGTCGGATCCGATGGGGCAGATTCGCCGCCTCCCGGAGCTCCTGTGCCGTGCCCTGGGCCAGGATCCTGCCGGCGCGAAGAATGTAGATATCACTGACGTGTCTTTCCATCAGGGCGAGATCGTGGGTCGAGGTGAGGACCATCCTGCCCTGTGCCTGCCATTCCTCGAGGATTGACCAGAGCAGGGAAAGCCCCTCCTGATCGAGTCCCGAAGTGGGTTCGTCCAGAATCAGCAGTTCGGGGTTGGAAAGGATCGCCACTCCGAGTCCAAGTCTCTGACGCATTCCGCGCGAATATCCGCGAATGGATCTTCTTCCGGCTGCACTGAGGCCGACCCTCTCCAGGACGCTGTCGACGCGCTGGATCTGAGTGCCACGGGCACGTGCAAAAAAAAGCAGCAATTGCCTGCCCGTCAGGTTCTCGGCAAAAGCGACGGCCTCGGGGAGATAGCCGATCCGCCGTTTCCAATCCCGGTCGAGCGAGGCGCTCTCTCCGTCGACTTCGAAGACACCGCAAGCGGGACGGATGAGGCCGAGCAGAACCGCGATCAGCGTCGTCTTGCCCGCTCCGTTCGGTCCGACCATCATCGTAATGCCGCCGGTTTCGAGCTTGAGGTCGATACTGTCGAGGGCCTGAATCTGGCCGAATCGGACGGATATTTCCCGCGCCGCGAGTGTCTTCATCCCGGCTCCCCGGAGATGATCGGGGCATGATCGACCACGGTCGGTTTTCTCAGGATGGGGAGTCGGTCGGCGAGATGCGAGAGCATCTCGAGAGCCGGACTTCGCAGCAGAAGTGCCGAGGCCGGAAAACGGTAGAGGAGGGCCGCGGTGAAGCTGTCCACCCGATGCGGCCGATCCCCGATGCCGTCTCCATCCTGATCCCAGCCCAGGTAGTCTCCCCATAGGTTGCCACGCCCACTCTCTCCCCAATTCTGATCCTCGGCACCTACGAAGAATACCTGTTCCCGATTGCCGCGAATGGTATTTCCTTCGATCAGGTTGCGCCTTGTTCCAGCCCATACCTTGAGTCCAATTTCGTTGTCGAGCACCACATTGTCGAGAATGATGTTGTCCGTACTCGAGAAGAAGAACATGCCGGTACCGTTCTCCTCGAGCCAATTCCCCCGGATTTTTGAGTGTTGAACGTCTCGGAAGAGCAGACCATTGCGACGGTTTTCGGCGGCCCGATTTCCATCGACTATCAGGTAGCGACTTTCCATCAGGGCGATTCCGACCTTGTTCTTGTTGGCGATATTTCCACGAATCGTGTTGTGATAGGAATACATATAGTGGATCCCGAACCGCACCCGATTGGTCGTATTGTTTTCGATCAGGCTTTCCTCGGTTGCAGAGACGTAGATACCATCTCGGGCCGTCGAGATCGTGTTGTCGCGTACGACGAGATTTTCTGCGTTGAAGAGGTGAATTCCGTTTCCGCGATCTGTCTCACGAATCTCTCCGCGCCCGCTGATTCGATTCCCGAGAATCTGGACGCCAGTGGTTTCGTGGACCCAGATTCCGAATGCACAATCCTCCAGGAAATTCTGCTTCAAGCTGGCCCCGGTAGCCTCCTTCGTGACATAGATACACGCATCTGGAGCCGAGATGTCATTGCCACTATTGCGGATCCTGAGCCCTTCAACGTGAACGCCCGGGGCCGCGATGACGAGCGGCGTTCCCTGGCCTCCGCCATCCAGGATCGCACCATGCCCTTTCAGGATGACAGGTCGGTCGATTCGGATCGGACCCCGATGAATTCCGCTTTCCAGGGTCAATTCCTCACCCGCGGAGGCTCGCTTCAATGCCTCCCGCAGCCCAGCACCGGATTCTCCGCTGGCTAGGACTTCGAGCGCTCCGGCTCCAGTCGCCGCCCCTATCGCGAAAGCGGGGATGGCAGAGAAAAGAAGGAAGAGATGGCGGATCGTCATATATCGGCGGCCTCCATCTGAAGCCTCCTTCGCTTGGCTTCTTGGGGCGGTGTCAATTCCTTCCCGCTCTCCAGGCGGGCCAGGCCGATCAGTGGTGGGCAAAGTTCGTGGTTGCGATACGTGGCCTCGCAGTTCATGCAGGAAAGGCATTCTCGCGGGTTGATCGTCCCATCCGGCCGAATTGCGCGGGGCAGGCAGTCCCGGCTGCAGACTTTGCACGAACCGCAAAAAGCGCGTCTTCTGGGGGGCGAAATCCGGAAGCTGCCGAGAATCGAGAGGCCGGCACCGAGGGGACATAAGTAGCGGCAGAAGGGGCGATACATGAAGAAGGAGGCGATCAGAAGCAGTAGCCACCACGTCAGGAATGTCCACTCGCGTATCCAGGCAGGCACCAGGAAGGTCGATTTGAAGGGCTCGATTTCGGCCATTCTCTCGGCCAGGGCGCTATCCCATAAATAGATCATGCATAGGAGGATCAGGATTCCGTAACGCAGAAAGCGCAGGGCGTTGTGGATTCGCGGGGGGAATTCGAAGGATGGCAATCCGAGAGTTCTACTGAGTGCGAAGGAAAGCCTGTTCAGCGCCCCGTAGGGGCAAACCCAGCCACAAAAGAGACCTCTACCCCAGATCAGGGCGAGGAAGAAGATGAAGATCCACAGTATGAAGATCAGCGGTTCACTCAGAAAGAGCGACCAACGCCATCCGCGCAACAGGGAATCGATTGTCGTGAAGATCTGGGTTACGGAGGGTTGGGCTCCCATGTGGACGCCAACGACCAATAAGCCAACGACAAGACTTCCAACGTGAAGCCTGTGGATTCTAAGCCGTGTGGCCGTCGTGTATCGCCGCGCTGCAAAGATTCCGATCAAGACCGCGAGATAGGTTCCCAGAATGACGACATGCCCGCTGCGGTTGACCCAGGCCTGCCGCCAGGGCAGGCCGTTCGTCTTCTTCTCCGCCTGGTATACGCTGGATGGGATCTGATGGGTGGCCGTGAATTCGAAGAATTCTCTCGAAAAAGCACTTCGTTTGTCGTATCGACTGCCCAGAAAGATCAGTTCATAGGGCTCCGATGGGTCGAACTCTCCATCGCGCAGGATGAAGAGACCTCCCTCGCTGAATTCGGGCGCTTCGGGATCTCCTGATTCAGGAAGGTTGAAGTAGTCCGTATCCCTGAACGTGATTTCCCGCAGTCCCTGTTGAATTCGGATTCGATCAAAAATCCCGCCACGAACGAAGGCGGAACCCTTGAAGGATCCGGAGCCACGATTGAAGACCACAAAGAGGTGTTCTCCCTCCTTGAGTTTCTTCATATGGTATGCGTATTCGTGTTTTCCGATCAGGCAAGTTCCGATATGGCTCGCATCGGCTACGCCGAAATAGAGGTCGACGTGTGGGGAGGTGGATTCACTGATGCCCATCTCGGCTTCGCTGACTCGCAGATTCTGGATGACGCCTTCTTCCAGGATCTTTGCGTAGGGCCAGGGATCTGCTTCGTGGATGAAGTGTCCGCGCCGAATGGCCGCGATGGTAAAGACGCCATTTCTGGCTCCAAGGGCTCGAGCCGTCTCGAGTACCGTTGCATTTTGTGCGAGAACCGTGACCGTTGCACCCGAAATGGCATCTACCGCGACGACTCCAGGCTTCTTGGCGCGTCCCACGACGATGCGTTCCAGGGCATTCTTCCCCGCGTAGTTGGCCACGAAGTCGAGTAGGGCCTGCTCGGGAATCCCCACCAGCAGGATGGGCTCACTATGCACGAGAACCCGAGCCCCGGTAATCACCCCTTTCTTGTCGATGCCGACCAGCGTGATGAGGGGCTTGCCCGAATAAGCGGGAATCTCCACGAAATCAGTCGAAAGGCCGATCCAGCCGAGAATTCCCCCCTCGTCGTCCAGCGCCTCCCAATGCTTCTGATCGGCAATGGGACGAAATCCTCGGGCAAGGGGGAAGACCTCAGCACAGGGCTGCGTTTCACAATCCAGGGCAATGGGATTTCCTGTCGCCGCAGTGGATGCGGCCACAAGAATCCCTGCCAGCCAGAGTGAGGAGACGCAGGCTGTGATCAGGCGGCGGCGGGTAAAAATCAAATCAGGCCTCGACGATCATCCGTCCTCGCATTTCCAGATGCAGGGCGTGGCAGAACCAGGGGCAGTAGTACCAGTACACGCCGGGCTTTCCCGCAATGAAGGTCATGCTTCGCGTGTCACGTGGGTTGACGACGAAATTGACGTCATGCTGGGACATGCAGAAGCCATGCGATAGATCTTCGACGCTGTCGAGATTCGTCTGGATGATCTGGACTTCGTCTCCACTCTTGACGCGGAATTCCTGCAGCGCAAAGACCGGAGCGACACTCGTGATGTAGACCCTCACCTTCTTTTCACCCTTTCGGATGACCTTGCTGTCCTGCTCCAGGTTGATTCCGTCTTCCTTCGCCAGGCTTTCGTAATAGTCGAAGCGTGGCCCTGATCGTGGAGTGATCTTTTCGGGGTGGATGAGGTCTCGTCGAACGAGCACGCAATCATGCGGCTCCGGATATGCGGGTCCGTCGTGGACCAGTTTCATCTTTTCCCCGGAAATGTCGATCAACTGGTCATTCTCATGGTGGAGCGGTCCCACGTTCAAGAAACGATCCTTGGAGAACTTGCAGAGTGCGATCAGCCACTTCCCATCGGCATCCTTGGTTTCACTCATGGATGCATTGGTGTGTCCGACCTGATAGTGGACATCCAATTTGTGGATGATCGGGTCGACGGAATCATCGTTGAAAGCCTCGATGGCCTTGGCGATATTCCACTTGGTGATCACCGAATCGATGAAGATGGACGTATATGCATTTCCGCGCCCATCGAAAGCCGTGTGCAGGGGACCCAGGCCTACTTCGGGTTCGGCGACGACAGCATCGCGGGGCTTGATGCGACCCGCAAAGACGTCATCGAGTTTGCTGATGTCGACGACGGTAACCGTCGGCGATAGTTTTCCGGAGCAGATTGCGTAGGCCCCGCTGGGATCTACATTCACGCCGTGGGGGCTCTTCGGTACGGGTATCCTCTGAACGTATTCTCCGTTCTCCCCGCGCGCATCGACTACGGGAACCGAACTCTCCCCCACTCGGATTGTCTTGCCCCGGCTGACGGCCTGCTGGATTGCGGGGAGGTTGAAGACATAGAGCCAGTCGCGATCGGCGGCCATCATCCCTTCGAGCGTTACCCCGCCCTCGGAGTTGTAGCAGGTGGCGAATGAGTACTTGCCCTGGTAGTCCGTCGCGCAGAGATCCAAATTGCCTTCGATCAGCACCTGCCACTCGACTTCCATCGTTTCACCGTTGATGGCAGTATGCATGGCCCCATAGGCCTCCGGGTTGTCGAGATCCCTCCCATCATTGGGCTGCGGGGTCCTGAACTCGGCGTTGCATAGTACGAGGCCGGTCTTGTGGCGTTGGGGAAAGATTCCGTGGGTGCCCTGGGCATTCGGAATGTCGGTTACGGCATCGCATTCCATCGTCTGGCAGTTCACCCTGGCCAGACGCCCCCCCGCTTTGTCGTTGACGTAGACGTAGCGCCCATCGTATGTGCCATCCGTATAGGAGAGATGGACATGATGGGTATCCCCGGAAGTGCGCCCAGCGAGAAGTTTGCGGGAGTAGTCGTCCCGCCCCCAACCCGTAGCGGCATCCTGATTCACGACGGGGATGCGCTTGATTTCCCGCATGGAGGGAACTCCCAGAATCCGAATTTCGCCGGATTGTCCGCCACTCCAGAAGCCGTAGTAGTCGTCGAGTTTTCCGGGGGGCACTTCGTAGGAGAGTTCGCCTCGCCGAGTCGCCGCCTCCGCGCTGGGTACGCCGAACCATTTTTCCAGGGACGAAGATTCGGGGCCTTGTTCGAGTAGAGCGCGAGCGCCTACGACTCCAGCCCCCAATGCCACGCTTCCGCGCATGAAATCCCGACGGGATGTTTTCGAATTTTCGGATTTCTCTGAAGATTTTCTGGAATCGGTCATTCTTCTCCCTTTTTTGGCGTGCTTGCTATACGGCGAGGTGCAAGTCCTCCACCGAGACTGAAATGGGTTGATCGCAAAGAGCGTGGCTCCCAGAGGCCGCTATTTGCGGGGACCGCTGCGCAATCGTCGTGCCTCTTGGGCGCGAGGTCAAAGCAACTTATGGTCGCGGTGCGCTGGGAATAAGGAAAATTTCGATTCGTTGCGCTCGCGATGGCTTGAGTTCGAGTTCATCCGCAATTGATGGATGACTTTAGCGGAAAAATGATCATAAATTGTCCCATCGGGATAATTTGCCGCAGTCAATATGAGGTCCTGAAATGGCTCAACTGCGCCAAAAAGCCTCAGAATGCAAGATAAATGGGAGAATTAATCACTATGGGGATGCTGGCGATTGGAGACAGGCTGGCCCGCTGGTCTTGACGGATGTTCCCTGGCTGGCAATGTTTACCCCCATGGAGCGGGATCTCGCGATTCGACTGGAGTTTCTCCAGTTACGGGGGGAGGACGTAGAGAGGCTGTCCGCCCTGAGGTCGGTGTTTGAGCGTCGAGCGGACCATCTGGTGAGCGCGTTCTATCGGCATCTGCTGAGTTTTGCGCAGACTCGGGAGTTGTTGAAAGACAGCACGGTGCGCGATCGACTTCTGCTGACCCAGCGCAGTTACCTGCTGAGTCTCTGCGACGCGAAGCTCGATGAAGATTACGTTGCGGACCGGCGGATGATCGGTCGCGCTCATGTGCGAGTGGGCTTGGAGCCCCGGTGGTACTTTGGCGCCTATGCGCTCTATTTTTCGCTACTCGCGCCGGATATCGTGGGGCATTTTGGTCCCGATGTTGACCGCGCAGAGAAGTCCCTGATTTCGCTTCAACGCATCCTGATGCTGGACGCACAACTGGCCATGGAATCCTACAGCGAGGCTCGCGAGGCAAATCTCGGACAACTCGCAGAGCACCTGGCGAAATCGGAGCGGGGCCTTGCCCAGCAGGTCGATGAGCAGAAGGTGAAACTGCGCAGCACGACCGAGAGGGCCCGAGCCGCCGAGCGCCTTGCCTCCGTGGGGGCCATGGCGGCGGGCCTGGCCCATGAGATCGGGACCCCGATGGGGATCATCCGGGGCCACGCGGAGTTGCTCGAGGCTGCCGTCGAGGGAGAAGCCGGGCGGGAGCGCCTGCGCACGATCGTGGATCAGATCGATCGAATCTCGAATATCATGCAGGGGCTTCTGAATTTGGCCCGACCCGGTGAGCCGGAGCGCGAGAGGCTGTCACTGACCGAGGTCGTTGATACGGTGGTCGCATTTCTCTCCGACAAGGCCGAGCGTGCGGGCGTTGAAGTCGTAGTGAGGCATGAAGAAATTCCGGATCTGATGGGAGATAGGGACAGGCTGCAGCAATTGCTCTTGAATCTGATCCTGAATGCCTTCGATGCCATGGTGGAGGGCGGTCGACTCGAGGTGGGAGTGTCCCGTGCCGATCCGCGCCACGTCCGCTTGCGGATCGCCGACAACGGAATGGGAATCAAGCCCAGAGACCTTCCCGAGATCTTCAACCCCTTCTTTACCAGCAAACTCGCCGGCCAGGGAAATGGATTGGGACTTGTCGTCGCCCAGGGGATCGCCCGGGATCACGGCGGCCAGATCGAGGTCGAGAGCGAAGTTGGCGTCGGGACCGAGTTTCAGGTCCATCTGCCGATCTGAAGCGGGGCGCCAATCGCGCGATCTCGACGACGGTCGGTGCGGCCAGCCCGCGCAGGGAGCGCAGCTTCGAATTTTCGACGCTCAGTATGTGGCCAAAGGGCACATAAAGATGCAAAATGTGCTATATAGTCACACTTCCCGAGGGGATTTCAGGTCTCGGAGGTCTACACGCCATCTCAGTGTTGGCATCCGATGTGCAGAAAAATCTGGTATGCAGACTCCAGAGCGCTCTATTTTGATCGTAGATGATGACCCGGCAATGGGCAAAATGTTGGCTTCGATGCTGGGGGAAGCGGGCTACAACCAGACCGTGGCCACCAGCGCCAAGGAAGCGCTGGAAGCGGCCAAGGTCGTAGATTTCGCCGCCGTGTTGAGCGATATCAAGATGCCCGGTGGCGACGGAATCGAGTTGGTGGGCCGGCTCCGGGAGATCCGTTCCGGCACACCCGTCGTCTTGATGACTGCCTTCGGGAGCATCGACTCCGCGGTCGATGCCATGCGCTCCGGGGCCTTCGACTACGTGACCAAGCCGTTCAGGCGTGACGAGATCACGGTCGTCATGGATCGCGCAGTCGAGCATCGGGCGCTGGAAGAAGAAAACCGTCGCTTGCGCGCCGCCGTTGATCAGACCAGTTCGTTGGGCGATCTGCAGGGTGAGAGCGCGGCGATGCGCGAGATTTTTTCGCTGGTTCGAAAGGTGGCGAATAGCGCCAGCAGCGTCCTCATCACCGGGGAGAGCGGAACCGGTAAAGAAGTCGTGGCGCGTACGCTGCACTTTTCCGGGAATCGCCGGGAAGCCGCGTTTGTCCCGGTGAATTGCACGGCTATCCCGGAGGGCTTGCTCGAGAGCGAGCTCTTTGGCCATGTGCGCGGTGCCTTCACCGGGGCCACTGCGAGCAAGCGGGGGCTATTCGAGAAGGCCAGTGGCGGCACCCTTTTCCTCGACGAGATCGGGGATATGCCTTTGAGTCTGCAGAGCAAGCTTCTTCGGGTATTGCAGGATAACGAAATCCGGCCCGTAGGAGGGACGGATCCGGTCACCGTGGACGTTCGGGTCGTTTCGGCTACCCACCGGGACCTTCGCATGCAGGTCTCCAAGGGGAATTTCCGGCAGGACCTCTACTATCGTCTCGATGTGATCCCAGTTCATATTCCGCCGCTGCGCTCACGACCCGAAGACGTGATGCGACTCGCCAAGGTATTTCTCGAGCGACACGCGCCCGGAGAGAGGCGCGTGCTTTCGGATGCAGCACTGAGGTGCCTGGCTCAGTGTTCCTGGGAAGGCAATGCTCGAGAACTCGAGAATGTGATCGAACGTTCGTTGGCGATCAGTGACAAATCTCAGCTCGGACCAGACGATCTGCTTCTTCCGAGCGGAGAAGCCGGTGCGGCTCCGGTACCGGCGGGTGAGGATCCCCTGGTTTTTGCGATCGATCGGAAGATGACGTTGCGCGAACTCGAAGATCTATATACCAAGCGAGCTCTGACTCATACCGGTGGGAATAAACTCCAAGCTGCGAAATTGCTGGGCATCAACCGACGGACTCTCTATCGGCGTGGTGGAACCTGAGCGTCGTCGATCACGGTGCCCTTGACCTCGGCGATGAGGCTCTCCTCGGATCGTTCATGCGAGGCGATCCGTTCCGCAACCGTTTCCACCCGCTGCCGACTCTCTTCCAGTGCATTGGCTCCAAGCAATTGGGTGACGAGATTGAGTTCGGCAAGAAATTCGACGTGGTCGGTCTCGAGTCGATTGATTAGAGCAGAGAATTGCGGCAGGATTTTTTTCAGGGTCGGAAAGTAGATGAGATCTTCGAATTCGAAATGGATCTCCAGCGCATCGCGGAGCCTTGCAAAGCACGAGTAGGCCCGATGATGGGCTCTGTGCTCAAGGGCTACGAGCAGATCCTCGTAGAGTGAGTTGATCTTGGAATGTTCCTTGGCGACCAGGGCGGAATTGCTTCCGAAACGGTCTCGCTTGTCCGATAATTCCTGACTCCCCGCGTTGCCCTGGTCGGTTTCCCCTACGCTCTCCCCCGCAAGTTCCTGATGCATTCCCAGCGTATTTCCACCGGGCTCGTGCGTCACTTCGCGTTTTTCAGGTGCCATCAGTATTTCTCCCCCCGAGGGGGATCTTGCTGTGAATGCAAACCGTTGCTCCCCTCGAATGGACTCCTCTGCCTTGGACGCCAGCGTGGAAACGGGCACGTATCCAGTTCTTCAGGCGTTGAGAAGGGAACTGCTGCAAAGGATGTGCCCAATGAGAGAACGCTGTCAAACGGGTCCCAGGGCCTGGGCTGGAAAACTATGAGTCATCACGCCTCACCACCGGATAGAGGAAGGCGGAACGGCGTTCCACTCGCGGGCAGCGTCGCCATGATACGGTCGCAATTGTTGTCGCCCTCGTCGTCGGTGCCGATTCTCAAGCGGGCCTGCTTGGGGCTCGTGGAGGTAATTCCGGCGCGGACGGATGAGATTGCTTGCTCACGGCTCCCTTCGCGGGGCCAAAATCAGCAGATGTGAGGCGGTGAGGGGCATATAATTGCGGATGGTGAGGCGAGTTGACACAGGTCCCCTAAGGGAGGATCTGAAATCCAAGCTATGCCTTCAAGAGCGCTCAAATCAATGGCACGGTGTATGCAGCCCTCAATTATAAGAAAGCAGCAACCCATAGGAGGACTCGCAGGAGACAACGGGTCAGCACGAAGAGCTTTCAATTACATATTATCCGGCTATCGAAGATCAGTGTTCGTACTGCGATTGTCGGGGTGTCAATGATCCTCGCCAGCGGATAGGCGGCTCTGCGGCGAGGAAGAAGCGGGCCAGTCCTCATGAGTCCGCGAGGCGCGCTGGGTATTCTCCACTCAGCGCGCCTATCCATTTTGACAACCCCCGCCCGGGATCGGCATTGGGTGCCGCTTCCACTTGGATGGATGGAGATGCGATGAAAGCGTCAGATCCCTACGAGGGGCTCGGAGGAGAGGCTGGGGTCAGAGCCCTGGTGGAGAGATTTTACGACACCATGGATCGCCTGCCCGAGGCCAGGTCGATTCGCGCGATGCACGCAGAGGATCTCGCCTTCATGCACCAGGCGCTCTTCGATTTTCTGAGTGGATGGCTCGGGGGGCCTCCGCTCTATTATGAGCGACAGGATCCGAAGTGCATGCATGAGGCTCATTTTTCCTACAGGATCGGGGAAGAAGAGCGGGATGCATGGATGCTATGCATGGATTTGGCGCTGGCAGACCTGACGCCGGATGCAAAGCTTCGAAGCGTTCTGCACGAGGCCTTCTTCAGGATGGCGGATGGACTTCGAAATGAGGGCAAGGCTCGGCCTGCGGAGGAAATGGGAAAAACGGGAATTTCCGGCACCGATGACCCGCGGCCGACGGACATGCTGCGAGATCACTGAGTGGTGAAATGTGCCGGGTTCGCCAGTTCTCCTGCCGCCCGCCCGGACCCCCGCATCCCGGACTTCCGAGATTCGCCCCGACCGACATCCTTCGGAGCACGATTCAGAATCGGGGGGCTTTTGGCTGGGCAGTTCAGGATCCTTGCCCGAGAGTGAAGCGGCCGCCAGCAACTCCCGGAATCTGCTTTTCTCGATTCGATCCTCGAATCCCGCTCGGCGCAGTTTTTCGAAGTATTCCTCAATCTGCTTGACCTGGAGGGTGCCGACGATTTCGATGCTCTTCTGGATCTGCTGGGAAGAGGTGCCTTTGCCCGCCAGCACGACCATGGTCTCGAAGAGTGCTGGATCGAATTGATTCGGGCTGAATTTTTCCGCTTCATCCAGGGCTGCGTGGAGTTGTTGCTTCCGTTCCGGCGCGCTGTCCGGAATCTACTTGAGGTGCTGGAGTCCGTAGCAGACGTGGCGGGTCTCGTCCTGCATGACCAGCTGAAACATTCGCTTGTCCACGGGAGTCGGCGAGATGAACTCGCTGAATCGAAACAGTGTGCGAATGCTTCTCTCCCCCAGCAGATGCATGAAGGTGCTGGCTTCACTGCAGGCATCACTACCAAGAATTGACTTCAGGGAGTGCTCAGCCTGGGGCAAGGCCTGTATGATCCGTCGGCCAGAACGAGCACCTCGGCTCAGAGGTGCAGCAACTTCGCCGGGTGAGTCCATAGGCTCGGATGGACTTTGAGCATGAGGCAAATCAGCCCAGGTTGAGTCGTTGGGTCGAGAGCCTCAGTGATCACCCCCATGCGGCCATACATGATCACCTGAAATGCGGCCAAAGGGAGGCCTCCGAAAGTGTGTCTTCCGGTGGTGTTCGTAAGGGGTTCAAACCCCGTTCGGATTCTCCCGCCAGGCGAGGCTAGCCCCGTGCTCGCGGCTGCATCGAAGAGAGCGGGCGAACGAAAAGGAAATTGCTCTACAAATGGGGATCACGAC
>CAYTAT010000045.1:0-1471 GCA_964435795.1 uncultured Spirochaetaceae bacterium
TAGATGCAGAAGAGGGGAGCTGAGGAATCCCCTGGGAATCTAGTCGGCAATGGGGACCACGTAGACGATGTGTTCCTTGTGAACGAAGAGAATTTCGGATTCGCTATCGGAAGTCTCAACGCTGTGCATGGTCAAGAAGAGCGAGCGATCTGTTTTGAGAAAGTCACTCGTTCTCGAGTTCTTGTTGATGTCGATGCAACCGCGGACGGATTCCCCGGTGGTCAGCCGTATCAGGATCTTGATCTGCCTGTTATTCGTCTGCTCATATCTGCGCGATTCGTTCGATGAGATCTTCTCCCGATTTTCCGCCATGCAGCTTACCTCCGTCGAATTCAGGTTTCTTCATTGACTTGCTTGGTGAAACGAGGCCCTGGCCGAAGGCAATATCGGAAATCGGGGGGCTTGATAAGGGTAGAAGAGAACCATTCCAACTCCAATCCGTACGATTTCTGCGGCCATAGGCAGGGAATCGGCGGTCGGTGCGAACTCCCTGATAGCGTGATGCGCATTGGATTCGAATCCTGATCTCGCCTGATGCGAATATGCCGCGTCGCTGTAGGGACTCCCTGGAGGCCCCGGGAGCGGGGGAGGTGGGATCCTGGAGTAGTAGAGGGTGAAGCGGTATTGGGTCAAGAATATCGTTATGAAGCGTTATCCTTCCCGGGGTTCGGAATCAGGAAATCTGCCGAATCTCAGACCATTTCTTGCCCACCCTTCCTCTCCTGAGTCGCTTCAGTCGCATCTGGCCAAAAGCCCGGGCCTATTGTCGACAGACGCAACGGCGCACCTTTATTTTCTTCATGTAGTCATGACCTCATCTGATATAAGGCTTGCAATGGTTTTTGAACGAGCTGGCACCTCGACGAGAAAAAAGGAGATTCGCGATCCCTTGTAGGACTGACCGCTTGAGTAGGAGACAATCTAAAACCTTGATCTACTTGTAGCTTGAAGTTCTGAATGACATTCCGAAGCCAGTCAAGAAGTGGGTCGAAGGAATGGAAGTGGATCTGATGAGTCTCCGGAAGTGAAGAGTCAGTGGAGTCGAATAGAGCCAGAGAAGTACCCGAATAGAACGAGATGATAGGAAGTGGAGAGTGTTGATTCAGTACCCCATCTCAAGAGTGGGGAACCCTCTTGATCCGGTACCTCAGTGCATCCAATGAGGTATCCTGAACTGGAAAATTGGGGAAGACTGCTACACGGTAGGAATGCATTCGCAGGTTGACCTGGGTGTCGCAAACTCCCGCCGCAGCCTAGCTGCCCAGGTCAGCCTGCAACTCCCCTTTCTTTCTTCAATGGTGGCCTCTCGAATTCGTCTTGGGTTGGAATGGCGGCTGCCGCAGCTGCTCGCTGCTGATGCATTTGAGCCGATCCGGCTTCGGGGCGGGAGCGATGCCGTCTTTTTCCGTAGATTTCATGCCGATCGCGGCCTCAGTATTTTGCGATCTGGCCTTCCCTTCCGCCTTCCCTT
>CAYTAT010000045.1:1571-38079 GCA_964435795.1 uncultured Spirochaetaceae bacterium
CCGCCTTCCCTTACCGCCTTCCCTTCCGCCCGCCTTCTGCACGCACCGATGTCGTGAGACAATCCCCTTCGCCTTGCCCCATGGATCCACAGCCAGGGGAAGGATTTGAGGATGGAGGTCTCAGGGGTCGAGCTGCTGAATTCGGGCTCCGGAAAATTCTCCGAGGATCGGTTCTAGGAGGAGCTCCTGACGAACGCAGCGTCGATATAGGAGTTGTAGAAGCTCCTCGTCGGCTTCGGCTTTGGGTTCGGATTTGGCCTCCAGAATAAAGGCTTCCAGGCCTTCGGCTGCCTCTTCGGGGTCCGAGAAGTCGCTTTTGAGCAGAGCGTTGATATCGTGAATATTATCGGCATCCAGCGCCGCACCGTAGTCATTCAGGCGCTGAAGATAGACGGCCGTTCGGTGGGAGGTACTGCCCGCGTAGTTCTCGAATCCGTCCTGCTCCGGAAGAGGGGCCAGGCGCAGACTCAGGTCGTCATAGATCGGGCTATGTCGGTTGTGGCGGCTCGGGGGAAGATCCGGTTCGATGAGTTCCACGCCCTGGGTATGTGCGATGATTTCGATGGGGGCTCGGCTGTAGACGTGATACCAGCAGAGATATTGAATCAGATCCACTCCAGGTCTCGCAGTGGCCAGGACGGGAACTGTCGCCAGCGGAGTGGTGAGAGCGAAGCGAATAGTATGATAGTCGATCAGGCGACGGTCGATCCGACGAAGTGAGAACTCTCCATAGGCATCGATGGCCGATGCGATATCTCCGAGGGGTTCGCTGAGATCGCGGCTGCGTAGAGCTCCAAGATCTTCGGCGGGATCGCCCAGGTGGGCGAGTTCCAGATCCAATACGGCCGTGATTCTTCCCTGGTCGAAGAGGAATTGTCCGGAATCGCCGCAGACAAAACATGCCGGGCCCGAAGCCGGCGGGAGATTTCGCTTCAGCCAGCCGAGGGCAAATTCGATCAATGGCTCGGGCCGATTCTTGCCTCGTCGAAATGCCTTTTCCCAGATCTCGATATCGGCGAGGCCCAGTCGGGTCGGGTCAGGCGGGGGCTGGAGTCCGGCATCGAGAAAGGGCTTTACGTCGAGGGCGTGTATGCGGGCGAGAATCTCCATGTAGTGCCGCCGAACGGAAGCCTCCTCGCCGGGATCGCCGGCCGTGGAGAGATCGGCCCGACCCGGAGAACGCTCCATCAGGATACCCCGGGGCGAAGGGCAGAAGCCAAAGACATGAGGTACCGGGATTCCCTCCTTTTCAAGCACCTGGAGACAGGCCATTTCGTGTTCCAGGCCGTAAACGGTGGCATCCGAGATCCCTCGATCACCGCGAAAATAGAGCTGAAGCCGCTCGCCCTCCTTTTGGACTTCGAGAAAATAGGCAGGGCGCCAGCGGGGCTGACGCTCACAGGCCACGATTTCTCCGCCCATGAAGTCTTGTACCCACTCGCGGACTTTCTCTTCGTGTTGTCGACTCATCGATTCTGCTCCAGGGATTGGTATCCGAGTATTCGGTGGTTAGTCCATTGGGTCGAGTCCGAAGCCATGCTTCATTGCGTCGGTCTCAGGATGATCACGGGAATCTGACGATAGGGCTCCGCTCGACGCTGGTACTCGAGGTAGATCGGAGAGCGCTCCGCAATCTTTCCCCAAAGATCCTTCCATTCCTCATCTTGAGCGAATTCGGCGCATACCCGCTGTAATTTCCCATCCAAGCGGATCCAGGATCGGGGATTCGAACGCAGGTTGCGTGCCCAGTAGGGGTCGTTCGGCAGTCCGCCTCGGGAGCCCACGACGCAGAGGCGATCTTCCACGGAGAAATACGGCAGGACGACGGTGCGCTTCCTGCCCGTTACCGCACCCAGGGTGGTGAGAAGGAGCGGTGGGTTGTAGAGCACACCTTCGTGACGGGCGAATATCCAACTCACGAAGGAATGGCCTGTGGCGCGCACAAAGGAACGGTCGAGGTGGACACCCGTCGGAGACATCGCCCAGCGGGCGATGAATTCGGAGACTTTCATGAATTCCAGCATAACTCAATCGGCAGCGGGTCGAAGGCAAGGTCTTATTCGTCCTCGGGCAGATATTCCTGGAAGATCTGCCCGAGTTCGTCATCGGTTCGTGCGGGGACTCTGTAGTAGGTTCGGACGAGTAGCGAGCCATCTTCTTCGAAGCGGTAAGTCTCGATACTGAATCCGACGGTTGTCTTGCCATCGGTCGTGATGTGATTTTCTAGCAGCCATGCGACTTCGTTTCCGTTGAAGAAGAGGGCGCCATCCTGGATCTTGAAATGCACGACCTTGTTGAAGAGGTCCCAGGAATCGGACCAGCAGGTCTCACCCCCCTTTTTTTCGGGGGTTCCCACGGGATCGAGCATGCGGACCTCGCCGGGAACAATGTTCCGCCAATTCTCTAGCCAGGCATCTTTATCGCCAGCATTCCATAGGGAGATATAATTCTTCACCCATTCTTCGAGTTGCTTTCTGCTGGGAACTGGCATCTCTTCTGGCCCCCGTCTGATCCTGAGGTTGCGCCGTTAACGCGTCGGCGGAGCGGCTCAAAATGAGCGACTCCATGAGAGAATAGCTTCTGCCAAAGCCCGTTGCAGACAATCTTGTCCCGACGGGTGGGCCTGTTGGCCATCGGGTCGCCAGATCCTCAACTTTCCCGAGGGTCTTGAGAGGCTCGTTTTGACTGATCGGCATGCGGGGAATCGCTGTCTTCCGGGGCGGAAGTGCTCAATTCGGCAGCATTTTCTGGATGGGATAGATAGGCGAAGGCACTTTTCGAAGCCCCGCCGTCTTCGCTACGATGATTCTTTCCGAGAGAATGTTTCGAGCAGAGGAGGCTCGCCCATGGAAAATGATGCTTGGATCGTAGATGCGGTTCGTTCGCCGCGCGGCAAAGGGAAGAAGACGGGTTCCTTGCACGAGATCCATCCGCAGCGGATTCTTGCCCAGGTTCTGAACGCCCTTCGCGAGCGGAATGAATTTGATACCGAAGCGGTCGATGATGTGGTGATGGGCTGTGGTGCCGGAAGCGGCGACCATTCGATGGATATCGCACGGATGGCCGCGCTGGATGCGGGTTGGTCCCTCGATGCTCCAGGAGTCACGCTGAATCGCTTTTGTGGCTCAGGCCAGCAGGCGGTGAACTTCGCGGCGATGGGAATTCGGGCGGGTTTTCAGCAACTGGTGGTGGCCGGGGGAGTCGAGTCCATGTCCCGCCCAGCTCCCCTGCACGTGGATGGTTTTACAGCCAATAATGCGCATTTGAGGGCTCAATTCGACATGGTTCCCCAGGGCATCTCCGCTGACCTGATCGCGACCACTGAAGGTTTCACGCGCGAGGAATGCGATCGTTTGGGTGTCGATAGTCAGAGACGTGCCGAAGAGGCAATCCAGGATGGACGCTTCGAAGGGGCCCTGGTGCCAATTTCCAATGATGAAGGTGAGGTCGCGCTTGTTCGGGATGAATTTCCGCGACCGGGCACGAAGCTGGAGGATCTCGCTCAACTGGAAGCGAGTTTCGTGCGAATGGGCGCCTACAAGGCAGAGGGAGCCTCGAGGACTGTCGATGAAACGGCGCTACTCGCCTATCCGGATTTCACTCGCATCGAGCATGTCCACCACGCCGGGAATTCTTCCGGGGTTGTGGATGGGGCATCGGCGCTGCTGCTCGCATCACCGGAATTCGCCCGGGCGCATGGGATGAAAGCGCGGGCAAGGGTGGTGATGACGGCTGTTGCGGGCACGGAGCCCGTGATCATGCTCACGGCTCCCGGGCCCGCGGCCACGCGTTGCGTGGAGAATGCGGGAATGAGTTTTGATGACATCGATCTCTTCGAAGTCAATGAAGCCTTTGCGGCAGTGGTCCTGAAATTTCTTCGGGATACCGGCGTGGATTGGGAAAAGGTCAACGTCAATGGGGGCGCCATCGCCCTAGGACATCCGATCGGTGCCACGGGAGGCATGCTGATCGGGACCCTCCTCGATGAGCTCGAGCGCCGCGATCTCTCTACCGGATTGGTGACGATGTGCACGGGGGGCGGAATGGGCACCGCTACGATTATCGAGAGGGTCTGATCTCGGTGGAGGGGGCTTCTCTTCGCGGAGACTGATTCAGAAGCTTGGAATGGAGGAAAGACCGATGGCCAGCATGCATGATTTTGAAGCGATCCTGATTTCCGGTGAAGGGATCGCGCTTTCCGATTTCGAGGGCAAGGTCTGCCTGGTGGTGAACGTTGCCAGCCGTTGAGGACTGACACCGCAGTACGCAGGTCTGCGTACCCTCTACGAAAAAAAGAAGGACCAGGGATTCACGATTCTGGCTTTTCCATGCAATCAATTCGGTGGTCAGGAGCCAGGCAGCGACGCTGAAATCCTGGAATTCATCAAATCGAATTACGACATCGCGTTTCCGATCTTTTCCAAGGTCGATGTCAATGGGGAGGGGGCATGCGCTCTCTACGAATTTCTGAAGGCAGAGCACCATACTCCGGAAGGCGAGAAGGATATCGCATGGAATTTCACGAAATTCCTGGTCGGACGGGATGGGAAGGTGCTCGAGCGTTTCGAAAGCCCTTTTACGCCGGAAGAGATCCTGATGCGCCTGGAGGAGATTCTCTGATGCCGAATTTCGGATGGAAGGAAGCATTGCTTCTCTTCCATCCTGGCCTCGGGTCGACATCCTTTCCGCATCAGGGGAGGGGGCGGAGATTTCGGGGAGTTCCATCGCTGCTGGAGGCAGAAAATCCCTGCTCTTGGGCGGAAAGGGAATCGGGTTGATCGGGATCGACGAGAGCTGGCTCGATCTGGGCGAGGAAGAGCCACTCGACCCGGATCTCCGCATTTGTGATCCCCATCACCACCAGTGGGATCGACCGGATGGCCGCTATATGCGCGAAGAACTCCTTCGCGACGTCAGCGGTCATCGGGTGGAGAAGACCGTCTTCATCGAATGTGGTTCCAAATACAGGGAGGGGGGAAGCGACGCCCTGGGGCCCGTCGGTGAAACGGAATTCGTGGAGGAGATTGCGAAGCAAGGGGTTGCTGAGAATGACATTTGTGAGCTGAATGCGGGTATTGTGGCGCACGCCGACCTGCTCCTCGGCGATGATGTCTGCCAGGTTCTCGAAGCCCATCAGGCCGCCAGTCCGCAGCGATTTCGGGGCATACGGCATTCGGCGGCCTGGCATCCCCATCCCTCCATACGGCCCTCCCATTCGAATCCGCCACCTCATATGTTCGAGCTGCCAGTATTTCGGAGGGGCTTTGCACAGCTGAAGCATTACGATCTCAGTTTCGACGCCTGGATATTTCACACGCAACTCGACGAGCTATATGATCTGGTTCGCTTTGCTCCGGAGGTTCCGGTGGTGTTGAATCATGCGGGGGGGCCGCTGGGCATTGGGCCCTTTGTGGGCCTCCGGCGGGAGGTATTGGAGGCGTGGGAAAAGGCGATCGGGCGCCTGGCCGAGTGCCCTAACGTGCACGTGAAATTGGGCGGGCTTCAGATGGCCCTTTCCGGTTTTCGTTGGCACGAGCGCTCGCTTCCGCCGACCTCCGTCGAATTGGCGCAAGCGGCCCGTCCCTACATCATGTATTGCATCGACTGCTTTGGTGTCGATCGCTGCATGTTTGAAAGCAATTTTCCAGTCGACAAAGTGTCGAGTTCGTACAACGTGCTCTGGAATTCCTTCAAGAGGCTGACGGAGAATTTCTCGCACGCGGAGCGCGAATCACTCTTCCGCCTCACGGCTGAGCTTTTCTATCGGATCTGAGCCGGGGCCGGAACTCGAAAATCCCCGGCATGGCGATTTTCCGGCTCGGGATCTCGGCTGAAGCCATGCTCTCCTGGCTCCGCCCGAAGGGCCAAAGAGCCGGGTGCCGGGGGGCAGCGCGCTACAATGATCGTGGGAGGCCTTTCGGGCCATTGGCCATTGAAGGAGGAGAGCCATGAGCAGCGACCGTACGAGTGCATCGGATTCCGGACAGGTGCCGCCCCGCTGGGTGTTCAAGACCATGACGCGCGTGCACGTGATGCTTCATCGATTGACCTTTGGCCGTTTCTTCAACACGCTGACAGGGGACGAGGTCTGTTTTGTTTCGATGACGGGGGCCAGGAGTGGCAGGCTTCTGACGATCCCCCTGATGTACGTTCCCCATCAAGGCGGTGTGCTGCTGGTGGCCTCCCAGGGAGGTGCTCCCAGAGATCCCGTCTGGCATAAGAATCTCGTGAAGACTCCCGATATCGAGGTAGATCATCGCGGGCAGAAAATGCGGCTCCGAGCCCGTCTGGCCGCCCCGGAAGAGAAGGTCGGACTATGGCCCGTATGCGATAGCCATTATGCCCCCTTCGAGGAGTACCGGGCCAGGACGGATCGGGATATCCCAATTTTCGTCTGTGAGCCGATTGCCTGAACTTTCGACGGCCAGCTCTTCTCGGCTGAAGGTCGGAAAGAACTCTCTCAGAGTCCCTTATTCGGATTGATCAGATACTTCGCGCCCGTCGCCTGGCGCCCGTATTCCACGATCGAGTCGATTTGGAGAACCTCTGCGAGCGAGGCCTCCCTCGTATAGCGGCTGGCGAAGGTGGTCTTGATCTCGCGGGCGACTCTTTCGCGCAATTTCTGGCTGGCTTCACGGCCGATGCGCTTCAGGAAGGGGGGCAGAAGCCAGCCTCCCACGCCCCAGGCCATCCCATAGCTACGATCCAGACGGGTTTGGGAACGTTCGAGGCCGCCATAGATGTAGACCTGCTTATGGGTTTCAGAACCATAACGACTGAATTCCGAAGCCGAACGACTGAGAGCCGCCTCCATGGCGGCCAGGATCTGGCTTGCAAGTTTTCCGCCCCCCGTGGCATCGAATGCCAGCGTGGCGCCGGTTTCGGTCAATGCTTCGACGAGACTCTTCGTGAAATCCTCTTCACTTGAATCGCAAATATGCGCCGAGCCGAGTTCTTTCAGCAATTCGGCCTGCTCGGCTTTGCGTACGATGTTGACGAGGGGAACGCCATCGGCCTGGCATATCTTGACGAGCATCTGTCCCAAATTCGACGCGGCGGCCGTGTGGACGAGAGCGCTATGGCCTTCGAGTTTCATGGTCTCGACCATCCCGAGGGCGGTTAGCGGATTCACGAAGCAGGAGGCGCCCTCAGCGGGTCGCGTACCTTCAGGAAGGGCCAGGCAGAGAGCCGCCGGAGCGCAGCGATATTGGGAGTACATGGAGCCACCCAGAAGCGCCACCGTTCGTCCTAGCAACGCCTGGGCGTTTGGGGAGTCTCCCGCCTTGACGACGATTCCCGCACCCTCGTTGCCGCAGGGGAGCGGCTGATTGATCCGCGCGGCCACCGACTTCATGAAGCGCTGTGGAATGTCGGCATGGATGATCGGCTTCTCGGCGTCGCCACTCAGCTTCGCAGT
The DNA here is from genome assembly GCA_964435795.1 of uncultured Spirochaetaceae bacterium. Classification (GTDB taxonomy): domain Bacteria; phylum Myxococcota_A; class UBA9160; order UBA9160; family UBA4427; genus JAZXM01. The sequence goes on from CAYTAT010000045.1 coordinate 8,989, forward strand.
CGCCATATCGGCCGGACCAAAGAGAAGGCCCAGGTCGGAGGGGTTGATGGGGGAGGCCTCGACCCGTACGAGCACCTCTTCCGGGCCTGGTTCCGGGATCAGAACATCCGCCAGGGAGAGTTCGAGAGTCGCATCATCTCGAAGGATCGACAGAAGTTGAAGACCGGTCGCTGGGATCTCTTCGGACATTCGATCGCTCCGTTTTCGGGGGTCATGAGTCTTTGCGGGCTTCCGAAAAGACTCGCAAATCCGCCAATGGCGAGCCTGCGGATCCCCCTGCGCATCGCTGATTCAGGATTGCTGAATGGGAATTATCCGACCGGCACCGGTGGTGGTACATCCGGTGAGTCGACGTTGTAGAGCTTGGCTGCGTTTCCGAAGAGCACCTTATGTCGTGCCTCGGGAGAGGCCTCTCCCAATGCGGCGTCGATTTTCGCGCGCACATTATCATAGAGACAGACGGGATGCGGGTAGTCCGTTTCGAAGAGGATATTGTCCACTCCGATGGAATCCATCAATTTCTGGGGTGCGTATTCTTCGAAGATATAACAGCCGTAGACCTGGCGAGAAAAATACTCGCTGGGCTTGAGCTTGAACTCCGGATTGGACTCTCGGACCTGCCCGTATTCGAAGGTATAATCACAGCATTCGAGGATGAAGGGAATAAATCCGATTCCGGACTCGACGATCAGGAATTTTAATTCGGGATAGCGGGGCAGGACGCCCGAAAAGAGCAGGTCGCCGAGTTGCTTGCCATTGTCCAAGAAGAGCGAAAGAGCCGCAAAACCGTTGGTTCTGCCGATTCCCATGCTCGCGATACGATCCGGCGTGTAGCCATCGTCGAAAGTGCCGGCTCCGATATGGAAACTGATGGGAAGGTCGCAGGCATTCGCGGCCTCCCAGAGTGGGTTCCAATGTTCGCTGGCCAGGATGGGTTCTCCATGGCTCTGGGGTTCGCCCGTAAAGAGAACCCCCTTATGGCCATTCTTCGCGCAGCGCTCGATTTCCGCGACAGAAGCTTCTACATCCCAGAAGGGAGTGGCCAGGATCGGAATGAAGCGTCGAGGATCCGGGGCGATCCAGTCAATCAGGAAATCGTTGTAGGCCCGAACGCAGGCCAGCATCAGATCCGGATCTTTGAGGCTCAAGAAGGCCTGGCTCCCAAATCCGCCGACATTCGGGTAGAGGGCCATCGCCCAGATGCCGACTCGATCCATATATTCGAGACGGGCGCTCGCGTCGTAGGCCGCGGCCGGAACTTCATCCATATTCTTTGGAGAAGCCGGAAAGGGTTCTGGCCAGCCGGCCATGGCCGTGAAGCCGACGGGAAGCAGGGTGTTCTGATCTCCCATCCGCCAGACATCGGAATTCGTCGCCGGATCGCGAACGATCTGGGGTGCGAGATCCCTGTAGCGTGCGGGCAATCGACTCGTCCAGAGGTCGCCGGGTTCGGTGATGTGGGTATCCGTATCGATCACCCAATCCTGGATCTTGGGAGCGCTGCTGGCCATCGTATGACTCCTTGAAGGTAGACGCGATTGGAAGAGTAGAGGGGTTTCGCCGAGGCTGATTCGAGAATTGCTTCTGGATCGAGTCTAGTTGTGACGGAGGCCGATTGCCGTCGATTTACGAAGGACCGGGTTGGGGCTCGGGCGAATCTTCCCAAGTACCTGTTTTCTCGAAATATATTGTGCGAGAGGTGGGGGAGTTGCAGGCCCTCGAAGTGTCTCATTGGCGATCATGAGGCGCCTTGGCCCAGGCGAATCAAGGTTCACGTCCCCCAGGTCTCGCAGTGCGGGGAGTGAAGTTTTGCGTTTCTCGTCTGAGCATCGATGGCTTTCTACGATCGGGCAAACCGACCCGGTATCCCTTGAGGTCGCAGGTTCACTCTTGATCGAGTGAAGCGAAAACTTCCCGCCGCGCGCCTCGTTCCCGTCCACTGAAACGGCTCGATGTGGGTGGGTATTGTGGAACGCCCGAAAGATGTCTTTCTCTCCAGGAATGATCGGGATCGGAATTCCGGTCTTTATGCGGACCCGACAAAACCCACTTCGGGAAATTCGTGCTGCTGCGCCGCGAGAGGCCGGGAATGGCGAAAGATCCATTCGGCTTTTAATGCCGATTCGGTTTTCGATTCGGGGAAGGCCAATATTTCCGGAGGTGCGTTCCGGTCGACCCGCGACTTCATTTTGCCCCGACTTCTATGATACGATCCGCATTCATTTTCCGGCCATCTCGCAATTCTGCCGGCGTCATTCAGATGCTTGCGGCGGAGCGGGAGCAGAGTGGCCCCGGGGAGTTGTAGAGTGTCGACTGGAGAGGATCCTCATTTCAGCTCCGCCTGGGATTGGAACACCGACAAGTTCGGCCGGGCCTCGCGCCTGCCGACGATTCGTGCGGAAGTCGCGTTCACCATGCTGCGATCGGTACTGCTTTTCTTCTTGCTGCTCGCGGCAGCCGAGGCCCTGCTGGCCGCATCTCCGGCTTCCTGTCAGGAAGCCGTGGCCTCGGAGATCCGAGAAGGGGCTGATCCCGAGCGGGACGTCGGGCCCGCCTGGCCGCCGAGCGAGGCGGATTCCCTCGTATTGGCCGGCGGTGAGCGGTTGCGGGGATCCCTGGGCGGGTTGCGGGATCAAGTCATCCACTTCAAAAGCGATGATTTGGGGGGGGTCGACGTCGCTTTTGGAAAAGTAGTGCGCATTGATTCCCACGCTCCGAAGACTTTCGTATTCGCGGGTGAAAAAATCGTAGTGGGGGTGGGCGAGATTGGCGAGACGGAGGTTTTTATCACCGATGAGACGGGCACGCAGACCTTCCGGCGCTCCGATCTGCTCTCTATCGTGGAGGGCGAAGTCGATGAATGGAGCCATTGGTCGGGAGGGGCGAGCGTTGGCCTGACGGCGAATTCCGGCAACTCCAGCCAGATGGATACGCTGATCCTGGCGAATCTGCTGCGCCGGGATGCGAAGCTTCGTCTATCCCTGGATTTTCGCAGCAACCTGGGAGAATCTGACGGAAAGGAAACGATCAACAACCAACTCGCCGAGGGCCGCGTCGATTTCTTTCTTGGGGAAAAATTCTATCTGATACCGGCTTCAGTGGAATATTATAGTGATCGCTTCCAGAATATTGATTCGCGGCTGAGCCCGGGCGCTGGAGTCGGCTACGAGATTTTTGACCGCGCGGCATTGGAATGGGCAATAGACGCGGCGATTCTCTATCAGCGGACGCGATATGTATCGAGTTCGGCTGGCAATTCCCTGCTCGCTGAAGCCGTGGCGATCGACCTGGGATCTCGCCTCAAAGTGGCTCTGACATCCCGTGCAGATCTGGAAATCGATTATTCGACGACATTCAATCCGGAGGATGCCGCGGATCTCGACCAGCACGGGCTCGTAAAACTCAATGTTGCGCTGAATCAGTATTTTTCCCTGAACCTGGCATTCATCTGGGATCGGGTGGGGGCCCCCGAACCCGATGCTCTTGGCATTATCCCCAAACGAGACGACTTGAAGATCTCCTTCGGCCTGGGCTTCGGCTTCTAGCTCTTGTTTCCAGTTCTTGTTTCCAGTTCTTGCGGAATCGCTTCAGGCGGCCTCGGTATTCAGGATCGGGCACCGATTCGAGTCGATTCCAGCGGAGCCGAGGCAGCGGATGCGCTTTGCGGTTGCGGCCATGCCTGGGAGGACTGGCCAACTCCGCTGCTAGAATCCCGAGGCCCGCCGCCGGAAAGGAGGGGCGGAGGATGGGCTCATCTCCGCGATAAACTCCTTAAATTGAAAGTCTAAGGGGTGGTCCTCCGCAACATCTCCAGCAGCAGAAGGAATCGCTTCTCAGTCATCGCGCCTTGGAGTTTTTTCTGAAGTTCGACGGTCGGGGCCCGGGCGCATTGCCCGAAGCAGCGAAAGGGCTCGAGTCGGAAGATCCCATCGGGCGACGTTTCGAAGCAGTCTATTCCCAACTGTTTTCGGGCGAGCTTCAGCAGCCTGGCCCCCCCCCGTCCGGCACAGGTCCGGCCGGTGCAGATGCGAATCTGATGGCCTCCCGGTGCTTCCAGCCGAATGCCGGGGGCTTCGTCGAGCCGCTCCCTGACGTCGCTCGTCTCGATGCCGGTGAAGCTCGAAAGAAGGGGAAGGGTTCGCGGTGAGATGTATCCGATTGCGAGCTGGATGGCATGCGCCGCAACGAGCAGATCCCTTCGATCTCCTAGCTTCTTCAACTCGCGCAGCGCGCGCTCGTTTTCGAGATTTCTGACTCTGTTTCGTGGGGTCATGAGACTATCCAGGGGAGGTCGGCGGGTGGGATGATTCGCGAATGCTCCCTTATGGGAGCTGAGAGACGAATCTCTTTCGCCAGTCGTACTCTTTCGGACGCTTCACTCTCGTTGCGGGGGTTGTGCCGGTCCGGAAGTCGAAACTCGAAGAATGCCCGGCAGGGGATGGTCCGACTCTTGCAGAAATACTCCGATCCTGCGAGGGCCGCCGGGGGAGGGGGTCAGCTCTTTTATCCCCTTGAGAGTCAAGCGATTCCCGTTGAGCAGAAGTAGAGGTGGAAGTAGAAGGAGCAGGTCAAGCACCCCGGGGAGCGCCGGGCACGTCGCGTGAATTTGCCGGGTTGTGCTTTCACCTTTGCTTTTCTCCTGCTCTCATGAGAAGATCCAGGCTATGCCCTATTTCGTCCGCCAAGAGGAGTCGGTGTGCGCAGACTCCGGGAGTCTTTCCGTCTCGGATTCGGGTTGTAGCCAGGAGCGGTGGCTCGCGGACCGCTCTTTTTCCGGATTCTTGATTTCAAGGGTCTGAATGGAGAAGCAGCCGGGCGGGAAAATGCGGGGGGGGTGTCGTGGAACTCGAGAAGCCGGGCATGGGAGTTTGGCCGAGGTCGGCTCATTCGCGAAATCGGCGGGGGATACTCGGAGTTCTGCTGCTCGCGGCATTGCTCCTGGCTGTGGTCGGGCCCAAATGTGGTCTGGAGCGGCTTCGGAAGGGAGAGCAACCCACGCTGCTCTATGTGATTCCCGTGGCCGCCATGAGCAGTGCCGAACGCGTCATGATTGCCACGCTCCAGGGGATCGCGGCCAACGCCGGCGGGGAGCAGATCTACATCCACCCGGAGGCCGGGGGTTATGAGACCTGGCTTCAGGATCTGCAGGATACCTATGGGGTGGGGCGGATCGACGTCGTGGATCCATGGTGGCTGGTCTCCCATTTCCAGCCGCAGCTGGCCGGCTATCTCCTCTACCAGGCCGGGAACGATTCGGTCAATGCGGCCACTTCTCTTGCGGGGCTCGAGAGGGCGATTGTCGTGGAGGCGTCCATCGAGGCCCAGGCGATTGCCCAGGGCCTCAGCCGCGTGCTCGATATGCGGAATCTCGATGAGGCATGGGTCTTGGCCAATCATGGGGCGCGCTTGAATTTCGTCACGGCCTTCGAACAGAAGGAATCCTTTGAGCACTCTCTTCGAGATTATGCGGTGATGTCCCGGGCCCTCACGTTCTATGACGGGAATTCCGCCTTCAGGGACTCGGTGATGGCATGGCTTCGGGAGGATTCCGCTCTGCTCGGCTGGGGGGATGCCAGCGGCGGAGAAGATCAGTTCATTCGCGCCAGTTCTGCGCGCGGCGTCTTTACGCTGCCCGCGGATCATGCTCATAATCTGGCTCCGCTCTCCGGGATGCCGACCGTGCAGCAGACCCAGGTGGCCCGAGTTCCGCCGGCTCTCGAATCGGGAGTCCACTATGCGGCCTTTTTGATGACGGATGGGGATAACGTGCAATTTGCTCTGGGCAATCTCCAATCCGATACCCGTTGGTTCGGAAGCCCGCTGAGGGGAAATTTCGATATGGGCTGGGGCTTCCCGCCTGGACTGGTTCGACTCGCCCCATCGGTGATGCGCTGGTATTACGAAAATGCCGCCCAGGGGCCGGGTCGCGATTCATTCGTCGTCGGACCCTCGGGATCGGGCTATCTCTACCCGAGCCTCTATCCTCGCGAGGATTTGGAGATCAACGTGGCCCAATTGGCGGAGTGGATGGCTCTCGGCGATCTGAAGGTCGTCGAGATCCTGGACTTCTATTCGCTGACGAATACCAGCCTCTGGGATGTTTATACGGCGAAGCCTGAAATCGAAGGCTTGATCTATCTGGAATACGGGGATCACTCGCTTCCCGCCGGCGCGGTCGTCTGGTCCAACGGCAAACCCGTGGTATCTCCGCGCGTGAAGCTCTGGCGCGGCCTGCCGGGTTCCGATGAGGCGACGATCACGCAACTGATCAATAACGCACCCAGGGATGCGAGCAGTCCGTTGGGCTATAGCCTGGTGATCGTGGGGATCTGGGAGCATTCCCTGGCTGATATTCAGGGGATCATCGACGCTCTGGGATCCGACGTTCGGGTCGTGACTCCGGAAGCCCTGATTCAACTGATGACGGAAAATATTCCTCACGATGTGAATATCGACCATGACTATACGGGCGAGGATTTTGAAACTGCTGAAATGGTGCTGGTGGGAGATGCGTTCTGGACGAGCGACTACGATCCTCTCTTTTCCCCGCACCCGGATCGACTCCGCATCACTGCGAATGCCGGCGGACTGCTCGGATCGGCCTGGTGGAATGGGACGATCGATCCCGCAAGGAGCTGGTCGACTGTTTTTCGCTTTCAGTTCAGCTATCCCGCGGTGGGCGGGGCGGATGGGCTGGGCTTTCACATCCAGGGAGACGGTCTTCTCGCGAATCCCGGGCATGAGGGGGGCAGTCTCGTGAATCCACATCTCTCCATCGTTCTCGACACCTGGAATAACGGTCCCGAGGGAAGCGACGAATCCCTGAAGGTGATTCTGAATGGAATGCAGATCTACCTCAACGATCTCCTGGACTTCGGGCCGGACCCGAATCCGGGGGCCAGCCCGACTGTATTTCGAATGGAACTCACCTATGTGGCAGCCGGCCCGGAACTCGCGATTCGCTTTTTTGATGAGGGCGGAACCGACGCTCTCTACGACACCGTACTCGGGGTCGATCTGAGCGCCTTTGGTTCCTCCTACGTCGGCTTCTCGGGAACCACGGGGGCTTCCACGGAGAACCACGACGTGCGAAGCTGGATCCTGGATGCGGCGGCTCCCTGATTTTAGATCGGAATCTCTCGGAACTCCCATGCCAGACATCTGCAAGCGTGCAACCCGCCGCCAGGGGGGCATCGAGAGATGAATCGGCGAGGCTTTTGCGGGCCGGCTGAGATAGGATCGGATCCTCGCTCGAAGACGGAAAGGAACTCGTCCGATGAAGATTGGAGCCGTATTTCCCACTTGTGAGATTGGGAATGACCCGCACTTCATTCGCGATTGGGTTCAGACTGCCGAAGATCTCGGCTTCTCACACGTGGTTTGTTACGACCATGTTCTGGGGGCTGTCCACGACGGACGCCAACCGCCCCTATCGGGTCCCTATACCGAGAAGGATCCCTTTCATGAACCGCTCGTGCTCTTCAGTTTCCTGGCGGCGATTACGTCTCGAATCGAATTGGCCACGGGAATTCTGATCCTGCCCCAGCGACAGACGGTTCTGGTTGCCAAGCAGGTGGCCGAGCTCCAACTGCTCTCCCAGGGTCGTTTTCGGCTCGGCGTGGGAACGGGCTGGAATCCGGTGGAATATGAGAGCCTCGGAGAAGACTTCGATTCCCGTGGCGTGCGTTTCAATGAGCAGGTGGTTCTTCTGAGGAAGCTCTGGAGCGAAGACGTATTGGACTATCGGGGCGAGTACCATCGCGTGGACCGCGCGGGACTGCTGCCGCGGCCCGTCGCCGATGTGCCCCTCTGGTTCGGTGGATTCCAGGAGGTGGCCCTGCGGCGCGCGGCGCGATTGGGAGATGGCTTCAGCTTCGGAAGCACGCCACAACGGCTATCCCGATCCTTCGCAAGGGCCCAGGAGCTGTTGCGGGAGAATCGGCGAAAGAGCGAGGATTTTGGCACCGAGGCGCTGCTGGATTTCAGTGCTCCCCGGGCAAGCTGGCTCGAGAATATCCAGTGTTGGCAAGAGCTTGGAGGGACCCACCTGGTGCTGCGGGCGATGGATACCGGGGCCGAATTTTCGGGTGAGAAGGTGCATGGATATCGGGGGCCCCAGAGCTATATCGACGCTCTCGAAACCTTTATGGAGACGATCGGTGGGGCGGAGGAGTACGCTCCTCGGCATTCCGCGACGGATCCAGCGGCTTCCGCTGGGGAGCCGAAGGGCTGAGAAGTATCCCGAGTGGGAATCGCCTGCGTGGATGCAGGCCGAGCCGGGCCTCCCCCCCCTCCCGCCCCCCTTCTTGTGCCCCCCTCCCGCCCCCCTTCTTGCCCCCCTCCCGCCCCCCTCCGATGCCCCGCCTTGACAGATACCCTATGGGGGTATACGATGGTACCTCCCCGGGGTACTGGATCTGCGCATGGAAACGAAGTGCAGTCGGGCCGACGGGATGAGGAGAAGGGCGTTGAAGCATTTCAAGGATCCGACTGCGCAGAAGAAATTGCTCGCGCGCCTACGACGGGTCGAGGGCCAGGTGAGCGCCATCTGTCGTATGGTCGAAGAGGAGGACTACTGCGTGGATATCCTGCTGCAGATTTCCGCCGTCCAGGGTGCTCTGGGCAAGGCGGGCCAGATGCTTCTGGGAACTCATGTGGCCACATGCGTGGCGGACGCGTTTGAAAGCGGCTCGAAGAAGGAACGCCAGCAATCTGTGGAGGAATTGATGGAAGTCTTCTCCCGCTACAGCGGAATCGCGAGGCGATAGCCGATGATTCAATCACTGGTCGATACGATGCTCGAATTGTCGCCCTTTTTTCTTCTGGGCCTGGGGATTGCGGGGCTCTTGCATGTGATGCTGCCCCGTGACTTCATCAGGCGGCAACTCACGGGCCGATTCGCCGTACTCAAGGCCGTATCGTTGGGGATTCCGCTGCCGCTCTGTTCCTGCGGAGTGATCCCCGCTGGCCTGGGATTGAAACGGGACGGCGCGAGTGATGGAGCCTCCCTGGGTTTCCTGATCAGTACGCCCCAGACTGGCGTCGACTCCATCCTGGTGAGCGCCTCATTTCTAGGCTGGCCCTTTGCGCTCTTCAAGGTGGTCGCGGCGCTGGTCACGGGATTGGTGGGAGGTTGGATTTCCGATCGAATTCCCGAGGATCCGGCGAGCGAAAGAGATCTGGGATCCGCCGCATCGGCGGATGGAGAAGAGGCTCGAAACCTGCGAGCCATGCTCGAACATGCGCATAGCCTGCTGGCGAGCCTATGGCGCTGGCTCGTATTCGGAATCATTGTCAGCGCATTGATCAATACTTTTCTTCCCGTGGGCGCACTTGCGATTTTCGACGAAGTGGGGCCGCTCGTTGCGGGATTGCTGGTGTTGCTGATTTCACTCCCCCTCTACGTCTGTGCGACAGCGTCGGTGCCGATTGCCGCCGCGCTGGTGGCGAATGGGATGCCCGCGGGAGCTGCATTGGTCTTCCTGATGGCGGGTCCCGCCACGAATGTCGCGACAATCGGAGCGGTCTACCGTGGTTTTGGATTCAAACACCTCGGGCTCTATCTCGCCGTGCTGGTCGCTGGAAGTGTCGGATTCGGCGTATTATTCGATCTGGGCCTGGATCCATCAGTGACTCAGATTCCGGTTCATGGGGGGGGGCATCGAAGCTGGTGGGCGATTCTGAGTGCCCTGCTCTTGAGCGGATTGATCCTTCGGCTGGCAATCCAGGACCTGATGCGATTTATCCGCCTTCACCTCGGCAGGGGAAGCGCAAAAAGCATCGAGGTGGGAATAGAGGGCCTCTCCTGCAGCGCTTGCGAAAGGAAGGTCGAAAAGGCGCTTCTCGCCCTCGAAAATGTAATCGGAGTGGTCGTGAGCAGGAATCCGGGCCGGGCGGTGATCTCCGGCGAGGCAGATCGCGCAGAAATCGATCGGGCGATCCGAAACGCGGGCTATCAACCCTCTTCTTTCGCCGATAGCGCCGGACGCGAAGCCGTTCTTCCCTGATGCGGACGACATGCGGGATTGCCAGAATCTTCTATTTGCCGTTGTCCTGTGATATCGAAGCGAGATGATCGCATTCGGGATGCTCGGGGAGGAGTTTTTAGACGGGAGAGCCAGAAGGTGTCCTCCTGCTCGTGATTTCTGGCGCGAAAGTCCCGAATCGATTTCAGACTCGGAAGAAATCATCAATTTGACAGGAAGGGGAAAGCGGGCTTGGCCCGGAGGCATGCGGGTCATGCTTCGATTTCTCGTCTCTCTCATGATCTCTGCGGGTTCTTGCGGATGGGCGCTCGATTCCGCCCGGGCAGAAGCTTCCAATATTTCATCGGAACCCGGGAGCCAGGTCCGGGAGCTTGAATTGATCCTCGGCGAGGATACGGTCGAGATCGCGGGTCGTAGGGGCAGGGCGCTGCAGATCAATGGTCAGATCCCCGGACCCACATTGCGATGGAGAGAGGGCGACATCGTTCGTATCCACGTGCGCAATACCCTGGAGGTTTCATCCTCTCTGCATTGGCACGGCCTGCTCCTGCCCAATCGTCAGGATGGGGTTCCAGGCCTTACAAATCTCCCGATCGCTCCGGCTTCGAGTCATACCTTCGAGTTTCCCCTGCGCCAGGCGGGCACCTATTGGTATCACGCGCATACCGGCTTGCAGGAGCAGCGCGGACTCTATGGCGCGATCGTGATCGAGAAGGAAGGGGAAACTCGGGATTATGATCGGGATCACGTGCTGGTGCTTTCGGATTGGACTTTCGAGAATCCCGATGAGATCCTCAGGCTGCTGAAGAGTGGAAGCCATACATTCGCATTGCAGAAGGGGAGCGTTCAGAGTCTCTGGGGTGCGGTGCGAGCGGGGGCCTTGAAGGAATACCTGAAACGCGAATGGGCGCGAATGCCCCCGATGCATGTTTCGGATGTAGCCTATGACGCCTTCCTCACCAATGGAAGAGTCGAGGAATTCCTGGCCGCCGAAGCGGGTGAGCGGATCAGACTGCGAATCATCAACGCCGCCGCTTCGAGTTATTTCTACCTCGGTCTTGGGGGCGCGGCCCTGGATGTGATCGCCGCCGATGGGCAGGATGTCGAGCAAGTGGAAATTCCACGTATTCTTATGGGCATCGCTGAGACCTATGATGTGATCGTGACGGCACCCGAGCGGGGCGCCATCGAGTTTCGAGCGACCGCCCAGGATGGGTCGGGCAGGACCTCGCTGTGGATCGGATCGCGACACGCCTTCGCGGGGCACGAAGGCCATCGCATGCAGGCCAGCGACGTTCCGCCGCCAGATCTCTACGGAGGCAATCATGGCATGTCAGATGCCTCGATGGCGGGTTCGGGCTCTGCGCCGGAGCATGAGGGGATGTCGATGCCCCATGGGCCAGAAGGGGGAATGCCCTCGGGTCGCCCCCTGGCCCCCTACGCATCTCTACGCGCTGCGGTCGATACTTCCCCACCCCCCCAGGCTCCGATTCGCGAGATCCGATTGCGCCTGACCGGGGATATGGAGCGTTATGTCTGGTCCTTCGACGGCCGGACGCTGGCGGAGGCCGACGTGATTCGGGTTCGCCGGGGGGAAGTTCTGAGGCTGACCTTCGAGAACGAAACGATGATGCATCACCCGCTGCACCTGCATGGCCATTTCTTCCGAGTCTTGAATGGCGAGGGGGCTCGCGCCCCCAGGAAGCATACGCTGGACGTTCCGCCCATGGGCGAGGTCACGATCGAATTCTTCGCGGATCAGAGCGGCGACTGGTTTTTTCACTGTCACATCCTCTATCACATGATGTCTGGAATGAGCCGAATCTTTCACTACGAGGATTGGCAATCGGATCCCGAATTGGCGCCGTCTCGGGCCTCGCTGCTCCGGGAGCATTGGTATGTCTCGGCGCATGCGGCCCTCTTATCGAATTTCACGGTCGGAGAAATTACCACGAGTTCGACGCGGCATGAACTCGGGGTGGAATGGAGATCCGGATGGAAGGAATCTTCCCGGGAGAACTCGGGCATGCGGCGAACTCGGATGTCCAGGCATTCCGACCCGCAGTTCGTTCCGGGAAGGGCCGAGAGGATTCATTACGAAGTTCTCATTTCCTATCGCTATCATTTCAACCGCTTCTACCGGTTCTATATGGCAGAGGATTTGAATGATCGGGCCAATCGCTTTGTTTTTGGGGCGGAAATCCTGCTTCCGATGAATCTCCTTTCGCGTGTCTGGGTCGACAGTCGCGGCCAGGGCCGGATCAAATTGGCCAGGGATTGGCAACTCACTTCCCGTCTCCACGCCGAAACGGAAGTCGAGTACGACAGCTTCACGGGTTGGGAGGGCGAAACGCTCTTCGAATATACCCTGAATCGCTATCTGGGCCTGACGGCGGGCTGGGATTCCGACTTCGGATGGGGGGGCGGATTGAGCCTGCGCTATTGAGGGCTCGCAGGTCCGGGTTTGGAAGTCATCTCCACGCGACGCGCTAGAATCGGGCCGTGAATCATCGGGAGACACGCTGTCGCGTAGGAAAAGGGCGGAAATATTTCTTTCCGCAGCGGATCGGATTCCGGCTGCGGATTCCGCTTTGGATATTCATCTGGCTCTGTCTGCCCGCCGCTGGGATCCGGGCCGATATTCCGATTGGCGACCTTCTGATCCGGGCGGATGAGGCCGTTGACGCTCACCCCGAGGATCCCCGGACCTATTGGCGAAGGGCGGAAGTTCGGCGAGAAGCGGGTGACCTGCCGGGTGCCCTGATGGATATCGAAAAGGCCGGCGAACTCGCACCCGCTGCTTCGGCGACCGCGATCCTGAAGGCTCGAGTGGCCCTGGATTCCGGACATGCCCTGGCGGCGCTCGAATTTCTCGCCCCCGTCGTGGAGAAGTCCGGGAATCCCCTCGAAGCCGAGCGCCTCTACGCCGAAGCCCTGCTGCGACTCGATCGGCCGCTCGAGGCCGCGGCGGCTTTTTCACGCACGATCAACGAACATCCGCAGCCGACTCCCTCCCTCTATCTGCAACGTGCGCGTGCTCTGATGGCGGCGGGAGAGGAATATGGCGATCGGGCCCTGGCGGGTCTCGATCAGGGCATGACGGAGTTGGGACCGATCGTGAGCCTGGCCAGGGAAGCCATCGAGATCGAGCTTGCTTCTCGGCACTACGAAGGTGCATTGAAGCGTCTCTCGGCCGCATCCGAGGGAGCACATCGAAGCGAGCATTGGCTCGAATGGCGCGGTCGAATTCTCGAATCGGCCGGTCGGGATCGGGAGGCCCGTGAAGCCTACGAAGAGGCTCGGCGCGCCCTCGGCCGGGTCTCGATGGCTCGGCGTTCGAGTCGTGCGATGCGGGCCCTGGAGACGCGACTGAGGCAGGCCCTCGATGGGCTCGCGAAGAAAGAGGAGAAAGGGGAGGGGAGTTGATGCGCTACGGGATCGTCTGGCTCTTTTGTATTTCGTTGATGATTCTTCCATGCCGATTGGCGGCGGAGACTCTGGTCGCCGCGGGATCGAATTGGAATTACCTCGCAGACGGATCGGATGCCGGGACCGCCTGGCGCGAAGCTTCCTTTGACGATTCGGCGTGGGCCTCGGGGCCGGCCCAACTCGGTTACGGGGACGGCGATGAAGCGACGCTCGTTCCCGGGGGCAGTCCGGGAAGTCGGCCCATCACGACCTATTTTCGCCACGAATTTTCGGTTGCGGAAGTCGCGGGGATTGCGGTGCTGCAGTTGCAACTTCTCCGAGACGACGGTGCGGTCGTTTACTTGAATGGGAGCGAGATCTATCGAAGCAATCTGCCGGCGGGAACCGTCCTCTCGACGACAAAGGCATCCTCTGCGGTGGGGGGCTCGGGCGAAAGTTCCTTCGAGGGGACCTCGATCGCGTCGGATTTCCTCGTGGAGGGCAGCAATCTGCTAGCCGTCGAAATTCACCAGGCGTCGGTAAGCAGCAGCGATATCAGCTTTGATCTCGCCCTCAGCAGTGAATTGCCGGGTCTCGAGCGAAGCCCCTATTTGCAATTGGTCAACCGCGGAGGGGTGAGCGTTCGCTGGCGTACCAACGTTGTCATGGATTCGTTGATTCACTATGGACCATCCCCCGAGGCGCTCGACGAGACGGTCCTGGATGAAACGCAGAAGACCGAACACGAGCTTCGGATCGAAGGTCTCGAGCCGGGAACTCGCTATTACTACTCCGTGGGTTCCACGGAAGACGTCCTGGCAGGGGGCGATGCGGAGCATTTCTTTGAGACGGCTCCCGGGGAATCGTCGACAGAGCCCGTTCGGATCTGGGTGATTGGAGATTCGGGTGAATGTGCGGTGAGCGCGCAGGGTTGCATCGATGCCGGGATGGTACGAGATACCTATCTGGCGCGCGCCGAATCCGGAAAGGCACAGCTGGTATTGATGCTGGGAGATAACGCTTATGTGTCGGGCAGCGATGCCGAGACGACCAAGGGCGTCTTCGAGACCTTCGCCGCAGTGCTTCGCAATACCCCCGTCTGGCCCGCACCCGGAAATCACGAGTTCTCTAATGGCATTACGTTTTCGGCGACGGAAGAGGGACCCTATTACGATGCCTTCACTCTGCCCCGCTCTGGAGAAGCGGGAGGAATTTCCAGTGGAACGGAAGCCTATTATTCCTTTGACCATGGCAACGTACATTTCGTATCCCTGGATTCCCACGATACCGATCGGAGCACTTCGGGAGCCATGTATATGTGGTTGGAAGCGGACCTTCAGGCGAATCAGGCCGATTTCACCATCGCCTTCTGGCACCATCCTCCCTACTCCTTCGGTTCGCATAGTTCGGACTCGCAGTTGGAAAATCGCATGATCGAGATGCGTCAGAATTTCGTTCCGCTGCTCGAGGATTATGGGGTGGATCTCGTACTTACGGGCCATAGCCACTCCTACGAGCGTTCCATGCTGATCGACGGTCACTACGGGTATTCTTGGACGCTGCTCCCGGAGAATATTCTCGACGCAGGCTCGGGGAATCCGAGTACGGTTGGTGGCTACGAGAAGGCCTCCGGGGGCCCTGGGAGCTATGAAGGTGCGGTTTATTCCGTAGTGGGAAGCTCCTCGAAGAATTCCGGCGGATTGACACAGCATCCGATCATGGCCTACAGCCTCAATTTCGAGGGATCGATGTTGATCGAAGTCCGTGATCAGCAGATGGATGCGACCTTTTTCGATTCCCTGGGAGCGGATCGCGATCAATTTCGAATCACCAAGGCAGTGCCCGAGCCAGAGAAGTTCATGCTCGCAGCCTCGGCCCTGATCACCTTGGCATTTCTGAAGCTGAGGTTTCGGAACGGAGCGTCATGAGGGTGAGGATGAAGGCGAAGGTGAGGGTGAAGGTGAGGGTGAAGAGGCATGCCACTGGGCTATCGTGTGCGTATGCAGGATAAGGCCCGGGAATTGATCGAAAGTGCACGGCGACTCGCACCTCTTCTGGAGCGACATGCCGCGGAAGCGGAAGAACTCAGAAGGCCCCACGACGACGTGATTGCCGGCCTGCGGGAGGCGGGCATCTTCGACTTGATGGTGCCCCGATGTCATGGAGGTCTCGAACTCGACCTCGACACTTTTCTCGAGGTGGGTTTGGCTCTAGCCGAGGGCGATGCGTCGATGGCCTGGGCGGCGACTTTCTATATCGAACACAATTGGATGCTCTGTCAGTTCCCAGAATCGTTTCAGAAGGAATTGTACGAGAATCGAAGTCATATACTCGCTCCAGCTTCCCTGACGCCGGATGGCCGGCTGGAAGAGGTTCGCGGGGGGTATCGTCTCTACGGACGCTGGAAGTGGGGGACCGGTCTCCCCCATGCGGAATGGGTGATCTGCGGCGGTCAGACTTCCCCGAAGGCAGATCCTCTCTTTCTGGCCCTGCCCATCGAAGATGTACGAGTCGAGGATACCTGGTGGGCCGACGGCATGAGCGCAACGGGAAGTGGAGATTGGGTGGCCGATGGCGCCATGGTGCCCGAGGAGCGGACGGTCTCCGTCCGAGCGCTGGGTTCCGCGACGGCTCCGGGTGCAGATCTTCACCCCTCGCCCCTCTATCAAACCCCCATGACCCCGATTCTCGTACAAGCGGCCGCCATGCCCGCAGTGGGGCAGGTCCGAGCGGCTCTGCGTCGATTCAAGGCGGATATTCAGGAGCGCCGGAGCTATTTCCAGGAGATTCACCAATCGGATCGACCGGCTATGCAGATGCGTCTGGCCCAGTTGGAGATCGGGGCAGATCGCGTCGAAAGGGAACTTCGGCTGGTGGTTTCCGACGTGATGGCGAGGCGGAATGCGGCGACCATCGAGGAGCGGGCCGGATGGCTTGCGCGCACTGCCTGGGTCGTGAATGAGAGTCGTGAGATCCTCCGATCCATCGCCGATGGAAGCGGGGCGAGCGCCCATTTTCGTACGCATCCCCTGCAGCGAGCGGTTCGGGATCTGAACACGATATCCTCTCATACCGTCTTCGATCTGGAACAGCGACTCGAGACCTATGGAAGGACGCTGCTCGGGCTCGATCCCCAGGGTATCCTCTGAGGGGAGAGTCGAGGAAGGCATAGCGCTAAACTGCCAGGAGAGGCCGGAATATGAACGTCGCGGTCTGGAAGTGGATGCTGGCCGCCAGCCTGGCGCTGCTGATCGGATTCCCCGTCTTCGCGATGATAGTCTCGGAGATGAACGAGGTGGTGATCCTCCGAAATCTCGACGAGGTGGGGGAATCCGAGGAAACCCGGATCTGGATCGCGGAGGATGGCCGCGGATATTCATGGATTCGCGCGAGCGAGGACAAGCGCTGGGCCCAACTGACGAGACGGGCAGGGCGAGTCGATATTCGACGTCGGGGAGATTGGGGTGAGTACCGGGTGCGGGAAGTACCCGGAAAGCAGGCTCGGGAAGAAGTGAATCGAGCCATGAGGGAGAAATACGGTGTCGCCGATTGGATGATCATGCTCCTGCGGGATGCCTCGGAAACGATCCCTTTCCGGCTGACTCTGACCCGATGAGCATGGGGCGCATCGCCGCGACGCCGACGGATCGGATTTCCCGAGCCTCAGATGTCTCGGGTTGTCTTGCCGGGGTCGGGCGGCGCTAGTTCAGATGCGACGCTCCCGATCCTTCCAATAGGTCTTGCGGATTTCCCGTCGGGCGAGTTTTCCCGTCTCCGTACGGGGTAGGGATGGGCTGAAGTCCACGCGTCGCGGAATCTGAAAGCCTCCGAGATGCTCTCGGCAATGCCCGATCAGTTTCTTGGCTGTGGCTCCGGTAGGAGATGCTTCCCCCGCCAATTCGACAACGGCCCGTACCTCCTCCCCCCACTCGTCGTTGGGTGCACCGATGACGCAGCAGTCGGCCACCTCCTCGAGTTCCAGAAGCACGGATTCGATCTGCGCCGGATAGATGTTTACACCGCCGGAGATGATGATGTCGGCCCGGCGATCGAGGAGGTAGAGATAGCCTTCAGCGTCGAGCCGCCCGACATCGCCCAGGGTGAAGAGGTCGCCCCGCGTGGCCTCGGCCGTCTTTTCGGGATCGTCCTTATAACGAAAGGCCTGGGGCCCGTCGCGGAAGTAAATCGTTCCTTCCGTTCCCGCCGGACAGGGCTCGCCCTCTTCATCGAGGATGACGACCTCCAGGCCGGGTCGGGGTTTGCCCACGGATCCGGGATGTTCCAGCCAATCCCTGGAGTTGATCAGAACACCCCCCCCCTCGGTGCCCCCATAGGCCTCGAGGAGGATGGGCCCAAACCATTCGATCATGCGACGCTTGATCTCGATTGCGACCGGGGCCGCGCCGTGGACCACCAATTCGAGGGAAGAAAGGTCAAATTTTTCACGTGTCGCCTCGGGCAGGCGCAGCAGTCGAACGAATTGAGTGGGCACCATGAAGGTTGAGGTCACGCGATGTTTCTCGATCAAGGCCAGGAATTCTTCGGGATCGAAGTGCTCCATCAGAACCACGCTGGAGCCGAGGAGGAGGGCGCCATCGCAATAGGTGAGGGGGCCGACATGGTAGAGGGGACAGCAGACGAGGTGCGGCCCTTTTCGGCCCTCTGCGCTCAGAAAGGCCTGCATCATCTGTTGGCCCGCATTCCCGATCAGCGTGGGCGGCGGTCCCGCCTGTGGGAGTTCCCGCCAGACACCCTTGGGGCGCCCCGAGGTGCCCGAGGTATAGAGCAGCACGTCCCCGGCAAGGGCGTCGGGCAGGGGATCCGCGGGATATTCGAGGATTTCCGACCATGGCCGAAAGTCTGCAATCGGGCCGCCCACCGCGAAGCGCGCAGCTTTCGGAATCGCGGAGGAGGCCGCAGCGGCGAGTTCCGAGAAGCGCTGATCCGCTACGAAGGCCGTGCTCCCGGAATTTTCCATCACATAGCTGACGTCGGGAGGGCTCCAGCGATTGCTGAGATTCGTGAGACGACGGCCCGAGTGGGTGACACCGCGATATACGGCGAGAAATTCGGCCGTATTGGCCAGCAGGGCGGCCACCGTCGCCCGCTTGGGGATTCCAAGAGCGTCCAGGGTTCTGGTAAATTGCCGACCCGCAGCAGAAATTTCATCATTCTCGACGATTCGAACCACAGAAGACCTCACGGATGCTCGACTCTCGCTTGGGGGAAAGTAGCCGATATCCATCCTCGTCGGCGGGATGCCCGGGAGATTCGGACTGGGCCCCGGGCCTTGCGCGGACTGTGGGCGCGGCGGTTCTGCGGCGCGAGGCTTCGTGCCGACGCGGTGTCCTATGCATCGGGGCGCTCGCCTTCTGCATCGGTTCCCTTTCTTCAGGGGAATGAGAGATCCCATCCCCTTTTCGAAGGATCGGAAGCTGGCGGCTTCCGGGCCCATCCCCCGCGATGTTTCGATCTGCAGTGGGCTAGAAACCGACGGCCTGGCCATCTTTTCGGGGATCGGAACCGGCCCGGTATCCGTTGGCTTCACGAAGAATCGCCTGGCCGCCGCCGAATACCCAGGGATGTGCCAAGGCAAGTACGCGCTGCCCGCGCTCGGATAGTGCATCGGCCAGATGTGAGAGTCCGGCTTCGAGTTGGATCGAGAAGTCTTCCGTCAGATGCCAGCGAGGGGCATCGAGGGCTTCCTGGGGCGAGCAGCCCTGCAGGAGCATACGCACCAGGACCTGGACGTGGCCCTGGGGCTGGTGGTGCCCCCCCATGACGCCGAAGGACAGCAAAGGCTGGTCGTCCCGGGTCACGAAAGCCGGAACAATCGTGTGGTAGGGGCGTTTTCCGCCTGCGACCCGGTTCGGATGTCCCTCGTCGAGGATGAATCCGCTGCCCCGATTCTGGAGACTGATGCCGGTCTCGGGAATCACCACCCCGGAGCCGAATCCGAAGAAGTTGGATTGGATGAAGGAAACCATCATGCCCGATGCATCGGCGGTCGTCAGGTAGACGGTACCGTGATCGGGCTCGATCCTGGCCGTGGGGAATGCGGCGCGGTCGATGCGGATTTCCGAAGCACGGTGGCGGAGAAAGTCCGCTTCCAGCATCCGCTCGTGGCGAACGCTCATGGCGGCGGGATCGGCGACGTGCTTCCGGGTCTCGGCGAAGGCGATCTTCATGGCCTCGATCTGGAGTTGAATGCTTTCCGCGGAGTTCGGTGGATGGGAGGCGAGGTCGAGGTGGTCGAGAATGCCGAGGGCGATCAGGGCGGCGATCCCCTGGCCATTCGGGGGCAGTTCGTGCACCTCCGTACCCGCGAAGGGCTGTTGGATGCAGTCGGTGAAGAAGCCTTCATGACTCGCCAGATCGTCGCGGGATAGGGCGCCGTCGAGTCTCTCGATTTCCCGGACGATCTTGGCGGCCAGGGATCCCCTATAAAAGCTCTGGCTTCCGGTGTCCGCGATCTCGGTCAATGTCTCGGCGATGGCGGCGGATCTGAAGATCTCTCCTGGCCTGGGCGCTCTTCCCCCGGGCAGGAAGGTTTCGCAGAAAGCCTTGCGATCCTTGAAAAGCCCCGAAGCCATCTTCCAATTCCCCGCGACAATCGGGGAGACGGGGTAGCCCTCCCGCGCGTAGTGAATGCCGGATTGGAAGAGTCTCGGGAAGGGGAGCTTGCCGAAGCGTTGCGAGAGCCTCACCCAGGTATCGACAGCGCCGGGAATCGTGATGGAATCGACCCCATTCGCGGGCATGGTCTCCCTTCCCGCAAATCGGTCGGGGCTCCAGGCGGCGGGAGAACGGCCCGAACCGTTGAATCCGTGTACCCCCGAGCCATCGCTCACGACCGCGAAGGCGTCGCTCCCCAGACCGTTCATGGTCGGTTCCACCACGGTTAGCGTGATGGCGGTCGCAATGGCCGCATCGACCGCATTTCCGCCTTCCCTCAAGACCTCCAGACCGGCCTGGGCGGCGAGGGGTTGAGAGGTCGCGACGACATTCCGCGCGTGAAGATCGGGACGCCGAGAGGGGTAGGGGGAATGCGGACTCGTAGGTGTCGGCATTGGGAATTCGCTTTTCCTCAAGACCTCGGTGGTCGGGGTCGCGGCCCCGGGGTTCTGAGTGCCGAAGATGAAAGTTTCGATAGGAAGTCTATACTGAGTCGAGATAATTGCCCGTCTGGAAAGAAGGAGGAGAGCCCCATGAAGTGGAGAGTTCTCGCCACGGTTCTTCTCGCCACGATTCTCGCCAGCGGATGGTCTTCTCAGATCGTCGCCGGAGGTTTGGACTCGAATTCGCTGCGCGTTACTTCAGCGGATAGCGACGGAGACCTCTTTCCCGATGCCATCGAGGAGGCCCTGGGCACAAATCCCCAGGATGCCAGCAGTGCGCCGTCGACCTCGGATCCGGAGACCTTTGACGCCTTCGGCGGCTACACCGCCTATATTGCGAATCCGGAGAATAGTGATCTCTTCAATGCAGAAGCGGGCGTCTGCGACGAGACGACGGCTTTCGAGCATTGGCGGGATACGGGTTTCGCCGAGGGTCGTGGCTTTGCGGAAGGCGAACTCCGCACGGACAACGCCGACGGCAGCCCGGACTCGGATTACGAGATCGATGGGGGTTTCAGTTGGGAGTATCCGGCTGCGAATACCGTGGTTTTCATTACGGCGGATGCTCAGAAGCCCGCGGGTTGGGCTGGTCGGGATCTGCTGCTGGAGCGCTGCCAGACTTTCAACATCGGCTCGCATTATACGGCCGAGGCCTACCGGACGATCAACACGGACGTGGCCGATGCGATCGACGGGGGGCAGATTCCCGGTTTTTCATCGGTGACGGATCATTACGTGAAGTATGGATTCAAGGAGGGTCGTCTCACGAATTCGGATTGGAGCCGGGCGGAGTTGGATGCCTGGGTGGATGCGGATTATTTCAGTTCCAACAGCGATGTGCAGACGTATTTCGAGGGAGCCCAGAGCGAGGGTTGGGTGGCCTTTGGGAAGATCGGCTTCGCGCATTGGATCAATTTCGGACGCTACGAGGGGCGGAGTGACGGGCAGGCCGTCGCAATCGCGGATAGCGACGGAGATGGTGTGGACGATTCCGAGGATGCCTTCCCCGACGATCCCGAGGAAAGCTCCGATCAGGATGAAGACGGCGTAGGCGACAATTCCGATGCATTCCCCCAGGATCCGACTGAAAGCGCCGATACCGACGAGGACGGCGTGGGGGACAATGCGGATAATTGCGATGCGATCAGCAACCCGGATCAGCTAGACGGAGATCAGGACGGGCTGGGCGATCTCTGCGACGACGACTCGACTCCTCCAGCGACCCAGGAATTGCGCCTGAACGAGATCCAGGTAATCGGTTCGCATAATAGCTACAAGACTCAACCCTCGGATGGGCTCCAGGCAGCCATTGAGTTTTTCGTGGCGACTCTCCCACCCACGGAGGAAGTTCCTGACCCGGGCGGACTGGTCTACAGCCACCCGCCGCTCGCGCAGCAATTTGAGGAACAGGGGATCCGTCAGATCGAATTGGATGTTTGGGTGGATGGAGCAGGCGGAAAGTTCGCAGATCCCTTCGGCCCTGAGGTGGCTCTTCTCCTGGGCCAGATTCCGGGGCCGGATTTTGATCCGGATGACACCATGTTGAATCCCGGCCTCAAGGTGCTTCATGTTCAGGACATCGACTTTCGCAGTACGTGTCTGTTTTTCGTTGCTTGTCTCGAGCAGGTCGCCGCGTGGTCGGGTGAGCATCCGGACCACCTTCCGATCCTGATCCTGATTGAGCTCAAGGAAGAAGTCATCGATGTCGATCTCTCGACCCTCGGGATTGCCTTCGCGGTTCCCACGCCGTGGGAGTTGCAGTCTCTGCTGCAACTGGAAGACGATATCCGAAGCGTCTTCCACGACGCCCGAATCATCCAGCCGAATGACGTGAGGGCCGGCGCCCCGACACTCTACGAGGGAATCCAGGCCGAGGGCTGGCCGCTGCTTTCCGAATCCCGTGGCAAGGTATTCTTCGCCCTGGACAACGAGGGGGCTATTCGAGACGTCTATACCGGGCAATATCCCGGCCTGGATGGAGCGATCCTCTTCACGAGCTCGCCGACGGGCAGCCCCGAGGCGGGCTTCCGCAAAGAAAACGATCCATCGCGCACAGCGCCGACGATCGCCGAGCTGGTGGCCGACGGCTATCTCGTTCGTACGCGAGCCGATGCGGATACGGTCGAGGCGCGCAGCAATGATCCAACGCGCCGCGATGCGGCCTTGGATAGCGGGGCCCACTTCATCAGCACCGACTATCGGCAGCCGAATCTGGACTTCAGCGATTATCAGGTCGTCTTTCCGGATCTGCCCGGGGAAGCCGTCGGGCGCTGCAATCCCGTCAGCGCCGCGGGCGATTGCGTGTCGGGGGAGATTGCGCCATGACGCGGTGAGCTGGGGAAGATCGCCGCCGAATCGCGCGCTTCCCTGGCTGAGCCGGTGGGCCCGGGCAGGGGGGCGGGGCAGGCTGTCTCCGTGCGTCTGGCCGCCTAGCCGCGATCTCCAAGCGGCTCGTCGAGAACGCGGCCGAGGGCCCCAGAGACCCTTTCGAGATCGGCGTCGCTGACGTCCATATGGGTGACGGCACGCAGGGTCGTCGGGTCCATCAGGCCGATCAGGACACCCTCTTCGCGAAGGCGCGCCGCGATCTCGGCGGCTCGCTGATTCTTCAGCAGAATCATATTGGTCTCGGGTTCCGCGATCCTTTCGAGGCAGGGGATCTTTCGTATTTGCGCCGCCAATCGTGTGGCATTCCGATGGTCCTCGCCCAATCTCTCAACGTGGTGCTCGAGGGCGTGGAGACCTGCCGCCGCCAGGATTCCCGCCTGGCGCATGCCACCCCCGAAGAGTTTTCGCAGCCGACGAGCCTTTGCGATCAGCTCGACTCCGCCGCAGAGAAGCGAGCCGACGGGGGCTCCGAGTCCCTTGGAGAGGCAGAAGGATACGGAGTCGAAGGGGGCCGAGAGTTCTGCGGCCGCCACGCCCGATGCGATCGCCGCATTGAATATGCGCGCTCCGTCCAGATGAAGCCTCAGATCGCGTTCTGCGGCGAGCTCTGCGATATCGAGAATATCCCGCTGGGGAAAGAGACGACCGCCACTGCGATTATGGGTGTTCTCCAGGCAGACGAGGCGGGTCGTCGGGAAGTGGACATCTTCGGGCAGGAGACTCGCGAGGACTTCGTCTCGGGTAAAGAGGCCAGCGTTTCCGATCAGGATCGAATGCACGCCGGAAAGCGCTGCTGCTCCCCCGGCCTCGTAGAGGTTGATATGGCATCCCTCGCCGGCGATCAGGGCGTCTCCCCTCTCCGTCTGGGCTCGAATGGCGATCTGATTGGCCATGGTGCCCGAGGGTACGAAGAGTGCCGCGGCCTTTCCAAGCATGCCCGCTCCGCACTTCTCGAGGGCGTTGACCGTGGGGTCCTCGCCGTAGACGTCGTCGCCCACGGGAGCGCTGGCCATGGCCTCTCGCATGGAGGGCGTGGGCCGGGTCACGGTATCGCTGCGCAGATCGATGATTCTTTGCGGGGGCATGACCCCAGGCTACAAAATCCATGGAGAGCAGGCGAAACGAGGTCTCCCTCGAAAATGCAGGCTAGACTTGCTGGGCTCCAAGCAAGATTCGCTGGGACGGTCGACGGCATCTCGGAGATGCTCTAATTGGGGGTAGATCTCGCATGGGAAA
Organism: uncultured Spirochaetaceae bacterium; assembly: GCA_964435795.1. GTDB lineage: Bacteria > Myxococcota_A > UBA9160 > UBA9160 > UBA4427 > JAZXM01. Next base: position 33,125 of record CAYTAT010000045.1, read on the forward strand.
TCGGGTCTTGCCGTATTGCCTGATCCTCTGGATCGGGTGGATCGGAATGCTCGGGGCGTGTTCGGATAGGGAAGATGCGGCGCTCGACGCGGCTTCCGGGGCAGGGGAGGATGCCGCAACCCTCGATCCGAGTTGGCTGCGGATGTCCCAGCGGGTCTTCGACGTAGAGGATGAGGTCGTGATTCGGCGCCCAGCGCCGAATCCCCAGCGCAATGCCTATTTTGGCGACCTCCACGTGCATACCACCTATTCCTTCGATGCCTTTGCTTTCGGCACCCTGGCGACGCCCTATGACGCCTATCGCTACGCGCTGGGGGCGGCCATTCAGCATCCCAGTGGCTTTCTCGTTCAACTCCGGGAGCCCCTGGATTTCTACGCCGTGACCGATCACGCGATGTTCCTGGGGGTGGCCCGGATTGCGGCGGATACGTCGACGGCAATTTCCAGGCTCGAATTCTCCGAGCCCCTGCATGATCTGAACGATCCGGACAATATGGGGGTCACCAGTCTGGGCGCCCGCATCCGGGCCTTCTCGACCTTCATTCCCGGGGCCGTCGCCGCCCTGGCCAACGGCGAATTGCAGCAGGATACGATGCTGGATGTCAGCCGGGCCGCCTGGCGGGATACGATCGACGCCGCCGAGCAATTCAACGATCCCGGCCGCTTCACGACCTTCGTCGCCTATGAGTACACCTCGTCCACGGACGATCGGGGCAATCTTCATCGCAATGTCATTTTCGAGGGGGCGGAGAAATTGCCCGCCGTTCCCTTTTCTCGTTTCCACTCCCAGAATCCAGAAGATCTATGGGCATGGATGGATGATTTGCGGGAGGACGGCATAGAGAGCCTCGCGATTCCCCACAACTCGAATGGTTCGAATGGGCAAATGTTCAAGCTGACGAATTGGGCGGGAGATACCCTGGACAATCGCTATGGGGAAATAAGAATCCGAAACGAGCCGCTGGTGGAGGTGACCCAGGTGAAGGGTACCTCCGAGACACATCCCCTGCTGTCGAAGAACGATGAGTGGGCCAATTTCGAGATCATGCCGTACCGAATCGCGACGATGTTGCCCAGCCAACCGGCGGGGAGTTATGTGCGAGACGCCTTGCGGCGCGGCCTGGAGTTCGAGGAGATGGGGGTGAGGAATCCCTACCAATTCGGATTTGTGGGGGCCAGCGATACGCATACGGGAGCGACGTCGGATGACGAGTCCAATTTTTTTGCGAAAGTGGGAATTCTCGATTCGATGCCCTCCAGGCGTGGCTCGACTCCCCTTCCGATCGTGCAATCCCTGCTGCTCGGCTTGACACAGCCGGATCTTCGAAAGGAGGTCGGGGGAAGGACTTATGTCTCGGCCGCCACGGAGACCTGGGGCGCGGCGGGGTTGGCCGGGGTCTGGGCCGAGGAAAATACGCGGGAGGCCATCTACGCGGCCTTCAGGCGCAAGGAGACCTTCGCCACCTCTGGAACGCGGATCAGAGTCAGGTTCTTCGCTGGCTTCGACTATGGGAGCGCCGCGATCGATTCTCGCACGATGATTGCCGAGGGCTATGCGGGAGGGGTGCCCATGGGCGGCGAGTTGATCGGCGGGAAGGGCCTGAGTCCGCAGTTCCTGGTCTGGGCCATCCGGGATCCCAACGGAGCTCCGCTGCAGCGACTCCAGGTCATCAAGGGCTATATGGCTGACGGAGAGAGCCACGAGGTCGTATACGATGTCGCATGTTCGGATGGTCTTTCGGTCCGTCGGGAAGACCATCGATGCCCGGATAACGGCGCCCGTGTCGATCCGACGGATTGTTCGATTTCCGAGGATCTAGGGGCGGCCGAGCTCAGGGGGCAGTGGAGGGATCCGGACTTCGATCCCGACCAGCGAGCCTTCTACTACGTTCGTGTGCTCGAGAATCCGACCTGCCGCTGGTCCACCTGGGATGCGGTGAAAGAGGGCGTGGAGCCACGCCCCGATCTCCAGAAGACGATCCAGGAAAGGGCCTGGTCGTCGCCGATCTGGTATCTCCCCGCCTCGCAGAGCCAGGGGGATGAGGATCTGCCCGGTAGCGCCTCCCTCTCGCCGGGCCCGCCCCAGGCCATTGCGCGGGGATGAGGGCGCAGAACGCTCGGAGCGTGATTTTCTTGCAGGCGGGAACTTTTGCCAAAGACGAAGTTGAATCACCCTCTGCCCCGCTTTTTCAGATGGGGTGGTGGGATCGTGTAAATCCCGATTCCGGTCGGCGGAAGAGACGGAGCCAATATGACGAGTAGGAGAGAGGCCCTTCCCGAAACAGCGGATGCGGTGATCGTGGGCGTAGGTGGCATCGTGGGTGCTTCGTTGGCGCATTTCCTTGCCGAATTGGGTCTGAGAAATATCGTGGGTCTCGAAAAGGCCGGGGCCATCCCATCCGATATTTCGTCGACCTCGCATGCTTCGGATTTCATCTTCAATACGTCGCATGATAAATTGAGCAATTGGACGACGGCTTATAGCCGTAATTTCTATGAGGAGAACGGATTCTTCTTCCGCCGGGGAGGCATGGAAGTCTGCCGGGTCGATGACGAGGAACGCTGGGAAGAACTCAAGCGAAAAGTGGGCTCCGGCAAGGCTTTCGGAACCCGTGTTCGTCTCATCACGGCCGCCGAGGCGAAGGAGAAATTCCCGCTGCTCAAGGAAGAATCCATTCGTGGCGCCATGTGGGATCCGGATGCCGGTCTCGTCGTTCCACGCTCCCTGGATGTCGTGTTGAAGATGGTGAGCGACGCCGAAGAGAAGGGAGCGCTGAAAACCTTTACGAATACACCGGCGACGGGTTTCGAGATCGAAGATGGACGCGTGACCGGGGTGCAGACGGAAAGGGGGCTAATTCGGAGCCCCCTGGTCATTCTCACCTCGGGCATCTGGGGCCCCCTGGTCGGGGATCTGGCCGAGGTGCCGATTCCCCTCTGGCCCATCGAACATCCACTGCTCTTCTTTGGACCGCTCGAGAGCATTCAGGGAACGCGTGAATACCTGGTGCATCCGCTCTTCCGGGACCAGGGGAATTCCGCCTACGTGAGGGATACGGGGCGCAGTGAAGGCGGAATGCTCGAATGGGGCTACTACGAGGAAAAGCGACCCCGAATGGTGGATCCGAAGGATATCGGCGACCCCGCGAAGACGAAGACCTCTCCCTCGATGCGCGAGTTGCCCCTCGAAGACGTGGCCGAGGCCCTCGCCAAAGCCGGCGAAACCGTTCCGATCTTCGAAGATCTGGGTTGGGATGAACGGACATCCTTCAACGGCCTGCTTTCGGTGACGGGGGATGGGGGCTCGCTCGTCGGCGAAAGCCCGGAGGTCAGGGGTTTCTGGCTCTGCGAAGCCGTATGGGTCAAAGATGCTCCGGGCGTCGCGCGCCTTTGTGCAGAGTGGATCGTCGAGGGAATCCCGAGCGTGGATATGCATTCGGCGGATATTGCGCGCCTCTATCCCTTTCAGAAGGAAAGGGAATATGTCCGGGGACGCTGCCATGAAATTGCACAGAAGATCTACAACCCCCCCGTTCACCCGCGCGAGCCCTTCCAGAGCAGCCGAGACCTCTTCCGGAGTCCCTTCCATGAGCGCGAAAGGGAGTTGGGTGGGCATTTCGACAATGAGATTGCCGGTTGGGAACGTGCTTATGCCTATGAATCGAATCGAGAAAAGCTCTCCGAGTATCTGAATCGAATTCCCATTCGCGAGAATGAATGGGATCGGCGCCATGTCCCCTACGAGCTTGCGAATGCGGAACACCTGGCGATGAGTGATCACGTCGGCATGGTCAACCTCTCGCATTTTGCCATCTTCGATATCGAAGGGCCCGATGCCGAGCAACTGCTCGAATCCCTCTCGGTGGCGCGGGTGGGGGGAAGCCAGCCGAGCGGCCGGGTCGTCTACACGAATTTCTTGAATGCCCTCGGCGGGGTTCAGGCGGACCTCACGATCTGTCGGTTGGGGGAGATGAACTATCGGGTCATTACAGGTGGGGCCGACGGCAATCGGGATTGGGTGGATATCCGCAATCATCGGGACGATCATGGTCTTGAGGCTTCGATTCGGATTTGCACTCACGATTGGGCGACATTGGGTCTTTGGGGACCCGAAGCACGGGCGGCCCTGGGTCGCTTCGTCGACCCGAACGAACTCTCCAATGAGGCCTTTCCATTTGGGGCCGTGCGGGAGCTTCGACTCGATCTTCCGGCGGGGGTGAGCGTTCCCGTATGGGCACTCAGAATCTCCTACGTAGGAGAATTGGGCTGGGAACTCTATTTTGAAAATGATCCGAGCCTGGGATTGCCCCTCTACGATGCCTTCCTGGAGGCGGGGGTGATTCCGGTCGGCATCGAGACCTATGCGAGCAGTCGGCGCCTCGAGAAATCCTTTCGTGTCCAGGGGGTCGATCTGGAGTCGGAGTACAACGCCTGCGAATCCGGGATGCAGCGCGCGCGGGTGAAGAAGGCCGATTTCGTGGGCAAGGAGGCATATCTGAAGCAGCGGCAGGAGGAGCCCGCGGCACTTCTCTGCACCCTGACGATCGATGACCTGAATTTGGGAGGGCAGGGCGCGCGCTATCCCGTTGGCAACCTGCCGATTCTCGATGCCGAGAGTCGCGAGGTCCTGATCGACGAGAAGGGCCGCCGCTCCTATTCGACGAGTACTTCCTACTGTCCATCACTCGGGGAGCACGTCGTGATGGGTTATCTGCCGAGAGAATATGCCGAACTGGGGCGGGGTCTGATCCTGGAGTATTTCGATGAGGGGGGCGACGGCCAGTATCCGATGACCGTGCGGGTAGTTGGCAAGGGTTCCCTCTACGATCCCGAGAATCAACGGATGCGTGCCTGAGGATTCAGCTGCGGCTGAGGGCTGCGCGATAGGGCGTCGGAACCACGTGATGAATGCCTTGTGGTTCGAGGAATGGGTCTGGCATTGATTCTGCTTATGG
>CAYTAT010000046.1:0-37664 GCA_964435795.1 uncultured Spirochaetaceae bacterium
TGGGTGTCGATACCACCTCGGAAATGCTCGACGTTGCCCGCTCTCGCCTGGCGAAAAGCACCCCCCTCACCGTCGGCCAGGCCGAACAGCTGCCCTTCGAAAGTGCAAGCTTCGATTGGCTGGTCTCAGCCAGTGTCTTCCACCATATCCGAAAACCCGGGGAGGCCCTGAGGGAATTCAGACGTGTCCTGAAGCCCTCCGGCCATCTCGTCATCACCGATTGGTGCCACGACTACTTCGCCAGCAAGATCCTCGATGTCTTTCTGCGTGCATACAATCCATCCCATTTCCGCACCTATACGACCAGACAATGCGAGGTATTGCTCCGCGAGTCCGCTTTCGAATCCATTGCCTCTGAGCGCTACCGAATCAGCTTCTTCTGGGGACTCATGACCATCAGGGCCGAGCCCGCCCGCAAGAATGGAATATAAAAACGGCATGCATCGATGCCGGGGGGCGGCGTTTTCAATCCCACCCCGATTCGGCATCTTCTCCAAAGGGGGAATCCATCTCCTCGCGCCTCTCATCCGAGATGGAAAATATCCGAAGTTGGAGCCCATCTGCCCATGAGGTCTGAAAGAGCTTTTCCCACCTGCCTGCTAGTCGTGCTGCTTTTCTTGGCCCCCCTGGCATCTGCAAATTCGGATATCGACTGGTCGAAGTACGCGGAAGAAAAGACGGTCTCCATCGAGACGACCGACGAGGATGACGGTTCCCGGAAAAGAAAAATCTGGCTGATCCTTCTCGACGGCCAGGCCTATATCCGTACGAATTCCACGGGCTGGGGGGCAAATGTCGAAAGAAATCCCGATGTCCTGCTCTCGGTCGCCTCGGACATTCTGCCCCTGAAAGTGCATTTCATGCTCGATCCAACGCTGCGCGGTCGGGTCATCCAGGCTTTTCGGAAGAAATATGGTCTGTTGGATCTCATGCTATCTCCTCTTCGGGGGCGCAATCCCAAAATCATGCTTCTTCTCCCTCGAGATGAAAAAAGCTAGGCGGGGAAACGAGGGCAGAAATGCCGGGCCCGATCATCAAATGGAACTGCCCTGCTCCGCAACCTTTCTGCGAGGGAAGACGGATCTCGACGCTCTGGAAACGGAAAATCGAGAGCTTGGCCTGGGCCGACGGTGAAGATTCGACAGCCCGTTACGTGAAGCGAAGCAGCGATTCGATTCGGGGGGATGAAGAAGAAATATGGATTTTCGGCATGCGGCGTCGCAAAGGGTGTCGGAAGAGAAGAAGCGGATTTCTCGACTTCACGGTCGTTGCGATCACAATGGGCTGCACCTCTCTTCTGGCTTGCCATGGGGAACACCAGGGGCCGGGAATCCCTTCCTCGGCTTCTCTTCCTGCTTCCGTTCTGGAAGAGCGAGCGAGCGCCCAGAAGGATTTTTCGAATGGAAGCGAGAGCCAGATTCTATTCGGGGATCTCCATGTCCATACGACTTTTTCCCCCGATGCTTTCGTAATGAGTCTGCCCCTGAGTGGAGGCGAGGGAGTACATCCGCCCGCAGACGCCTGTGACTATGCGAGACATTGTGCCGGCCTCGACTTCTGGTCGATCAACGACCACGCCGAGGGCCTTTCGCCGCGTCACTGGAGGGAAACCATTGAAGCCATTCAGCAATGCAATTCCGTCAGCGATCCCATGAATCCAGATACGGTGGCCTTTCTGGGCTGGGAGTGGAGCCAGGTCGGAAGCAATCCCGAGAATCATTATGGACATAAGAACGTGATTCTCCGGGATACGGAGGATGCCAAACTGCCCTTGCGCCCCATCGCTGCCCCTCGACCCGAATTTCGTGTCGCGCCCCTGGGTCCCCTTGCCCGCATCGCATTGCCGCTACTTCATTTCTCGGATCGACAGCGCTACTTCGACTACTACGAATATCAGCGGGAAGTAGAAGAGACTCCCTATTGCGAAGACAATAGGGATACACGCGAGTTGCCGACTGACTGTCATGAAGTGGCCCATGACCCCCGGGAGTTGTTCCGAAAGTTGGACGAGTGGGGGGGCGAGGCCCTGGTCATTCCTCACGGTACGAGTTGGGGACTGATGACTCCCGCCGGAAGCCATTGGGACTTGCAGGGGGAGGAGGGACAGCATGAACCAAAACGCCAAAACCTCTTCGAAATCTATTCGGGACACGGAAATTCCGAGGAGTATCGCCCCTGGCGAGCCGTCGACCTTGGCGTGGATGGAAGTCCAGCATGCCCCGAACCCGGCGGCGACGGGTATGAGGCCTGCTGTTGGCGGGCCGGAGAGATCATTCGATCCCGCTGCGATAGCGAGACCTCTGCGGATCTATGCGAAGAGAGGGTGGAAGCAGCTCGGCGCAACTACCTGAACGCAGGTGTCGGAGCACATAATACCGTGCCGGGTGCAACGCTCGAGGATTGGGGAAATTGCGGACAATGCCCGGACTGTTTCCTGCCCACCTTCAGCCCGCGACCCCTGATGTCCGGACAATATGCCCTGTCTCGGAATTTCCGCTTTGGATTCCTGGCGTCTAGCGACAACCATAGCGCTCGGGCGGGCAGTGGATTCAAAGAACACGCCCGCCTCCAACTCACGGAGTCCCGTCGCAGACCCGATGGACTACTGGGGCGCCTGACCCGGGGAACGGATGAGAAGACGGCCGAGTCGATCGCCGTCAACCTGCAGGATCTCCCGATCCAAAAGCGACGCTACATGGAACGTGCAAATTTCTTTATGGCTACCGGAGGCCTGGCCGCCGTTCATGCGAAAGGCCGCAGCCGAGAGGCGATCTGGGATGCCCTGATTCGGCGCGAGGTCTACGGAACCAGTGGACCGCGGATTCTGCTTTTCTTTGATCTTCTGAACGGCAACCATGGCTCGGCGCCGATGGGTTCGGAAGTCAGCCTCGACGCTTCCGAGCCGGCAAGATTTCGCGTGCGGGCATCGGGAGCGCTCGAAGAGCGAGCAGGCTGCCCCTCCCATATCGAGACATCACTCTCGCCGGAAAGGATTGCACGCCTCTGCCTGGGGGAATGCCATAATCCCGGCGATTCCCGGAAAGAGCTCTCGAGGATAGAGGTCGTGCGCATCACCCCGGGCATGCCGGGATCCATCCCCCAGATCGAGGACCCCTGGAGAACTTTCTCATGTGATGGACGCGACCACTGTGTGGTGGAATTCGAAGATTCAGAACCCGCTGAGGCAATGCGTGCCTACTATGTGCGGGTCATCCAGCGGCCGACGCCCGCGGTCAATGGCAATGGCCTCGGTTGTCCAACGGATTCCCCGCTGGACTGCCAGGAGATCCGGCCTTGTACCGGGGATCCAGATGCGGCGGGTGGAGTCGACTGCCTCAGCGACATAGAGGAGCGAGCCTGGTCCTCACCGATCTTCATCAGCCGCGAAACCCTCTCCCGAAAGGAGTCTTCATGAATCGGAGATCAAACTTCCATCGCCACTTCGGCCGCGTTCTCCCCAGGGCCCTGGGGGTGCTAGCGCTGATAGTCCTAGCCATTCTATTGATATTTGCTGGTGACGACGAGATCAAGAAGGCCGTGAACGAAGAATTGGTGGATCGCATGGCCGATGCCGCGGAAGGCTTCATGACCCAGGCCACGCCGATAGAGGCCCACACATTGGCGAAGAATATCTACCAGGCCCGTGGGATCTCGAATGTGCACCTGATCGATACCGGAGAGGCAGTGGTGATTTTCGACACCGGGCTCGCCATTCAGGCCACGAAACAGAAGCGCGCCCTCGAGGAGGTCGTGGGCGAGAAGAAGGTGAGCCATATAATCCTGTCCCACTCCCACCAGGACCACGTGGGAGGGGTTCTGTTCTGGTCCGAACCCGGGACCATGATCATCACCCATCGCGAATTTCCCGAAGAACTACGCTATCTGAAGGAACTCCAGCCCTATCTTCATGGCCGCAACCGGAGACTCTTCCCCTGGATGCCAGAAGAACCCGTCCGCAGCGGGCCCCTGGCCTTCGGAAATATTTCCCCCACCCGGATAATCGAAAACGGAAAGCCCTACCGCTTCAGCCAGGGTGGAATCCGCTTCGAAATTCTGCCCACCCCCGGAGCCGAGGGACTCGACAACCTCTCGCTCTGGCTTCCCGACCAGAAGATTCTCTTCAGTGGAGACACCCTCGGCCCGATCTTCCCACAATTCCCGAATATCTTCACGATGCGTGGGGAAAAAATGCGCAAGCCCGTCGAGTATATCGAGAGCCTCAACACCCTCATCGATCTCGATGCCGAGATGCTCATACCCGGTCATCTGACCCCGATCCGCGGGGCCGGAGAAATTCGCGAAGGGCTGACGCGAATTCGGGATGCCGTCCAATTTGTTCACGATGAAACTGTTCGCGGGATGAATGCCGGCAAGACGGTCTGGCAGCTCATGGAGGAGATCCAACTGCCTCCCGAACTGGCCCTTTCCCAGGTTCATGGACGCGTTTCCTGGGGAGTGCGCAGCATCTGGGAATACTACGCAACCTGGTTTCATTATGAATCGACGACCGAACTCTATCCCGTTCCCGTTCGCGAGATCTACGCAGAGGTCGCGGAGCTCGCGGGCGTAGAAGCGCTCGCGGCAAGTGCGCGCAGAGCCCTGGCGATCGATGAACCTGTACGAGCACTCCATTTCTGCGAAATGGCCCTGGCAGCCAATCCCGAATCACGGGTCGCACTCGAAGCCCAGAAGGAAGCTTTGAATTGGCTGCTGGATCGGGCGACAAAGAATTTCGAGACCACTTATGAAATCATCTGGCTGGAAACGGAACTCCGGAAGACCGAAGAGAGCCTCTCTTCCTCATGAGGACGCTCTTCCGGAAAGCCGCCGCAACCGAGTTGAATCGATCCCATTCGCGAACTCCCTTCCTGGCGCTCTGCCTGGGATTCATGAACATCTGCCTGAGCAATGGCGTCGGGGCCGAAGCAGTGATGCGCAACCTTTTCCGAATAGATGAACCGCTGATCCCACTTGAGGAAATCCTGACTGGAGGACCACCCCGGGATGGAATCCCGGCTCTCGATCAGCCTCGATTCATGACCGCCGCAGAAGCCGAATACCTTCGGCCGCAGCATGCCGTTCTCGGCCTGAAAATCGAGGGCGACGCCCGAGCCTATCCGATCTCCATCCTCAACTGGCATGAACTCGTCAACGATACCGTGGGAGGGGTCGCGATCACGATCAGCTACTGCCCGCTTTGCGGAAGTGGCAATGCCTTTCGGCGCAGCTTCCAGGAAAAACCGGGAACCTTTGGCGTCTCCGGACTCCTCTACAATAGCGACCTCCTGATGTACGATCGCGAGACTGAATCGCTCTGGTCTCAGATTCTCGGCCTGGCGATCAGCGGCCCACGCAAGGGTGAGCGGCTGAAGATCTTGCCCACGATCTATACGACTTGGCAGAGATGGCGAGCAGACAATCCCGAGACCCGGGTGCTTTCCCCCGATACGGGTTTTGCCCGAGATTATGCTCGCTCACCCTACGGAGACTACGACAAGAGTGGCGCTCTCTTCTTTCCCACGGCCTTCCGTAGTGAAGCATTCCATCCCAAAGAGCGAATCCTGGGAGTCCAGGTGGAGGACGTTTTCAAGGCCTATCCCTTCGCGGAACTGGCCAAGGTACGTTCACCGCTGCAGGATCGCATTGGCGATACCTCGCTGGTCGTGAATTTCGACGCCGAATCCCGCAGCGGAAATATCCATTCCGCCAAGGGCGACGAACTCGTCGTCCTCAACGCCTTCTGGTTCGCGTGGTACGCCTTCCATCCGGATACGCTGATATTCCGTGCAGAATGAGCCGCTGAATCCGCGCGGGAGCCAATCGCCAACATCCTCGCCATCGCGAGTCCCTCCGCGCTTTCCGCCGAGAAGAATTCCCTTTCGATGACTCGATTTCCATGACCGGACTCGTCATGGAATGATCGGGCCAGCCAGCCGCGGCTATCGGATATCAGAAGACGCGCAGGCGATTGATTCCGAAGAGAGAGGCTTCCACGAATGGGCGCACATTCTCTGGCTCGATCTCGACGCCCGTGAAAAAGATCCGCGTAACGATCGGCCCCATGATCATATCAACGGCGGCCTCCAGGTCCAGATCGGGAGGCAATTCGGAGCGGGAGACGGCCCGCTCGAGTACGCAGACAAGCGGCGCTCGACGATCCGCGATCTGGGGTGCGAGCAGGGCCGACAATTCGGGATCGTGGGCGCACTCTCCAGCGAGAACTGGCAGGACTCGGCCGAGAGGTGTCCGCTTCAGGATCTCGGCAAACTGACGCAGCAATTCGATGAGATCGTCCACCAGGTTTCCAGTATCCGGCACACTCAGGGTCGGCAGTCCCGAAAAGGCCTCGATCACCAGGGGCAGTTTCGAGGACCAATGTCTATAGATCGTGGCCTTGCCCACACCCGAGCGCTGGGCGACCCGGGCCACGCTCAGGCGGTCGTAGCCCACGTCACCGATGAGTTCGAGAGTCGCCTCGAGGATGGCCCGCCGGGCCTGCTGGCTTCGCGGCCGGCCCGGGCCGCAGGAAACGGTCGACTCGCCACTAGCCATGGAATTCAGACGATCCGCTCGCCCGCTGCGGAGCGAAGATCCATCGATATTCGATACTCATAGGATCTTTATTATGGAAAATCACAGCCCGAATCGCAACGAAACGTGATGAGAAGAGATCTGATTAGCCCCATAAATTACTGTTTCTTCATGCCTTTAAGGATTTACGCAACGTCTCGGCCCAAATATCTCCAGCGGCACCCTTGTCCATCGATCAATAGTTTTCCTATATTTCGATACTCTTCGCCTCGTTATTATCCTGCGCGGCGACCTGAGATGAAGACCGGCAAGGCGGGAGACAATCGGTGGATCGAAGTGTCGCGATGACTGGAGGAGTGGCGTGTTCACGAAACCCTGCTCCGCGACCGCCCGCTGCATTTCGACGACCCGCGACCCATCCGCCTCTGCTCCAACTACGGAGAGTCCGAGACTGGAAAGACTGTGCGATTCACGCTGGACACGCCGGGGAGCGAGTGCCGCTGCCCGATCGCCCCCCCCCGCGGTCGATCCGTCGAGGATGTGAGCATCAACGTCCGGATCCTTAGAGAATTCCGCCGCGAATGCGGATATCCGAGCGAGGAATTCAATACCGCAATTCGCGCCCATCGAGAACTGGGCCCCGACACAACCGCTGGCCTGGAAGATGAAGGGGCGGCAGCCCCCCCCCTCTCCCCTTCATGCTCGCTCCCGATTCGAACTTCGAGCAGAGGGGGGGCTATCTCGGGGAATTTTCTGGTCGTATGATTCAAAAGGTGAACGCCTAAAAGGAGAGCAAGGCTTTGGATCTTGAAGAACTGAAGACGAAATTTCCGGATCTCGAATTCGTCAGGGTAGAGGGCGATGAATCATGGAAGGAAGACGATGCCGGCTACTGTTTCGTCATCGAAGCCAACATCAAGGCCAAGATCGGAAGCGCTACAGTGATGATCGATGACCTGCCCCGAGTGGCCCTTCGAGGCGATACCGTGGGGATCCGAAAAATGCTCGTGGACTGGTCGATCAATCGAGATCATCTGGCCTATATCGCGTACGAGTTGGGACGCTCGGAAATGGCAATGCGACACGACCTGCCCTTTGTTCAGGAATGATCGAAACGTGTGGGAAGAAATCGGAGAGCATTGGATGAATCTCGACCCCAGGAGGAGCATATGGCTGTAACCATCGAAGACATCCGAGAGGCCGTCTGGACTCTAAAAAAGAAGAAAGCCTACGAGCTGGTGCAACAGGGAATCGAGGAAGGACTTGATCCCGTAGCCATGCTCAAGCAGGGAGTGATCGAGGGACTGCAGGAAGTGGGAAGAAGATTCGGGGCCGGAGAGTACTTCCTCGCCGAACTCGTCATGAGCGGAAAGGTTGCGGAACCCTGCATCGATATCATCAACCCCTACCTGCCCCCCAACGAGGAGGGTGCCCAGGGGAAGGTGGTGATCGGCGCCGTGACGGGGGATTTGCATACCATCGGCTACGGGCTCGTGACCACCCAACTCGAACTCAACGGATTCGAAGTGGAGAAATTGGGGATTGACCTGCCGAGCAAATACTTCATCGAAAAGGCCGAGGAGCATAACGCCGACATCATTGGCCTCTCCGCCTTTCTTGTCACCACCATTCCCTATTGCACGGAAGTGGAAAATTATATGGTCGATATGGGGGTGCGGGATAAATTCAAATTGATCATTGGCGGTACTGAATGCACTGCCGACAAGGCCGACGCGATGAATGTTGACGGCTGGGCTTTGAACGCCGTGGCATCGGTCCCCCTTTGCAAGCATCTCCAAGGCAAACCAGTCGATGAAGAAGAGGTCGCAAAGGCTCGGACTTACGACCATTCATGGTGGTACAATAGTCGCCGATTCGACTGATCCCCTGGCCGCAGGCTCGGCCTTTTCCGGGGAGAGGCAGCATCCCCGACGCCAGAATTCGAGAGGAAAAAATGATTCCCTTGATCGACTTTCAGGAGCGCGCAAATCGGGGCCCCGTGATGGAAGGAGACGACTTCGACCTCGAACTCGCCTTCACGGTGAGGGATCTCGTCGAGAAGTATGAGATCCGCTACGACCCGGAAGAACTCGTCGTAGATGATCGAACAGCTGACGCGATTTTCGAGGCGGCGGTCGAGCATCTCTCGAGTGTCGGAATCTATTTCCAGAGCAGTGAACGCGTCATCCAATACGAAGAGGAAGAAATTCGGCAGCTCGCACGTGAATCCAGGGACAATCCGTCCTGTGTCGTTCTCGGCAAGGGAGACGACCAGATGAATCTGCGTCACCGCAAGAGCAACGATACGTGGACGCCGACCAATTACGCGGGGCCCGCAGGTGTCGCGGATATCGAGTGGTTCACCCCCTACGTCCAGTCCTTTGCCCAGGAGGAGAGTGTGCAGGGTATGGGGATCAACCCTTGCCTCGCAAAACTCGGCGATATCAATCCCAAGGCCGGAACGCTCTCGGAAGCGACCGTCGCCCTATGGGAGCAGGAGGCCATGCGTCAGGCGCTGCAGAATGCGGGCCGACCCGATATGAACCTGGGGCTGCTCTGCACGGCGAGCACGCCGAGCGGCACCATGGCCGTCATGTCCTCGAAATACCGCGACCACTTCAATACCCAGATCGGCATTCATATCATGCCCGAGCAGAAACTCGACTGGAGCCGCTTACTGCTCACGCAATATTGTCATATCAGCGGGGTCGAGCCATGGATGAGTTCCATGTCTTGCCTCGGCGGCATGTGCCGTGACTCCGCCGAGGTCGCTGTGGTAATGCTGGCCAATGCCCTGGGTCAGCTCAGCTATGCCCATGGCGGATCCGTGAGCTATTTCCCGAGTCATCTCGACGGAACCTGGGCCACGCGGGCTTCACATTGGGCCTTCAGTGGCGCCGCGCGGGCTTCGGAACGCCACCTGGGGCTGGCGGTCGGAACGTCTATTTCTGGAATCACTGACGCCTGGCGGACCCCCCTTTCCCTATGGCAGTCGGCTGCGGTCGTCATCACCTCGGTCGCCAGTGGGCTCTCATACGCATGGATCGCTGGTCATAGCGGTCTGGAAGCGCGGCTCATCGGAGAGATGCTCGCTGGCTGCGCGGGCATGGCCCCGGAGAAGGCCAACGAAATCGCCCAGAAGATCATGCTGAAGGTGGATGAGCTGCTACCGAAAGTCGCGGGCCAACTCCCCTTTCCCGAGGCCTACGACATCGAAACAGTCAGACCGACCGCTGCATATGAGAAGAGTATGCTCGACACGCGCGACGAACTCATGGCCCTGGGAATGCCCTTCTCAGAATAGGCAGCGCGGTGAAGGACGACCTCCGAGGCGGGATCATGGATCGTGAGAGGGGCTTCTCAACCCCGGGCTCAGCCTACCGGGACGAGACATCGCGATTCTTCCGATTCTTCCGAGCCGCCCCTCGAAAGGGAGTCGCCGGCGGATAGAAGCTGGCGATGGAATTCGACCGGGATAGCATCAGGCCATGCTGATTCGGATGCTTCCAATGGGTCATTTCCCGGCGGGTTGAAGTCGATTCGCCGGGGGATGTACGGGGTGAATGAATGACCTTCGAAGCATGGGCTCTCTTCTGCATGACAGAAACATTCCTATGCCTTGGTCCTGGACCCGCCACCCTCGTTGTGATGTCGCAAGCCTTGACACTCGGACCCATGGCCGGCATCCGAGCAACCATGGGAATTCTTTCCGCCAATGCGATCTATTTCCTGCTCTCGGCTTCAGGGCTCGCCATACTCCACTCCTTCTCGGCCGAGCTCTTTGCAGTCATCAAATGGTGCGGAGCTGCTTATCTCGTCTGGCTGGGCATCAATATGATTCTTCGCTCATTCGACCGAGCCAGGTTGTCGATGGCTAGCGAGCCGGAGGCGGCGGCTTCTTCCCCATTCGTGCGGGGCTTCATCACCCAGGGTGCGAATCCGAATCTGATCGTGTACTTCACCGCGATTCTTCCACAATTCGTCGATCCAGATCAGGACGTGGCGCCACAGGTCGCATTATTGGCCTGCAGTTCCTTCGTGATCGAGTTCTCCATTCTCTCGATGTACGCAGCACTAGCCGGTCGTGCCGGGGAATCGATGGCCCCGGGCTTTCGAGCAATCATCGACCGGGTCGCTGGCGGATTCCTGATCGCCGCGGCGGTCGGCATTTCACAAATGGGGCGACCCGGATGAGATTTCCTGGATTTCTCGATGGAAAATCCATTTTGGCGATAGCCCTATTGGCCCTGGTCGGCCGAATTCGAGCGATCCCCCCTATTCGCTGATTCTCGATAGCCTTCATCGGCCACCGTCACAACTCGGCCCGAGCGACTCCTGGCTCGAACTCGAGAATACTCATAGAGGGCCTGCCGGATAGGGGGTATGGCTGTGTTTCAGTTCTTGACCTGTCGAGGCACTTCGAAGCGCGAGCGTCCGTCGCCATTTTGAGAAATTGGCTGGAAATCATCCGATCGATCTGGATGATCGTGCCCGAATGCGAGATGGGGGGTCTGGCAGGAGGATGGAAATTTCTGGAATTCTACCCCACCCTCATCTGCCCAGGGTCAGAGAAGCCGCGAAGGGAGGGATCGGATGTCCGAGAATCGGCAGGTCTTGATCAGTGCATTGCCGGAGGAAGAGCTCGAGATCTCAAATTTTTCCGTTGAATCGAATCCCATCCCCTCGCCCGAGCGGGGAGAAGTCCTCTGCCGTACGCTCGCCCTCACGGTGGGTGCGGGACAACGGGCCGGTCTCCAAGGCAGCGCCGGCTATGCGGGTGCCCCCAGAACAGATGTGGTGATGGGGGGAACGGGCGTGGCCCGTGTGGAGGAAAGCCTCGATCCCCTTTTATCTCCGGGTGATCTGGTAATGGGCGGGACGGGCTGGCAGGAATATTCCTGTGGGCCCGCCAGCGACTGGATCAGGCTGGATGCCTCCCTCGATCCGGCGATTCATCTTGGCGTCCTGGGGACGAATGGACTGACGGCATATTTCGGACTTCTGGAGATCGGAAAGCCCGAGCGGGGCGAGACGGTCGTGGTCTCTGCGGCGGCGGGCTCGGTAGGACATCTGGTGGGACAGATCGCCAGGCTTCAGGGGAGCCGCGTCGTAGGCGTTGCGGGTTCCAACAAAAAATGCTCCCTGCTCGTCGAGGAACTCGGCTTCGATGCGGCAGTCAACTACAAGAGCCCCGATTTTCGGACGGAATTCAAGAAGGCGACACCGGATCGTATCGACGTGTATTTCGACAATACGGGTGGAGATATCCTGGGTAGCGCCCTCTTCCGGATGAATAGCCACGGGCGCATTGTCTGCTGCGGGGCCGTCAGTCAATACGATACGAAGAATCCCGATCCCAGTCCCAGGGGAATTCCCGGCCTGCTGGTCAACAACCGGGTCAGGATGGAGGGTTTCCTATTTTTCGATTACGCGGAACGCCACTCGGAGGGCCGCAGGCAGTTGAGGAGTTGGCTCGAGAGCGGAATGATCGATGCCCGGGTAACCGAATTCCAGGGCCTGGATCGGGCCCCCGAGGCCTTTGTCGCGTTATTGGGCGGTCGAACATTCGGAACAACCATCGTACGCATTCACGAATGAGCAGGAGAAAATATGAAATTCTACGACTTCCAGATGGCCCCGAACCCGCGAAGAACTCGGATCTTCATGGCGGAGAAAGGGCTTGAAATCGAAACCGTCCAGATCGACATGATGAAGCGCGAACAACTCTCGGATGAGTACCGCAAGATCAATCCCCGTTGCACGATTCCCAGCCTGATGCTCGATGACGGCAGTGTGTTGACCGAAAATACCGCCATCGCGAGCTACCTGGAGGAGCTGCAGCCCGAGCCGCCGCTGATGGGCCGAAATTCCGTCGAACGGGCGCTGGTGGTCCAATGGAATGCAATCGTAGAGTCGGGCGGGATCTCGGCCCTGGCCGAGGCTTTTCGCAACTCGAATCCGGCATTCGAAGGCCGCGCTACGACGGGCCCCCAGAATTACGATCAGATTCCCGAATTGGCCAAACGGGGGCGCGCCCGCGCGGAAGCCTTCTTCAAGGACTTTGACGCGCACCTCGACGGGCGGGAATACGTCGCGACCGGGGATTTCACATTCGCGGACATCACCGCCCTGGTGGCGGTCGATTTCGCCAGGATGGCCCGGGTCGAGATCTCTGAGGAGTTGCGAAATCTGCAGGCTTGGTACGCGAAAATTTCCACTCGTCCCAGCGCCGGGGCCTAGAGGCATCCGCCCGAACTCTCGCCGGCGCCCCCCTCCCCCTATGAGCCCTATTTAGGGAGCCCTGAATAGGGAGCCCGAAATAGCGTCGCGCCCGATCCGGCAGCCCGAGGCACGGAACTGCCCATGAACCCCCGACTCCCATGAATCCGCCATGGGAATCCCAGACTCCACCCTTGGCCGCCCAAGACTCTGCACCCAAGTGCTTCTGGTGGCTGCGGGAAGGCTCTCCCGTCCGTACACTATTGACCTCGGTTCCGATCCCCGGGGATTTCAGGTCAGGAGACTGAGGCAAAAGGGCACAATCCGTCAGCTACAGGTTTGCGTTGCCTTCGCGGTTCGAAGTCCTTGCTCGGCCGTTACGACTTGACAGACTTATAGACCCAGAAGGCCAAGCCTAATCCTATGAGCGTAGGCACTATCATCAAAAAGATTTCCATATCTTCAAACTAGTCGGATTTACGAACTCATGCAAGATCTGCGAGGTAAAGAGTCGCTTCGACCATGGCCGATTCTTGAACAAAGATAGCTCTCTACGGATCGCGGCGCGTTCCAAAGGACGACCGGTCTTTACGGCAACCCCAGTGCATGAAAAAAGAGAGCCGAGTCATAGCGATAGGATGAGAATTCAGGGCCGGTACCCCCGGCACCCGGCGACCCCCCGAGGACTCGATGCCCCCACCCGATCCTTCGCCACGCGAGCGCCCGCATGCTCGCGACCAGAAACCATCGACTCTACCCTTGATGGCGTCCCGAAACGCTGGATTCACCCTATACATGAATTCGCATATGGAGAAGACGAATGGCCGGCCCGCTAGGCGACTATCGCGTACTCGAACTCACTTCTACCGTCTCCGGCCCGATGGCCGCCATGATGCTCGCGGACCAGGGGGCGGATGTCATCAAGATCGAACCTCCCCTGCTTGGGGATAAGGCACGCTTCCTGGGCAGCACGCGCAAGGGTATGGGGGGAATGTTCGCGGTGCTGAACCGCAACAAGCGCTCCCTCGTCCTGGATCTCAAGACCGATGACGATATGCGCATATTCATGCAACTCGTCGAAGGTGCGGATGTATTGCTCGAAAACTACCGACCCGGAGTGGTCAGGAAATTGGGCATCGACTACGAAACCCTATTCGAGATCAACCCCCGCCTCGTCTACGCTTCCATCTCCGGCTACGGCCAGAGCGGCCCCTACCAGAACCGGAAGGTCTTTGACCCGCTCATCCAGGCGACAAGCGGCATCGCCAGCGCCCAGGGAGATGAAGTTCCGCATCTCATGGCCAGCATCGTCTTCGATAAGGTGACGGCCCTGACAACTGCTCAAGCCATCACCGCAGCTCTGCTGCAACGCGGGAAGACTGGCCGGGGGCAATATCTCCCCATCTCGATGCTGGAATCCGCCCTCTATTACGCCTGGCCGGATGTGATGTGGTCCCGAACCCTGCTCGGTGAAGGCATCCAGCATGCGGGTGAAATTGGAAAATGGTTTCAGATCTTCAAGGTAAAAGATGGGCATGTATCCATCGTTCTCGTAAGGGACGAAGATCTCGAAGTTCTCTCGATCTGGCTCGATTCGAACTTGCATCGGGATGAGCGCTTCCAGACCTTCCCGGCGCGCCTGGCGAATGCATCCGAATTCAAGCAGGTCGTCGAATCCCTGCTTGCTGATCTCAGTACCGAAGAGATCTGTGAAAACCTGGATGCCTTCAACATACCGGTCGCGCGGGTCAATACTCTCGACGAAGTACACGAAGATGCCCAGATCCAGCATCAGGAGAGCCTGATCGAAACTGCACATCCCGTGATTGGTGCCATGCGCTATCCCCGGCCACCCTTCAATTTCAAGAACCAGGATGCATTCCCCCTGCGACATGCCCCCTTTCCCGGCGATCACACCCGCGAGATCCTGCATGAGCTGGGGGTTGACGAGTCCGAGATCAATCGACTCGAAGAGCGCGATAAGCTGAATCGGGAACTCCTCAAATCGGCGATGGGCTGAGGCAAGTCCTCGGAACGCAGGCCGGGGAGCCGGCATCCCACCCCTTCTCTGGCGCCAACGGCATCTTTTCGCTCACCCGCTCGCGGATGGAGACGAGGCGCAAGGGATAGGGTCCGCTGAATGTCGCGCCACTGCGGGCTTCTTCACGGCTGCTCCCGACCCCAATCGGGTGGCCTCCTCGACACCTCGGCCCGATCCAAGCGGATGGAGTTCCTGACCTGATGCTTTGGGATTGGGGATCGGAAGTTCGGGCGTCTCCCTTATTGGATCAGCTTCCTCTCTTCGAGTTGGGCGACAGCATCCGGCGTCGGCACACCCGTCTTCTCATCCCATCCAAAATGCTTCCAATGCAGCGAAACCATCTCCTCCATGGGCAACGTGATGCCCTTGAGATTCCCGCTCGGCAGCGGCGGTTCGCCCACAACTCGACCTGTCATGATGGCCTCTCTCGGCTGAACACCATGCTTGACACCGAACAATTGCCGCAGGGTCTGGATTCTGCGACCAATCGCCATATATTCGTCGGCCGAAAGTTCCCATCCGGTCGCATCGTTGAGCATCTTGAATAGATTCCAGTGATCGAGTCCAGCGATCAGTCCAAAAAGACATCCGCCGGCACCGTCATTGAGTTCCTTATAACAAGAACTCGCTACGCTCTTCAACGCCTCCTCATCGGAGGGAATATACTCGGCCGCCTTCGGATATTTGCTCACCTCGGGTGCCCAGCTGACCTCCTGCCATAGGCGCATCATGTTGTAGTACATGCCAGCTCCGACGGTATGGCGCCCGGGGGTCGGATCGGCACTGTAGTGAACGCCGAGCATGGGATCGAGCTTCGGATCGTGCATACCGGGCTCCTGTCCACCCACGTGGACCGCAAACTCTTCTGATCCCCTGCCGATCTTCTCGGCTGCGACCTTGACACCGTCGGCCAGCAGATCCCCGATACCCTTTCGCTCGATCATCATCTCGACCAGCTGAACAACCGCTTGGGCATCCCCCCAACTCAATTCCAGGCCATCTGTATCCTCCTTGGTGATGATGCCATTCTCGAAACACTCGATCGCAAAGGCCACCGTTGTGCCGGCGGAGATATTGTCCATACCGGCCCGATTGAGCATCTCGTTGATCCAGAAGATCGCGTCGAGGTCGTCGACAAGAAGCAGCGTACCAAAGGCACAGCATTGCTCGTATTCGGGTTTATGGGAGTGTTCCGTCCTGCCATCACCCAGGTCACTGATATCGCAAACATCGCCACAGGCGATCGTGCATGCGGAGCAATTATAGTTCTTGACCTTCCTTTCCATGATGCGGTCGGGATTCAATTTCTTGTAGTGCTTCATTCCGAAGTCCTTGACCGATCCGCCCCAATTCTTCACCGGCGAATCCCCATTCGGCAGCCCCATCGTATTATTTGCAATCGTTCCGTAACGCTTGTTCATCATCACGGCCATCATGCCGTCCGCTGCCGATACCGATTTCACCTTCGCCATTGCCATGCTGAGAAAGGGAAAGAAGAATCCTTTGAAGAAATCGGGCCATTTGGCCTGCTTGAATTTCGTGGCCATCTGCTTTCGATAGGCTTCCATCTCCGCACCGTCGTGAACCTCCGTCTTGCCCTTGGCATCCAGCACAACGGCCTTCAAGAGCTTGGAGCCCATCACGGCCCCTACCCCCGAACGTGCCGCAATTCTCCCGCCATCATTTGCGATGCCAGCGATCAGCGATTTCTTTTCGCCGGCCTTACCGATCGTGACGACCTTGGGCTTGCCTTTGACCTTGCATTCCTGCTCGAGAAGCTTCTCGGATTCGATGGCGTCTTTTCCCCAGAGATGCGTCGCGTCGCGCAACTCCGCACCCCCTTCTCCGACGTATAGGAATACGGGTTTGGGCGATATTCCCTTGAAAAAGATTGCGTCATAACCGCATCTCTTGATCAAGGGTGCGAAATTTCCACCGCAATTCGCATCGCCCCATCCGCCCGTGAGAGGCGATTTACAAACGGCCATCCAGCGGCCCGTAATCAGGCTCGGAGTATTATTCAACAAACCACTGGTAAAACCCAGGATGTTGTCGGGGCCGAGAGGGTCCGCATCCGCGGGGATGTTGTTGTAGAGGTAGTACGCGCCGAGCCCGACGCCAGAGAGTACTCCCCGGTAGATGGCGTCGGGAATCTGCGCCTCGTCGATCTCTCCCGTCGTGAGATTAACTTCCAATACCTTGCCCAGATAACTCGCCATTCACACACCCTCTTCAATTTCTGTTGGTAGACATTCTCCGGAATCGGGCGATGCAATCCCCTAGCCGCCCGCCATTGGCGAAATCACGCTTACGACATCGCCATTCTTCAATTTCGTGCTCAATTTGACATGTTCGTAGTTGACTGCGGCAAAGAGGATCCTGCGCAGCAGAAAGGGAATCTTCAGCCGTCGGCATACATCGTTCAGGGATGCACCCTCCGGCAAGGTCATGAAACCTTCTTCATCGATATGCTTGAAGCTACAGAATCCGGAGGCATAGACCTTGACGCTGATCACTGTCTCCTGCTCACTCACGCCTCTGCCCCTTGACCCCTCGCAACTTCCTTCTATTCAGATCCGATTGCCCTGGCGACGCAGCTTCCACGCTCGTCGGCACTGGCCTGATCGCTGGCATGGTCCGCTTCACCAGGAGTATAGAGAATCCCGCTCCGGGGCGGTCCCGCACCCGGCACCATGCCCGGGCCTCGCAATGCTTCGAGTATTGCCCGAAAGTCGAGATCGGCCGCACAAAGAAATGGGCGCTGCCAGTCCATCCTTTTCTCGGACTCTCAAGGGATCCTGGCGGCCCGGAAAATGATTCCTCCAGGGTATTTTCCAGACTCCGCTCCAATACGATGCGGCCCTGGGGTCGATTTCCCAACCAGCTGGATTGCGTCAATGGATTGTATGAATGAACTCGGAGGATGGAATTCCCGCCATTCGCCTGGTCTTCGAGCTACCTGCGCGCGGGGGAGGTCTGAAATATTCGTGCACTTCCAAGGGCCGACTTCAGTAGCCGCAAGGACTTCTGGGTCTCTTGTCGAAAAGTCCCTGGCCAGCTGCTGATTCGATCCTCCCGGAACCAGATGGCAGGACTCCGACTGGGCATTCAGCGACAAGAATAGAGTCATCGGGAAAGAGCCTGGACGAGCGGGATGAAGCAAGGGGCGAGGCTTTGAATGGCTGACTTCTATTGCCCCGAGCGCCCGCCACACCCCCGCAGGAGTTCGGCATTCTTTTGACTCCGGCGAAGAAGTCGAAGAAATTCCGTCATCCCGATCCGCTTTCTGAGGGGCGGGAGGAAAAGTCTTTGTTGGCCTCTCGGATGTACTTGTGGATACCTGCCTTTCCGTTAATCTTGGCCCGCACCCCAGTTCGAGGAGGGATCTCCCTTGCATAGAATTGCTCTTATTCCCGGCGACGGTACTGGCCCGGAAGTCACTGATGAAGCGGAAAAAGTGCTGGATGCCGCGGCGGCTACCTTCGGCTTCAAGCTCGAAAAGACCCCCTTTGATTACGGCGGGGACCGCTATCTACGGACGGGCGAAGTACTGCCTGAAGGAGCGGTCGACGAGCTTCGCGGCTTCGATGCCATCCTGCTGGGCGCCATCGGCCATCCCGATGTGAAGCCGGGCATCCTTGAGAAGGGCATTCTCCTTCACCTCCGCTTTGAGCTCGACCTCTACATCAATCTCCGTCCCGTCAAACTCTACGCTGGCGTGGAGACACCGCTCAAGGATAAGGGTCCCGACGAGATCGATTTTGTCGTCGTGCGGGAAAATACCGAAGGCCTCTACGCCGGCGCCGGAGGGTTCCTGAAGAAGGGCACGCCCGACGAAATCGCCGTTCAGGAGTCGGTCAACACGCGAAAAGGCGTCGAGCGCTGCCTGCGTTACGCGTTCGAGGCCACGCGCAAGCGTGATCGCGCAAAGACTCTGACTCTTTGTGGAAAGACCAATGTCCTGACCTACGCATTCGATTTATGGGAGCGCGCATTCAACGAGATTGGTGAGGCCGAATACCCTGACATCAAGCGGGATTATGCCCATGTCGATGCCACGTGCATGTGGATGGTAAAGAATCCCGAGTGGTTCGACGTGATCGTGACCGACAATATGTTTGGCGACATCATCACCGACCTGGGTGCGATGATTCAGGGCGGAATGGGCGTGGCGGCCGGCGGAAATATCAATCCGGATACGGTTTCAATGTTCGAACCCATCGGCGGCTCCGCACCCAAGTATACGGGCCAGGGAGTCATCAATCCCATGGCGGCCATCGCATCGGCCCAGATGCTCCTCGCACACCTGGGTGAGGACGAGGCAGCCGAACGCGTCGAGCGGGCGATGGAATACGTTCTCAGCGAGAAGCTCAAGTCCCTCAATGCGGGAAAGATGGGCTACTCGACATCGGAGGTAGGAGATCTGGTCGTCGACGCGGTCGTCTCTCCACCCCGCTGATCCTGGGATCAGCCGCTCACGACCCCGGAGGCTGGAGGGGGCGCGACTCTTCATACGGGTCAATGGATCGGCCCGGCGGAGAATTGCCTCCACCGGCCCCCATTTTCGCAACTGATCCGCTCTTCGGCCGCAGACCCCGCGGAAGTCGGCTCCAGGGCCAGCCCAGGCCTCGGATACCGATTGCCATGCCCGGATCTTGAATCCGGCTGCCGAGGACCAGCGCATCCATCCTTCCTCGCCGCGCTCGCCGAGATTGGCTCGAAGCTTCTCCCCCTGTCTACGAGTCATCGAGCGACGATGCCTTCGCGCCGAATTCAGAGGGCTTCCCCCGGCTGCATGAATGGCCGGACAGAACGACGATCGAGCCTCCCCGAAGAAACTCTCGCAGGGGGCGCGTCCCCTGCGAGGGGATCGACGCATCAGCCCGAAGAAGGCTCGAAACATCAGCCACTTCGACGATGCGCCGGATCGCATCCGACGCAAGGTCTCGACCCGCCTCCTGCTGCGCTCCGGGAAGGGACCACGAGCGATGATCGCCTGGCCCCCCGGCGGGATGGAACTGGCCGCTCGCATCCAAATCGGGAAAGCACTCCCCGGGCGTCCAAAGACGACTGAATGGCCCCGAAGACCCATCTGCGCCTGCCAGGTTGAGCCGCCTGCAGATGAATGCGAGGATATCCATCCATGACTGATTCCAGCCAGAATCCCCAGCCCCTCGGCGGCAACGAGATGCCTCGTTTCGGTGGCCCGGCGACGATGATGCGACTTCCCGCGCGGGAGAATGCCTCGGAACTCGATGCCTGCTTTGTCGGCATTCCCCTCGATATCGGCACTTCGAATCGACCGGGAGCGCGCTACGGACCCCGGGAAATCCGCAATGAGTCGGTCCTCCTGCGCCCCTACAATATGGCCACCCGGGCGGCACCCTTCGACTCACTCCGAGTAGCGGATATCGGCGATGTCGCGATCAATACCTTCAACCTCGCGAACTCGATGGAGATCATCGAATCCGCCTACGACGAAATCCTGGGTCATGAGTGCATTCCCTTGACCCTCGGCGGCGACCATACGATCGCACTCCCCATCCTGCGAGCCATGCGGAGCAAATACGGGCCCGTTGGCATGATTCATGTCGACGCCCACGCGGATACCAATGAAGCGATGTTCGGGGAATCGCTCGCCCACGGCACGCCATTTCGCCGGGCGGTTGAGGAGGAGCTTCTCGACAACGAGCGCGTGGTCCAGATCGGCTTGCGGGGCAGCGGCTACGCGGCTGATGATTTCGAATGGGCCCGCGACCAGGGCTTTCGAGTCGTGCCCGCCGACGACTGCTGGCATAAGAGCCTGGCTCCACTGATCGAGGAAATTCGCAATGACCTCGCTGAGGGGCCCGTCTACCTGAGCTTCGACATCGACGGAATCGATCCCGCCTACGCGGGAGGAACCGGGACACCCGAAATCGGCGGATTGACCAGCATTCAGGCCTTGGAAATCATTCGAGGCTGCCGGGGACTCCATCTCGTCGGTGCCGACCTGGTGGAGGTTGCCCCCGTCTATGACAGCTCGGGCAATACGGCCCTGCTCGCCGCCAATCTGCTCTTCGAGATGCTCTGCATTCTGCCGGGTGTAGAAGAGCGGAGATAACTCCGGGCGATCGGCCCGCCGGGGAAGCGCGATCCCGCCCATCGGGCCGCGACCAGGATATTCGGCCTCTCCCGCTCCTGATCGTTTGTGCAGCTCCTCAGCCGGGATCGGCCAGCCTTCATGCGGCGGGCGGCCGATCTCTAATTCGATTGCGGTCGCGGCTGCGCGACGACCTGTACGGGAATCGAACTCATCCGCGGCAGCCCCGTATGGGGTTCCTCATAATCGAGATCCGCGCTGGCCAGAGCACCCGTATGATTGCCCATGGAGAAGGGCTGCGGCTCTCCCGGGTCGGAGTCGGCATCCAGCCTTTCGAGATCGATCCCATAACCGTGGCTCATTGAGATCAGACCCCGACGAAGATCTTCCGAACCTTGAACGACCGCGTAGACCGTCGCTCGACGGGAAGTGATGGCCACGAGGCTGCCGGGGTCTATCTTCAACTCTTCCAGATCCTCCGGATGCATGAACGCCGGATGATGAGGCCTCTCCGCTACCACTCGCGGCTGCTCCCGGCCCAGGGAGTTGAGCGTATTCCTCTGTCGTCGGCTGATGAGTCGGAACGGAAAGATCTCATCGCCTTCGATGCCCTCCTGCTCCACGGCTTCGTCGAGTTGGGCCATCATCGTCTCGTTTCCGAGTTCCAGGTAGGCCCGGCATTCTGGATCTCGTGGCAATACGACAGCATCGGGGTCTTCGTAGACACGTCCGGCCTCGTACTTTCGCACCTCAGAAAGTGGAATCCGTGATCCTTCGGTCAGGATGTCGAATAGCTCATCGGTGCTGGGCTTCTTCTGCATATCGACATCGAGGAGTCGCCCCGGAGGATCTGTAGGGGCTCGCAAGATGCCCATATAAAGCTTGAGATCGAGTTCCATCGCGCGACCGAGTTCGTAGAAGAATTCCCAATCTTCCAGCAGTTCCGATCCTTCCGGCGCATCCACCAGGGCCTCGCGGTAGGCTCCGTAGGGGAGCGGATATCCCCAGCCCGACGAATGAAATTCGAGTTCTTCGATGTCGTAGGTCATGAGGGGGATTTCAGGAGGCAACTTGGGCGGAATGATGTAGTCGGCGTAGTGTCCGGTCTGGGAGAGCCTATGATCGAGTACCACGAGCAGATCGATCTTCTCGAGCGCTTCACGAGTCTTGACCTGATCCGGCCAGGCCGAGATCGGATTCCCGCCGAGGCAGATCAGGGCGCGGATCTGGCCTTCGCCCTCAAGGAGAATCTCATCCGCCAGCGCCGCCGTGGGCAACCCGCATGCGGTATTCGACAGCCCGCGGGTACGCAATTTCGGAGGAAATCCCCAGGCGGGGGTGGGCGCAAGGGGTTGAGCGAATCTCGGCCCTCGCGGTACGAGTACACCCGGATTCGGCACCCGGTCTCCTGCGCGCGCTCGGAATCCACACAGAGTCAAAAGGCAGGCCAACAGATACTCGGTCAGGGTGCCCCGGGGTGACATATTCGAACCCGTGCCCGCATTGGCGCCACCGCTCTGAGCCGAGGCAAAGAGGCGCGTCGCTCGAATCAATTCGGCGGCCGGAATATCCGCTCTCTTTGCCACAAAGTCGGGTGTGAAGGGTTCCACGTGGCGACGGAGTTCTTCCAGATTCATCGCGTTCCCTTGAACAAAGTCTTCATCGAAAAGACCCTCGTCCAGGACGATGCGAACCATGCCTGCCATGATCGCGGCATCCTGGCCGGGAGCGGGTTGAAGATGGATTGCCGCCTTGCTGGCCGTTTCGCTTCGACGTGGATCGATGACGATCATCTTGATGCCGCGTTTCAGGGCGCGAGTCAGATGCCAATTGGGATTGATCGTGGGAATGCCTCCGAGCCCCGATACGGAGGGATTCGTCCCGATAAAGAGCCAGGTCTCGGCTCTTTCAAAGGGCGGACTGCCCGCATGCCAACGTCCGTGGAGAGCCTGGGCAAGGAGTTTTCCGGGTTGGTCAATCGAGCCACAGCTGAAATTCATGGCTGAGCCCAGCGCATTCATGAAGGAACCCGCGAACATGCCCCCCGGCGGCGCGAGCGCATATGTGCCTCCGTAGAAGGCGACGGCATTGGGACCGTGATCGGCCACGATGGTACGCAGTCGCGCAGCGATTTCCGAGATGGCTTCTGGAGGAGAAGTGGCCTCGAATCCACCTGCCCCCAGGCTCCGAAGAGGCCGCAGCAGACGATTAGGACCATAGAGGTGGGTCACGATGTCGCGGCCCTTTGCACATGTGTATCCGTGAGAAGCGGGATCGTCCTTATCGCCAATCATATGCACGACACGACCGTCCTCGATATCCATGAAGACACCGCATGAAACCATGCAAGTCCGACACATGGCTCGAGTCCGAAATTTCCCCTTCGAAGTCATCGGCGGCTCCTCCCGAGCGACAAGCTCTACGATCCGGATGTCTTCTGCAAAGGTGTCAGACCTGCGGGGCCGGGACAAGAAGGCAAGAGCAGGCGAATACGAAATTCTTCATTTTCCGGCGGGCCGCTCCATCCCTCTCGCGAACTCCCAGGGGACCCGCGGGTACAGACTTCGAAGCCGGTGCATCTCCGGAAAATGCTCGAGAAGCGTCCCGAGGGTCTTCTGGGCCTCGAGACGTGGCATCGGATGGGGGTTCTCGCGAAATGCCTTATCGAGTGCAGTCGACGCCAACTCTCCGACTTCCCTCGATCCGCTAGCTGTAGTTCTGCTGGCAGTAGCGCAGTCCTTCCCATCATCCCTCGCGCGCCTCATCCCTACCGCACCTCATCCCTGTCACAGAAGAGAGGGCAAGCTCAAATCGCGGATCCGAAGAATGAATCGGGTCATGCTTCGCGATTCCCGCATGAAAATCGTGCAGTCCGCCGCGGGCCCCGGAAGGGGAGCGGCCGGGATGCTCTCCAGATTCCTGGGGCCGCCGAGAAGCCCGATGGATCGGGCCCTCTTCGGGCGACAGAAAAGAACGCGGTCTAAGCTTTTCAGGCGCTGGAGGATGAAGCCTGGGAGAGCGGATTCCTCTACCGTTGAATAGTCGCTGCTGTGGAGATGAAATGGCTGCAATCCCAACGACTCATCCAGAAGCCTCCGAAGACAGGCTATGGGAAAGACGTGCAGCGAAATGACATCTATTCGTCGCGACCAGGCCGACTGATGAACGCTCTTCTCGAGACACGCCGGTCGAGAATTCTGACCGGGTTGATCGCCGCAATCGTTCTGGGCCTGCTCTTCTCCCCGAATGGTTTCCTTACCGGTCATCGACGGGTAGTCCTCGAGGGCGAAACGACCACTTCCTCTCCTACCATTCACCTGCCCGCAGCCAAAATCTCAGATGAAGCGACCCTGGAAGGTCGGATCAGTACGTCGAAAGGCCTGCCGATCTCGGGGGCGATGGTTACTGCAATCCATCCTCGAGGAATTCGTCGAATTACAGCCTATAGCCGACCGGATGGCAGCTACCTTCTGCCGATCCCTTTTTCCGGCAGAGTCGATATGCGAGTACGCACTCCCTATTTCGAGGATATCGGGCGAACTGTCGAGATTTCGGATGGAGAGAATGTCGTGGTCGACTTCGCGGCGACCCGCTTTTCAACGCCCGAGGGCCTCTCCAATAGCCTGACGGCATCCGCCCATATGGCAACGGTAGATTGGTCGAATCCCGAGGATCGAAATACTTTTATCAGCCAGTGCAACTACTGTCACCAGATTGGCAATTCCCTGACTCGTCGTCCGCGCGACAGGCAGGCCTGGAAGGACGTCGTCGATCGCATGGAGGGCTATCTCGTCTTCGTGACCGACGCCGACAAGGAAAGTATCGCCAACCATCTGCACGAGGGCTTCAGAGGCGAAAGCATTGAGGCAATTCAGACATTCGATGTCTCGCCAGCTTTGCCACGAGCGCGAATCGAGGAATGGGTCTCTGGGGATGGACTTTCCTTTATTCATGATGCGGATGTGGGAGGCGATGGTCGTCTCTACGGCGCCGACGAAGGCCATGATGTCATCTGGGAACTCGACCGAAAGACCGGCCAGGTGGATTCGGTTCCGCTTCCCCCTGTTGACCTGCCCGTCGGAGGAAAGTTCTCGGGACTCGCCCTGCCCCTCGGTGTCTTTACTGGAAACCATGGGCCCCATAGCCTGACGGAAGGCGATGATGGGCGGATATGGATCACGAATTCTCTTTCGTCCCGCCTGATGGCCTACACGCCCGAAACTCATACGTTCGAGACTTTCGATATCGGGGCGGATTCCATGTATCTGCACACGATCCGCAAAGATCTTGAAGGGCGCATATGGTTCACCGCCGCCGCATCGAATCAGATCGGATGCTTTGATCCCGAGACCCATCAACTGGATCTGCTGGATCTGCCATCCAATACGCTGGGCGCCTGGCTGGCGGATGCGGGCCTGCCGATCATGAACAAGATCGGAGCCCTCTTTCCCCGTCAGAATCTGCCGATTGCCATGTCTCACCATAAATGGGCTGGGCTGGGGCGAGCGATCCTCAACCTGCCCTATGGCATCGACATCAATCCGA
Organism: uncultured Spirochaetaceae bacterium; assembly: GCA_964435795.1. Taxonomy (GTDB): domain Bacteria; phylum Myxococcota_A; class UBA9160; order UBA9160; family UBA4427; genus JAZXM01. The sequence continues at coordinate 25,419 of CAYTAT010000046.1, forward strand.
GAGACGGAAGCGTCTGGTACGCAAAGCTCTACGCACATCGGATCGGACGCATCGACCCGGAAACCTTCGAAATCAGGGAATTCGAGACGCCCGAGGTCGGTCCTCGCCGACCCCGATTCTCTGCCGACGGGATTCTGTGGATTCCCGGCTTTGATACGGGTGAATTGTTGAGATTCGATCCACAGAGCGAGGAATTCAGGAAATTCCCACTCCCAAAACTTGCGCCGGGCGAATACGAAACACCCTACGCGCTGAATGTTCATCCTGAAACGGGAGTCATCTGGATTACATCCAATATGTCGGATCGGATTTTTTCTTTTGATCCGATCTCGGAGACATTTACCAGCTACCCCCTCCCCACGCGGGTTTCCTATCTGCGGGATCTTGTATTCACCGAGGATGGCAGGGTCTGTTCGAGCAACTCCAATTTGCCCGCTTATGCGATCGAAGGTGGGCTCGGAGGTTTTATCTGCCTTGACCCGGGAGAAACTGAAGAGTAGTCGAACTTGAAGCGAGTCGAGAATTTCTTCCGTCTCGAGCAGCGAGTCTTCCGAAGACCCCAGTGGTTTCGATCCCATCAATCGAATCCGAAGCCGATAATCCGCTTTCGGCTCCAACATGCCCGCTTACAATCCCTGCCGGGGGCGGTGATCCTGCAGATCGCCGAACCACCCGATGCCCGGATGCGACTGCCCGAGTTCTTCGGGGCGATCTCTGACCGAGCGACGGAATCAGCCCGCAATCGTGCTCGCGAGTACGAGTTGGCCGCCATAATAGAGCGGAAGTCCCCAGATTCGATTCTGGAATCCCCTCGAGATGAAGCGGTCGCGTGCCACCGCCAGATCGGAGACGTAGAACATCGCTGCACCGAGCAGGATCATCGGCCGCCCGGTTGTCGCGAAGGCTCCTACGGCAGAGATCATCATGGTACTGATCACCATGACGTATGCGTAGACGGGCACCACCATATCGGCTGGAAGATTGGGGCGCAGCCAGCGCAGAACGAGCACGATCGGAATAAGTGAGACCAGGGCCATCGCCCCCACGGCCGGCGGATGGAGTCCCAGGCTCGCAAAGGCCACCCCATAGGCGACGTGACCCAGCAGGAAACTCAAGATGCCCGCCTGGAAAATCCGTGGACGATCGTCGGGGATCAGGAAGACATCCCCCCACCACGAAAATACCAGGCCGATCAGCAGAAAGAGGCCATAGGGAGCAATCGCTCCTCCCGCACTGCCGTCGAGACCACCAGCCGCCACCGCCACCGCCAGAAAACCCGTGGAAGCAAGGGGCTTCAAGAGCTGAATTCCGAGGCGATTCTCCATGTACTCGGCGACCAGCAGTCCCGCCAGCGCCACGATCGTCAGAAGGATAAAGGTCGTCACACCCATAAGATAACGCCCGCTCCGGAATTCAACAGCAGCCCGACAGGCTCTTCCAGATCACGCGATCCCGCCGAGACCGGGCTCGAGAAGAGGGGGCGAGCAGAGTCTCAGTTATGAGTCCGAGTTGCTCGAACTTCCCGACTTCCGCGCTGCCACTCCAGAAATAGCTTTGGAGAGCCTTCGCGAGGGATGGCCGCAGCGGAAAATTGCGCACGATGCCTGGCTTCAGTCATCGCCTTGATGCGATCAGGTCAACACATAGAATTGACACCCACTGGAAGAGACCAGCCGTGATTTCCGGGAGTTCGATAATGAGGGGTAAAAGAGCGGCTTCGGTCTTATCATGCCCCTGGGCGTTTGTATGCACGGCGCCGGTCGCGAAATCGGTCTCGGGGTCGAGCAATTCGTAGAGATCGGGACCACAGATGACATCCTCTGCTCCTGCACAGTCGGCCCGAATTCTTTCTCAGCGTATTGGCCGAGGAGCAGACTGGCCGTCGTACTGAGATTCTGCGGCGGCGTCATGAGGATGACTCTTCCCATGCCTTCTCCAAGCAGAGCGTCGACCAGTTCCCCGATGGCAGCATCATAGAATTCCGCGAGAACCAATTCGTTATTCGGCTCGGAAACTCCGACACTATCATTTGCTCCCAGCAGCACCGGAGCGATATCAATCGGCAATTCCGGGAGGGCAAGGCCCTCGAATAATCCGTCAGAAATAAATCCGGCGGAGCCACCGATGACGCCAGGGTTGGTCAAGGATCAGTCAATCGAACCCGCGCCTCCGCACGCGACACTGATGACTTCGGAACTCGGGCCCAGATCAAGGGGAAGTTGCTCAGCCAAAGCCATCCCTGGCCCGTCTCCACTCACACAATCGGAATCACTCAGACTGATCGAATCACCGATACTGAGGATCCGAACAACGGGCGAGGCAAAGCCCACCGAAGCGGAAGCCCACAGCAAAAATCCCACCAGGAATTATATGCGCTAGAAGCCGGACTTCCTGCGTGCTACCGAGCACATGATGCCGTGCAATCAGTTCACCAATGCATTTCCACGGATCGACTTCACAGATTTATCGCCGAAGATAATCGCTAGAATCATCGTATTATATAGCTGGAGGAGCCACGGCATATTCTTCTTTCGCACATCGAGGAAGAGAACCACTCGTGACTTATCAGATCCATTGACGGCTTCGTGCAGATAGGTGTCATCAAACATGATTCCCTCGGCCTCGTGCCAATAGTAGGTCTCTGCCTTCTCGATCAGGGATGGATCACGTCTCGCATTATCCTCCGGATTGGCGTTGATCCGGATATAGCACTCGCTATTCACGTTGTTGTAGGGAACGACAACGGCCAGTTGATAGCGAATGAAGCCCTTATAGTAGCCCCAGTGGGGGCGCAGGGTCTCTTTTGGGCCGATTACGGAGAAGAAAGCGTTATAACAGGCGGGGATCTTCTTCAGAAGTTCCGCGGTTCGTGGGGCCATGCGGCAATTTTCATCGATGAATTCCCCCGACTTGAACATGAAGATCTTCCAGCGAGCGTCATGCACACCGCCCGCGGTCAGAGCCCCGCCCAGCTTTGTCATATCGACAAGCTCATCCTCGATTTCGAGCAATTTCAGACACTCCTCCTGGATCGCCTTATGGTTCTCCTCGAGGATACGCATTTCCGGGTACTCATCATGGTAGTCGCGGATGAACGCGGGAGGACGCTCCAGATAGCCCCTATCCTCGGCCTTATCAAAGACGGAGGTAAAGGCATCTTTCAGGCGGAGTTTGGCTTTGGCGTCCAGGTTGGTGACTCGATGCCAGCCAGCGAATAGAACGGCTGCAAGTGCACCAATTGCGATGACAGATCCCATTACTGACTCTCCCCATGACTGATGGCTGATACGATGCGTCTTCCGGACAATACGATGATAGTCGCTGGGGCACGAAAGCGAAATCGTATGCCCTGGAGCGTGTCCAAGGCTACGGGATCCATGGGGCTGGTGTCGAGCCCCGGGGACGGCTGGCACGACCTCGAGATGCCGGAGGCCGACGGGATTCATCTGCGATGATATTCAGGGCCGGGAATTGCGAGCCGGGCTTAGGCTCTTGGGCGAGTCATTCAAGGCCTCGCATCGCGGATGCTTGCGACAATGGGGCAGTAGGTCACGTCAATCCGCAGCACGGAGTCCCCCCTGTGACATAATGACGCCATGCATCTCTTCTAGATCTGGCCTCGAGAGTGATCTGCCCGCCATAAGGCGGACATCGGAATTCCATGCACTCTCATCGGTTGCCATCAAATCGCAGTGGGTCACGCCGCGATGGATCTCCATCTGCCGGAGTCCGCTCGTCTTCGATTCCCTGATTTTTCCGAAACTTCCGATAGCGCTGCGAACTTTCGACCCTATTCCATCAGCTTGAGTCCTTTTATGATCGAGGCAGTCCGTTTACGATCGAGGCATAGTAGCGTCCAAATTCCCAGACATTCCTTTCCAGATGCGACAGCCTTCCCCTCGGCGTATTTTCAAGGTTGAGACCCTCGCGAACGGCACTGACAACTGCCTTATCCTCCTCGTTGACCCGGCTCAAGAGGTCCCCCCATTTCTTCACGACGGAATCCCGATCGGTATCCGCCAGGATTTCCGGGGGAATCGAAAGGGCCCAGCGCAGACGAACCTGGTCCGTCCCTTGGGGTTGGATCGAGAGATACCAGAGCATATCCGGCTGAACCTGCATCGTATGCGTCGGAAAAATGGCGGCCAGGACAAGAGTCTTCCGCCACTCCCCTTCGAGAGTTCTATTGTCGGGATGGGCCGTGGCACGTGTCCCATCGGAGGGAGCATCCACCAGATGGTAGGAATATTGTCCCCCTCCCCTCTGGATCTTCGTTCTTTGCGGATTGTCTCCCTGGGCATCAAAGGTCTTGGAGTGCACCTTGAAAACGTGGTAGGCGTCCATGAAATTTTCTACCAGGCATTTCCAATTCGTGTCCCAGATTTCATCCTCGCTGAGAACAGGCTCATAGTCGGCCAGGCTGTAGCGTCCGATCACGGATTGCAAGGCCGCGAGGCGATCCGCGAGAGGCGGTGTCGTCTCAGAGAAGGTGGCATAGATGAACCCCTCCCAAATCTCGCAACGCAATTCCGCGAGTTTCTCTCCCTTTACCTGAAAACCCTCCGTCTTCTCCATATGGGGTGCACCGAGGAGACTCCCGTCGATGCCATAAGTCCAGGCGTGATAGGGGCAGATGATTCTCTGGGTGGAACCCCTGCCTTCAAGGAGTTTCGCGCAGCGGTGGAGACAGGCGTTGGCGAAAACTCGTAGCGTCTGGTCGGCTTGCCGAATGGCCATGACGGGCCGACCCGCAATAGAAAAGGTCAGGAAATCTCCTGCGGATGGGATCTCCGCCGTGCGACCCACGCATACCCACTCGGTCTCGAATATTCTCTCGACTTCGAGATCGAGCAGGCTTTCGGATGTATAGGCCGCGGGAGGGAGACTCCGGGCCGCTTCGAATGGCGTCTCCGCCGCCTCGCAGAGGTCGCTCAGAATGCTCTGAATATCCCTGGCCTTCCTCAAATTTTCGTCCACCTCTGACATGCCAAAAGTCCTCCATAAGCCATCCAGAAGTCCGAACCCAACCCCCTTAACTTCGTTGAGAGGCCGTGATTCGTCAATACGGCTCGTCGATGCCCCGCTCATCCCATAACTCGGGCCTGGACGCAATACACGAACTAAGCTGAGAAGATCAAGCAGGGCAGGAAAGCCCGGAATCTCTCGGAACTGAAGATCCGCGGCAACTGATCGAGCAGGGAGGGAAAGGTATGAAGAGTCGAGTCGAAGACGTAGAGGCCGTCCGCAAGCTGATTTCAAAATACATCGAGGGAAGCCGCGGGGATGCGGAATTGCTGCGATCCATCTTCCACCCCCAGGCCGTCATGAATGGATACTTCCAGGGCAGGCTGGGGCTCGGCTCACCCGAACCGTTCATCAGCCTGGTCGAGAACCTCGATAAATCGGATGCGAAATCCGAATACAAAGCGGAAATCGAATCCATCGATGTCGTCGGAGAAGTCGCAACGGCCAAGCTGCTGGAACACGATTTCATGGGAAGCGGTTTCGTGGACTTCTTTCAGCTTATTCGAATTGATGGGGAGTGGAAGATCATCAGCAAGACCTATCATCAGCTCCGATAGGGAAATGCCGATTCGATTGCTTGAGATTCTACAGGGATTTCCGATCCAGATGAATTCATGCGATTTTTGACAGATGGCTGCCTCGACACCTCTCCACCGAGTTCATGTTCCGCCGGGAAGCCGGGACTGGTTCCTCCCCCTCGGAGACCTGCGCGCTCGAATTCTGCGCGGCGCCGGCATCGGCATCGTCGGGATTAGCGAAGTCCGTCCGGGCTTCGACTGGTCTGGTCCCGGAACAACTCATCTGGTACTCGGCACGATGGAGGGAAGCGGATTTCTCGAGATTGGCGGGAAACGTCAAGAACTTCGAGAGGGCAATCTGATTCTTCTGCCCGCCAATATGCCCAGGCGTTATTGGACACGCGGCGGCCCTTGGAAATTCCTGGCAATCCGGATCGTCGATAATGAACGCTGGACACAACTCGTTGGCCGGGGGGTGCAGTCGCTTCCGGAGCATTGGCTTCAGCGCCTACTCCCTCCCGTGCAGGGAATGCTGGCGGAACACCCACTCGGAACCGCCGTACCGAGCCATACACGGAACTCCCAACCGGGTGGGGAAAGTCCCGTCGAATACCTCTCTTCCCGCTACTCGGATCGCCTCAGCGAAAAATCCATGGGAGACAAGGGGCAGGCATTGCGAGCCGATGCATTCGAACTCCATGCCACGATTTTGAGACACCAGATCGAAAGGCTGCTCACGAATCAGATCGACTCGGAAACCGACGGCGAGGCCGTTGCCCTCGCGAGTCTCTGGGGCCGAGTGATCGACAGGCCGCGTGGTCCCTGGGATACGGAAACCCTCGCATCCTCTCTCGGCGCTTCGCGCACCAGCCTCTACCGCATGGTCAAGCGCCAGCACGCGATATCTCCGGCGCGAATGGTCGAACGCCTGAGGATGAACGAGGCGTGCCGCCTGCTCTCCAATAGTGATCACGCGATCGAAGTCGTTGCCGATCAAGTCGGCTACGCGAGTGCCTTCTCCTTCTCGACCGCATTCAAGCGCGTCATCGGCAAGTCGCCTTCAAAATTTCGGAGCCATGCTGCCGATGAAATAACTCCATGAGGGTTCGAGAAGAATCGGTCGCCTGCCGGCCCGAAATCGATCTCTCATTCGGGAGGCCTCTGCTCCCCGCTCAAAAGTGAAGGGAAAGAAGCCGCTCCTATCCCTCCAGGGCATGGCATCACTTTCCGCCGGGACTGCACCCCGAGGCCAGGAAGGGGCGCCCCCCATGTACATGGGGAGAACCCGGGAGAAAGTCGAAGCGAAAGCCTTCGCTATCGCGTTCCAGGGGCCGCCAGGATTCACGATACGGATCGGCCTGGGCGACCCTGCTGACCACGGAAGTCTGGGGCACCCAACGATCAGCGTAGATATCGAAGATCACATAGCGCCCCCCCGGCGGGAGCAGGTTGAAGGTGGCTGCGAATACATTCTCCCAATCGGGGATGACCGACAGGCCCAGGGCCACCACAACGCCTCTGAGTTGCACCGGCTCACCGCAGGCCTGCGAGAGTTCCGACGCCTGAAGCTTACGAGCATCTCGCTCGAGCAGAAAGAGTTCACCGCCACCGGAAGTCCTGCCGCGTTTCCTGGCCCGACTCAGCATCCCTCGGGAGAAGTCGACCCCGAAGACGTATCCAGCCTCGCCAACGGCCTCGCGAAGATAAGGCTGATTCGGACCGGTCCCACAGGCCAGATCGAGAACCGAATCTCCGGGCCGAAGCTGGGCTGCCTCGACGATTTTCGGTCGATAGCGGCGATACACCAACTCGACCGTATGGTCGTAGAAGGTCGAAAAGAGGTCGTACCAGGGCATAGGTACCTTCTCTGGTGAAAGTATCGTCAGTCGCCAAACGAGTATATCCGAACCGCCTCTTCGCTCCAATGAGCCGGAGTTCCAGCCGAAGATCCGGATCTGATCCGAATCCGGCAGAGGGGTTCCCGCCCGGGCTTCGGATCATCCGCTTGGATGAGACCGCGTCTGCTTCCAGGGGCCGCGGAAGTGGCCTCCCGGCTCTGCGAAATCGTGACGATGCTGCTCGGAGGATCCAGAGCGATGCACCTGCAGGATCTGCTCGTGGAGAATTCGACGCAATCGCCTCAGGTCACGATGAAATGATCATACCGGAGCCTCGTTTCTGCCTTCGGCCGAAGACGCAAGGCGTTTCCACAGAGAACGCCCCTGGCCGAGATCCCTTCACTCGCCGCCTTCCCAGCTCGAACCGAAGAAGAGTTTCTCAAGCATCGAAACAATTCCAACTCACCACCTCCGCCACTGGCTTGCGATAAGCGGGCTTGAAATCCCTTCCCAACGTATAGGCAATCGGGAAAAGCCCCACCTGGGTATAGTGACGAGCGGGGATTGCGAGCAATTCCGCCATTTCACCTTCTCTCATCAGATGGCCGGTGGTCCAGGCGCTTCCCAACCCCCGGGCTCGCAGTGCGAGGAAGAAGCTCCAGGTCGCCTGGAGAATGGAGCCCCAGAGACTTGCCTGAAGGAAGACGTTCGCGCCCTCGGGCCGTCCCGGGAAGAGGGGCAGGAGGATGGCGGGGGATCGATGCAGATTGGCGCGCAGGTGGTCCACGGACTCCGCAATTCGATCATGCCCCGGGATTTCTGCCCCCATATAGTCCGCACCAACCGCGTCTCCGAGGCTCTGGATATAATCGTCGAGGCCCCCGTTGTAGATTCGGGCGGCTTCGGCAATGACATCGGGATCATCGAGAACCACCCACCTCCAGCGATTCATATTGGAACCATTTGGCGCCTGAAAAGCCACTTCGAGGCACTCCTCGATCAACTCCCGAGAAACCCTCCTCTCGAAATCGAGTCGTTTCCTCACCGAGCGTGTGGTCGTGAGCAGTTCGTCGGGCCTGAGCGGCTGCATTGGAATTCCCCGGGTGAGTTGTACGGATCGCTCCTCTTCTCTACAGGCAGATTAGGCAACGTCTCGAAGCGAGTCATCCACCCCCTTGAGGGATTCCACCCCGGCAGATCGGCATGGAAACCCGCTTCAGAACCAACCCTTCCGGCAAACCCCGCGGCTCGCCCATCCGAAAAGCTGCGACACCTGATCAACGCCGAGCCAAGGAAGATCGAGAGGGAAACCACGGACGAACGAGAAGCGGCCGAATCGAAGAAGCGGGTTGCCTGCAATCGGGGCTGGGCGCATGCGAGGCGTATATCCACCGAGCCGACCGCTTTTCGCGAAGAGAGAGTTTATCGGGGAATAGCCGGTGGTCGACCCTCCAGCCAGGCAGGCGCTGCAAGACATCGACCGGGCGCTTCCAGCATAGGACTGGACTGCAATCCCAAGGGATGAGACGTTTCGACCCTGGTATCGAGGAGGTCTTTGCCGCCGGACGTCTCGTGTATCCGAGCGCTGGCGGATTGCCATCTTCGGCTCAGGCTTCCCCTGGCGTAGCGTACCAGGCGATCAGGTACTTCTGGTCGTCGTATTGCCAGGGGTGGAAGTCCGGCATGAAGTACTGCCCAAGCATCCGCAGCTGCGCGCCCATCACCTGACGCTGGATCGCCCTGGCCTGGTGGCGTATCTCGGGGCTGATCTCGTTTGGATCATCCCTGATCATGCGCCGTGCGATCTGAGCGATAGGGACCGCGAGCCACATCACGGCGACGACTGCCGAGAAGACACGCAGCAGGTAGCCGCCTCCAACCTTCTGGAAGAGGTCGAATGCGACGGCCTTATGCTCGAGCTCTTCTGCCGCATGCCAGTGCCAGAACCGCAGCGCTTCGGGATGCATCAACTCGGCGATCTTCGGCTCCTCGAAGAGCAGATGCGCTCCGGTCGCCGTCAGGTGCTCGAGGAAGGCCGTCGCACCGAGCTGCACCTTCTTGGGGAGGTACTTCCCCATGCGAGTGATCACGCGCTTCGCGTATCTGACCTCGCGATCAACGTCGACGCCAAATCGCTCGAAGGATGCATTGAACTCGTTGTGGGCGCGACTGTGCAGGCCTTCCTGCCGGATAAAGGCCTCGATGAGCGCCTGCGACTCGGCATCCGGCGCGCGGTCAGCGTAGTTTCGAACGGACTGGATGAAGAACGCCTCGCCGGGTGGGATCAGGATGGAGAACGCATTCTCGAAGTGGGTCACCAGCGCATTGCCACCGAACCAATACTGCGGAATCGATTCAAGGGCTTCAAATTCAAATCGGCGGGGTTGGATGTGTACACCCTCGGGAAGTCGGCTCGATGAAGCTGCGGGGAAGGGCTTTTCCATTGCATTCTGCCTCCGGCCGGGATTGGGGCACGCCGACGGTGATCCGCTACTGCTGGATCATAGCATCGGCGACGCGGTCGCCGGCAAGAATGGCGGCCGACCCCTCGTCGCTGAGCATCGAGCAGCCGATGCTTCGATGCCATGCAGCGGCGGAGGTCGCTCGCCTGCGCGAGAAGACACCTCACCCAGGCCTATGGCTCGACAGGTCGAGCTTGAGCGTGGAGGAAATGATCGACAATCGAATCTTGAGCGATCTCTAAGCCGCCAAGGCGGAATGGGCTGGTGAAGAATCTCCGCCCAGCAGACCGCCACAATCGATGGGCTTCGGGATTCGGTTACAATCCAAAGACATGAGGAATGTTGATCCCATAGCGAAGCGCGGGGGAACTCTATCGCGCGGCATTTCAGGAGACGGGCAGAAGGTGAGCAAAGAGGAATGCATGGCAGTGGTTCGCGCTCTCCTCGACCGAAAGCGGGTAGCCGGGACGATCATCTCCGTGGTACTCGCGGTGGGATGCGAGCCCGCGCGCCAACCTTCCGCCGAGCAGGCAGGCGAGCCCTGGGCATCGCTCCGCGCCATGGGGAATAGCCTGCATAGGGCGGCGGAGGTCGGCGAGAATGCCGATGCCGCCGGCTCGGATCGTGAGAACGCCGACGGCGGCCGCTACCTGGCCGAAATCCTCCTCTCCCAGGCGCGCCGGGAAATCTTCACGGATCCCGACTTTCCGGCCTTTCGGCCTCAATATCCAGAATCGGCCCACACCGGACTGGTCAACCCCGACAACCTCTACGAGTCGGCTCGGATTCGACCGGGGACCGAGTACATCATCCGCGGCATCCGGGGCACGACGGCGGACGTGGTCTTCCAGGTCTACGAGGGTTCGCCCGGGGTAAAGGGGAGCCTGAAGGGCCTGTCCACGATCTCGGCCGACAAGCTTCGCGTGGCCAAAGATGGCCGTTTCGAAATTCGTGTCGGGCCCACGCCCAGCGAGGGGAATTGGCTCGATAGCGGAGAAAGCGGGAAGCTGCTGCTGGTGCGCTGGTCGCACTCCGACTGGGAGACGGAGCGCGCTGGGAGGCTCGAGATCGTCCGCGTAGGCGGTGAGGGCGAGCCGCGTCCGAACCCCCAGGTGGCCCAGGTGGCCGAGAGGATCCGGGCCGCTGGCGAAGCAGTTCCCGACGCGGGGCAGTTCTGGCTCGACTTCGTCGACCGGATTCGTTTGTTCAGCGGGGACAACGACGTGATGGCGCCCCGCGCAACCGGTGGCCAGGGCCTGGAAGGTCAGGTCTCCGCCATGGGACGATGGCGCCTGGAAGAGGACGAGGCCCTGGTGCTCACGGTGCCCAAGATCCAGGCCCGCTACCAGGGCGTGCAACTCGGGAACCTCTGGTTCGATGCCCTCGATTGGGCGAACCGCCAGACCAGCCTGTCGGGCGGCCAGGCTCGGCTGGGGGGCGACGGCCGCTATCACTACGTGATTTCGGCGCGCGACCCCGGCGTGCCGAATTGGCTCGATACCACGAGCCTGCCCGAAGGGCTCTTCTTCATCCGCTTCCAGGGGCTGGAGGATGAGATTCCCGAAGCAGAGAATCCGAGAGTCCAGCTCGTGAAGACGAGCGAAGTGCGTCGCCACCTGCCAGACGACGCTCCGGTCATTGATGGCGACGCACGCCGCGCCCAACTCGCCGCGCGGCAAATCCAGATCCAGCGCCGCTTCGGTCGCTGATGGGGAGCGGTGTCGGCTGGGAGTGCCGTGGGGTCTTGCCGGGCGTGGCAGAGTCAGGTCCGGAGGCCAGGACATTCAAGCTGCATTCTGGCAGAAGTTCCTGGGTTGGGGCTTATGTCAGTCCCTGCTGGGAAGTCCCGTGGCGGGTGGCCGGCCTAGTCACCGACCCTTTTCTCCAGGTGTGCGCATAGGGCCACGAAGCTCTCGAACGCCGGTCGCGCGTCCGACTCGCCGAACCCGTAGGCGGCGTAGACGAACTCGTAGTTCGCATCGGCGCTCGCGCGGCGATCTCCTTCCGTGTCGCCGATATAGGCGGCTCGTTGGAAGCGATGCCGCTCGCGCAGGAGCCGCAGATTGGCGGCCTTGTCGAGGCCGGTGTCGCCATGGCAGAGCGTGTCATGAAAGAGCGACGAGATCCCCGCCTGCTCGAGGAAGGCCTCCAGATACCAGCGATGGCAGTTCGACAAGATCAGCACGGGCGTTTGCGCGGCGAGGCGGCGAATGCCAGTGCCAACGCCCGGGTAGAGGCGCCCACCGTCGAGGCGGACCGCAGCCTCCTCGGCTCGCGCCAGATCTGGGCCGAGCGCCTTGTGCGCCGAGGAATCGAGCTCCGGGAAGAGGGCTGACCTGCCCCGGTTGTCGTACCAGTTCCTATGTTAGAGCACCCAGCAAATTCTCATCCTTCGGCCAAGGC
>CAYTAT010000047.1:0-32898 GCA_964435795.1 uncultured Spirochaetaceae bacterium
GTCACAAAGGCTGAGCGAAGCGGATAGGCAGAGGACATTCAAGCTGTCTTCTGGCATAACGCTTGAGTATGGGCGTCATGTTGAATCCCTTGGCGGGGATGGGGGGGAGGGGGAGAGGAGGAGAGGAGAGGCCCGTCTCCGTCGCCTGGAACTCGCTTCGCCCCTTCACCCCAAGGCCGACAAGACCGAGACCCCGCAATAGTGCGGTGGTGGGGCTGGAATCGCTTCTCCAGCTATCGCGACCAGAGCCGCCTTGCGGGCAGACGGGGAAACTGGAATCAGAGTCCGAGATCGTGCTTCATGACCTCGATGCCTCCTTGTCGCGTCGAGAGTTTATTCGTCGCATAGGCGCGGGCCGGCAAGCGGGCGAATCCCGCCGCCAACTCAAGGGCCTTCGCGGTCGCCTCGCCTTCGGCTACGACCTCGTCGAGGAAACCGGCCTCGACGGCTCCGTGTGGGTCGTAGACCTTTGACTGCGTCACAGCGGCGGTGTAGTGCCGCTTGCTGAGCTTGCCTTCGAGCAGCGTAAAGGCCCAGGGAGTGAGCGGCATACCCACCTGGGTCTCGATCATGCTGAACTTGAAGCGGCCGTCCTCGCCGATGCGCGTATCACTCGCGAGCAGCCAGAGACAACCGATCGTAAAGGCATGACCCGTGCAAGCGGCGACGAGCGGTTTGCCGCATTGGTACATGCGAAGAGCGAGGCGTCCGCCACCCATTCCGAGCTCCCGAACGGCCTTCTTGTCGTCACCCATCATGGTGGCGAGGTCAAAGCCCGCGCAGAACGAGCCCGGCCGGCCGGTGAGTACGATTGCCTTGGCGTCCGCCTCGGCCTCCTCGAAGGCAGCGGTGAGATTCTGGATGCCTTCCAGAGTGAAGGCGTTCTTCTTGCCATCGTCGAAGCGGATGAGTCCGACCTCATCCGTGATGTCCAGTGAAATTTCCATAGTCTTTTCTTGATCCTCCTGTGGCGGAACTTGCCTTCTTTCACGTTCTCGCAGACCGCGAGGGGGGTGTCAATCGGCACGAGTGCTCGCCCACGGACAGTCCGTTTCCGATTTACTCCAGGGGCGAGAGGCCCCGGGGCATCGCGGAAATCATGAGTATGGTAGTGATTGCAGAGCCAATTCGTTGCGTCCAAATACGACGTGGTCAAGCTGGGCACTCTCTACAGATCGCTCTTGGTGACCTCGCATCAGGTAGTCTTCTTATTCGATCGTGAGGATACGACATTCAAGCCGCATTCCAGCCTATGTCGCAGAAAAGCAGAATGTCCTTTTCTCCGCAAATTGAAAATGCCCGGCCATCGAGCGATCAGGGGTTCCCGGGTTTAGCCTCCGCCCGGGTTCTCGCGCCGGCTGCCGCGCGAGCGCGAGCATGCCTACATGCCGAGTCGAGAGAGCTCCACCCGCGCCTGCTCCCGCTCTGCGAACTCCCCGCCCGCGAGCGCCCGCTCGCTTCTCCTCTTGGAGATATTCAATCACATCCCGCTGGTTTCGATCGACCCAGCCAGCGAGGAGCAGCATCAGAAATGGCCGCGGCTGAGTTCCCATCTGTCCGAGTTCAGGTGACCCAATTTGAAAGAAAGGGACCGAATCCGCAGGGTCGACACTTTCCTAAGCACCTGAAGTTCTGCGTGTTTCAGTTCGGCAGACCCTCTGCGCACTACGCGATGTGATATTGGGAATCAACTCGAACGTCATGGGTTGGCGTCTCGACCGATGGCGCCGACCGCAAAACCTACTGCCCTTGGATGATCACACCCAACGTGCCGGTGGGGATCGAAAATTCATGGATCCCGTCATTCCTCTCGACAACCACTTCGACCCGTTTGGCGCCGAGACTCTCAGCCAGTTCCTTCAGGGCTTCGAGTTCGCTCACGTTTCGCACGGTCTCGCCAAAATAGCTGACGATCTCGTCTCCGTTCTCGATGCCCGCCCGGCGAGCGGCCGAGCCGTAGGTATGGTCGACGACGACCAGGCGATACGAGAGATCCGCATCCTTCTCCGGCTTGGGCCCGTCGTCGAAAGAAGGGTCGAGCCCCAGATCATCGAGCAACTCGGGCGACAAATCGTTGAGTACGTTCCGGCCGGGTGGGACCCATTTCTGCCCGAACTGTTGGGAATCCTGGCATTCTCCGAGTTCAATCGTTTGATGGCTTCAGCCGTGGCCCTGGGCCCCTCTCTGTTGGCTCGTTTGGCCTCGCTCCTGGCCCGCCTATCGTCTCGGATTTTCTTCCTCGCTTCGATGGCATCGGGCTCTGGAGCCGTTGCCGATCCGCCTTCTGCGAGCGTACTTGGCCTCTCCTCCCGAGCGGTCTCCGGCTTTCTGCTTGCATCGACGGGCTCCGGAACTGCCTCCCTGGAGTCTTCGACCGTGTCGGATTTGGACGATCTCAGGCGATTCGCCGTGGCCGGGTCGCTGGCCGGTGCGGATTCTTTCTCCACTGCACTCGTCGCAACGGTAGGCGCACGCAAGGCATAGAGGGCAAGCCCGACGAGTACAACGACCAACGCGCCAGCACCACGGCCATCGAGGCTCCGTGAGTCCGGCGTGTCGAAAAAGAAGGAAGATGATCGACGCCCTTCTTTCTGCTTGAATAGACTGAGCGAGTGCGTTCCAGTCGAATCTTGCGCGGTGATGATGTCTCAATCAACTCTCGAAGTTTCCTTATACTCCGACCCCTGCTCCGACCGGCCATGGGAGTCTGGGGGAGTCTGGAACTCACGATCTGCGGATCGCGGGTCGCTAAATCCCGCATGTCATGCAGTCGAGCGGTCGGGATGGGTTGAAGCATGAGTATAGCGGTCCGATCGGCGTATTAGAAACGAGACAGCTCCCTTCCGCCGCCGGGCCTCTTTCGTGATTCTCCATAGAAAGCATCGGCCCCTTCAGTGGCCGCCCCGGGCTACTTGCCTGCTCCATTGCCTGCTCGGAGAATTGGAGGAACGCGGCTCGGAGAATAATCATCATAGGGCCATGGCGTCTGTGAACAGCGACGCAAGCCCCCAAAAGCGCGAAGGTTCCTGCCTCTCCCCCCGGCCCCATCGAACATTCTCGAGTTGAGAGATCAACCACACCCAAAGAGAGGACGCTCGGCGGCCGACACAGTCTCTTAAGGGGATGGAACGATGCATCGGGATGGATGTTCACGCTGCAAGCTGGCGGGGATCTCCGAGAAGAGCCGCAAGCTCAAGGACTTCCCGGTCGAGACCCGCAGACCCCGCCCTTCGGAATCGACTCCGGGGAGGCGACCCCGGCGCGAATGCGGGCTAGGCTTCCGCTCCCCAGAGCTTCAGCCGGAAGCGGATCACGGAATTCGAGAGTCGAGCCAGAGGAGAGCGGGATTTGGTCGAAAAAGTCGTAGAATTGATTGGAACCTCGGCTAATTCAATTCAGGACGCCGTTGAACTCGCCCTATCGCGGGCATCGGTCACGCTCTCGAGCATTCGGGAGGTGGAAATCACGCGCACAACGGCCGTGGTGGAAAATGGCAAGATCAAGGGCTGGCGTGTCCACTGCAAGATCAGCTTCGAGATCGAGAGCCGAGTCCACGAGTGAGTAAAGCGGGAACGGAATCGCCCCTCGCGGGCGGGGCGATCGCTGACGTCGCCGATGGCATCATCGAAATTCAGCTGCCGCTGCCTGGAAAGCCGACGATTGTCAACGTCTACGTCGTCGATCTTCGCAATGGCGAGTGGGCCGTCGTGGATACGGGAACGGCCCATGAGAATAGTCTCGAAACCTTCTTCGCCGCGCTGAAAAAGAGGCGGATCGACCCAAGCCAGATCCGCCACGTCCTGGCGACCCACCATCATCCGGATCATTTCGGAGCGTCGAACTTCCTGGTGCGGGAATGCGGGGCCCAGATCTATATGCACCCGAAGGAGCGGGAACTCATCGGCTTCATGCAGGCGATGGATCCCATGGCGATGCTCGAGCACGTACGACGCCACGGAATCCCGATCCCCGAGAAGCCGATGGGGCCGGCAAGTCCGAGGGATTCCTGGTCCGAGGGCTTCAAACCCGCGCCGCAGACGGATCACGAACTCCGGGACGGCGAAGTTCTGAGCCTGGGCAGACGAGATTTTCGGGTGATCCATACGCCGGGACATACCTCGGGCCATTGCTGCTTTCTGCTGCCCGATTCGGGGACTTTCCTCGTCGGCGACCACCTGCTCCCGAGAATCACACCCCATATCGGCGTTTTCGCCGGCGGCCCCTCCAACCCCCTCGGCGACTTCATGGCTTCCCAGGAAAAATGCGCAGCCCTGGAGGACATCAAAATCGTTGGTCCCGCGCATGGCCGGATCTACAGCGACCATTGCCACCGTGCGCGACAATTGATCGAGCACCATGAATATCGCATGCGGGAGATGCTGGACTTCATCCGGAAACAACCCGCCAACGCATTTCAAGTGGCGGAGAATTCCTTCCAATGGGTCTTCCAGGGAGATCCCGAAGCACAGCGATTCAACCGTGGGGCTGCCGTGATGGAGACCATCGCCCACTTGAACCTGCTGGAAGCTCGCGAAGACGCACGCTCCGAAGAACGCGATGGGGTCGTCTTCTTTCGGGCGACCTCCTGAGCACTTTTCGAAGCGACGGGGAATCTGGAGATCAAAGCCGCCTCGATGGCCTGGCAGAGTTGCGAGCCTCGGCCACCAGGGATTCCTCCAGGGCCCCCCTGCGGACGGGCATCAGCGAGGCCCGGAACACGATCGCGACAAGCGGAGTTCTTCTGCAAAGATTCTCCACATCACTGCCACCCCGACAGCGGGTGAGTGGATGATCCCCGGGGCCCCCGCCCCTCTCAGCAAGGCGGGGCCCTGGCCCCGGGGATCGCGCTCGACAGGCCCCTTCAGGAGGAGTCGGGTCGGACGCCCACTCTTCGACTCTCGAATTCTTCGGCTACAACCGCTTCACCTACTACATCCCAACGCGGCGCAGTATCCGGGCTGGGGAGATCCAGGGCCCGAAAGGCTCCGTCAACCATTCGTCCCCGCAACTGACGCACCTCTGAGGAGTAGATGTCGGCCACCATCTCCGAGGGGTTGATCAAAATGGGGTTTTGATACGAGAGAAACTCCTCCGGCTCAACCGAATCGACTTGAGAAGTGCTGGCCGGCACCCTGGCAGATGAAGGTCGCGATCCCGGTCGCGATTCGCGGACATCGCCCGCTCCAATTCTCCCGGGCCCCTCTATCATGTCGGCGCTCGGTTCATGGCCAATACCGCTTACGGCATCGGCAACGGCATCTCCCAATCCGATGACACCCGTCAGCATCAGAGCCAAACCCAATCCGGTCGCAAATTTTCGATTCATGGGGATTTCTCCCTTTCCGGGGCACTTGCCCCTTATGCTCTTCTGATTCGAAATTCAATTCCTTCTTGAGTCTCTTTGTACAGGGCAAATTCCCTTTCTCTTGTGATGCGCTTCACACCTGCTGCACAAAATCTGCTTTTCCCGCACAGCCAACTCGGTCTGGGGCTATTTCAGGGAAAAATGCTGAAATTGGGGCCATAGCCACTCGCCGATGGCCCCAGAAAGAACGGTGAGAGAGGAGAAATCGCGTCCACGCCCCCCGAGGCATCGGGCGGGATCCCGGCAGGGCCGGCGCACCGCCTCGAGTGCCGGGGAGACTTTCTCGAGGGGCAACTCGGAGGAGCCCCTGCGGTGGCCCACGCATCGACCTCGAGCCTCAGACCCACACCGCCCGGGACTTCTCGCCATGAGAATCGCGGGCAGGCGACCGGATGTGAAAATGAGACGACCCGAACGTCGCCACCTGATTTCCGTGGGATCGAGGTTGCGGGAGCATGGCCATGCTGGAACCCGCCGGGTTCGCATGGTCTGGAAGCCAGGCATTCAAGGCGCGCATCAGGGCGAGAGCGGTTTTTTTGCGACCCGCTAGAGATGCCCCCCGGAGTCGTTAGACTCCCCGGGCCGCTACGACCCGTCGAAAACATCGGTGAGGATTCATCATCCCCGCCTTCAGCCTCGAATGCAGGAATGAATCCCCACCCCTCCAATCAGAGTCGATCGACTTTCTCATGGAGCGAGTTGATCCCCAATATTCTGGCCGGCCTGGTGGTCGGGCTGATCGTGGTGATCGTCTCCATCTCCCTCGCGACCCTCATCTTCTCGGGCCCCCTCGAGACGGAGTTGCCGAAGGGCATCGGCCTGATCCTCTTTTCAGGCATCGTGATCACGGGCCTGATTTCGCTGCTCAGTTCCTATTCGGGGATGATCGCCTATCCCCAGGAGCGAGTAGCCCCGATCCTCGCCGGAATCGCGGTGGTGCTCGTCGAATCCATGCAGGGCACTTCGACCCCGGCAGAAATGTTCAATACCGTGGTGGCGGCAATCGCCTTCACCTCCCTGGTGAACGGGCTCGCCCTCTGGGCATTGGGAACCTTCCAACTCGGCACCCTGATCCGCTTCATTCCCTACCCCGTCATCGGTGGATTTCTCGCGGGAACCGGTTGGCTCCTCGTACGCGGCTCGGCGGGGGTCATGACCGGCCTTCACATCAATCTCGAAGGGCTCCCGGAACTCGCGGAATGGACCCACCTGAGCCG
This sequence comes from uncultured Spirochaetaceae bacterium, assembly GCA_964435795.1. Classification (GTDB taxonomy): domain Bacteria; phylum Myxococcota_A; class UBA9160; order UBA9160; family UBA4427; genus JAZXM01. The sequence goes on from CAYTAT010000047.1 coordinate 6,583, forward strand.
ACTGCTCGCCGGCCTCGGCTACGGACTGCTGCTGGTCGCCGTCAGCCGCAGGACCCACCACTTCCTCGTGATGCCGGGCCTGCTCCTCGGAGGGGTCGCCCTCTTCTACGGGATCCTTGCTGCGAGCGGATTTTCGAGCGACTCGGCGCGAGACGCCGGCTGGCTCCTGGGGCCCTTTCCCGAGAGTGATGGATGGACATACCTGACCGGTATCATCGCCTTTCGCGAAGCCGACTGGCCCCTGATCCTCGAGCAGGCGGGAAGCATCGGCACCATCGTCCTGATCAGCGTAATTTCCGTCCTGCTCAATTCCGGCGCCATTGAATTGGCGGCCCGGCGAGACATCCACCTCGACCACGAGTTGCGCTCGGCCGGTTGGGCCAATCTCCTAGTCGGCCTGGGCGGGGGAACGGTCGGATTCCACTCCCTCTCGATCTCCCGCCTGGTGCTGAGCATGGGCGCCCGAAGCCGCCTCGTGGGTGTCGTAGCCTCGCTCCTCTGTGCCGTGATTCTGGTACTCGGCACCACGGCCATTTCCCTCTTTCCCCGTGTCATCCTGGGGGGGCTGCTCTTCTATCTCGGCATGCACTTTCTGATCGAATGGCTCTACGATGCATGGTTTCGCATGACCCGGGCCGACTATGCGATCGTCGTCCTCATCCTGGCCTGTGTCGCCGCCTTCGGTTACCTGCCCGGAGTCGGAGTCGGGATCTTCGCCTGCATCATCCTCTTCCTGATCAACTACAGCCAGGTCGATGTCATCAAACATGCCCTGACGGGCCAGCAGCGGCATAGCAATGTGGACCGACCGGCACGACATATTCAGATCCTGGAAGAGAGCGGGGAAGCCTTCCTGATCCTCCCCCTACAGGGCTTCATCTTTTTTGGGACGGCGAATGGACTGCTGGAGCGGGTGAAGATGTGGGTCGGAAGCGAGGCCGGAACACATCTCCAATTTGCATTGCTTGATTTTGGCGATGTGAGCGGAATCGACTCCTCCTCATTGCTCAGCTTTGTCAAGATGAAACAACTCGCCGAGCAGAATGGTTTCGTGCTGATCTTCACCCAACTCTCCGAGGTCATCGCCTTGCAGATCGAGAAGGAGGGATTGCTCGAGGAGCCCGGGGGGGCGTTCAGGACCTTCTTGGATCTCGATCATGGACTCGAGTTTTGCGAAGACGAATTCCTCTCTCGCGCGGGCATCTCCCAGACGGAATACGACTCGATTTCCGTCGAAGATCAGTTGCGCGAAGTGCTTCCGGAAACCGTTGACATCGAGAGGTTGATCGAATTTTTTGAAGCCCTGGACGTCGGGGCCGGGCATGTACTGATCGAGCAGGGGAGCCCGGCTTCCGACCTCTTCCTGGTGGCGAGGGGGCAGGTAACTGTCCAGGTGGATAACGGACTCGGAAATTCGATTCGGCTGCGCAAGATCTGTTCCGGAACGATTGTCGGGGAACTCGGCATGATCCTCGATCAACCCCGTTCGGCCTCGGTCGTTGCGGAAGTTCCATGTCGCGTCTACCGGCTCAGCCGGGAGGCCCTTCTATCCATGCGTCGCGAGGCTCCGGAACTCGCATTGGCTTTCGAAGGGTACCTGACGCATCTGCTCGCCGAACGCCTCAGCCATAGTACGCATACGATCGAAGCCCTGCTCGACTGAAGAGCTTCCTGCCTTCCTTTGCACGGAGAAGCCCCGGGGCAGCGGAGAAGGCCCCCTCTACGGGCGTATAAAATCCATGGGAAAGGGGAATCGGGCAGGCGGGCGGGGATCAGCCGGGAGGGGCCGCTTTTCCGGCTGCCGGGTATAATGATATCGCTTTGCTCATCGGCATTTGCCACGAAGTGACTTTGATCGACTCCGATCAACTTCGAGAATGGAATTGGAAAAATGTTATTCGATCTGAAGGGCAGGAATGCGCTGGTGACGGGCGCGGGCCAGGGTGTGGGGGCCGGCATTGCGCGTCTGCTGGCGAGCCAGGGGGCGACCGTCACGGTAAACGATCTGCATCAGGAGCGCGCCGAGGCGACCGTCGACGACGTATCGAGGGCCGGGGGGCGGGCCGCAACTGCCCTCTTCGACGTCACGGATCTGGAGGCCGTGGAGCAGGGGGTGGCGAGAATCGAGGCCGATCTCGGACCCATCGACATCCTGGTCAATAATGCCGGGGTGCCCGAAGGCATGGGAATTGCGCAATTCGTCGATCTCGACCCCTCGGAGTGGCGCAGATATATCGACCTGAATGTCTACGGGGTAATGAACGGGGCGCGGGCGGTCATCCCCGGCATGATCGAGCGGGGCCACGGGCGCATCGTCACGATTTCCTCGGGTGCGGGAACGACGGGGATCGGCCTCGGCGTCTCGGCCTACGGGGCCGGCAAGGGGGGAGGCATCGCTTTCATGCGCCACCTGGCCCTGGAGGTGGCGGGGAGCGGAGTGACGGCCAATACCATCGCCATCGGCTTGCAGGATAATCCCGGCGATCCCGAACTGACACGCCTGCTCGCGGAGTCGATTCCGGTGGGAAGACTCGGAAAGCCGGAGGATGTGGGGGCCTGCGTGGTCTGGCTGGCCTCCGACGAGGCCAGCTGGGTAACCGGGCAGACGATCGAGGTCAATGGCGGTTCACTGACAACCTGAAGGCCCGGCAGGGAGGAAAGGAGATCCTGAATGGCGAAGAAACTTGACGTCGAAGGGGTTCGTGCACTGGGCTATCGACACGCCGAGGAGGAAACGGCTGGCCACCTCGAAGAAACGATGGCGACCCTCGTGGAGAACCCCGTCTACGATTTCTTCCCAGTGGGGCTGCGCCTCGAAGGAAGCGAGGCCGTGCGCACCTACTACGAGCATCTCTTCGAGCATTTTCTGCCCTTCGTGGAATCGACCGAATTGGTGGGGGAATGGGTCGGTGAGGATGCATTGGTTCAGGAATACGTGGTACTCCTGCGCAAAGACGGGGTAGTCGAGAGACATTTCATCCTCGGCACGCTTTTCGTCGAGGGAACGCTGCTCGGGGGCGAGCGAATCTGGGGCAGCAAGAAGACCCTGCGACGCCTCCTGGGTCCACTCTACGACAAACTCTCGCCGATCCCGGATGCGCCCTCCCCCGAATGAGCGAGAATTGAATACGACTTTTCCGAAGCCCCTGGGCACCTCGTCTTTCCGAGTTCCAGGAGTCATGCGGAATCCTCGCCGGCGCTCGCGGCATCCTCCAGCATGCACGAGCGGAATCAGGGGGGTTGATGGAATTCGTGATCAGCTATGACATGCGGGCGCCGCATTTCGGCGCCCCGGCCCGTGAACTCTACGCAGCGGCCCTCGATCAGATCGCCTGGGCGGATGATCTGGGTTTCGACTGTGTTGGACTCGGGGAACACCACGGTTCCGAAGATGGCTACCTGCCCTCGCCGATTCCGATGGCCGGAGCCATTGCCGGGCGCACAAAACGAATCCTGATTCGCCCGAATGTCCTGCTCGCGCCCCTCTACGAACCCATCAAGCTGGCCGAGGATCTGGCGGTATTGCAATACCTCTCGGATGGGCGGCTCGAAGTCGTAATCGGCGCGGGCTACCGGCCCTCGGAATTCGAGATGTTCGGCAGGCGACGTGAGGATCGTAAAGAACTCTACCTGAATGCCTTCGACGTATTGCGCAAGGCCTGGCAGGGCGAGGCCTTCGAATACGAGGGCAGAAGCGTCAGGGTCACGCCGGTCCCCGATCCACCGCCCCGGCTCCTGCTCGGGGGCGTCCACGAAGCCGTGGCCAGGCGAGCGGCCCATATCGCCGACGGCTTCTATCCGCCGGCCGGGGAGAACTGGCAGAGCTACCGGGAGGAATGCCTGAAACTCGGCAAAAGCGACCCCGGCCCCTGCTTGCGGCTCGGCCCGATCTTCACCCATATCACACGCACCCCCGATGAGGATTGGGAGAAGATCGCCCCCCACGCCACTCATTGCGCGCAGTCTTACGGCGAGTGGACCCGGGAGGCCTTCGGGCGCGCGGCGGGCCCCTTCAACGACGGTGTCGATGCGAGCGATCTGCGCCGAAGCGGCGCCTACCAGGTCCTCACACCCGAAGACGCGATACACAGGATCCGCGCGCTCGGACGTGACCGCACGTTCATCCTGACACCACTCCTTGGCGGCCTCGATCCCGCTCTCTCCTGGCGAGGCCTGCGCCTCTTCGAGAGGGAAGTCTGGCCAGAAGTCCGAGACCTCGGAGAGTCCTGAAGAAACCCGAGGAACTCTTCGTCGCGACTTGAATTCCCGGTACCCTCGCGAGCCAATGCATCGGATCGAATCGGATGAGACATTCGAAACCTTGCCCGATCCAGCGCATGCTCTTCTTTTTGATTGACGGCGAGACATCCCGTCCCAGCAAATGCCGGATGGGCGAGGCATCTGGCCCCAGATAAGATCTTCTCTGAAAATTTCATTGACTTATTCAATACGCATTCGCATCCTGAGGAATTCGGAGAGCGAATGGATCCGTCGCCTGAAAATCAACGTACCCGCCAACGACTCGAAACCCGCAGTCAACTCCTCACGCTCGCGATCGACGAGTTTCGCGCTCGCGGGGTGGATAAGGCCAGAATTCGGGATATCGTCGAGAAGGCCGGAGTCGTACCCGGGACCTTCTACTTTCACTTTCCCACCAAGGCCCACGTGCTATTCGAACTCGGGCAACGCCTCGTCGAACGAGTCGCCCAGACACTCCCCGGCACGCCCGGGCGTCCGGCTCGCCTCTCGAGCCTCTTGAGGGCGCTCGCCGCCGCCCCCGAGATGGCTGCCGACGAGATTGGAGATCCGGAACTGCTTCGGCAGACTATCGCCAGTTTTCAACGCCCGCCGATCGATGTCGATTTCAACGAGAATCCGATTCAAGAAGCGCTTCGAGCCTGTCTCGTCCAGGAGAAGAAGCGCGGGGCCATCACGAACGAGATGGAAGCCGACGAACTCTCTCGAATCATCCTGATCGCATTCTTCGGCGTCCTGCTCAGCACACCGAGGAACGGATCCGATTTATCGAATGAGGTTCGGCGAACCCTAGGCTTTTTCGAGAGTGCCCTGATTCCCCAAGAATAGGGCCCGGGCGGGATCGGGACAGAATTCGGGCATGGCTGGAACTCGCAACCGCAGAATCTACACAGGAGAATGGCAGATGAACTCGAACACGGTTGATTGTGATTTTACGAAGGTGGGCAATTGGGGAGAGGATCTCGATCAGCGGCTGCGTTGGCTCTGCGAAAACGAACCCGTCTACTGGTCGAAGCAATCCGATCTCTGGGTTCTCACGGGCTACGATGCATGCTGTGAAGTCTCGAAGAACCAGGAGATCTATACCTCCGCCCAGGGAATCCGGCCCAAGCAGGATACGGTCATCGGATTCATCGACGAGGCCGAGCCCCGTCATGGAATCCTGCGCAACAAACTCAATAAAGGCTTCACGCCGAGAATGGTCCGAAAGATGGAAGAAAAATTTCGAGTCATCACTCGGGAGGCCATCGATGCCATCGCGGATAAGGGGGAATGTGATTTCGTGGACTCCATTTCAGCCCCCCTGCCCATCCGCCTGATCGCATATATGATGGGTATTCGGGAAGAGGATCGAGAGCGCTTCCATGAATGGTCCGACGATCTGATCGCTGGAGATAGCCAACGGGACGATCCCGAGATCATGTTGAAAGCGGGGAAGGCCTTCGTAGAGTACTCCCAATACGTATCCAAGATCATAGAAGAACGCCGCGAGGATCCGAAGGATGATCTGATCAGCATCCTCACTGGCGCTCGGGATGCGGGCCTCCTGGAAAAGGAATTCACCGGCGAACGAATCCTTCATGGACAACCAGAAGAAGTCCAGGGCATGGTGAATGACGAACTTCTCGTACTCCTACTGGTGCTGATGGTCGCCGGAAATGAGACCACGCGAAATGGCATTTCGGGAGGCATGGAATTGCTGATCAGGAATCCCGCTGAAAAAGAGAAATTGATCGACAATCCCGCATTGATTCCAGCAGCCATCGAGGAAATGGTGAGAATGGTTTCTCCCGTGCGATCCTTCTCACGCACGGTTCTCGCGGATACCGAGCTCCTGGGACATCGAATCCTGAAGGATCAGGAGGTTCTGATCGTCTATCCGGCCGCAAATCGCGATCCCCGGATTTTCGAGAATCCGGATGACTTCCAAGTCGATCGAAATCCGGCCCATATCGGCTTCGGAATCGGAAGTCATTTCTGCATGGGGGCGAATTTGGCTCGCATGGAGATGCGTGTCGCCTTCGAGGAGGTTCTCCGCCGCCTCCCCGATATGGAATTTTCTGCGGGAGGCCCCGAACTTCGTCCCTCCTCCCTGGTTCGTTCCTGTATGCAGCTGAGGGTGAAATATACACCTGAAGCCGCGTAGGCGAGCATGAACTTCCACCGCCTGCGATCTCGATCGACAGGCCATGCGCACTTCTTATAAGCGATCCACTCGATCGCTTGGAAATGGGAAAGACGTGACGATCGACAAGGAAATGCTGATCCGGAATTTTGAAAAGCTCGCGGATTGCGAGTTGGAACTCTCAGGGAAAGTCTACGACATCCTCTTCGAAAGAAATCCCGACTGGCTGGACCTCTTCACCGCACACCATTCCGCCGCGGGGAGACAGATGGTGCGAGAGACCCTGATGTATGCGGTCGACCACCTGAATGCCGAAAATTGGGTGGGTCCGAATTTGACTTCGCTGGGGAAGAAGCATGTTGAATACGAAGTGGATGAAGACATGTATCGCGTCTATATCGAGACGCTCCTCCTCGCCATGGCGGATGTATCCGGGACCGAATGGTGCCCCGAGCTCGAAAGCGGATGGAGCGAACTCTTCGAATACCTCTCAAATCTGATGATTGAGGAGCATCAAATGGAGGCCGGCATCGCAAACGATTCCCGGTCGGCGGCAGCCCATTGATGCAAAGAGTCGGCGAAACAGGCTGATTGCCTTCCATGGGGCATCGCTGAGGCGCGACCGCGGCTTCTGGCGCGAAACTTCTGGCGGCGGATTGCCGGAGCCAGATCCCAGAATTCAAACTCCCCTCTGGATTCTTCCCCGGGGCTTGGGAGCAGAGCATTCGAATCCCCGACGGATTCCGAATTCATCAGAGCGCTGTCGAATTGGCATACTTCCAGGCCAGCAGCGCGACCGCACTCCGATGGGGAGCCAGTGGCTCCACGAGAGCGCCGGCCTGGGCGGATGTGAGCTTTTCTTCGAATCCTTTCAGCTTCTGCAGCCCCCGCATCGCACCCACGTCGCCCTCGGGCCAGATATCGGGTCTGCCGAGGCTGAACATCAGATAGATCTGGGCGCTCCATCGACCCAATCCCGGAACGCTTCGAATTCGCTCGATGGCCAATTCGTCCGAGAGCTCGTGCAGTTCCTGCAAATCCAATTCCCCCGACTGCAGAGCCCGCGCCAGGCAGCGCGCATAGCGAATCTTGGGACGGGAGAATCCGACCTTGCGCAGGGTGGTTTCGCGCAGTCGCAAAAGTCGCTGGGCCGATAGCTCGTTCTTCATGGCTTTTTCCAGGCGACCCTGGATCGCGGCGGCGGCGCTGACGGAGAGTTGCTGGCCCACGATTACCCTGAGCAGGGTTTCGAATCCTTCGGGGCGGCGGCGCGGCTCGGGATAGCCCACGATCTCGAGCGCCCGCCTCACGTCTCGATCCCGCTGGGCCAACGCGTCAAGAGATTTCCGGATATTCCCTGCACCCAGGCGGTAGCGCGCCATGCCGCGAAAGATTCTCCTTCCCGATCTCAAATCTGAGTATAGGCGACGAGGCCGTACCGGCGCATAGGGGCCTGGACAGATCGGCAACATCCCGAAGCGCCCGCAACGGGCATGGGCAATGCCCCTCCCCTGCCTCGGAATCCGCCTGGCCCGTCTGGAAATCCGGATCCTCTTCGAAGAATTATCGACTCGCTTAGACGATGTTGCGCTCGACTCTGAATCTGGGCGGCTGCATTTCCATTTCGCAGACGGGATTCGATCGATCGCCATTCGATGCGGAGCCCGGAGCGCCCGACCCCCTCAAGATCCAGCAGCGGGGCGAAACGACTTATTCCCCTATAGTTAAGATATTGGAGGGGTAGTTCGGATATGAGAAGGGTGGTTCAGAGATGAGAAAAGCAGTTGCGATAGATCAGAAGTTGTATCGCCTGGCGGGAATCGTGCCGCGCCTGGCGCCGGGAAGTGGACTCGCTCGGGAGTCCGAACCCCGCTCGGATTCCCCAAGCATGGCATCAGGAAGCACGAGCCCAGAACGTCAACAGAAGAGCGAGACGTAAATGCAATCCCCCGATGATTTCGATTTTCTCGACGCGAAAACCGTAGAAGACCCCTACCCCTTCTACGCCGCCCTACGAGAACACGCGCCCGTCTACGCGATTCCCGGAACCGATGTCCATCTCGTCTCCAAGCGCCTCCTCATCGAAGAGGCATTGGAACGCCACGATGATTTCTCGGCAAATTTGACCGGCGTTCTGATCACCGGGCCGAAGGGAGAGCCCGAGGTCTTCAGCCTGCTCGATTTCGGCAGTGCGGTCGATGGTATCGCGAATGCCGACGAGCCTTCCCACGCCGTTCACCGCCGCCTGATCCTTCCCCACGTCAAGCCCGGTATCGTCGCCGCTCTCGAACCGACACTGCGTGGCTGGGCGGGCGAACTCATCGAATCACTGATCGCGGCCGGCGGAGGAGACTTCGTAGAGGGCGTTGCGAATCCGCTGCCCACCCGGGCCATGGCCCTCGTTGTGGGCCTGCCCCTCGAAGATGTGGATCAACTCCTCGACTGGGCGATGACGGGCACGGAGATCCTGGCGGGTACGATCACTCACGAACGGATGGCCGCCGTGGCGGGTAAAACGGCAGCAATGAGCGCCTACCTCGCCGCGCGCCTCGAAGAAGCATCGGCGGCTGCCAACACTCAGCCCGCGATGAATGTGATCGGAGAGTTGGCTCGGGGCGTCGAGGAAGGGCTGATCTCCAAGCGAGAAGGCACCTCGATCCTGGTCGTACTCGCCGGGGCGGGGGGCGAATCGACGTCCAGCCTGACCGGAAATGCCGTGCGAATCCTGGCCGAAGAAAAGCAGCTCCAGGACGAACTCCGAGAAGATCCCGAGCTGATTCCCGAATTCGTAGAGGAGGTATTGCGCCTCGAATCATCCTTTCGGGGCCATTACCGCCTGGTGAAACGCGATACGGAATTGGGCGGCGTCACGCTTCCCGAAGGCTCTCGTCTGCTGCTGCTCTGGGCCGCGGCCAATCGCGATCCGGAGACCTTCGAGAATCCGGATATCGTCGACATCCAGCGCCCGAATCTGCACGAACATCTGGCCTTCGGCAGAGGATTGCACTTCTGCGTCGGCGCGCGCCTCGCCAGACTCGAGGGACGAATCATCCTGGAGGAATTACTGGCGCGCACCCGCTCCTTTTCCCTCGACAGCCAACTCCCCCCACGATACGTGAGCAGCATCTTCGTACGACGGCATGCCGAACTCGGGCTGATCACCGAGACCTGATCGGTATCCGGCATCAGCCTCGAGAGTGAATCGGATCCAGGCGCCGCTCGAAGCGATCCTCGAGCAGGCGCTCCTGGGGTTTCTCGGAAGCGGTCTTGGGAATTTCTTCGACCACCTGGAAGAATCCGGGGACGAAATTCGGTTCCAGACCCTTGCGGCAGTGGGCGAAGAGATCCTCGGCATTGAAGAGGCCGGGATCCCGAGGGACGACGGCGGCGACCACATCTTTTTCTCCCGGCGCGCCCGAAGCCGCTGGAACGCCATATACGAAAGCATCCGTGATCTGCTCGGCTTCGGCGACCACCTTCTCGACGAAGCTCGGATTGACGAAATCCCCATTATGCCGGATGCCCCCGCCAATCCGATAATCGAAATAGAAGAAACCCTCGGCGTCGCGATGTCCCATATCGCCGCTACGATTCCAGCCCGCCTGGATCTTCTTCCTCGAAGCCTGGGGATTCCCGTGATATTCCACGCTGGCCTCACTGCCATCCGCTGGACGACAGCAGATCTCGCCCACCTCGTCCGCGGGGCACTCATTTCCCTCCGCATCGAGGATGGCCATCCGCACGCTGCTCATGGGCTTGCCAAAGGATCCCTTGGGCCCCTCGCCGGGAGGATTGTACGCCATGCCACCACCATCACTCGCACCGTAGAACTCGAAGATGTCGACGCCGAAGCGCTCTTCGAAGGCGGCCCAGATGGCGAGGGGCATGCCCCCGCTCACGACCAGGCGAACGGGATTGTCGGCATCGTCGTCCCGGCGCGGCTCGCTATAGATGGCCGTCGCCATCCCGCCCACGAGGGAGAAACTCGTACAGCCATAGCGGCGACAAACATCCCAGAGCTTCGATTTCGTGAAGCGACGGCTGAGTACGGCCCGATATCCGGACATCAGGGCCGGCGCCAGCGCCGTGGCCTGGGCGTTATTATGCGTAAAGGAGAGTCCCGTATAGGGACGCTCATCCTCCTGATAGCCGAAGATCCCCCCCAGCATGCCGGTCCCACCCATGCGCATATGGTCGCCGACGATGCCCTTCGGATCCCCCGTCGTTCCCGAGGTGTAGATGATCTGGAGGGGAGCCGAGACATCGTCCACGCGCGAATCCACGGATTCAGCATCACGATCCAATACTTCGGCCAGGGGAAGGAGATCCGGGAGATCCATCGGAGTGGGAACTTCGGATTCTCCGGACTCGAGGCAGAGAATCCACTCGAGCTTCGGACAGGAGTCGCGAATGGCCACGATCTCTTGCGCGCAATAATCGGCGCAGAAGATCCCCCGGCTTTCCGAATTGCTCAAGAGGAAAGCGAGTTTTTCGCCCCGGGTTCGGGGATCGATGGGCACGAATACGCAACCCGTAATAGAAGCGGCGATCATCGCCTCGACGAATTCGGGATGGTTGCGCATCATGATCGCGAAGCGATCCCCCGGCGCCATAGCGCGCGCGATCAATTCCGCCGCGATGCGATTGGCCCGAATCTGCAGATCCGCGTAGGTCCGAACCTCGTCCGGGGTCGCGCCGCCGTCGAGGCTCATATGCTCGAAGGTCAGCACGTCGAGATCGGGCTTCTCGTCGGCGCGAATCCGGATCAGATCCGCCAGAATGAAAGGATTACGTTCTCGCATCTTCGCCTCGCAGCCGCTACGGGCAGGGGGATTTCTGAAGGCCCTCAGCGCATGAGGATGTTGATATTCATGGCGGCGACTTCTCCGCGAATGGTTCCACCCCCATTATGGGCCAGGGCCACCTTCGCCCCTTCGACCTGCCGTTGGCCCGCGCGCCCCTGCAATTGATGGGTGAGTTCCAGGATCTGTGCCACGCCTGTGGCGCCCACCGGATGTCCCTTGCGGAGCAGGCCACCCGAAGTATTGACCGGGATTCGGCCTCCGAGGCGCGTCTCGCCGTCGTGCAGGAGCTTGACGCTGCCGCCGGGTTCGCAGATCCCGAGCCCCTCGTAGAGAAGAATTTCCGTCACTGCGGAAGAATCGTGGAGTTCGATCAGATCCAGGTCATCGGGTCCGACACCGGCCTCGGAATAGGCCTCGGCAATACTGATGCTGCTGACATTTTCCTCGGCGCCCTGGGGATGCTCGAAATAGGAATGCACAACACTGGAGACGATCCGTACGGGCTTGTCGATACCGAGTTGCCTGGCTTTGCGTTCGCTCACGAGGATGGCCGCCGCACCTCCATCCGCAACCGGGCAGATCATGGGCCGCGTCAGGGGCTGCGAGATCATCGGCTGCGCGAGAACCTCTTCGACGGACATTTCATTCTTGAACTGGGCCCGCGGGTTGCGGCTTCCGTGGAATGAATTCTTCGAGGAAACGAGGGCGAAACTCTCGGGCGTCGATCCATAATCGCGCATATGATCCCGGGCCATCACGCCGTAGAAGTCCGCGAACATCGAGCGACTCTCACCGGATCCCTCGGATTGCCCGGCAGTGATCTCGGCAATGAACGCATCGCGCTCCTCGACGTCTACCGCACCCGAGAAGGCCGAATAGGTGATGGCCTTGTTTTCGTGATAGAGCTTTTCCACTCCGGCCGCCAGGACCACGTCGTAATAGCCCGCCGAGACCATCATTGCGGCCTGATTGAGCGCCGTGCTGCCGCTCCCGCAGGCATTTTCGATATTGATGATCGGCACCTTGCCGAGCCCGATGGAGCTGAGAATCACCTGGCCGCGAATCGATTCCTGTCCGGTTACCGTACCCGCCGCACAATTGCCCACGTACGCGGCTTCGATATCCGAGAGTTCGAGGCCCGCATCCCCGATGGCCTCCAGAACCGGATCGCCGCCCAATTGTTTGAGGCTCCGATCGAAATGCTTCCCAAAGGGGGTCATCCCGACCCCGGCCACGATGGCATTCACACGCATGAATTCTCCTCCACTTTCCTGGCGGCGGACCCTCTGGACCGCCGCCCCGACCGCCCTGCGCGGCTGGATCAGATCATTCCAGAGCCCGGCAGATCGAATTGATCACGAATCGCCTCGATCTCCTCCTCTCGTCCGGGCAGGGGCGCTGCCGTCTGGAGGAGTTTATCGGCCATGAGTTCATCCACTACCTCCTGGGCCCTGGGGAAGGGAGTGTCGAAGGAGTTGAGCCGAAAGAGTTGCTCGAAGGAAAGGCGCGGCCGCTGCCCACCGGCGTCGGGACTCTCGAGGGGATAGCCAACGGTCTGGGCTACCACGATGCGACAACTCTCGGGCAGCCCAAAGGCCTTCTCCACCCGCGACCAGTCGGCGGATCCCTGGCAGCAGGTACCCAGGCCCTGGTCGAAGGCCATCAGGGTCGCCTGGGCGACGGCCTGGCCCAGATCCATATCGACCATCCCCGGTGCCTTCAGGGCTTCACCGATGCTATTGAATAGGGGAACCAGGGTCTTTTCGAGTTCTTCGTGTTTCTGGGGGCCGTAACCGATGGCCCCGCATTGAACCAACTCGCGCAGCCGCAGACCGGCTTCGTCGAGGGCATCCCCTTCGATGTACCAGAGGATGATCACCGGGGCGAGTTGCATCTGGAAGCCGCCGACGGGCGAAGGCAGACTCGCAATCTGCTCTTCACTCGCGGAGTCGCGATGGATGACGAGTGCGCAGGCAGCATTATTATTTCCGAAATGAGAAGCGATCCGGGCGGCCTCCAGCATGCGCTGAATCTTGTCGATCTCGACGGGCCGATTCGGATCCAGGTATCGAATCGAGCGACGATTACCGATGACTTCACGAAGTTCCATGGCTTCTTCTCCGACTCTTCCTCGAGAGAATCTCGGGGTTCTGGATCCCCATCGGATCCGTGAACGCGCTAGAGGCGTGCTCCCCCGACGATACTGAGCATTTCATTGCAACCGTCCTCGATCATCGAGGCGCGGGCATCCCGAAGCAATTTTTCCACCGGGTATTCGCGGCTCAGTCCATTGCCCCCGAAGATCTGTACGGCATCACTCGCCACTTCGAAGGCCGTCTGGGTCGCGCAGGTCTTGGCCGCAATCGAGTATTCCACCTTCTGCTGCCCGCTGGCGTTGAATAGCGCCACACGGCGAGCCAGGGAACGTGCGGCCTCCACCCGGGTGAACATCTTGAAGAGGCGTGAGCGAACGGCCTGATGCTCGATGATCGGCACCCCACCCTGGACTCTCTGCTTCGCGTAGAGAACGGCGTGCTCGTAGGCGGCACGGGCCACACCGACAAAGAGCTGCCCCATGGCGGCATTCGCGTGGCCGAGCATCGTCTCCAATCCGATCGAGTATAGATCCGGACCGAGCACCATATGGGAGTCGGGAACGCGCACATCATCGAAGAAGATCTCGCCCTGGGGAAGGGAACGCTGACCGAGTTTATCCAGGGGATCGGGACGCGAGATGCCGGGCAGATCAAGGGGCAGGAGGAAGACGCCTCCTCCCTTGAAACCCTGGCTGAGGTCGAGGGTGCAAAAGAGCACGGTCATGTCGGCGATGGGCGCATTCGAGACCCAGGCCGCCTTCTGCCCGCTGATCACGTAGCCATCGCCATCCTTGCGCGCCACACAATTGGGTTTGAGTGCGGGGTCGGAGAAGCAGGTCTCCGTAAGGGCCACCGTATCGCTCCCGTGGTCGGGTTCAGTCAACGCCCAACAACCGAGGGTAAAACGATCCGGCGAGCAGAAGCGCTCGATGAGTTCGGCGTCCCCGCTCTGTTTCACCCAGGGCTGATGAAATGCAGAGAGACCGAGGGCGATGGCAAGACCGACATCACCCCAGGCCAATTCTTCGTTGATGACCGCCATCAGGCGCGCTTTGCGAAGGGGGTCCATTTCTTCATCGAGGGCGAGTTCCTTGATGCCGAGCGACTTATATTGCTCGACAACCTTCCAGAGCACGGAATCCGATGCGATGCCATCGGCGGGATTGCTCATGCGATCGAGTTCGATCCCGGCCGGGCGCAGGACCTCGGCGGCGAATTGACGGACGGTATCTCGGATCTGCAGATCCTCTTCCGAGAGTCCGACTTCGATGTCTTCCCCGATGGTGGACATGGCATGCTTCCTCGTGGGCTACGGGGCGCGAGGTCGAGGGAACTTCCAGAGGCCCGTCTCGGTTGGGGGCTTTCGAAAATCCCGGAGCCCCGGCTCGACGCCTCGCCACACCGAATCTGGTAGGTTAGAGGTCTATAACCTATCCCGCTCCCGGGGAGGAGTCAACGAGGGCTCGCGGGCGATTCTCTCCTCGAATCACCTCGCAGCCGGAGAAATGGGGGACGATGGCCAGCAGCACTGCCGAGCAGATCCTCGACGTGGCGGAATGCGAATTCGCCGAGCGCGGCTTCGACGGGGCCTCCCTGTCGGAGATCGCCGCCCAGGTGGGAATCAGCGGCCCGGGAGTCTACAAACACTTCAAGGGCAAACGCGCCGTCTACGAGGCGGTGCTCGCTCGCCTGATCGAGCCCTTCTTCGAAATCATGACCCGGGAAATCAGTTCCGAGGGCGAGCGGCCGGACGTACTGCGCATCATTCGCACGGTTCTGATCCACCACATCGAACATCCGAACCTCGCGCGCCTGGTCCAACACGCTGCCCTCGCGGGCGGAAGCCAGTTGCAGTGGCTGGTGGAGCGCTGGTACAAGCCGGCCTTTCGCCTCGCGCGTGAAGAACTCTTCGACTCGGCCTCCAGCCTGTCTGACGAGGCCCTGCGCACCTCGATCATGGCCTTCAACAGCATGATTCTCGGCTACGTGAGCCTCTCCTCCCTGCACGGCGAAATTCTGGGAACCGATCCCCTCAGCGAAGCCGAGGTGGAGCGCTTCTACGAAGTGATCTGCCTGATTTCCACGGAATTCCGAGCCTGAACCAGCGGGACCCCTCGGGGATCCGGGAGGATGGAGAAATCCCGTGTTGACAGAAAGTGAATCCGAATTAGCATTCTCAAAAATATCATTACTTTCCTAACAGATGCCAAAACGCTCACACCTGCATTGGATTCGCCCGGCCCGCCAGGCGAGAAGTCAGCGAAATGTCGAAAGGCTGCTCGATGCGGCCGAGGAACTGATCGCCGACAAGGGCTTCGACGACGTCACGGTCGCGGAGATCGCCGCGCGTGCGGGCTTGTCCGTGGGTGCGGTCTACTCGCGCTTTCGCGATAAAAGAACCCTGCTGCGTTGCCTCCTGGATCGCTTCACCGATGAGGCCCATCTGACGACCGACGCCACTTTCGATCCCGATCTCTGGCGAGACGCGAGCATCGAGGAGATCGTCAATGAAATCATCCTCTTCCTGGTCGAAATCCACCGGGAGCGCCGGGGCGCCGTACTCCTCCTGCTTTCCGGGGGTGGCGGCTCGGATGCGGGCGAACGCAAGCATCAACTGGTGACGCATATCGGTGAATGCCTGCTGGTATTGCTGCTGGCACGGGCCGAGAGGATCGCCCATCCGGAGCCGGAAGCTGCGGTGGCTTTCGGCCTGAGGTTCGTCCTCGCCGCGATCGAACAGGCGATTCTCTTCGACGATTTCGCGGGTTATGGAATTCCGACTTCGGACGATAAATTGGCCGGGGAGCTTAGCCGCGCCTTCTTGAACTACCTCGGCGTCGAGAAGAATTCCGACGCGGCGGGGGTTTCGAGGAGATGAGCGGGAGAAGATGAAAAAGCATAACCACATACCGAGAGCACGATAGGAGAAAACAATGGCCTTCAAATTTCCTTCGATTGAATTCTTCCAGGAACTCGCGAATCGCATGAAAGAGAATGCGGCTGAATTCGAGAAACTGGGTTTCTGTGACACGGTGATGGGAGTCAAGGTGGACGGCGAAGATCCGCATCTCTATGCGCTCACCTTCGATGTCTTCGACTGCTCGGATATCCGCGAACTCGCAGATGCCGGGGACGCAGAACTCGACTTCCGGCTCGAGGCTCCTCTGCAACTCTGGAAGGATATGCTCAATTCAATCCAGCAGAATGGCATCCCCGAACCCGCCTATACGCTGAATAGTCTCTCTCACGTCGGAGATCGTATGCAGGTCGTATACGACGATCCCGAAGGCCACGACAAATTCTACCGCTTCATGGCAACGATCCAGACCTTCATCGACCAGTCGGCGGATCTCGAAATCGAATGGGCCTGAGGCCCGGACCCGGAGGATAGACCCGATGAGCTTCTACGGAACCAATGACTTCTCATATAATTCCGACTTCAACCTGCGCGTCCGCGACATCAAGAAGGGCAATCTCGATTTTGGCTGGCTCGATGATGCCCGGGATAAAGTGGAGGTCCGCCGTCGTGATCCGCGCCGCGGCCTGACCCTCGAGGATTGCGAGGTCGGCCCCTATTCGATCGAAAATACTCCCGAGGTCGTCCGCGAGAATCGCGGCGTGGCCCCCCGCGGTGCAATTCTCAGCGAGGGGAGCGAACAGCCGGATCTCGGCCCTTCGCTGAATAAGAAGTCCGACGTCTGGGGCTATCGGGTTCAGCGTTATTGGGAAGAAGCCATGAGTCGCCAGTGGAATGTGACAACGGACGTTCCCTGGAATGATATGGACAAGCACGAAATTCCCGATGATGTAGAGATCGCCTTCTGCCAGCTCTGCACGCTGCTCTCCGAGGTGGAGATGATCGCCACGGACCTGCCGGCGAAGTGGAGTCATCATATGAACAGCTACTTTCAGGAGGTGAAGGGCTTCATCGCGACCCAGGCCATCGACGAGGCTCGCCACGCCGAAGTTTTTCGCAAGCGAGCATTGGCCGGAGCCGGACTCTTCCGGGCCAGTGTGCGCGGTGAGCACGCCCTGAAGGGAATTCTCGAGGCGGATAGCTACTCGGAGGGCAGCGTCTTTCTCCACGTGCTCGGCGAAGGCTTCATCCTGACGCTCTTTCGCTCGAGCGAGTTCATCTCTCCCACACCCGTCGAACAACGCATGTTCCAACTCGTGATGCAGGATGAGGCGAGACATGTCTCATACGGATTGCAGCATCTCAAATATTTGATGGACAACTGCCCCGAGGTCCGACCTCAGATCAACGGCTTTCTCGACGAAGCCGAGAGGCACCTCACGGGACTCTTCAATCCCGATCAGCTCGAATCCATGATCGTACTCGGAGGCAAGGGCACGAAGCCCGATCAGATTCGGCGCGGTATCGAAACGGTCGGCGCCTTCCAGGGCAAACAGATCCAGGAGTACTTCCAGAGGGCAGAGCGGGCGGGACTTCCCGAACGTCGGGAACGCAGTCCACTATTGGAACTCCAGCAACGCATGCTGAGTGCGATCGCCTCGGTCTGAGCCGACTCTCAGACCAGAGAAAGGGATGAAATATGGGCTACTACGCCAGGGATGACTTCTTCAACAACCCCGAAGTTCTGGAGCGTTCAGTCGAAATCTTGAGGGGAAAGCTCCAGCTCGACTGGATGGGATTGGATGTCGAACGGGGGGATTGTCGACCCAGTGATCCGCGCCGTGGACTGACCTTCGAGGACATCAATACCGGCAGCCGCAGCTGGGATCTGATCCCCGAGAAGATCCGCAACAACTACTCGATGGCGCCGAGAGGAGCGGTATTGCCACCGGGGCTGCCGCATCTGGGTTATACGATCAATCGCAAGAGCGAAGTCTGGTCGGATAATTGCGCAGCGCTCTACGAGGAATCGAAGGCGCGGCATTGGCTGCCATCACGCGAGGTCCCCTGGGATGCGGTGGAGGATCTCGGCCACTCGGATGATTTCGAGCGCGCCCTGGCCCAATTTTATACGGACCTCACCAGCATGGCCACGCTGCTGGGGGATGTGCCCTCGAAGTGGGTATGGCAGATCAATCAGGAATTGGTCGAGCTCAAGATGTGGCAATGCACGCAGATGTTCGACGCCGCACAGCTGGCGGACGTCTTCCGCAAGCGGGCCATCGCGGGAGGTACGGGCCTGGGACGCGATCACGCGGCACTCGGAGAATTTCTGAAGAGTGTCTTTGATGCGGGCACCTTCCCCCATGCCTCGGTGGCAGCCCATCTCCTTCTTTGCGGCCTGATGCAGATCCTCCTGCGTCACCTCGAAAAGGTCTCGGCCAACCCGGCGGATCAGACCATCGCCAGATTCGGCGTTCAGGATGTGTCTCGTTCGATCTCCTACGGGATGGGACATATGCGCTACCTGCTCGCGGAGCGACCCCACGAGGCCGTCAGCATTGGCGACCATCTCGACGAGGTGGAAAACGCCGCGATCGCCGTTCTGGCCGCGCCGATCTTCATTTCGAGCCTGGCATTGATCACGGCTGGCAGCCGTGACGAGGCAGAATCTGGCCTGCCCCGCGTGGTGGCTCTCTACCGCCGCTTCGCCGACGAACATTCCGAACGCAGACATGCGGTGGGGATCGGCAACGACGAGAGCCCCCTCGAAGCATTCGTGAAGGAGCTTGAAGCGTAGGCGAAGAATTCGCTCGCCATCCCGCTCGCCATCCCGGATCGATGACCTGAATTCCGAGGAGCCATTCGGGTTGGCGGAGGGATCTCGGCCTGCCAGATCCAAAGCCGCATAGACGCTATACTCGAATCAACGCAGAAGTGGCAGAAGCGACTTCCCGAGAGAAAGCTCGATCGGAAGACGAAAGGAAGACCGGGAAGAGAGGGAAGACCGGGAAGAGAGGGAAGAGAGGGCAATCATGACGACAGCCGATGCGGAATTCGGGCGCGGATGGAAAAAATGGAACCCCCAGGCCTGGGTCGATTTCCTGACGATCAAGTTGATGATGAGCAAGGTCGGCGACGTAATCCCCAAGACCTACGTGCCTATCCTGCGACTGCTTTCCGACGATGCCCTTAAAGTCGACGATGGCTACCGCCAGGTCCTCTCCATGCGCGAGCGAATCCGCTTCTTCGATTCACCCCGGGATAAATGGCGCATCCTATACGGCTCGTATATTCGAGAACTCGAATGGGTATTCGGAGAGTTGCGGGAGTTCTTCCCCCACGAGGAATATCGTGAACTCGTCATCGACATTCTCGCCCGAGCCATGCGAGACGGGATGAGTTCGCTTCTGCCCAGCCTCGAGAAGATGACACGTCCCGGCAATCCCCGCGTCGAGCAGACGACAAGAGCCTCGAAAGGCCCCTCGTGGAGAGGAAGGCTGATCGAAAGATCGGGCGCCTTCCTGCTGAACCGCATCAACCCCATCAATGCGATTGTGGGCCCGGCTGAGATGAAGATGATCCCGGGAGGCATGGAGATGTATATCCCCCGCTGCTGGATGCATACGGCCCCTGGAGATGGCCGCACCCAGGATCTCGCCTGCCTCGAGGGCTGCAAGGGAGCCTGCGAGGCTGTTTTCAACGGCACTACCCCCATCGCCATGCTATTCGAGCCTCACCTGCCCGAATATTCCTGCACCCTCACCGTGAAGATGGATACGAGGATCGCAGCGAGGGGCTGACGCACGACCGAAGCGATCGAAGCGACCGAAGCATGGGAGAGCGGATTCGTCAGCACCGACCGCGGGGGAAGCGGGCCCAACCATCCTGCCCCGGATGTCTAGGCATTTTCTTTTCGTGCCGCAATTCGCTCGTCGCGCAACTTTTCGGGCGAGGCGGCCTTCGCCTTTTCGATCTCCTCGATCTCGTCGGGCACATACCAATGCATCCGCGGCTCACCCTGGTAGCAATTCCAGACGGCTTCAGCGACCTGGTCGGGAGAAATCATTCGAAACGGACCCTCCTCGGCGGCCGGGATAATAGCGCTGGAACCCTCTCCGAGGGAAATTCTCTCGCCCTTCACGAAGACGGGTGAGTCGCCAAAAATCGCGGTATCGATCACTCCAGGGAGTACATCCGCAACCCGAACATCGCAGCGCGAGAGTTCGACGGCCAGGGCTTCGGTGAGCCCTTTTACGGCAAATTTGGTCGCCGTATAGATCGCGAGATTTGGCGCGCCGAAGGTCGCGGCCGACGAAGATGTACTGAAGCAAAGGCTGCCCGGGGTCGCCTTCAGGAGCGGCAGGGCCGCATAGATTCCGTTGATCACCCCGATCAGGTTGACATCGATGATCTTCAGACTCTCTTCGATGGGAATCTCCTCGAAGAATCCGACTGCCGCGATACCCGCATTATTGAAGAGAAGATCCAGGCGACCATCGCTTTCTTCGGCGAGTTCCGAAATCACGACATCATACGCAGCCTTATCCCGTGTATCCAGCGGCCACGAGCGGCAATGATCCCGGCCCAGAGTGTCACAGAGCTTCTCGAGTCCTTCGCTATTCCGATCCGCCGCAGCGATCCACCAACCCCGCGCCGAAAAGAATTCTGCGGTGGCTCGTCCAATCCCGCTGGCGGCACCGCTGATGAATGCCACCTTCCGATCTTTGACCAACACTGACTCCCTCTCTCCTGGGCCCTATCGGCCATTTCGTCGCAATGAAAACCCTAGCTGCCCTTGACCATATCCACGTAGGAGGCGATGAAGGGGGATAGGATCTCACTATCGATCTGAACGTTGACGATCGACGGCCTTCCGTTGTCCGCCGCCCGCTTGATGGCGGGTAGGATCTCTTCGGGATCCGTGACCTGCTCCCCGTAGCCATCCCACATGGCCACCATCTTTTCATAGGCGCGCATGAGGTGGAGATCCGTATTACAGCTTCCCCTCTCCTCGATCTCATCCGGCCGGATATGCTTCTCCGCCAGGCTGATCATGCCCCAGCTGGAATCGTTCGAGATCACGCAGACGACAGGAATCCCCAGCCGGGCCATCGTCTCCATTTCCATCGCGTAGAAGCCAAAACTACCGTCGCCCGTATACCAGAGGACGGGCTTGCGATGGGCCGCCCAGGCCCCGATGACCAGGCCGGGACCCGTTCCAATCGTCCCGTTGGCGCCGGTCGCATGAAGCTGGCCGCTCCGATAAGCGGTCGCGGCTCCGCCCATCCATACCGAGGCCTCTCCACCATCGATGACCAACGACCAGTCGCGTCCGTCCGCTTCGAGGAATCTTGCGGCCTCACCCGCGCAACGTGCGGGATGAATGGGAATATTCTTATCCGAGTAGACATCCCGCAACCCGGCGGTGCTGATCTCGGCAGCGGGCCCCACCCACGAATCGCCCAACGCGGGCTCTCGTCTGGATCTGATCGACTCCAGCAGTTGGCGGCTGAAAGGGCCCGCTCCGGCCGCAATCCCGATATCCGCACGAAGGTTGAAGCCGATCTGGGATTGATCCGTATGCACCTGGATGACCCTGGTCTCCTTCGGGATGAACCGGCCCGATCCCAGCCTGAAATCGAAGCGGCAGCCCATGGCCAATACGACATCCGCACGGCCAATCGCATTGGTATTGAGCAGGGAATTCTTGGACTCGTCGCCGAAGAGCCCCCGACAGCCATAGCCCGCGATGCCCACGGGCATTTTCAGGAACTCTGAAAGCTCCGCCACCGCATCCGCATCATCACCGATATGCTGCCGCGCTCCGTCATCGAATAGCATGGCCGGCCGCTCCGCTTCGGCCAGGAGTTCCGCAACCTGCTCGACGAGCCGGGGATTTCCCGCCGGCGGTGCCGTACCCGCAGCCCTCGGATGGATCCGGCAGCCCGCCTCGTCCAGCTTCGCAAAGAGAAAATCCGTGGGAATCTCGACGTAGACCGGTCCGGGGCTCGAATCCGTAGCGTGCCGGAAGGCCATGGCGAGGTATTCGGGGATGCGATGGGCGAGGGTCACCTTCTTGGCCCATTTGGAGACGGACTTCATGAGGGAGAGGGTCGACATATCCTGCAGATCGCCCCGATCCCGCATGGACGTCGAAACGGCACCGCCGATGTGCACGACGGGGATATTCATCGATGCGGCCTCCATCATACCCGCCGCCGTATTGCCCACACCGGGGCCCGCGGTCGTCAACACCGCGGCAATCTTTCCGCTGGCCCGCGTATAGGCGATGGCCGCATAAAGTGCGGAACATTCGTGGCGCAGATCGATGATCTCGATTCCGGCGTTTCGCATTCCGTAGAGCGCCGGCATGATATGCCCCCCGCAGAGAACGAATGCTCTCTCCACTCCCTCATTGGCAAGAGCCCTGCCTACGAGCGCACCTCCGTCCAATTTTCCCATGCAATGGCTCCCTTCTCTATGCTTGGATTTGCGGGCGGGAGATCGAGAGTATATGCACCCACCCAGAAGAATTGCTTCCGGTCGCCCGATTTCGCGGCGCAGAGCGCGCCCGCTCCTCGACCGTGGCTGGCACGGCCCCTGGAGCACATCGCTGATTCCGGGCAGCAGCTTTATATCAGTCTGGCAGCGAAACGTCGCCGTGGCAAGCCGGCCGAAATCCCGGGGCAGGAATAGAGTCGGAAGAGTCGGAGGAGAGGCGGCCTGGCGCGACGGCCAGCGATCTCGTCGGGGGCCGAGCTTCAACGGCTTCGGCGCGCCTGATAGATTCTATGCGCGACACAGATGAGGATCGCCGGGGGTGCCATGACGCCCGAGTAGACGAGCAGGGGAATATTGAATTCGAGCGTGCCGAAGGAACTGGATAGCACGACCATTCCAAGCAGAACATTCTTCACGCAGAGTTCGGTCGAAATCGTCACGGCATCTGCGACCGATTGCCCCAGCCCGCGTGAAATCGAGAATCCGAGTCCCACGGCGATGGCGGCGAACCATAGGGCCGGGGGAAGGCTGAGCAGGAATAGCTCATGGGGCGGATCGGGACGCTGCATCGAATCCCGCACAAGCACGAAAAAGAGTCCCACGGCCGCCAGGGCCGTAAGGGGCCGTTCCAAACGTGCGGCGAAGGGCCACCCATGCCGCAGGCTCATGCCGAGGGCCACGGGAAGCACCGTCAGTCCGCCGAGTTCGCTGGCCGTCGCGAGAAGCGGAATCTCCACCGCACTGGCCTCATTCCCAAGCATCAGCTGGGTCGCCCGGATCCAAAGGGGCAGTGTAAAAAGGGTGAAGGTGGTCGCGGCTGCCGTGAGGCTGATCGAGAGAGCCGTATTGGCGCGCCCCAGGTGGACGAAGATATTCGAACCCAGTCCTCCCGGACAGGCAGCGCAAACGACCAGCCCGATGGCCAGCGCGGGCATGAGTTCATAGGCAAAAACCAGCATCAGACCGATCACGGGCATTCCGACCAATTGCAGCAAGGTGCCCGTCAGAATTGGGCCCGGCACCTCGGCAATGCGAAGAAAATCTCGTGGTGTCAGCGATAGCCCCATCCCGAGCATGAGACTGAACATCATCGCCGGTAGGAGAATGCCCTGCATGGGATCATTCGAGATGGGATCGCTCAAGAGTCAGCCCCAACGGCTACGCATATTCGACCCAGACGCTTCGGCGTGAGCGCCGAGACCAGCTGCGATTCGCGACTTCCCACGTCAATGCGACCCGAACCGGGATCGTCCTCACCCCCCCCGTAGAACGAGCAGTCGCGTCTTCGAGATCCTGCGAAAACTCTCGCCGATCCGAGATCCCGACTTTCGCGGGCCGACGCAAAGAAATCGCAATCGGCCCCCTCTCCCCCCCCCAATCCACTTTTGCTGAAATTCCCCGACACTGGCTTCCATACCCTCTCGACAATCCGGCAGCCGTCATCCGCAAAAACCTGTCGCCCCTACGACCCATGACGATAAGCATCGGATTCGAACCTACTCAGTCACTCAATCAGCGTCAACTTCGCATCGGCGAAGAATCACTTCTTCTCACGCATTCCGAAGCCCTCCTCATCCCTCTCGCCAGAAACTCTCGAGCGCTGGCGAATCGGAAGATATGAAACGATGCTACGATCCAACTCGAAAATTGCGTGAGCGGCTCGAGGCAGGAATAGCGGCATTCAGGGTTGAACTCCGGCTCCTGCCCGGGGAACGACCTCTGGCCGGTTCCGCTTCGGTTGATGCCTCCCCTTCAGATCGGGATTCAGTGCGGCTGCCCTTCTCCTCGCATCCGCGGCCTCCAGATGCCGGCCCTGCCCGCGCAGTACGGCGGCCAGGAGCCGATGTGCACGAAAATCGAGCTCCTCGATCTGCAGCATTTCGCGCAGATGCCTCTCCGCCTCATCCCAGCGCTCGGAGCGGAAATAGAATACCGCCCAATGGAAGTGGGTCTCGGGGCTCTCGGGAGCCAAGTCGGTGGCCCTGCGGAGATAGGGCTCGGCCTCGGCCTCACGACGCTGGTTCAACATGATACCGGCCAGATTGGAGTAACCGGCAGCCATCATCCGCTCCCGATCGAAGAAGGACAGGTTCGTCAGCAATCCGGTCACCAGAAGAATTGCGATTGCCACCCCGAGTTCCCGAAGCCTTCCTTCACGAAGACGCTCGATTGCCCCCGCAATCGCCAGTCCCGCGAGGGGAAGCAACATCGGGACGAGGGGGAAGCGAAAGCGCGCAAAGGCCATGAAGAGAGCCACCGCAGCGCTATAGACCACCGCGAGAAAAATCAGCAGCCAGGCGTCCCTGCGCCGCGGCCCCGCCAGGACAAATCCCGCCAGGCCAAGCGGAGCGAGCATGCCGAAATTGAAGAGGGAGAGAAGCCCGCCCAGTAGAGGAGACCATTCGGCATAGATGTAGATGTCCTCGGTATCCGAGATCTCGAAATCATTCCACGTATAGGCGAACTTTCTCATGAGAAGCAGCCACCATTCAATGGGCTGCTCCAGGACAAAATCCACTCCCTCAGTCATCCAATAAGTCGAAACCTCCGCAGGGGTGAGCGGGCGCCCCAATGCGGACTCCGCGAGATTTGCGGCATCGCTCGCCTCAAAGGTAGGCGTCTGGCGGCCCACGATCAGGGGGGCATAGAGACCGTTCGCCCCGGCGTTATTTCCGATATAGAAATTCGTTCCCATCTGCGAGGTGGTGATTACGAAAGCATCACCGACCAATTTATTGCGGGTGGCCACCAGGCCCAGGATCAGGCCGGCGGAAGCCATGAATAGCATCGCCCAGCGAAAGCGAGTGGCGAATGATTCTTCCCGAAAGCGGAAGCTGAGCCAGAGGGGTATTGCCAGCAGGAAGATCAATGCATTTTCACGTGTCAGCGAGAGTATCGCGACCACCCCTCCCGCTGCGAGCATATCCCGTGAGTTCGGAATTCTCTGAAAACGGGCCAGCAGCAGAAGCATGGTCGCCATCAAGACGAGGCCCAGATTCGCCTTGCCGATGATCCCATCGAAGTAGATCGCCGGCGCATAGAGGGCCGCAAGGAGTCCCGTGGCCAGCGCCGCCACGGGACCGAAGAGGATAAAGGTTGCCCGATAGAGAAGCGAACAGGCGACCGCGCCAAGCACCATCTGCAGGACGTGAACGAGGACGAGGCTATGGCCAAAGAGCCGGTATAGGATCGCCAGAAAATAGGGATAGAAGGGAGCCTGATAGAAGGCCTCACTGCCCCACCAATCCCCCGCCGCGATTCGCTGTGCCCACTGATCGTATTCTCGGGCATCCCCCAGTGGGAATTCTACGAAGGGAATTTCCTGGATCTGCCAGAAGTAGAGGAGGCGCAGGGAGAGGGCCAGGCAGAAGATCCCCAGCAGAGGGAGCAATGCCTCCCTTCCTCCGCCGTGCCCAGGAAGGGAGGGAGAGCCAAAAGCGGATTCCCCTC
Organism: uncultured Spirochaetaceae bacterium; assembly: GCA_964435795.1. Lineage (GTDB taxonomy): Bacteria > Myxococcota_A > UBA9160 > UBA9160 > UBA4427 > JAZXM01. Next base: position 32,677 of record CAYTAT010000047.1, read on the forward strand.
GCGGTTGATCCTGCATCGATGCCGAGTATGAAGAAGATGCGTCGCCAGAGCCAGCCGGAACCATTTTGCTCGGGCCGCCGGCCCGAGCCCTCTCCGATGAACGACCCGATCCGGAAATGCCGCATCCCTCATCTCGACTCATCGGAGCTGCGGAAGAATGCCGCCATCCGATGCTCCCCTGCCCTCCCGGCTCATTCCCATCCGCTCCCGGCTCGAACTGCG
>CAYTAT010000048.1:0-4047 GCA_964435795.1 uncultured Spirochaetaceae bacterium
GCGAGGGCCTCGGCTGGGAAACCGGCCGGGGCTACTCTACAGCTGCATTCTGGCACAACGTCCGAGTATGGGCGTTATGTTAAATCCCCAGGGGGAGCCCCGTGACGAGCAACGCGCACTGCGGAACGAAGATCCAGCACCCTTCGCGGGTGGCACGCGATCCCAGCCAGCCAAATCGCGCCAACTCCACCTCATCCTCCCGGAACTTCAAGAAGAGCTCGCCGCGGCGGGCTGCTCTATCGTTCCCAGGGAGTCCCGGGGCGATAGATGAGAACATCACCACCGGTGGCTGCGATTTCCTCGAGCTCCCGACGGGAGCCAGGCTGGCCTTGGGCGGGATCGTGGTGGGGAGAGTTCACAGGGCTTCGCAATTCCTGTAGCCAGCTCGCCGGTCTCCAGCCGGGCCTCATCGCCGCCAGTTGGGATCGCGATGCGTCCGGGAATCTCATTCGCAAAACCGCTCTCATGGCGATCGTCGTGGAGGCTGGCGAAGTGCGCGGCGGCGACCCCATTCGAGCCCTGCTTCCCGACGGTCTTCCTCAATTGCTGGAGGCGTTATAGTGGCCGCATCAATCTGGTGCTGGAAATCTCGAGCACACACATGAGGAGAAACGGTATGGCAATTCGTAAACGGAGAAGCAATCGCGATGTTGAGAAGGACTACTCCAAACGCGCATTCGCCAACAAGCTGCGAAGGCTGGCTGATTGCCTGGAGAACGACCAGCGGTTTCGAATTCAAGTAGCGGGCGAGCGCGTCTCCGTGCCCCCCGATGTGACGATTCAGATCGAGCACGAACGGGGGTCGAAGGAAGAAGAGATCGAGCTGCAGCTTAAATGGCGGATCGATAGCTGATCCAACGAAATTGCAGATTCAGTCGGACGCCCTGTCATGATGATGGCAGAGGGTGACGGAGGGGATCTGGATGACCGAAGATCAAAGAGAAAGTAGACGCAAGAAGCGAGTCCTTGAGTGCGCGGAGACGACTGGCAACGTTAGGATGACTTGCCACCGCTTTGGAATCGCGAGATCGACCTGCTATCTCTGACGAGACCGATAGCGTGAGTTGGGCGAAGCCGGGCTCGCCCGTCTCAAATGCGACTCCCACAAGCAGCCAGAAGCACCCGCAACCATCCACAAGCACCCACAACCATCCGCAAGCACCCACAACCATCCACAAGCACCCACAACCATCCAGAAGCACCCGCAACCATCCGCAAGCACCCGAATAAAGAAAACTCCCGACGAGGTCATCGAGGAGATCCTGTACCTGCGGCGGACCGATGATCTGCACCCGATTCGGATCGCCTCGTACCTGCAGCGCTATCACGACATTCAGACGTCCGCCGCGAGTGTGTACCGCATCTGCAAGCGGCATGGACTCAATCGACTCCCGAATCGGCTCGGGCGCCGGGCTGTGCACACGCATCGCTACCAAAAGCGGGTTCCAGGCCATCCCTCAGAGGTCGATGTCGAGTTCTTGACGTGAAAGCGAAAAGGCTGGGCCGGTGTGGCGCTATTCGTATACGGCGATCGATGACGCGACTCGAATTCGTGCGCTTAAAATCTGCAAACGCCACACGCGGCCAATGCATTCGATTTTCTCAACCATGTGATCGGGAGGTTCCGATTCCGCATACGCACCATCCGGATGGATGGCGGCCACGAATGCCAAGCGTTCTTCCACTGGCATGCGGCGGATTCTGGAATGGAATACGTCTACATCAGGCCGCGCACCTCATAGCTGAACGGGAAGGTCGAGAGGTCACATCGCATGGACAAGGATAACTTCTACCCGCTGCTCAGCTATTGCGATGACGTCGATCTCAAGCAGAAGCTGGCGGCCCGGGAGAAATTCTACAGCTACAACCGACCGCACGCAGCACATAAGGGCAAGACGCCCTATGAAATTCTGCGCGAGAAGCCCGGCTGAAGAACGACGTTCGGCTGGGTTCCTGGCATCACACCCTGGTTTTGTGGGCAAGCAGACCCCGCATTCCGTGCCTGCCGTTCGCGTCGGCTCGTGCGGTTTTTGAGCCTTTGCTTCTTTGGATCCTCTGACCAGGAGGGGGTAGCCGCCCCCCTGTCAGAGCAGCCGCATTTATATGCGGCCCCGTCACGGACACTCCGTCGCGATTTATCAGAACGCCCATACTCGGACGGTACGCCGGAAAGCAGCTTATATGTCCTATCCTCCGAGCGGATTGAGCCCGCACGTCGCTCTTAGGGAGATTTGCCGTGATTCGAGGAATTCATCACACTGCCATCTCGACGCCGGATCTCGACCGCGCGATTGCGTTCTATCGCGACCTGCTGGGATTCGAGGTTCTGGTGAACGGTGCCTGGCCCCGGGGCGTCGAGAGCGTGGACACCCTGATCGGTCTGAAGGATTCGGCCGCCCGGATGACGATGCTCAGGAAGGGCAACGCGATGCTCGAACTCTTCCAGTTCGAGTCGCCCGCGCCGGTGCCCGGAAACCCTCAGCGCCCCGTAAACGATCACGGGCTCACCCACATCTGCCTTGACGTGACCGATCTGGGCTCGGAGTACGCGCGGCTCAAGGATGCGGGCATGTTCTTCCATAGCGAGCCGGTGGGCTCGGGGGATTCGTGCAGTGTCTATGGTCGGGACCCCGACGGCAATGTGATCGAGCTCGTGGACGTCGGCAGCCCGGACCATCCGATGGCGCTGTCGCTCGACGAGCCCGGCGATTGAGCACGTGCCCTGCGTTCGGCAATAGTCGGAAGTCTGCAAGGTTCATCATCGGAATTCGAGATATCCGTCTTCGATCGGAGTGCAAAATGGCGATAGCGGGAATGATCCATGTGAATATCAATTGCAGCGACTACGATCGCTCCAAGGCCTTCTACGAAGTGCTCGGCTTCAGGGAAGCCTTGCGAGTTCCCGAAACGAATGGTTTGGAACGGGCCGCAGCGGTGGGAATGCCTCCATCCAGGGTCAAGGGTGCGCTCCTCGAACTCTCTGGTCCAGAAACCCAGTCAAGAATGATCATCAATCTGCTCGAATGGATAGAACCAAAAGACGAAGCTCCGCCCTACGACCATCTCTATCATTACGGAATCGCGCGCATCGCTCTAGCAACGACCGACCTCGATGCGGATATGGCAAGACTCAAAGACGCTGGCACGGAATTTTTGTCGGAACCCGTCACTATGCCGCCTGAGTCGGGAATGCCCGCTCGCTTCGTCTGTTTCAAAGATCCGGACGGCACCGTCCTGGAATTAGTCGAGCCCGGAGTGGGGCCGAATCGCTCGTAAACTTGGGCTGCTCGCCAGATGATTGCGACTGCATCGCCGCGTACCCGCTGGACAATAGGCGAATTCTCATTGAGACATCGCAACCCCTGCAATTCCAATCGATCGGCAGTGGCTGGTCGCAGTGAATCTCCTATCCTCGATCACGAGCAGAGTTCAGGGAAAGGTTGTGATTCTGACTTGAGATGCGGTCCAGCAGTAGAATGGATCCAAGACTCCATCTCCTGCACAAACTGGGCGAGGCAAAATGAAAACCTACTACACTGTCTACAGCAACCCCATGCCGGGCAGGGAAGCCGAGTTCAACGACTGGTACAGTAATGTGCACTTGGCGGAAGTATTGCAGATTGACGGATTTGTTTCTGCACAGCGATTCCAATTGGCCGAGCCGCAAGTGATAGACGATCAGCCGTATCGCTATATGGCGATGTATGAAATCGAAAACGACAACATCGAGCAAACGGTTCAAAATATGATGGCGGCGGCGGGTGGCTTGCAGATGACTGATGCGATGGATACCGATAAGGTGCATATTGCGATCGTACAATCGGTTACGGGCGTGGTGACTTGAGCCATGACACTTCGACAGGAGGATGGATATATAAGCTGCTTTCTGGCATCGCGTCCGAGTATGGGCGTCATGTTGAATCCCTACTGGGAGCCCCGTGATGGGGCGAGTTCAAGCTGGGCGGAAACTACCGAGATCGAAGTCGTGGGCGCGATGTTTTCCATTATAAACTCCCGCCCGTTACTTTTTAATCGGAACTTCCGAAT
>CAYTAT010000048.1:4057-31980 GCA_964435795.1 uncultured Spirochaetaceae bacterium
TGGAACGTCGGCGCTCTGGGCGCTCTCGTCTCCCCCTGAACCCGTCCCTCCAGCCCCATTTCCAGGCTGATGCTGGCGCTCCTTGCGCTTCTGGCCGCGGTTGTATGGATTCACAAGGAGCAGAGCGGCTCACTTCGAATTTTGGAACGGCAGGGAGATATGCGGCGGAACGAACCGGTTGGATCGCATCGCAACCCCCGGGTCGCCGTTACGAGTTTGCGGATTTACAGGGAGCCCCCCCCCATGAACCAGAATCATTGCCAAGGACGAGTCACGCGCAAAGCCTCTTTCGGGCAAGAGATCCTGGGCGCCGCAGCAGGATTGCTTCTGGCCCTGCTCCTGATCCCGGTCGGTGCCCTGGCCGAAGACGAACCGGCTCTCCTCGAAGTGAAGCCGGAGCAGGCCGAAGCGCCTTCGGCCCCGGTGGTGGATCCCGAGCTGGTGGAATCCGTGGCGCCGGGCGAAGCATCCAGGAAGCCCGAATACACGGGCATCGAGGAGATCCTGGTCACAGCCCAGAAGCGCTCTTCGAAACTCCAGGAAACCCCCTCGGCGATTACCGCGCTGAGCGGCGCGCAACTCTTCGACCGCGGCATCTACGACGTCGAATCCCTGGCCACCCAGATTCCGAATTTCCAGTACGGGGAAACCTTCGGCGTGGCCCGCCTTACCATTCGTGGCATCGGCAACGAGGGCCTGACCGATCCCTCCACCGCTTTTCATATCGACGGCGTCTACCAGAACAACCAGACTGCCGCGGGCGCGCTCACCTTCTATGACATCGCACAGGTGGAAGTCCTGCGCGGACCCCAGGGAACGCTCTGGGGCCGCAACTCCACCGCCGGCGCCATCAATGTCTCGACCCGGGCCCCGGTTCACGAACTCGAAATCTTCGGCGACCTGTTGAGGGGTTCCTACGAAGAGTGGTTCGGCCGGGGCGTGGTGAACGTGCCCATCCTCGAAGACCGGATCGCCGCGCGGACCGCGTTCTTCTTCAATAAGCGCGACGGCTACCAGGAGAACCTCGCCTACCCGGGCACCGCCAGTCAGAACGCAGATGACTCCGACAATTGGGGGATCCGCCCGCAGCTGCTCTTCGAGATCACGGACGAAATCAGCCTGACCATGCGAGGCGGCTACGACCACCAGGGTGGAGTGGGCTGGGGGAGCAAAACCCAGGGCGCCTACCCGGGCACCTACCTATTTACCCCCAACCCGATCCCTATTCCCGCTTCTCCGCCCTTCATTCCCGAAGCCCTGGATCTCTATATGTTCGTCGACCCCTACCATTCCCAAATCGATGGCACCCCCATGCAGCCCAACCCGGCGGACCCGCGCCAGATCCGAAGAAACGCTCGTCAATTCCAGGACATCGACACATGGCATCTGAACGGAACGCTGCTCTGGGACTTCTTTGTCCCGGGGATCGGGGACTTGAGCTTCAGCATCGTGGGTTCCTATCGTGATGAGGTCCGCTCCCAGAACTTCGACTTCGACTTTTCGGATCAGGATATGCTCCTGGGCAATATCACGGCGTCGACGCGCGACCGGGTCATCGACGCTCATCTCCGAAGCGCAGGGGATAGCTCGACGCAGTGGCTGCTGGGGTTCTTCATGCTCGATGCGGACGGGCAGTTGAACATCAACGTGCCTGGACCTGGAGGCAGCACGAACCTATTCGTGGGCGAAGGCGGAAGAGTCTGCACAGTTCCCGCAGGCGAAACCGCACCCCCGCCGGATTGTACGCCCTGGGCACTTGAGCCTTTCCCGGGGGTTCAAATTGCGCCCGTCATTTTGGGAGATGAAATTGACCTATCAGGGGCAAGAGGGGGCCTGTCCAACGAAATTCTCTCGCTCGCGGGTTACGGCCATCTGCGGCGAGAGTTCTTTGAAGACAAATTATCGATTGGTCTGGGGCTCCGGTACAGCTGGGATCGGGTGAAGGGAACTCGATCCAGCGATATGGTGACGGTCTCGGGGCCGCGGAGATTCCAGTCAGGGCGCTACGTCGACATATTCCCCGCTGGAGACGCGGATGGCGACGGGATTCCGGACAATTGCATTCAGCCGGGGACTGCGACGGACGATGAGGCGACCTGGGGTGGGGTTACGGGCGATCTGAAAATCGATTTCAAACCCGCCGCCGACCACATGGTCTATGCCTCCATCTCCCATGGCTACAAGCCGGGGTATATCAATGGAAACGCACAAGGGCGCGGCTGCGTCCCGCCGAATATCACGCCCTTGGATAACGCTGCGGACGAGACCATCTGGGCCTACGAAATCGGTTCGAAGAATCGCTTTCTCGACAACACGGTCCAGGCGAATCTTACCGGTTTCGTCTACCAGTACGAAAACCTCCAGGTCGTATCGCGGTCCGACAACTCGAGCTTCATCCAGAATGCGCCGAAGGCCCAGGTGTGGGGTATCGAGTTCGAGGGCATCTGGGAACCCATCGAGGACCTGAGTCTGAACGTGGTGTACGGCTACCTCAACGCCCACTATCTCGACTACATCGGGTACAATTTTGCGACCGGGCAAATCGAGAACTTCTCGGGCCACCGGATGGTGCGGGCCCCTGAACACACGGCCACACTCGCCGCCGAGTACCTCTGGTCGCTCGAAGGAAAGGGCCGAATCATTCCGCGCATCCAATACTTCGTCTCGGATTCGATCTACTTCAATGCAGCCAACAGTCTCGACAGCCTGGAGCCCTCCTACGGCACGCTACAGATTCGCACTCGCTGGGAATCCGAGGACGATCGTCTCTTCATCGAGGGATTCATCGAGAACGTGACCGACGAGGACGTGCGTTCGACGCGCTCTGTGGGCAGCGCCTTGTTGGGCAGACCCATCACCGTGGCCTACGAACCCCCGCGTACCTGGGGGGTTCGCATCGGCGGGAGCTATTAACAGGGCGGTGTGATCCGAACGCGGACCCCGAAATGCGAGAGAAGGCGTAGAATAAAATGCGAAGGGTCGCTGCCAAGGAACTGCTGCGGCTGAGGGCATCCCATTTGTGATCGACGTCTTGCGCGAACTCCGGGGTCAAGATGAACTCCACGAAATCCTGGCGACTGCGATAGCGCATCCTGGTGACGCGGTTCCAATCCTGCCATTCGAAATCATCGGTGCCGAAGACGAAAACCGCGGGCTCGACCCTCAGCGGCGGGTGGCGGGCGCGCGCAACCATATGCGATGCGATTCTCCTCTGGTACTCCAACTCCGCTTCTGCGGCGGTAGGGGAAGTACGTTTTGCGCTCCGAGCTTATGGAAGGACATCCAAGCTGCTTTCTGGCAAACGTCGGAGCATGGGCGTTATGTTGAATCTCGCCCCGTGACGGGGCGAGATCAAGGTCGCTCCAGGTCAGCGCTCTCGTTGCCACCTGCGAAATAGGAAATACAGCCCGGCAGCGCCCGGGAGGCCGAAGAGGATGACGCCTGCCACTGCTAGCGCGCGCCCATTCCCGTCAGGCGGCGGGTTGATTGCCGAAACCATGGCGGCTGTGATGAAGAAGAGACACACAAGAGTCTGAAGAGCAGTCACGATCGGGCCGCGACCGGGGCTCCCGCTCGCCTTGTCCTTGGGTTCTGAAGCCATTGGGATCTCCGCTGTCCAACGAATCGGCGTTCAGCGGCGTGCGGCGACCTGCCGAGCACTCACTCAACACCAAAGAAGAACTTGATTCTACCACGCCTCAGCAACGCCTCAGCCCGAGCACATCCGCTGCAACGGATTGTGAGGTGGTAGGCGCGAGAGTGCATACGTTGGCCGCCGCGCATAGGAGGAAGCCCCATCGGCTTCTGAGGCCGGATGCTGCACGCCCGAACGTTCCCGCTCGGCCGCATACTCGTGCGTGCAGTCGTGGAATCGCGGTGACGAGTCATACCGGCAGTGGGCCCCATGTGGCGATCCATGCATTGTCAATGAAGGCGAAGATCGGATCGTCGAACGCCACGAGTATGCGGTCGAATCCAGCCTGAGAGAAAGCGCCGCTAGCCAGAACCAACGCGCGCACGAGCTCCAACAAATCCTTGCAAAACTGTGTTGAGGATAGGGTATAGAAGCTGCTTTCTGGCATCACGTCCGAGTAGGGGCATCATCTCGAATCCCTAGGGGGTCCTGGACCTATACGGTATAGGACACTCTAGGGGTGGAGGTAGAGGCTTCACCGGATAGCCTCGGCCAGATCATTCCAGGGCAACAGCTTTTCCCAGCCGAGCCAGACTCAAGGGAATTATTTTGCTACGCATAGCGGGACCGCATTGGAGTCTGCGCCGCGGGGTTGGCGCTCTATGCAGCCTAGCTCTCCTGGAGGCCGCTTGTCATCAAATCCGAAAATTGAAGCCGTGCTCTGGGGCAACGACAGTGTGCTGATGCATACGGAGCCGCTCTTCCTGCAGGCCAATCGTGAGATGCTTGGGGGAACCGGCATCGAACTGACCGAGCCCCTCTACAAGGAGATCAGCTTTCGACAGGGGCGAAGTGTCTTCGAATTCGCGACGGGCCGCTCCACGACCTGGAGTCAGCCGCCGAACTCCCCTGCCAGGTCGATCCGCTCCCTTCAGGTTTGGGTAGAATCATGTCAATAGAAATCAGACCCGAAAAAGCCGACGATGAGGCGGCAATCTACAAGGTCACCGCCGATGCTTTCCGCGGACGCCCCTATGCAGGCGGTGATGAGCAGGACCTTCTGAACCGATTGCGGGAGCTTGGGCAACTGAGCTTATCGCTCGTCGCTATGGATGGAGGGCAACTGGTAGGCCAAGTGACTTTTTCCCCTGTCACTCTGAGTGACGGATCTGAACCTTGGTATGGCCTGGGCCCTGTTTCGGTCCTGCCGGAGTGCCAAAGTCGGGGCATCGGCAGTCAACTCATTCGCTCTGGACTTGATGAAATTTCGGCACGTGGTGCGCTTGGCTGCGTGCTCACTGGCAATCCAGCGTACTACCAACGCTTTGGCTTCGAGTTGGTGCCGAAAAATGTGCCAAAGCAGGAGTCCCCACTCTACTTCCAGCTCAGGCTTTTGAGCGCGACAAAGGCTGAAGGCAGCTTTGCCTTCCATTCCGCCTTCTACGAGTCTTTGAGTAGTTAGGGAACTCCGGGGTAGAGTGCTGTTGGAGTCTTCTATGGACCAACCTCAAATTCGCTCTATGCGCTCGGTTCTTCTCGCCTGGTTTTGCATAGCACTCCTCACATCCGGCGCCGCGAGTGCGCAGAACTTTCCATTCACGGCGGACGTAACTTTCTATGGCCCCGTCGCTGGTGGAAACTGCAGTTTCGGCGTGATCCCCAGCGGCACCTCGCCCTTCCTCCGCATCACCGCCGTCGGAACGCCCCTATACGCCGACTCCGAGCCCTGCGGCCGCTTTATCGAAATCGATACGACGACTGCGAGCTGCGCCGCGCCACCATGCGACTTTACGGGCAACCGCGTTGTCGTCATGATCAGCGACCAGTTGCCAGCAGTGTCGCCCGATCTCGATCTTTCGGAGAACGCATTTTCCGAGATCGCGCACGTCGACGAGGGTATCCTGCTGAATGTGCGCTGGCGCTACGTGCCTGGAACCCACTCCGGAGACATCGAACTCCACAACACGCCCGGGATCACGCCCTTCTTCATTCACTTCGTAATCCAGAAACACAACCTGGGCATCACCGAGGTCTCGGTGCGAGACGCTGTCGATCCGACATGGCACCCCGCGACTCGCGACTCGGCGAACCAGTGGTCGGTCAGCACCGGGCAGGAATTTCAGCCCCCGCTTTCGATTCAGATCACTGACGTCAACGGTCGCATGGTCACCGCGACCGACGTGGTCAACTCTCTCGCGCCCTCCACAAAGCACGATCTCGGCGTTCAATTCGATGTTTCGGCTGCGGTTCCCACGGGCCTTCTCGCTGGACTGATCGGTGCACTCACGATGGTGGCCTTCGGCATACTCGAGATTCGGCGACGGCGGGGCCGGACGTGAGTCGGGGCGCCTGCTGGCACACCCTCTGGGCATGGGGGCATTACGTTCAGCAGCCAGGGGGAGCCCCGAGGCGGCCCCTCGTGACGGATGGGGCACACCACAGACGTGAATCGATCGTTGTGGCGCCGCACGGGGCGGCTACCGTGTCAGGCTGAAACCACCGCGGAGAAGAACCGATGCTTGAGCCCTATCGCGTTTTGGACCTGACCGACGTACGCGGACAAATTGCCGGGATGATGCTCGGTGATCTGGGCGCCGATGTCGTGCGAGTGGAGCCTCCCGAAGGCAGCCCCGCGCGGCGGATCGGACCGCTCCTGGCGGATGCACCGGAGGGCGAGCAAAGCCTCTCCTTTAGCGCTTACAACCGCAACAAACGGTCAGTGATTCTCAACCTCGGCGAAAAGGAGGGAAGGGCTCGTTTTCTGGCGTTGGTGGAGGGCAGCGATTTCGTTCTGGATTCGGGCCCGGATGCTTGGCTGGACGCCCATGATCTCGATTTCGAGGCGCTGCGCGCGGCCAACCCGAGAATTGTTCACGTGCGCATCAGTGCTTTCGGAAACGACGGCCCCGCAGCGAACAGACCCGCGGCAGATCTCACGGTGGCGGCCTGGGCGGGGCCCATGAGCGTCCAAGGCGATCCCGATCGCCCGCCCGTGCGCGTGAGCGTGCCCCAAGCCTGGCGCCATGCCGGTGCCGAGGCGGCCGTGGCGGCCCTCATTGGCCATGCGCGTATGCGGACTATCGGGCAGGGCGTTTTCGTCGATGTGTCGGCCCAATCGGCCCTCACGTGGACAATGCTGAACGCGATGTCCGCTTACGCGATCCAGGGTGCCGATTTCGAGCGCGCCGGGTCGACCCTGCAACTCGGCAACGCCGCCTACCAGCTTGTATTCGAATGCTCCGACGGGCATCTGGTTGCCCTGCCCCGCGGCCCGCTTCTGATGGCGCTCGCGGAATGGATGATCGAGGACGGCGTGATCGACCGCGCCTGGCTCGAGCGGGAAGACTGGTCCACTTACGATGCGCGGGTGGTGCAGGGCGGGGAAGTGCAAATTCCCACCGAGGAATTGATCGCCACCTTTACACGTTTTTTTGCCGGGCACGAAAAAGCGGAACTCTTCAGACGAGGCCTCGCCCTGGACGCGACCCTTGCTCCGGTTCAGACCCTCGACGACCTGCTCGAATTCGAACAACTCGCGGTGCGGAATTACTTTGTCGATGTCGAACTGCCAGATGGGCGGCGCGCTCGTGCGCCGGGCGCATTCGTGAAGTCCAGCGGAGGGCTTCCGGGCATCCGGCGCCAGGCGCCTCGCCCGGGCGAACATACCGCCGAGATTCTCAAGGAATTGGCTGAACGCCCGCGCCAGGTATCCGTTGCAGAGGGTCCACGGGCGGATCGACCCTTTGCGGGCCTCAAGGTGGCCGATTTCAGCTGGGTGGGTGTCGGCCCCATCTCGGCCAAATACCTGGCCGACCACGGTGCCGACGTGGTCCGGGTGGAGTGGGAGGGCCGGCCCGATGCCCTCCGCACGGCAGGACCCTTTCTCGACAGCAAGGTGGGCTGGAATCGCTCGCATTTCTACGGCGAATTCAATACCTCCAAGCGCGGCCTCGCCCTCGACCTCAAACACCCACGTGCAGGGGAGGTCACCGACCGGCTACTCGATTGGGCCGACGTTGTACTGGAGAGTTTTACGCCTGGTGCCGTGGATCGCGTGGGCATCGGGTATGCCACCGCTCGGGAGCGCAATCCCGGCATCGTCATGGTCAGCACGTGCCTGATGGGCCAGACCGGCCCGGCATGCGCCATGGCGGGTTATGGCTACCACGCGGCCGCGGTCGCGGGGTTCTACGAGCTCACGGGCCATCCCGACTGCCCGCCCGCCGGCCCCTGGAATGCCTACACGGATACCATCGCGCCTCGCTTTCTGGTGACCACGCTGCTTTCCGCATTGGATCATCGCCGGCGTACGGGTGAGGGGCAGCATATCGACCTCGGTCAGATGGAAGCGGCGCTTCATTTCCTGGCACCCGAGATCCTGGCATGCCAGGTGACTGGCCGTGGGTTCTCACGCAATGGGAATCGTTCGCACGATGCCGCGCCTCAGGGTGCGTATTCCTGCACGGATCAAGATCAATGGTGCACCATAGCCGTGGAAAACGATGGCCAGTGGCACGCGTTGCGCCAGGCCCTGGGCGACCCGGAGTGGGCGCGGGCCGGTGCCCTGGATGGCTGGGAGGGACGCCTGGCCGCCCATGACGAAATCGACGCGGCGATTGCCGAGTGGACCCATATACGCTCAGCTGGGGAGGTGGTGGAGACGCTATCTGCGGCAGGAGTGCCCGCAGGCCATGTCCAGCGTTCGAGTGACCTGCTGGCGGATCCGCAGCTCGCACATCGCTCCTTCTACCGCGAACTCGATCACGGGGAGATGGGGCGTGTGCCCTATAGCGGCCACCAATTCCGAATTCGGGGCTACGACCACGGCCCGCGCCATGCAGCCCCGTTGCTGGGTGGCGACACCTTCGAGGTGCTCACGGAAACTCTCGGCATGGATGTGGATGCCGTGGCGGACCTCATGGCGGAGGGTACTGTCGCCTAACTGGGGTGCGCATCCGCTCTAGCGGCCGTCGGCTTCTTCGACCACCAGGAGAAGAGCCACTTCAGCGAACCCCGGCCCCTGCCCGGAGAACGGGTGGCAAGCCCAATGAAATGAGTCCAGCCTTGAGGTTGGGACCTTGGCGTGGACATCACGCCGCTTCCCGCTTCCTTCGCCCCACGCGCACCATGAGGCCGCTCCGCGTGTTTCCCGTCTTAACGATTCGGACAAATGGGTGATCTAATCTAAGAGACACATCGCGGGGATTTGGTCCTCGAGGAGAGTGTCTTTATGGCGAGCAGAAAGAAGCAAACGAGCGAAGCGGCAGTGCGCGAGATCCGACTGAAGACGCGCCGCAGGTTTGCTCCCGAAGAGAAGATCCGAATCGTACTCGATGGCCTCCGGACGCGGTCGAGATGATCCTTTACTTCGATTCCGAGGAAAGTTGTGGGGGAGCGACGGCGGTGGTACCCCGGGAGGGGCCCGACGATCCCGCCTATGCCTGGCCCATGGTCGGCACACCCGGCGTGGGTCGCCTGCCCTGGCTCAACGATCGGGCCTCCGCGGAGCAGGATCTCGCCGAGCGCGCTCCGGAGGTTCACGAGTTTCGCGCGAAGCACCTCTACCCCAGGGCGCGGCGCGCCCGTTTCGCGCCGGGCACTATGCTCTTCTACCGCCACGACACTTGGCATCGCGGCACCCCCCTGCTTTCTGGAAAACAGCGGGTCGTCCAGAACATGACCTTCCGCAAGGCCGAGAGCGAATGGATCAGCACGCTGCACGAGGGCTGGGCGTGGAAGATGTACCGCCCGGACCTTTCCATGGAACGCCTGATCGCCCAGGCCTCGGTAGACCAGCGGTGCGTGCTGGGCTTTCCGGCTCCTGGACACAGGTACTGGACCCCCGCCACGATCGCGGCCGTCGAGGCGCGCTACGGCGAATTGGGGATGGATATGTCTCCCTACCGAGCTGAGCTTTCGGTAGCCTGATTCCGCCCGAGGCCCCTGCCCGCCCGCCGGGTACCGATCACGCCGAGCAGCAGGGAGCAGATCCCCGCGCAGTCCCGTCCGAGCGCGGGTACCGAGACCGGTGAGGAGCGGACGATCAAGCACGAGAGGACAGGACAGATAAGCCGTCTGAACGGTCGGGGTGATCGTTTGCAAAAGTCCGGGCACATCCTTTACAGCAAAGGATGCCCTGGATGGAAAGCACCCAAGAATCAGCGTCAGCATTTTGATCGCGACTCCGCGAGTGGTCAGGGTCTCTGAGCGAATTCGGTGACCGTTGTCAAATCTCTCGGCCCACCGGCTCCACGTGGATCGACCGCATTGACGCCGAGGGCCTGAAGGCGGTCGAAGATCGCTCCCGGCCCCCAATCGTCATCCGAAGCGAACGCCCAAATAGATCGGGGGAGAGATCTTCCTGCTGCGAGAAAAGGATGGCCGGGGATCCACCAAGCTGCGCCAGAGCATGAAGAGGCGGCATCCCAATCGGAGCCTTCCGGCACGCAGTACCGTCAACGAGATCCTTTATCGACACGGACATCTTCGCAAGAACCGACGCAGGGTCCTGGGTGCAGCCCGGAGCCGTTCGTTTGGAGACGGCTGGGCCAAACGAGATCTGGCCCGCGGACTTCAAGGGTCAGTTCAAGACCGGCGATAGGAAGTATTGCTTCCCGCTCACGGTGACGGATCCCTGCAGCCGAACTGCAGCCCCCCCCCAACAGAGCCCCCCTACAGCCCAAGGAAAGCTGAACTACAGCCGAACCACAGCCGAACTACAGCCGAACCACAGCCGAATGATCCTACGCTGCAAAGCGCTGCGTTCCATCCGCATAGATGGTGCCAAACCCGCCTTTCGGACGCTATTCCGAGAATACGGACTTCCTGATGCAATCAGGCGAGCCCATAAGAGAACCTCAACCTCAAGGGCGAGGATATCGGGCTCGAGGAGATGGGCGATGACGTCTGGAACGTCGTCCACTACAACACCGTCATTGGACGAATATACATACAAAGAGGTAAGATCACAGGAAGTGAAAATGTGTAAAGGATGTGCCCGGACCGTACCGGGATTTAACCCAACTTCCATACTCGGACGTCATGCCAGAAGCCGGCTTATATGTCCTATCCTCCGAGGTCGACCGACTGGCCGCAGAACTTGGTCCGGAGGCGGGGGAAGATTTTTTCGGACTCAATGCCAAATGAGCCCACAACCTCGAAGCTTGACTTCAACCAGCACCGCCAACCGGGAAGTCGATTGAGCCGCAGAACGGACAGTGAGAATGCCTAGCCCTTCCCTTCGAGTCTTCATTATTGGCGCGGGAACAATGGCTCGAGAACATGCCCGTTCTGCCTGCTCGACAGGCCGGGATGTCGAACTTCATGTGGCCGACCCTGATCCCTCCGCTCGAGACAGGTTTCTAGCCGAGTTCCCAGACGCCGAAGTAGACGATAGCGGCGACTCGATGCTCGCTCGCGCCACATCGAAGAACGATCTGGTCGTCGTGGCCACGCCACCCTGGCTCCACGAATCCTACCTCGAGCTAGGGCTGCGTTCGGGTCGCAACGTTCTCTGCGAAAAGCCTCTGCTGACATCGCGACAGGCCATCGCTTCCGTCAGTCAGACTCTCCGCCAAACCGGGAAAACGCTGTTCTGCTGCAGCTGCCGATTCATCACGAACCCGGCCACACGTGCGGTGGCCGATATGGTCGCCGATGGATCTCTCGGTCAGATCTACTCCGTGTCCCTGCGTCAGTCCATGCAGAGAATGCGATCGGGCATCGAATGGCAGCCCGAATCTGCCTGGTTCATGGATAAGTCGAAGAATGGCGGAGGCTGCCTGATGGACTGGACCCCCTACGACTTGGCCAACCTCAACGAGGTATTGAGGCCTGAGGCCATCACAGCGCTGCGGGTTGATATGGCTCAGCCGGAGCTTCCGTCGGATTTGCCCGAGGGTTCCCTTTTCGATGTCGAGACTCACGCCACCGCGACACTCCTCTATCATCGCGCCGATGGGGGGACTGTACCCGTACACTATGAACGAGGGTCGGGAAGCTTTGGGCCCAACCGCGATGAGGCCGTGGTGACAGGGACAAAAGGTTCCGTCTCATGGACCATTATGGGTTATGCAGGAGACCTCGAACTCTCGTTGCGCAATGCAGCGAATGAGGCCGGATCCGTCCAGGTGTTCAAACCTCCGGGTGAGTTCTGGTACTCCCGGGCACCGGTGGGAGAAGCCATCCATTTCAGTGACGGTCGGCCGCATTCAGCCATCGTGAATGGGGAAGCCCTCTTCTCGGCGACTGTATTGCGCTCCCTCTATGAGGTCTCCGAATCGAGCCAGCCCTTGAGAGTCGACCGCTCAGACTTTCAAGACTCCTAGACCTTATAGCCACCATCTACGCTGATGACTTGTCCCGTAATGCCGCCGCCCAAGGGCGAAGCCAATAGGCCAGCCATTCCACAGAGTTCTTCGGGCTCGAGCACTCTCGACTGGAGATTGTCCGCCTCCGCATAGGCTCTGGCAGCTTTCTCTGTCGTGCCCATGGCGGCCGCAATGCTGCTGAAGTCCGAAAGGGAGGTATGAGTCCAACCTGGACACAGGCAGTTCACAGTAATGCCCGAACCGGCGGTATCGGCCGCAAGTTGACGCGTATAGCCGACGACACCGTGCTTCGCGGTAGTATAGGCCAGCGGTGCGCCCGTTCGTTTCGACGCTCCAGAGCCAATATTGATGATTCTCCCATAGCCTGCCTCACGCATCGAGGGCAGCACTGTTCGCGTCAGCCAGACAGCCGAAAGGAGGTTGAGCGTGAGGTCAGCCAGGAAAGCATCGTCCGAGTCTCCGCTGGAGTAGCTCGAGGCCGGTGCTGCGCCACCGACATTGTTGACGAGGATATCCACTCGACCCTCATGCTCCATCGCGAAGAGACCTAGAGCTCGTACTTCTTCCCTTTCCATCGCGTCGATGACCCGCGAATGCCCAATGCCACCCTCAGAACGGATACGGTCCAGTACGGCATCCAACTCGGATTGCGTCCGCGAAGAGATCACGATCTGGGCGCCCCTTCTTGCCAGTTCCCGGGCAATGGCGGCTCCGATGCCTCTGCCTCCGCCAGTCACCAGGGCAATTTGTCCTTTTAGTTCTCCCATTTTTCCCTCCTTGAAGCGCGAATTGAGAGTACCACCCAAAGGTCGAATTCGTGTACAGGCGATAGCGCCCCGAAGTAGCCGGCACATAAGACCTCGACCGCAGGGGAGCGTGTGGCCCAGAACAGCAATATCTGCGCACTCGCTAAACGTCCTCCCGGGAAAGGAGAAGTTTTAGGAAGAACTCTGCTCCGTGATGTAGATGGCGAGTTTATTCCGTCCAGATCGCGAAAATATCCCGCATAAAATCCGGGGCCTCTCTTGCCGGGCGTAGCCTCATCGGAGGCATCTGGCTCCATTGCTCTGCGATAGATCGCATCCACCTGCCCCGTATTCTCCATTGCGAGCGCAATCATGACTCCGTTCCCAACGCTGGCCGAGTCTCCATCGAAGGGCTAGATGACACTGAGCATGGGGGCACCTGTCCCCGTGGCCCACGCGACGAGACGCTCGTCCTCCAGCGCTCGAAGAGCGCCAAGTTCACCCAGCGGCCCGTCGTAGAATCGAGTGGCACGTTTCAGAGCATTCGTTCCCAGCGTTACGTATCCAATCACGTAGCCCTCCCCGGCATTCGGCTCAGCAGACTCGATTTTAGTCTATCTGGATCTTCGCCGGGCCGCGCGCCAAGGGTTCTTCCCGGGGATTTAACGGAACTCCCATACCCGAATGTCATGCTGGAGCCCAGCTTATGTGTCCTATCCTCTCGGATTCAGGGAAACGCGGCTTGAACTTCTTCTGCCTATCCTATTTGCTCCGCTGTGAGATGTTGACAGGGGAAGGGGTTCGCATCGATTGCGGCCTGCAGCATAGGAGAGAAGAGGTCCGGTTGGTGCCAGAGTCTGTTGAAGCGAAATTGGAATTCGTTCAAATAACGATGAATGTGCTTTGGACTCACTCCATGATAAGTGTCGCGTAGCCAGATCTTGAGATTTCCGAAGACCGTATGACCCCATGGCAGGCCGTCTTCGACGTGTCGTCCGTGTCCGCCCTTGCGGGGACAATAGTCAATCTCCATTTGGGCAACTGCTTTATCGGCTGCCCAAGCATCGGTATGAACCGTCGCTGCCTGTGGCACGATCGACCCCTTAACAAAAGAGGTCAGTACGGCGGTCGTTGCCCTGGAAATCACGGCGAGACGAACACAAACGGCTATGCGGCCGCGACGCTCGGCCGCAATGGCGACCCCGACCTTGCCCGCTCCACGTCCATTCCAGCCTTTGCGGTAGCCGCCGATGTAGGTCTCATCGGCCTCGATGAAGCCCTCCGAAGAGGCGCGGGAAGGGCTGCAAGGTCCGATTGGAGCTTGTGAAGCAACGTCCAAGCCGTCTGATAGCTCCCCCACCCTATGTCCTTCTGGGACTGAAGCGCCGAAACACACTTCTTGTAACGAGCCAGGAAGAAAACGTGTAAAAACCACGCGCGAAGCGAGATGGGAATTCCATGAAAGAATGTCCCTGCAGTCACCGAGCCCTGATATCGGCACCTTCGTCACTGGTCAAGGCGGCGACTGGCAAGGAAGAAACTCCCCGACCACCGCAGCGCGGGCACTCGAATCCACGTGGCCAACGGGCGCGGCCCAGGTACGCCCAGCAATGGGACTCATCCGGGAACAGATCCTGAAATTGGACAAGCGTACGCGGGAACTGCATTCTGACTTGCTCCTGGGAAGCCATAATTGTGAGGCACGGCCGTGACAATGACGGCCACGAGTGGAGCGAATGGGACAGGCAGAGAACTTCCTATCCATCCCAGTGCGTTTAGCTCGAAGGTGCGCCGGGCTCGATCTTTCCTGCGCTCCAGCCTCCGTCCACAGGCAGATCACAGCCGGAGATGAAGGCGCTATCGTCCGACGCGAGAAAGACGATCGCTCGGGCCACGTCGTGCATGTCTCCGTGGCGTGCGAAGGGGTGAACCGGGCGGCTTGGCAGCGGCTCCTCGGCGGCCTTCAGCCTCTCGATTGCCTCGGCATAAAAGGGTGCGACCATCTCACTGCTTCCCGGGTTCGGGCAGAGTGTATTGACGCGGATCGAATATCGACCCAGTTCCTGGCAGGCGGCCTTCGTCAGGCCTCTCAGGCCCCATTTGCTGGAAGTATAGACCGCGACGCCATTCGAGCCCTCGAGCCCATCAATCGATGAGATGTTGATGATCGATCCGCCACCGGAGGCCTTCATCGTCTCGAAGACGGCACGGATCCCCAGGAAGGGACCGAGTTGATTGACAGAGAAGATCTTCTTGAATGTCTCGGCCGACGTCTCGACGAGTGAACGAACTTCGAGAATCGCTGCGTTGTTGACGAGAATGTCGACCGGCCCGAAGCGCTCGCGGGTCGTCGCGACTGCCGCATCCCAGTCGTCTTCTCGTGTTACGTCGAGGCGCTGGTAATACGCTGCAGCGTCTCCTAGTCCACTCGCGACGGCCTGCCCGAGTTCGTCAAGAATGTCGCCGAGAAGCACGCGCGCTCCCTCGGCAACGAACATCTTTGCGGTCTCCTCCCCAGTTCCTCGTGCTGCTCCCGTTACGATCGCCACTTTGCCGTCGAGTCGTCCCATTTGAACTTCTCCTATGCCCTTCACGGGCTCCCCATGGAGACTTGAGATAAATCCCATGCCCGGACACCGTGCCGGAAAGCAGCTCGAATTTCCTGTCCTCCCGGCGCCCCGTCACGGTCGGCGTTCATACTCGACCATTGTAATTCGGTGTGTCAACCCAGGGTGGGTATCATGATCGAAAACTACACGTGCTAGATAGAGTTCCGGCGAAAATCCAAGGTCCTCCAGGACTCGATATAACAAGCCATTTTGTTCAAAACAGTAACCTCCACGTCGTCGAAGAATGATTCGCTGGTGTAGCGATTCGAAAGCGAGCGGCAGCTCTTCATCGGGCCGGCATCCTACGCTGCTGAAAACAGATCTAGCGACATGCCGCGCAACCACGGCACTCAGAAACTCGAAATCCAATTTCTGGCCATGGAGACCAAAGGCCTGAAGATACTCTCGGACTATTTCGCCACTTTCCATCACGTGCTCCATTGGCCTCAAGATAGCCCTTTGGATGACTGACGTTCTTCGTTGGCCGTATCTCGCGGTACGTGCATTGCGGCGTGGCCAGCCGAGCGCGGCATGAAAGAGTTGGCGAGAGCTTGAGATGCGCCACACCATCGAGCCCTCCGAGAGGAGAGTTGCCCAGATCCTGGTAGCTGTGCGAATGAAGCGTTCCGGAGATTCCAAGCGGGTCCTTCTGCCCGAAGACCGAGATTATTGTGCTGGTGGGAGTCAAGAAGGGTTCTGGGTAATCGTTTCCAGCGCGAGGTATGAGTGGACGAGCAGGCAAAGAACAATCAAAACGAGTCAGGGGCCTCGGAGTATCGGCCGCTGCAATTCGGCAGAAGGATGCGCGTGGCACGCGGTGGATTGGATGATCGAATGGGCCCGGTTGCCCCTCCCGGGGCGGCGCCTCTTCGGGGATCGGATTCGACCTTTTGCCCCAATACGACGAAGCCCGCAATGGGGATACGCAGCGTGACAAAGTCGAAGCCCGAAGAGACATCAGCCTGGCCTGCGTTGACGCTCACAGCGTGAAGTCCACATCATTGCAGGATCCGATCCGCCGCCCGGGATGCTCGGTTTCCGATCAATGGGCTCAGCCTGATTATTCTGGAAACGAATAGTCTTGACCTCGATTTCCAAAGCCGGTATCGGAAGCTCGACGGCTTCGCCGTCTTGCCATTGGATGAGGTCGATACAGAGTCGATAAGGGCCTCTCTGAAGCGGGCCCTCGAGAATGGGCGTGAGCTCCGAAATGCCAGGCAAGAGATCCGTGTCCAGGGGAGCGATCCCATCCGCCGCGAGCCGGTTCTCCATGTCGGTGAAGGTGTAGTGCAGGGCGACAAGTCCTTCGTTCTGGATGTCCAAGCCGGGCCAGGTTTTAGAGCTTGTGTTGGCAATTCTCAGGTGAAGAGGCTTGGGGATGGCATGCGCGCCCAAAGAGTGAAAATTCCCATCCAGCCGAGCCGAGAGGATTCTTCCCGGGGACGCGGATGCGGGGATCGGATCGCGCGCAAGCCCTGTGAGCGATCGAGGTCGGGGTTCAGTTTGGAGCAGGTCCTGCATCCACGCGCCCGTTTGGCTATGCGGAATGAGTTCGAAGATGGCGCCCTCCCGGTTGGCGTATACGCGCTTCAGTCTGGGCAGGTTGGCGCCCTGCCAGATTCTTCGGCTGCTCTCTGAGAGGCTCGACCAGTGAATGACGATCCAGCGGAGATCGGTCAACCGGCTGAGGCGATCAAGGGCCTGCTCCGTGGGCAGGTCTTGACTGACGCGATTCAGGAGAAAGTAGCTGGGGGGGTGGTGGGCGGTAAATCCGTTGAGTAGTGGGTGTGAGTGCTCGGTCCCCCGCAGCATATATTGAGTGTCTGTGGCACTTCTGCTGAGAGCATCGAGATGCCAGGGGAGTTCGAGTAATGGCCCGACGGGCAGATCCTTGAGGGCTGCGTACAACTCGACATCTTGGGTCGGACCGTCCCAGGCGAGCCGGGTGGGGAGCCCTTCGACCGGCAGGTTGAGGATGACGCAAGTGGCGATCACGGCGGTCGCCACGGTGCCGAGTGGCATCTTGCGCTTGCTGAAACGATACTTCAAAGGATGAATGATCAGGCGTATCCCCAATGCCGCAAGCACGGGCATCGCCGTTGCAATCATGATGGCCCATCGATGCGGTGCTCTCAGGTTGATGAAGCCGGGGATGAATTGGGCGGCCCAGTAGCCTGGAAGTCGGTATACGTCTTCTCCGATGGACGCGTGCGCACCCGGCATCATGAAGAAGGCCGTCAGACAGCAGAGGGAGAGTGAAATCGTGGTGAGTCGAGCACGCATGACGCGATCGGCTTGATGGGGCTGGTCGTGCTTCTCGCGCAGAAAGAGCCAGCCCAATGAAATCAGGGCGAGAGCGAGTACGCTGGCCGGAATGAAGTAGCCGGGTTCGACGCTCGTCTTCTGCTGCCAAAGCGTACTGAAGTGTGGCCAGAGCATCCTGAATGCATTTCCGAAATGGTCACCTTCGAGAACTACTTCAGGGCCCAAGCTGACGACGATTTCTCCCTGGGTCGCGCGTATCAAATACGGAATGGACACCAGAACGAGAAGCGTATACGCCATTCCCGTGGATACGCTGAGCCGGGCCAGAGCAGAAGCTCGAGGTCGGAGCAGAATAAGGCCCACGAGACCGACGACGAGCAGACAGAGGCTGATCTGATAGGCGAGGTAGTAGGACGTGAGGAGTTGGAGCGCGAGAGCGAGGAAGAGGCCCAGCGAAGTTCGGTATTTTTCATCCCCCAGCAGAAGTCGGAGCTCGAAATAGAGAATCAAGGGAATGAATCCGGCCGAGAGCAGTTGCAGATGACTGATCTCGGCCACCCGCCAGGGCATGAGCAGGGCGATTGCGGCGGCCAGGACACCGAGCGCCCGTGACTGGGTGGCCCAGCGTGCGAGAGTCGCTGTCGAGAGCCCGAGGATCAGGGAGGAGAGGGTCACTGCCACGCTGTAGTTCAACACCGCATTATTCGAGAAAATCCGAACGGGCAGGGTGAGCAGGGCCGGTCCAATCAGATGCTCCGAACCGGCCAGGGCGGCGGGGGCAGGGTAGAGCATCCCGGCATCGAAGAAGTTCCTTCCGGGAGATAGGAGGGCATTCTGGGTCCAGGCCAGGATCCAGCTGTTGAGGCGGATGTCGATGCCTTCCAGGTAGCCCACCGCTTTCCCATGAAGCGCCCCGGTGTCCACGTAGCATTCACCGGGACAGCTGAGCATCGGCCCCAGTTGGAGGCCGATCAGGATTGCGACGACCAGAAAGGCCCACAGCCAGAACTCGATCTCTATCCTACGCTTCGACATCCAGGCCTCATAGGGGGGGCGCTATGCGGAGTCTAAGGGGGTTCATGGCTGGAGTCATCCGGCGCCGTCCCCGACGCGTAGCCCCCCCCTCGGGAGGCCGCCTTCAGTGAGATCGCCTTGCGGCTCTCAGGCCCTTGAATAGAACCGGCCAGAGGAAACCGTGCGACGGCACTCCCCATACCTCTCGGTGGACTCGAACTCGACTTTGCCGGTCGGCAACTCGGACTTTCCCTGCGTGGATGCCTCGACTTCCCGATCCTCGAACCCTTCACCGCCCTTCTCCTGGGCCCTGGGGCTTACCGGAACGGCTGCTAAGAGGTCGGTGTATTGAATGGCCAGCCTTGTCTTCTGCTCTTAGAGATCCGCGTGAATCTTGATCCCTGTGCCCAGCTCGTTTAATCGATGCTGGAGCAGTGAAATCGAGAGATCGTCGATGGCATGAACGCCCAGATAATCGCTGGCCGGGAACGGCGCATCGAGGAAGGCAATTTCTCCCACCTCGCCATCAGCACCTCTGAGAACTGACCCCACATCGAACTCGTCCAACAGATCGTATGCGCGGGCTCGAGGGTTTTGGTTTCGCCCCCAATTAGTGGGCCAGGTTTCCAAATCGCATACGCTGTTCGGGTTTTGCGGTTCCAGGTCATAACTTTCGCAGAGGTCCAGGCGGTCGGATCTGCTGCTTTTAAGCGCTCCCCAGGCTTCCTCGAAATATCCAGTCCAGGAAGGCGGTTCCGGCGCGCCGCACGACTTGCCGAGGGTGAGAACCCCATCGCCGAAATCGCTGCGAGAGGCGTAGATGTGGCTGCTTGGCCTGCTGGGAACCTCGACTAGCGGGCGGCACTCATTTTCGGAAAACCACTCGAAATGTCGTAGAAGCGCTGCAGTGAGCGTACCGGCAGATACAGACAGGAAGGTTCGGCGGGTCAACATATGTAAAACCTCCCTTGGACTTCTCCGAAGAGAGCGTTTGCAGATGCAAGCACGCAACCCTGCCTTGCCGTCTTCGGCCGCATCTCCCGTTTTGGGAAGCCACCTTGCCGGGTCTGGCAGGTTGGCAGGAGCACTTGCGCCATTCAGGATGCAACGAAAAGGATAAGGGAAGGTGCGTACCGGTCCAACATCTTCTGGCTAGATGGCTCCTGCAGGGCAGGGGGCCGAAAGACGGCACTGATGGACATCGGTGTGAGTTCTGGGGGTGCCCTGTGGGGTCTGTTCCTCGGCGCCGGGTGGCGCCAGCCCTCGTGGAAAGGGGCAGCTTCCGCGAAATCGAGCAGGTCCGGGGCCGCTTCTTGCAAAGGAAACGAAGCTGTTCTAAACAATTTCCATGATCTTGAGAATGAACCGGCCGGCGAATTCGCTCGGGGCGCTTGTTCTGGCCTTCGTATTGACGCTATTGCCAGTCATTCAAGGAAATCACCTGCACGTATCGCGTTCGGCAGGTACCCCTGATCATACTCAAGGTACTCTGGATGCCCCCCTTGGCAGCGCCAGCCTTTTGGCCGAGTGCTCGATCTGTGCCCTCGGCGGAACCAATCCGTCCGAGCAATTCATTGGGGATATCTTTGAGATTGAGCGTCCCGCTTCCCCAACGCCGGCGCGCGTGCGAAGTGCTGCGCCCGTTGCCCGGTTGATTGCCAGCGGGGCCCCGCGCGCTCCGCCTCGGTCTGCCTGAACTGATACGAAGTTCTTCTTTTCGTTCATTCATTCAGTCCTGACCGAATTGCATGGCCAATAAAACGCCCCTGTGCGTCTTTCAATCCATGCCTACCCAGTCCCAAGTTCGGGTGAGAGAAGCGAGTCGAGCAGCGCTCTATGTGCTGGCGATGTGAAGCTTCCAAGTTCGGTCAAGCCGCCCCAATGCGGGCGTAGGGAGCATTTTCATGTCTTCTGTTTTTCTATTCGTAGAGCCGAAATCCAGTAGGAATCGGCCCAGCCCTTTTGCACACTCAGCTTCTCGTTCTCTCGTCGGTTTCATCGTTCTTGTTGGGCTTCTTTTCTCCTCGGCGAGTACCCGCGCGGATAATAAAGAGCCCAAAGGAGAGGCAGGGCCTCAAGGCCCAGACACGACAACCCACCGGCCTGTTTCACAGGCGACCGACTACGAAGAACTCATCATCACGGCTGCGCCGCACAAAAGCTCTCGCTTTGATGTCATCCAGGGGACCAGTGTACTTTCGAAAGAACAACTCGAAGGCGCTCTCATGCCAACCTTGGGCGAGACCCTGGCAGAACTCCCGGGCATTTCATCAACCTACTTCGGGCCGGGCGCCAGCCGACCGGTGATTCGCGGCCTGGATGGGCCACGGGTGCGCGTACTTCAGAACGGCCTTGGGTCTCTCGATGCCTCGGTGACGAGCCCGGATCATGCTGTTACTACCGAAGGGCTCCTCATAGAGCGAGTCGAAGTGATCCGAGGTGCCGGCACGCTTCTCTTTGGTGGGTCAGCAATCGGGGGGGTCGTCAATGTGGATGACGGCAGAATTCCGCTCGAACTTCCGTCGGATCGCTTTGAAGGCGATGCCCGAGTTATGTACGGGAGTGCGGCCAACGAGAAGGCGGGAAGCATGGCGCTCACCACATATGTGGGCCCTGTTGCAGTCCGCGCAGCCGGCGCATTTACCCAGAGCGATGACCTCCAGATCCCCGGCTATGCCGTTTCGTCTCGCCTTGCGGCGGAAGAGCCTGATCTTCCGCGCGGGCCATACGGTCTGGCGGAGTTCACAGAGACTGACCGGCGGAGTGGGACTGCGGGTGCTTCCTGGTTGGGAGAAAACTCGATGATCGGCGCGTCGTATGGCGTGATGCAGGATGACTATGGCGTCCCGTCCGAGCCCGGCGAGCCGGTCCAAATTGATCTCTTGCAGAAGCGTTTCGATTCAAGGGGAACATGGGGGAACTCGTTTCTTATTTTCGACAAGGCTTCGTACCGTTATGGATACGCGAAGTACAGCCATAAGGAACTCGAAGGCGCAGGCGACGAAGAGGAACTGGCGACGCTTTTTAGCAATCAGGCTCACGAGGCCCGTGTGGATTTAACCCAGAAAGCATACGGAGACCTCCACGGGACGGTAGGGTTTCAGGTTCTGCATCGTGATTTTCAGGCAGAAGGAGAGGAGGCTTTCGTGCCTCCTACGGTCACGACGAACTGGGGACTCTTCGCGGTGGAAGAGTACCATTGGGACGATTTTCGATTCGAAGCGGGTTTGCGCTACGAGCGGAAAACCGTCGATGCGGACTCGATCGATTTCGAAAGAGTATTCAATACCGTGAGCCTCTCGCTCGGCTCTGGATATACATTTTGGGAAGACTACTTGGTGGGCCTGAGCCTGTCGCGAACAGAACGAGCGCCTTCGGCGGAAGAACTTCTTTCTGACGGTGCCCATCTCGCAACGGGCGGTTTTGATATCGGCGATCCGGGCTTGGAGAAGGAGTCTGGCCTGACGATCGAAGGGACGCTTCGGAAAAAGAGAGGGCGATGGAGCGGCGGGCTGAATATGTATTGGACTCGATTCAGCAACTTCATCTATCAGGAGAACGGTGCCTTCTGTGCTCCAGTAGACAGCCCTGCCGGGCTTATTTGCGATCCCGACCCTCTGCTCGAAGGAGAGCTTCAACTGCGCAGCTTCACTCAGAATGATGTGGATTTCTGGGGAGGTGAAGTCACAGGTGCATTTGATTTCTATCAATCCAAAGATTATACGGGAGTGGTGGATCTCGCCTTCGATTGGGTCAAGACAACTGTTCGTAACGGTCCATCCGAAACACTTCCTCGGATACCACCCTATCGGCTGAAGGCTGGGCTGGAAGGAAGAAGTGATCTTGGCGATCTTCGTTTTGAGGTCTGGTGGGTAAGGGAGCAGAATCGTGTTGCGAACAACGAACTTCCCACGGATTCCTATGTCATGCTGAACTTGATCCTCACAGTACATCCGTTTCCAGACCAGAGGAATGTCACGCTGGTTGCGCAGGGTCGAAATCTGCTGAACGAAGAGGCTCGCGTGGCCAGTTCATTTTTGAAGGACAAGCTTCCCCTACCGGGCCGCGAGGCTCGACTCAGCCTGACGGTAGCGTTCTAGAGGGTCAAAACGGGATAGTCGCGTACCGGCTTCATGGATCGCCCCGCTCTGGGGCGGGCGCCCTATGATGGAGATGCTCACGAGCATCTCGCGCCCGCCCCGATCATTCCAGCGAGAAGATCATGGCGATAGGACGGCGACAAGAGGGTCAGCGAGAGCCCTTCAATGGCTCGGAAAAATCATGGGAAGCGCTGCCGTGGTGATCGGCATCCTCGTCATTTCCATGCATTCCCTCTGGGCGTCCGAAGCCCTGGGGATGGCTCCCGAGAATGCCCTGGGCCGGGCCAATCCCATCGGGCTCTGCCATCCGCCCGGGGTTGGACGGGTCGGGGGCGCATCCGCCCGCAGAATCCCGGCGATATGGTCGATACAGGCATCCGCGTAGGGCCAGACGCCGCTATGAACTGAGATCATGCATGTCCAAGGGTGTATGGTGGGCCTTTCAACTTTCTATCCGCGGTGGAAGGGCAACAACGAACGCGATCTTTGATCCAACTGGAGAAGGCATCTGATTCGCGACAGGCGGTGGCACCAGTTCTCGGAATTCGTCCTTGTTATTGTGAACACGGCAGTCTGCGTTATTCCCTTCGCGGTGGACCGCGTGAGGTGGGCCTACTAGTTCCTTTCGTACTACCTCGTTGCAATATTCTTCCTGGTCCTCACTTCCACGATTTTCTACGTGGTTCACCATCACTGGGAACGAGTTGCATCATTCCGATTGTGATTCCTGCGACTGCATATTCTGTTTGTGATAATGCGAATCGCGCCGGACATAGATTGTTACCGTAGCTTTTCCTGAAACACCTCGTATGGCGTTGTCTTATACCGCGAGATTCTTCTCAAGATCCACATCATCTCTGTAAGTCAGGAGCTGGTAGAACTCATCCTTGTCAATTCGGTTGGGCCGCTCGACCTTCACGTTCAGCTGTGGCGTCCTTGGCTTGATGTAGACGTTCCATTCCGTCGTCCGTGACATGACAGTGGAAGAGCCTGAAACTTGTGGCCGCGGTCCGTGCGGATCGTCTGGATCCTGGACGGGAACTTATCGACCACGGTATCGATGAAGTCGATCGCGCTGGCCTGAGTATGGCGCTTGTAGATCTTCAGTGCGCGGACCCGCGTCGTATCGTCGATCGCGGCGGATTGGTAGCGTCGCATTGGGCCACCCTTTTCCGCTTTAGCGTCAAGAACTTCACGTCTACCTCTACGGGATGACCGGGTGCCTGCTTCTCGTCGCGTTGCGTATTAAAACGTAGCGGTGCGTATGAAAAGCTCGCTCGCCTACCCGATTGGGCAGCCGATTGGGCAGCCGATTGGGCAGCCGATTGAGGCCGTGCCGTTTGCAAATCCTGAAACAATGGCATCTGGAATTTTGATGCCGTGGTAGCGCTCCAGGGACCACGCGATTCGGATCGGCCCCAGGTGGCAGATCCTGCGCAGATGCAGAATCTTCTCGACCACTTCTTCCGGCGTCTTCTTCGGATGGTTATGGGGAACATTCCAGCGCCGAATCAGCCCCCGATCCTCCGACTCACGAAAGCGATCGCGCCATCAATAGAACGTTGGCCTCGCAATACCAAAGCGCAGACAGGTCCTCTTGATGTCACCGCTCCACTCGGCATACTCGATGACCCGTTTCTTCCTTTTGATTTCCTGCTGCTCCTCGGTCACACAGATCCCCTTTGCCGTTGTCTGCCACTAATATGGCAGTCTGTCCGGCGGGATCTGTAATTTCACACAGCCAGTCCGCCGGATGAAAAGCTGACCGCGCAACAGAAGCCACCGAATCTCTTCCAGGAGCCCTGCAACTACGAGCGCACGAGCGCCCGCAAGGAGCACTCCAGGGGGTTTTCAGGCTGAGCGATGGCAGGCGTCAACAAAGGAGTATCCGAGTCGCCTCCCGCAACCCGAATATCCGAGCCACTGCGAGGTCCGCAGACTGAGCCCTTGCGGGACCTTCCGATTATCCGGTCAATGCTTCTTGAGCAACGCTCTCAGGGGCGAGGATATCGGACTCGAGGAGGTGGTCGATAACGTCTGGAATATCGTCTACTACAACACAGTCTTTGGACGAATCGACATGCAAAGAGGTGAGATCACAGGAAGTGAAAATGCCTAAAGGATGTGCGTGGACCGTACCGGCGACGGAAGAGCTCTGCGTGATCAGGCCCGTTCCACAACATTTGACAATATCTGGCGGTGACGATCGCTAGCGCTTGGTGCCGCAAGACAAGGCGAGATCCGTTGTGCCCGCGCCGTGTCGGATCAAAGCTGATCGGGTGGAGCGAATCCGATTTGGTGCGTTTTCCTGCACCCTGGCGAAACGCGTTGACTTTAATGACGAATAAATGTTAGTGTCCCGGTTTGTTCAATGCTCTTACCTATCTGGGCCTTCGTGGCTCGGGGGTTCTCCCGAAAACCCGGAGGTTCGCTCTCGCTGAGAATTGTGTGCTTCGGAAAGGATTTTTCTTTTGCGAAGCAGAATTCTCAAAGCCCGGCGAATGCGCGGTGCCGACCCTATTCACTGGGGGTTAGCGCTTCTTTTGCTGCTGGCGAGTTCTCTCGCGGCGCCCCCCGCTGTTTCCGCGCCGTGGCCGGGAGGCGCTGAGACGGCGATTCCAATCAACGGCGCGGGGAACGATCTCAGCGGCGCCACCTGGAATCCCGTCAGCCAGTCGCTGTGGGTTCTGCGCCAGAACCGCCAAGTTTGGGAGTATGGCTTCGATTCCGGGTCGGCCAATTTTCAGCTTATTCGGACCCTCGGACTCCCGAATGGAATCGGAAGCGACATCGAGGCCTGTGCCCAAGTCAACCATGCCGCGGTCGATGAACTCTACACGCTGGCCGAGAACCAAGGGAGGATTGCTCGTGTTGTCGACCTCGGTGGCTCCCCGACCGTAGAACGAGTTTGGAATCTAGAAGTCACCAACAACGGAAACGCTCTTCCCCCCGAAACCGACGGAGCCGGACCGGAAGGCCTCGAGTTTGTTCCCGATAGTGATCTGCTCGCCGCTGGTTTCCGATATCCAGGCGGCGGTGTTTTCAGCGGCAGTACGAAAGGGATGGGGGGGCTCATGTTCGTCGGTCATCAGATCGATGGACGTCTACATGTCTTCGATGTGAATCCGGACGTATCCAACGACTTCATCAATCACGGATCTTTCTTGTCTTCGGCGAACGAGATTGCCGGGCTTCATTTCGACCGCACCAGTGGCCTCATGTACATCTGGCATAACCCTGGGAATAACAATTCGCTAGAGATCTCGACCCTCAGCTCGGTGGGATCGATCGGAACGATCGATACGCTGGAACTTTACGACAGCGGGATGCCTACGGGAAACCTCGAGGGCATTGCTCTCGTTACGCGAGCCTCTTGCGGAAATTTTGGATCGGCCAATTCCGAGCGCGTACTTTTTCTCACGAACGACGGTGGTAACCCGAACCTTCGCCACTACGGCACCTTTCCTTGCGACTGTACCGGCTCCGCCAACGAAGCGGAATTCGACGCCTGTGCCGCAGCCGGTGACCTTTCCGCCGGCTGTGCGTGCCTCGATATTGATCTCGATGGCGACGTGGATTGCGAAGATTTCAGTCCGGCGATCTCCGCGCAGTGCAGCGTGGCGCCCATCTGCGGAAATGGCGAACTCGAAACAGGGGAGGAATGCGACGACGGAAATATCTTGTCGGGAGATTGCTGTTCGAACGTCTGCACGCTTGAACCACTGGGAAACTCCTGCGGCGATAGTTCGGACACGGCGTGCAGCAATCCCGACAGTTGCGATGGGGCTGGTGTTTGTCTTCCCAACCACGAATCGTCGGTGACGGCTTGCGGCGACAGCGGTAGTGAATGCGTGAATCAGGATCTCTGCGACGGAGCGGGCACGTGCACGGATAACGGTTTTGCGGCAGCGCTGGTCGCCTGCGGCGATAGTTCGGACACGGCGTGCAGCAATCCCGACAGTTGCGATGGGGCTGGTGTTTGTCTTCCCAACCACGAATCGTCGGTGACGGCTTGCGGCGACAGCGGTAGTGAATGCGTGAATCAGGATCTCTGCGACGGAGCGGGCACGTGCACGGATAACGGTTTTGCGGCAGCGCTGGTCGCCTGCGGCGATAGTTCGGACACGGCGTGCAGCAATCCCGACAGCTGCGACGGGGCTGGTGTTTGTCTTCCCAACCACGAATCGTCGGTGACGGCTTGCAGTGATGGCAGCGCGTGTACCGATGGAGATTTCTGCGATGCCTTTGGCAGTTGCGAATCCGGATTGCCTCTCGATTGCAATGACGGGGATGTCTGTACCACCGATGTCTGCGACGAAGTCGCGGGTTGCTCGAATACGGTACTGCTCGAATGCAGTGTCGCGGCTCCCGCCTCGTCTTCAGGTCTAAGGGTGCTTCTCGTTGCCCTTTTCTTCGCTACCGCGACCGTTGTATTGCGAAGAGGTCATTCTTTTCCGCGCACAAAATAGGCGTATCGTGAATTCGATACGGCGATGCCCGGGGAATCCGGTTGGAAGGGCATTGGGGTCGCGTCGCTAAAACGGGTGGCAGCGTATCGAATCTCCGAGAACCCATTTCGGAACACACCTTGGAACATTCCAAGGTCAGCGTAGAGGGCCGGTGCGTGTAAAAGCGACGCGCGCCGAATCGCGGCGCGCGAAAGGCCAGTCGTTCATGGCCTCTGCCCAGCCTTTCTATGTTTTCTATGGACCCCCCGGCCCCGACTGCCCGGGCAAATACATCTCCCTCGTGCCAATTATCGATCTCATCGGTGACGACCGCGATCTCGCCTGGATCGACTTCTCGGGCGTCGGGACGAACGAGTCGGGCCAGATCTAGGTCAGGACCATTGGCTGTTACCACGAGGAGCTGGTGAGGGACGGCGAGCCCTGGCGCTTCGGGAACGATCGCGATGGCGGCGGAGCCCCCGCCGGATGATGTCGCGCTAAGCCCCGCGTCTGACGCTGGAGACGAGCGACGCGGCGATGTGGACATCGATGCTCGTGTCGTGCGCATCGTGACATCCTGTGACCGGTGGAGCAAACATAGGACATACAAGCTGTCTTCCCGCATAACGTCCAACTATGGGAGTGACGGAAAATGGGTGTGATGGTAAATCCCTCGGGTGAGCCCCGTCGCGGGAGGTCCCGGAGCTGATCGTTCGGCACCCTGACCCTGCCCGGAAAAGTGGACGCCCCAGAGGAAGCCAGTCTTCCTTGGGGAGT
>CAYTAT010000049.1:0-2094 GCA_964435795.1 uncultured Spirochaetaceae bacterium
CCTATCCGAAGTGAGCGGCCTATTGCTTGGCGCCGTTGCGTACTATGCGCTTCTCCGGCCTTCTCCACGCGCAGAATTCGCCACTCCAGGAGCAGCTGAGGGTGAGTCCGTGGAAAGTCGAGGATGCGTGCCGATGCGCCTGATCCTCTAATCCGAGAGCCACATTCCGGATTCCGTGACCCGAGCAGCGTGCGGATAGGGTGGACGAGAAGAGGCTTCCAGCCCTCCCGCATCCCGCCAGCAGCCATTCCGACGAATGCGATTGATAGGAGCAGTGCGGCGGGGGGGTGGAAGGCTCAAGCCGGGTATTCGCTCGACGTTTGGGATCGGCAGTGATGTCGTTTTGCTATGGGGAGTTCCGTCGCGGACGCAACTTGCCCGGCCAGACCCCCTGCCTGCGGAATGAAAGTCTGTGTCGAGGCGATTTTACCGGGGATGATCCGATCGACCGCGGAATCGCGACTCACTCCATATCGAGCCTGAGAATCACATCTCGGGCAAATCAAAAATCTGTCTTGTGAAATTTGAATCACAAAAGGAAATGACAATGACATTCAAGATGATGCTGCTTCGACTTTCTATCCTAGTTGGATTCTTCTGGCTCCCGACTTCGGCGCAAGCCCAGGCTGCAAATGCCACGGTTTATGCGGCAGGACAAGAGTCTGTACAGATCTGTCTGCCGACGACCGGAAGTTATACACCCGAGGTCTGTGAAGAGAATTTTGATCCCGTTGGGCTCTGTGAAGAGGGCGAAAAAGTGGAATTGGATCATTGTTCGACCT
This sequence comes from uncultured Spirochaetaceae bacterium, assembly GCA_964435795.1. GTDB lineage: Bacteria > Myxococcota_A > UBA9160 > UBA9160 > UBA4427 > JAZXM01. The sequence continues at coordinate 783 of CAYTAT010000049.1, forward strand.
ACACGGATCCGCCCCTCTGCAGTCAGAACGGCCAGAAGGGCCAGGACTGTGTCTGTTACTACTTCTGCAAGTCCTCCTCGATCACCCCCACTCCTATAGATGGGATCGAGATAGATGGAATGGATACGGCACTCCTCGACGAATATGGGGCGATCACTATGGGATCCCGTGAGACCGGTGGGGTTTCAGGCAACGGAAATTCCGGCGCTCTCTTTGCCTATTCGCGTACGAACAGCCGGGGACAGACCTACTATCTGCACTCGAAGGAAGTTTCACTCAGAGGTCGGGAAGAACGCAGACCATCTATTACTTCGATAAAGAAGTAAAAGCGGGAGCGTTGGACGAGATCCCGGCGGGAAGCACGGTTGTCGAGAATGACAGGACAGGTCTTGTCTTCTTGAAAGGCAAGTGAATCGTCGAGATCCAGTATTCGAAAAGGCCCCCTCTAGAGGGGGCCTTTTTTCTTTTGGAATCTGCATTCTACGGAGAGCACGCTCAATTTTCCCGAGTCACACGATTCGGGGAACTCGCCGGGGCGCTCAGCCGACTGAACGATCCGTTCACTCGGGGTTGGGGCTGGAGACGATATCCTGCAGAGGATGGGGCATTCAAGCTGCCTCATGGCACGGTGTCCGGGCATATCAGGCCGGACTCAAGTCATCCGTGACGAAAATCTGGCGTACGCGATCAGCGCAAGAGGAAAGAGAAAGCGGATGAGACACATCGCAACAGCTCCTGGTGTGGCGGGGCTACCCACTGGCACCCTGCCGTTTGGCGGGTAGCGGTCCGCGAAGTCGTCATCTTAGACCGATTTCCGAGTTCATCGCCCACGGACTCCAGTCTGCCAATCGGACTCCCTATTTCCCCTCTTTAGTCGGCGTTATGCACGTCCAGGGGTGTGAAATGGGCCTTGGGAATCCGTATTCGTGGGGGTCCCAAGTAGCGCCTGATTGAAAGGGGCGGCCTATTGATTCAGGGGTTTGGAAATGGATTTCGGAGTTGTCATCTCGCTCTTCCAAATAGGCTGATCGGGCCTGTTCTTTTCTCAGGCATTCCTGTGTATCTGATCATGACAGAGGAAGCGGGTAGGCTGCGCCAAGTCTCACCTTCCTTCTCATTGTCTCGGTACCCGGGGCCTTGCTGAACTCCGCCTGGGTCGGCATATAGGCAAAGAAGACATTTCGGAGAAGCGACGCCTCTTGCCAGGAGATGATCCCAATACTGCGCAGACGGCTTCGACGAGAGCCAGAAGCGTTGTCGCATCCGGAAGCGCTATCGCATAGTGGCGTCGCATAGTGGCGTCGCATAGTGG
>CAYTAT010000049.1:2194-30839 GCA_964435795.1 uncultured Spirochaetaceae bacterium
TCGCATAGTGGCGTCGCATAGTGGCGTCGCATAGTGGAGTCGCATAGTGGAGTCGCTTGGTATAGAATACGGGCAATACATCGGAATTTTCGACCAAGATGCGATTTTTCTAGAACAGAAGCTCACGTGTGAGAGCGTCAACGGCATGCGAGCCGAGGATTTACAGTGCTGGAATTGGCTCTGGTCCTACTTTTGGCCTCGCTAATATCGTTTTCTGTTGCGCTGGTGATCACGAAAAAGAGTGAGAGCATTCGGATAGACTCGTCTATCGGCAGCCTCTCGGAAGCGGCCAGGGAATTGACGAACTCCCTATTTGGCTGGCTCGCACTCGTCCTATTTGTCCAAGCGACGAGCCTGCTACTCCTCTCTGGACTGTTCTTGCTGCTATGGACCCTCTCCTAGCGGGACCCTCTCCTAGCGCCTGCCGGAGCAGTCGTCGTCGGGAAGAAATGGAGACGCATCGATCAGCCAGAGCGCTGATCACATTCCCGGCACGAAGATATGGACCAGGAAGAGCAGAATTGGAAAGAGGATGAAGAGCGCAATCAGAATCATCATGCCCTTCCCCGAAATTTCCGCCCCTTTTCGCTCTTTTCCGGTCGTAGCTGGAGTTCTACATTGGGGACAGCCCCAGGTCTGATCGGGCATCTCATGCCCGCATTTCGAACACTTCTGTACCGCCATGACACGATATTAGGACATTCAATGGGATAAGCATCATAGGGCCATGGCGTCTGTGAGCCGCGACGGAAGTCCTCGAGAGCACGAAGGGTCCTGCCTCCCGAGCAGATCGGACATTCTCGAGTTGGACGATCAACAACAACCAACGAGAGGAGGCAAGGCGTGCGACGCAGTCGCTTGCTTCGATGGAACGATACAGCGGGATGGATGTTCACGCTGCAGGCTGCACGCTGGCGGTGATTTCCGAGAAGGACCGCAAGCTCAAGGACTTCCCGGTCGAGACCCACGGCCAGGCCGGGGTCGAGGCGATTCGGATGATTCCGGGGCATAAGCACCCGGGTCATGGAAGAAGGACTGCAAAGTGCTTGGCTCTACGAGACCCCGAGCCCTCATGTAGACGAGCTTGTGGTGGCCGGGATTGCGCAGAGCCGAGGCCCGAAGAGCGACTGGCGACGCGTACGGCTTGGCGGAGGAGCTCCGCGTGGGCAACCGCGACAAGCACGTCTTGGGGGCGTCCCGCCAGTTCACTCATCTACGGGATCACTCCCGTACTCATATGACGCTGGTCGGAGATGTCGTACGAGCGCAGGCGCGGATGAAGGGCGTCTATTAACCAGGCGACCGACCAGGCGACCGCTCGCGTGGCGTTCTCGTGACAGGCATCGATGTCTACAGCTCTCGTCGCCGCAAGCATTGGCTGGATCAGCTGCCCTCCAGCACACAGATCAGAGCCAGACGGTTTTACGATCATTCTGATTTCTTGCTGGAGCAGAAGAAGCGGGCAGAGACCGATCTCCTTCAAGAGGCGAAGGAGAGGCAAAGAAGCATCCGATCGTAAAGATCTTGGAGACCGCGCCGGGCTTCGGAGGGATCCGTGCGGCTCGGCTGGTTCCGATCGTCATCACGCCACACCGCTTCAGGACGAAGAGGCAGTTCTGGAGCTACTGCGGCCCGGGTATGGTGACCCGCTTGAGCTAGGACTGCATTCAGTCGGCCCTTGGATCAGGTGCTTGGATCAAGACAGGTGTACCGAAAATGCGTGGGCTCTCTCGTCAGCACAACCATTTCTTGAAGAGCATCTTCAAGGGTGCCGCGACGACGGTCATTACGCAACGCAAGAAGGATCCCATTTATGCTCGCACCGAACGGCCCCTCGACAGCGGCACGAAGCCGATGCTCGCGAAGCTGAGCCTGGCACGATTCGTAATATCACAGGTTCTGGGGTCGCTTCTAGCGTGCGTTGCTCGATAGGAAGAATGACATCAGTCATTCGACCGTCGTCGCGAGGGGCGGAGCGAAGAACAGGCCCAGCGCCTATACCAGGGCAAGGCGGGCGCAGAGTATTGTGCAGACGGCGTTGTTCATGATCATCAATTCCCGGCTGCCATTTCGGATATCCGGGTATCGCCACCCGCAACGCCCTACACGACCCGGGCGATAATTTCGGGGCTCGCTCTCCCAGCGTATCCCTGGGCCAGCTTCCTCGCCACACCCTCCACGCACGACTGGGCCGCGCTCCGAGTTCGCATCTGCGGAGCCCTTCGATCAGCTTTCGAGCCTCGTCCCGACGGCCGCGCTGCGCCCCTCGGGCTCGCCCACCCGGGCAAAGCCCTCGCCAAACGGCTCATCGCGCCTGCCCAGGGTCTCCTTGAGACCGTGCTCCCGCACGCTGCGCCCGTGGTTGCGGGCCGCCTGAGAACGATGCGCACGCGCATCGTTCTCGCCGGCGAGCCTCTGCAGGGTCTGGGCGCCCATCAATTCGAGTGCGAGATTGGTGATGCGCTTGTTGGCGGAGAGGAGGTCGGGATCGATGAGGCTAAAACGATCGGCCAGGCCCTCCACCTCATCTTCGAGTACATCAGCCGGTACGGCCTTCATCACCAGGCCTATCTTCTCCGCATCGGCTCCCGTCACCGAATCGCCCGTGAGTTGGAGACGCTTCGCCCACTGTGGCCCACAGTGATACATCCATAGATTATTGGGCAGGGCGCCCATGGTGCGCGCCGCGGGAAAGCCGATTCGGGCGTCGTCTGCGGCGATCACGATGTCGCAGGCCAGTGCGAGATCGGTCCCTCCCGCCAGGCAGTTCCCGTGGACCTGGGCGATGGATGGTTTGTGCATTTCCCAGAGTGTACGAATACGCCGATTGTTCTGCTCGATCAGCCAGATATCGTCATCGTGGGTGCGGCCTGTTCGATGCCCATCCCGCCTCCTTTCTCCGAGGCCGACGAGGTCGTAGCCCGAGCAGAAAGACGGCCCCTCCCCTCGCAGTAGAACGCAGTGAACCGCAGAGTCGTCATCTGCCTGCCAGAGGGCATGCTCCAACTCCTTGAGAAGCCGCGGCGTCATCGCGTTGTGCTTCTTGGGGCGCGCCAGGGTGATGCGTGCCCGGCCGTCTGCGACTTCGTAGCGGATTTCTTCGTAGTCCATCTTCCCGTCCATGCCCATGCTGCCCTCCGGTGCGCACTCCGTACGCCATTCTTCGACGATCGGAGTATCGCTTAATCCGAGGCGACAACAACAACGGGCGATGGGATATTCAAACCATATTTCGGCACGGTATCCGAGTAGGGGGTTCAGCTGGAGCCCCTGTGTGGAGCCCCCGTGTGAAGCCCCTATGTGGGGAGGGGGGAGCCCCGTGGTGGGTGCGTTCGTCGAATAGGCGCTCGACCTTCTATTCGATTGCTCGATGGCGCGTATTCAATACCGATCCGCTCGCGAGGGCAATCAGCGTCGCAATTACATCAGCGCGTTCATCGTTGGATTCGATCGCCTCGAATTCGAGGCGATCGAAGAAGGCCACCTCAATGGCCGAGGGGTGAAGGTAGCGATGCCCGGAAAGAGTGGGATGACTCCGATCCCGAGTCTCCAGCGATCGGGGCCACACGGGCGTTCGAAGAGGATTGCCGCGAGGCCATGCCAACGCCGCCAGCAATTGGCGGCGCGGACTATCGCTCGTGTCCCTGGATGTCGCTCTTTCGTCTGGTCTCCCTATTTATCGTATCCAAACTCAAGACCCTCGAATTCTTCAGCGTCTCGCCATTCCTGGATGAGATTGAAGTAGGCGACGGGGCCGGCCGGGTGGCCGCCGGCGTTGCGGCGATCTGCCGCAGTGGGTAGCTGGCCCTCGTTGTTGTAGTAGCCCGGAGTACAGTCAGGGCTGCTGAGAAGGCCATCCGGGCCGCTGTCGACCAGATCCATCCACGCCTGCTCGCCCTCCTGGCTCACCTCTACCTCGGTGGCGCCGGTCTCGAGCGCCTTCGCGATGATGGCAGCGATGCTCTTGCCGGCATCGTTGAGGTTATGCGTGATGTTGGAGACGAGTCGGGCGCCCTGACTCAGGCCCTCGATAAAGAGAGAGGGGAAGCCGTGGACGTGTACCCCGTGCATGCTTCGCATGCCCTCTGCCCAATATTTGGATAGTGCGAGGCCATTGCGACCGATCGTTTCGTAGTCGGCGGTGTGGGAGAGATGCACTTCGAAGCCCGATGCGAAGACAATGCAGTCGAGTTCGTAATGCTTCCCATTGGCCCAGACACCGGTTTCGTCAATGCGTTCGACCCCCTTGCCATCGGTGTCGATCAGGTGGTTGGTTGGCACATTATAGGATTGGAGATACTCGTCGTGGAAGCAGGGCCGCTTGCAGAGCTGGCGGTACCAGGGCTTGAGAGCCTCGGCGGTCAGCGGATCTTTGACGATCTCGTCGACTCGCGCTCGGATCTCGTTCATTTTCTCGTCATCACTTTCGTTATAGGCCTTGGCGAAGAGCTCGGGCCCAACGGTGACCTCACCCTTGCCAATCTCTGCGATGGCGCGGTCGCGGATGCGTTTGGCGATGTCGGTCCAACCGTCCTTCACGAGGTCATCATCCGTGAATCCGCCCATTTGGAGGGTTGCGAAGTTCATCAGCCATTCGCTTTGCCATCCCGGCTTGAGCTCGGCGAACTCGTCGGGATCGATCGGGTGGTTGTTGCGCACGTCGATGGATGAGGGTGTGCGCTGAAATACGAAGAGTTCGCCCGCGTCGCGCGCGAGATTCGGGATGCACTGGACCGCGGTGGCTCCGGTGCCGATGATGCCCACTCTCTTGTTGGCCAGCTTCTCCATCGGGGCACCGCCCCAGTCGCCGCCGGTGTAGTCATAATCCCAGCGCGCAGTATGGAAAGTGTAGCCTCCGAAGGACTCGATTCCGGGGATGCCCGGCAACTTCGGGCGAGTCATCGGTCCGGTGCCCATGGCGACGAATCGTGCCCGGAAGCGGTCACCGCGATTGGTCTCGATCTGCCAGCGCGACGACTCGTCGTCCCATTCGAGACTGGTCACCTCGGTCGAGAAGAGCGCCTTGTCGGTGAGATCAAAGGTCTTGGCGATGCGTTGTGCGTGTTCGAAGATCTCCCTGCCGTAGACGTACTTCTTGCTGGGCATATACCCGGTCTCTTCGAGTAGAGGCAGGTAGACCATCGCCGCCGTATCGCACATCGCGCCTGGATAGCGGTTCCAGTACCAGACGCCGCCAACGTCACCGGCACCATCAATGATGCGGACATCGGTCACGCCGAGCTTTTGCAACTGGGCCCCAGTGCAGAGGCCGGAGAAACCGCCACCGATCAGCGCCACAGTGACCTCGTCCATCACCGGTTCGCGATCGACATCACCAATCCAGGGGTCGTCGGCCAGATCGGCAAAGCGGCCGCTGGGTTCCAGGTACTGATCTGCGCCGTCGGCGCGGAAGCGCTTATCTCTTTCAAGCTGGTATTTCTCACGCAGGGTCTCATTCTCGGACTGACCGGAGGGGATGGTGGCTGCCATGGCGATCTCCAATAAACTGTTAATGACTAAGAGATTATAGGTGACTAAGATATAAAAATCATATACAATTTCATCGTGGAGCAAGAAAAAGCGGAAATAATTCCATCACTTCGGGAGCGCAAGAAGGCCAAGACCCGGGCAGCTCTAATCGAGGCGTCCCAGCGGCTCTTCGCCAGGCGGGGCTATACCGGAACCACCCTCGAGGACATCTCCGCCGAAGTGGACATCACGACGCAGACGCTGCTGCGCTACTTCGATTCGAAGGCCCAGCTGGCATTGGCCCCGCTAGCGGGCCACCTCGAGGAGATCGAGCGCTTTCTCGAGGACGAGCACCGCACGCTCGACGCGTTGTCGGCCTGGCGCCGCTATTTGCAGCGAGAGGCCGAGGGAGCGACGAATCCGTCTGAGTCGACAACCGCTACGTGGGTCGCAAATCTCCGCGCCTACGACGCATGGGTCGACAAGGATCCCCTCCTGGTCGCCAGTCTTAACGGCGTAGAGCAAGAACTCCAGGAGATCCTGACAAGAGCCTTGGCTCGGGATGCCGGAGTCGCATCCGATGACCTGCACTCGACGTTGGTCGCCGCGCTACTGGTCGCCGGGCGCAAGGTCATCTGGGATCGCTGGCTCGCGCGCATCTGTGACAACGACTCCCTCGTCGGGGACCAACTCGCCGTGGTGGACTATGCGGTTGGGAATAGGCGTTTCCGAGATAAGTGACCTGATTCCACAGGTAAAGCCGTATTGCGGACGTGTTCATCGGACGATTTGAATCGGCGCAGGCCATCTGGGAGGCGCTGGTCGGGCCTGGAAGTCATCCGATATCTACATTTCGTCGGGCCCACAATTCATCGTCGAATGTAATCGGAGCTAGAAGATAAGCATCATAGGGCCCCGGCGTCTCTGGACAGCGACCCAAGCCCCCGAAAGCATGAAAGCTGGCACCTCCTGGACTCGAAGAGGATGGGAAATTCATGCTGCTTTCTGGCACGGGGTTCGGATATCGGGTTTATCTCAAGCCTCGGTGATCACCCCCATGCGGCCATAGATGATCACCTGAAATGCGGCCATAAGGGAGGCCTCCGAAAGTGTGTCTTCCGGTGGTGTTCGTAAGGGGTTCAAACTCCGTTCGGATTCTCCCGCCAGGCGAGGCTAGCCCCGTGCTCGCGGCTGCAAGGGCGTCGAAAACGATCGCCGTTTCGCGGGCTTCGGAGCCCGCCCTTGCAGTCACTCCGCGCGGGGCTGAATCGAAGAGAGCGGGCGAACGAAAAGGAAATTGCTCTACAAATGGGGATCACGACCGCGCGATTCCTTTGGCCGCATTCTAAGTGATCACGTATGGCCGGATTGCAGATGATCACCGAGGCTCAAGCCCCTATCGGGAGGCCCGTGACGGGTCGGTGACTGATCAGCAGGGAATTCATCCGCATCGTGACCGGAAGCGATGGCCTTTGAACTTCCTATCCGCTTGCAAGTTCCCGTGGATTCTTCCGAAAAGTCCCCTTATCAACCATCGCGATGCGGAGGGCCGCCTCAGCCAAGCCACTCGAGCCATCGGCCGTGGGGACAGCAGCGCGCAAGTCGCTGGGTGCTGCGTCCACCGTTTTCATAAACCGTCCAAAATAGCTCGGCATCAGGTGCCGCCGTGCCCTCCACACTCAGAAAGTGGAGGGTGCGCTCAGTCGATGCCTCCTGCATGCTCGATAGGGTTGCGATCAGGGCGTCGCGGGGAAACTGGTAGAGGGTATGGGTTCCGTACACACAAAGTGTTGATTCATTGGGCGCTTCACGAAGAAGATCCGAGAGCGAGCGCGACGCATCGCCTTCGGAAACCAGGTGAGGATTCTCTCTCGCAATTTCAATGGCATACGTGAGCCGTTCCTGACGCCCCGCGTGATCGGGCCACACCAAGGCCCTCAACCACAACACCTCATCGGGATCTTCGAGATCGATCGGGTTCAGATCGATGCCATGCCTCCAGTCCACCGAGAGTGTCTTGGACAGGGTCGGAAATCGGCCCGAGCCGCGGATCTTGCATTCGATCGAGACCTTTGAACTCGCATCTCCCCAAGTAATCCCGTTGTCATAACGATAGGAGAAGCGATCCCAATGGAGATTCAGACCCGCACTGGCACCAATCTCCACGAGCGAAAGGGGTTTCTTCTCGCCCCGCAGAAATACCTCGCCGAGCCCGGGCAAGAGGTAACTACAGCGCTGGAGGACATTGGTCTGGACACGGCGCGTCGCGATGAGTTCCTCGATACGAGTGCGGTGCGCGAGACAAAAATCCCGGAAAGGCAAGAAAGCGGAATCGAAGGATTTCGCTGAGCCGTCGGAGATCTCTGGATACCACTGGCGAAGAGGGTGTGACTCCCCCGCAAGCAAAAGGTAGTGAACGGCTGCGAATAAGAGATTTACGGGCGGTTGGTTGGCCGACGCCCTGGCGGCCATGTCGAGAAGTTCTCGATCGTCTTTAATGCCGCGGCATAGCGTTTCGTAGATGTTTGCACCAAGCGGTGGACACTCAACCGCTCCAAAATGTGCAAAATTGGCGGAGAGATCTTCGCGAGAACGCGAAAGGCGATCGAATGATGCGGTCATCGACTTCCTTTATAGCTCCCGACTCCGCCCTCCGCAGCACGCTGAACCCTTCACGCGATGCGCATTTTCCACCTACGGAGTTCAGCCTGCGATTAAGATCTCCCCGACCCCTCTTTTTGGCATTCGCCTATCCCATATGGAATGATGGTCCCGGGCTACCCTGCAGCTACTTTTGGGCGGGCGCCCGGGGCCGCTGATATTCCATCCTCCTGCCCCTCGTCAAGAGGTTTCCAGCACGCGGCCGAGCGTGGCGTCGCCCTCGATGGTGGTTCGATGGATGACCCGCTTCACCCCTGGCCTGGTGCCGGTGGCACAGTGGGTGGCGCGCCAGTTGTCCCATAAGATGATGTCCCCCTCCCGCCATTCGTGGAAGTAGTGAAATTCCGGCCTTCGCGTGTGTGCGACCAATCGCCCGAGCAATTCAATGGCTTCGTCGTTGCAAAGGCCCGCCTTATGGGGCGCTACGATACGGTCCAGGAACTGCTCGGCGATCTCCAGGATCTTGCGACCCGTTATCGGGTGAGTCACCACGGCGGGGTAGGCGACATCGGGGAAATTCGGATAGTTCACGTCCGCGGGTTTTTTCGGGCTGTAGGGCCCCGGTTCATAACCCTCTAGATCGACATAGCGCATGTGGCGGCGCTGCATGGAAAAGCAGTAGGCCACTTCGATCTTTTCCAGCAAGGATTGCGTTTTCTCATCGAGCGCGTCATAGGCTTTTCCGAGATCGGCAAAGCCTGTCAGCCCGTCCTTTTCGGCGCATACTACGGATCGCAGCAGAGCCCCGCGATTGGGCTTTCCGGTGTAGTGCAGGTCCATATGCCAATCCAGCCGGCCGACGATCAGCTGGCCATTATACGAAGCGGTCAGGTACTTCTCCTTCTCCGCTTCGTTCACCAGCATGAAGATCTCCGGGTGCTCGGCCGACGTTGTTTCCTTGATAGGATGAGTCTCGAGCGGTCCGAAGATGCGGCTGAATTCGATCTGATTCTTCGGATCTACGTTCTGGCCCCGAAATAGGAGAATCGCATGCTCGTTCCAGAGAGATATCAACTCCTGCTTTAGTCCTCCGTCGACTGACTGGGTGATATCGAAGCCGGAGACTTCGACGCCCACGCTCTTCAGTTCCGTGACCTGTAGTGACATGCTCAGAGCCTCTGTCTGCCCGGTGCGGGGCAATTGCGAGCAAGGGGGGGGGTCATTCGATCAGGTCGAATTGGATCGTGCCGAGGTTGGAAAATGATATGTCGATTACATCACCGACTTCGGGCATGAGGATGCTCGTCAGAGAGCCGGTTGCGACAAGCTGTCCCGCTTCGATTCTCTGGTCGCTTCGCGCGAGCTCGTTGGCGAGCCAGGCCACCACGTTGAGAGGGCTGCCGAGCACCTCTGAGCCAGATCCGTTCAACCAGGCACGACCGTTCCTCTTGATGTGGACTGCCTCCTGGACGAAGTCGAATCCGGTCGCCGGGGCCACTTGGTTGCCAATGACGATTCCACCGTGTGCCGAATTGTCGGCGGCGCCATCGGGAACGGATGCCTGCCCGGCGAAGCGAGTCTGCAGGAGTTCGGTCAGCGCTACGACTCCTCCAGCAGAGCGTTGAACGTCGATGGGCGCAATGCCTGGTCCCTGGAGAGGCCGCTCGAGGATGACCCCGATCTCGGCTTCGAGGCCGAGTATGGACTCCGAGTGCCTGACCCCGCCGGCCTCCTCGCGCACCGATGCGCTCGTCATGAAGCCGTACATCGGCCCGTCGAGAATGCCCTTCATCTGCTCGAGGACCGCGAAGCTCGTCGCGCCGACCTTCCAGCCGATCTGCCGATGGCCGACTTCCAGATGCTCCGCGGCAACGCAGGCTTGAACCTCGTAGGCTTCTTCCAGAGACAGCTTTCCGAAGCTCAGACTGGGCGGGGGGATCGTCTCAGCATCGCGCTGGGCCCCGAAGATCGCCCGAGTCCATCGCCTCTTGATCTCTTCTCGATCCTTCACGGAAGGTGCTTTCCCAGCAATGCGCGGAAGTCGTTACTATAGTCCGGCGGGTAGGAGGCTCAAGCTGGGTTTGGGTACGGTCTCCGGGTGCGAGGTTTGTTTGAAGTTTCTATAAGGAGGTTCGGGACGGGCCTGGAGGGTCTTCGAGTCCGAATCCCACTGAGCAACGGCGCAGAAATCCAGAATTGGAGTGGGCAGAGAATTCCGTGATCCGATGTCCATACGACCCGTGTGAAGAGTCCGAGTCGCCTGCGATTCCTCTCTTCACGCTACTGGCCGGAGATTCTTTTCTCTCTTTCGGTGCTCTGAGGATCGGGATGTGTGGCTCTCTCTTCTTCGGCAGGCGCCCGAAAGCCACTCCTTCCGGCGCACCGAGCTTCAATGCCACGAAAATGCCACGAAAATGCCACGAAGCCTACCGCCAGGATCGTGAGCTGCGTCAGCGGTGGAGACTCCTCCATTGATGGAAGGATAGAGGCCGATGGGACCCCTGGCCCCGGCCTCGACGAGGGGGGATCGCGATATAAGCCGACCCCCGACTCCGCGTTGGAAGCGAGCTCGCATCGCCCATCCCCCTTGCGGCCGCCTGTTCCATTTCGTGAGCACCGATGGGTGTCCAGATCGGTTTTGGCAAGGTCTCGGAGGGGTTCCGCGAGTAATTGGCACGCCTTGAAAGAAGATTTCCCCAAAAGATCTTCAGCCCTGTGAAGTGAATCACAGCGCCGCCGAGGGCCCTTGGCGAAACTTTGAAGCGTCGGGACTGTCGTTCCGTCCTCAGAACGAGGGCATCCACCGAATCGGAATCACAAGAGGGAAGGACCTTCAAGCTGCATTCCGGTACGGCGTCGGGTTCTATCCGATTCCCTACAGGGAGGCCCGGGATGGGACATCTGGTCCCGGTCTTGACGAGGGGAGATCGTGAAATGCCGCATATAGGGGACGAGGCATGGTGAATGACGCTCGACAAAGCCGCGGGCGAGGAGAGCAGATGCGAAACTCGGCGAAGAATCGGCTTTACGTTCTCGATGGGCAAGCCAGCTCTGCTCCAGTGGTAAGTAAAAAGGTCCGCCAGCAGGCCAATCGCTTTGCTAGCCCTTGTAGCGGTCAGACCATCGCCCTGATCGCCCACGACGCGAAAAAAGAGGAACTGGTCGCCTGGGCCCGCAACAATGCTGCGACGCTGCGGAATCACCAGATCGTGGCCACGCAGACCACGGGCGAGATGCTGCAATCGGAACTCGGTCTCAGCACACGGCTGGTCAACAGCGGTCCCCTCGGCGGAGACCAGGAAATCGGTGCGCTGATTGCGCGGGGTGAACTGGATATGTTGATCTTCTTTATTGATCCCCTTGGCGTCCACCCGCATGAGAGTGATATCCAGAGCCTTATCCGTCTCGCAATCCTTCGCGATATACCCACCGCCCTCAGCCCTTCCACCGCCAATCTATTGGGTGAAAAGCTGGCGCAGCCGCATGCGGTAGTCGTATAGGCGGCCTTTTCTTGCTGACGACCGATTTTATCCACATCCAGATATGGAAGACTCCAGAGGAAGTTTCAAGAACCGCCCTTCTTCGAACTCCTATCTTCGAACTCCTATGCATGCTCGAAATATGAATCTCCGCACCTCGCAGCATCGCCGGGCATCGAGGATGCCACTTTCGGGGATCGCCGGGTTCGGGTGATTGGCCCCAAGTGGGGCGACGCCGAAGCGCTATTTCCGCCCCCGACGAAACGAGATGGTTGGCCCGAGCGCGGCTTCGGAATAGCTCTAGAGCGTCGCTGGGTTGACCCTATGTGAGGAGGGCCACGCCCAGGGTCGAAGAGAGGGCGGCGATGGCTCCAATCGCGCAGGCCAGGGGGAGCTGAGTACGCACGTGGTCGAGCAGGTCGCAGCCCGTGAACATGCTCGAAAGGATCGTGGTATCCGAGATGGGCGAACACTGGTCTCCGAAAACCGCGCCGCCCAATACCGCGCCAAAGCAGATCTGCAGGTAGATCGGGTCGGTGTTCAGGGACCAGGCGAGCGGGAGGGCGATGGGGAAGACCACGGCATAGGTTCCCCAGGAAGATCCCGTGGAAAATCCGATTGCCATGCAGAGTGCCATCAGGGCCAGAGGCAGGGCGATCGGGGGGATCGCATCGCCGAGCGCTCCAACGGCATAGATCGCGGTGCCGAGTTCCCTGGATACGGTTCCCAGGGTGACGGCGAGCGCAAAGACAATCACTCCGAGCCCCATCCCCCGAAAGCCTCCGATCAGGCCCTTGGCCACCTCGCGCAGGGGGAGGCCACGGATCAGCGCTACGGCGACCGCCGAGAATAGGGCCGCCAGGAACGCCTCGTCGGTGAAGCTCTGGCCGAGAATCAGCATGGGCAGCACCGCAATACTGATCAGGACAACGACCGGCAGGGCAAAGTCGAGGAGACTCGGTGCATAATCCCCGGGCTCCGTATCCTTCGCCGACCCTCCGACCACCAGGATTGGACGTGCGTTGGCCGCATCCAGCGCGTTTTCCTCCCGGGCTCGTTTGCGAGCCTGGGCCATCCGCGAGCCAACCCACGGCAAAACCCCGAGAGAAAAGAGAAGCGTTCCGAATACGGCAAGCAAAGCGTAGAAATTGTAGGGGACCGATTTCCAGAAAAAGACGACAGCGCTTCCGCTATCCGGGATGAGCGGAATCGTCCCGACCACGAGCCCCGCGACATAGGTTGGCCAGACATTGAAGGCGAGAATCGTTGCGACCGGAGAAGCGGTGGAGTCGACCACGTAGGCAATTTCCTCGTGACTGACGCGGTGACTGTCGGTGACGGGCTTTGCACTGGCTCCGGCCAGCACGGTACTCACCGTTCCTCCCTGGTGAAAAACACAGCCGAGTACCCAGCCGTAGAGCAAGCTGGTGCGGGGCCCTCGCGCGATCTTTCCGCCGAGTACCATGGCGAAATTCCGAGCGGCACCCGTTCGATCCCAAATTCCAATCAGGCCACCCAGGCAGCCTAGGTAGATCAGCAGGATCTGGGCGAAGGCCGGGGAAATGAGTGCGGGCAGGAAGAAACGCGAGATGGGGTCGGCCTCGACGATGGATTGCCCGCCAGCGATCAGTACCAGGCTCCCGCTCAGGACACCCGCGAGGAGCGAAAGAACGACCCGCCGAGTCGAGAAGGCGAGGGCAATAGTGACGATCGCTGGGACGGTCGATAACCAGGTCGGCTCGCTTGCTTCCACTTCTCGCTCCGCCTAGCGCCTGGTTCGGGAGGATCGCGTGATCCCATCACGCCGGATTCGTTCGGTCAGGTCAACCTCCCAGGATAAGTACTTCCCCATGCCGTCTTCCACAATCCTTCCGTCCTTTCGATTCGGGTCGAAGGGCACCTGCCGGACATCATCTGCTTCATGAACCCTGCAAATGGGAGGATAGAATGTTCGAGCTGTTTTCTGGCGCGGCGTCGGCGTACGGGATCTATCTCAAGCCTCTACGGGGAGCCGCGTGACGGACGCTGAAAAATTCTCTTCTCACCCCGCTTCCGGGGCGCCGCAGTCTAGCCTGCATCTTCCTGCCGGTCGCGTCTTTGGAGCCGATTCCGGCCAATGTGCGAAAACTATGGCGCCGTGGGCGGCCAACCCAGGCGGGCCAGCGCTGGTATCCGTGCGTGAATGCGCCGCATTCTTTGCCCTGGGAAAGGGCAGGCGAAGCTCCGAGTCAGATGAGCCGGCTCGTATGAGAGCGGTCTATGCCTCTTCGTATTCCGCAAAGGTAAACGACGCGTTTGCGGGAAAGCGCTCAGCGCTGATGGAGACCTGGCGATAGGACTTATAGTCTGAAAATTCGCCGGAATAGTCGAGATCGGCCAGGATGGTCAGGCCCTCGCGCTTCGCCATCTCGACGACTTCGTCGGCAGAATCTACCCGGAATACGATCGTGAGAAGGCCTTCTCCGTCGCGGGCCAGGAGATCCTCCATCACGGAGGCTGTGTGGGTT
Organism: uncultured Spirochaetaceae bacterium; assembly: GCA_964435795.1. Classification (GTDB taxonomy): domain Bacteria; phylum Myxococcota_A; class UBA9160; order UBA9160; family UBA4427; genus JAZXM01. The sequence continues at coordinate 16,251 of CAYTAT010000049.1, forward strand.
GGACCGGCGAGTTCCAGACCCGCCTCGAAGCTTATGCGTGAAAGAACCCCGTGTTCTTCTGTGATCGAACGATTGAAATCGATGCCGAGCAGTTCGCGTAGCGAGTCCGCTTCTCGGTCGGGATCACGTACCACCAACTCCACGCGGTTGATGCCCAGAATCTTCATCACACTTCCCTTCTGGTCGGCTTCGGCCTGAACCCGATGCGTCCATTAATGCGACGGTTGCGACGACGACGGCGCGCTGAATCCGACCGAAGATCAATTCAATTATTCCCGATGAAAATGCCCGCCACGGCGTTCCCCATAGGGACTTAACATAACGCTCATATCCGCATCTCGCGGCAGAGGATCGCTTGAATGTCCGACTCTTCCGGGTTTTGTGTAGGTCCGAGGATTCGCCATTCCCGCTTGGAGGAGCCTGAGGGCGGGGCCGGAGATATTCCGGCCTTTATCGAGTGGGCTGTGTCGTCGGTATAGTGTCGCGATGCAAGAGCGAACTCTCTATGCGCGACTGCTGAGGATCGAAGATCCCTGGCGAGTAATGGACGTGACGCTGCGTCTGGGTGAAGAGCAGGCGGTAGTGGTGTCTGTGGAGACGGATCCTGTTCGCATTTGATTCCAGCGGCTCGCGCCATGCTTCTCGTCAATCAGCCGCGATCATGTCGGCCAGGGTTGTTCCCTGGATCCGACGGAAGATCCGGTAGGCGGGTGCGATGAGCGCTCGGATCGGGAAGGGATCCCGGGTCTCTTCTCGGAAAGCTGGCCGCTGCGCGAGTCGCTGATGCCAATCGAGTAGCCGGGAATGGTCTGAAAGCGGGTACCCGGCGTTCTGGATTCGAGTCGTCGTGATAAACCAGGCGATGTCGAGTACCGAAATTCGTTCTCCGATCAACCATTCCGAAGATTCGAGGCGCTCTTCGAGAATTGTGAAAGCCTTGCGATGTGCCTCTGCCGAAGCAAGCGCGTGTTCCGGGCGGACACCCTCGCGGGCGAAATCGCGCCACCATTTCACTTCCAAGGCGCGTTTCGGATTCGAGGCCCCCTCATCTTCCCAACGCTTGAGAGTCTTCTCCGACTTCTCTACGAATCGTCGGGGAAAGATGAAGCCCATGGTGAGGGTACGCAGGTCCATATGGAGGCTGTCTTCGAGTTCGAGGTTCTCCACGACGAAGCGACGCTCCGCCTGGTCAACCGGAAAGAAGGACTGCTCGCCGGAAGCGATCTCCGAATCGAGGTATTTGAGAATGTCGTTGCTCTCGACGTGCACGACACCGTCATGCACGAGTATCGGTACGACGCCACGAGGATTGATTCCAAGAAACCAGGGACTCACGTGTTCCTCGGCTCCCAAGTTGATCTGATGCCCGGTGTAATCGATACCCTTTTCCCGCAACAGGATACGCACTTTTTGAGAGCAGCTGGAACCCTGGAAGTGGATGAGCTGTAGGCCTTTCCACGACTGGACTTCGGTGGTTGTAACTTGCTCCGCGGGGATGATCATTTGATTCGAGGGTACAACATTTGAATCCAGCTTGAACGCCGTATGCTGCAAGAGGTGGAAGCAGGCAAGGGCTTGTTCAGCCCGGACGCGCGATCAAGTCAGCGCCTCTCCACGGGAGCGAAGCCATTGGCAAGTCCACGGGAGGCCCAGTCGTCTAGCTTGAGCAATGTCCGCGCCCGGCCGCTTGCTCGCAGGGGAGCTTGAGCGATTGGCGTTTCCCGTGCCAAACTCCTCTGTCTCGTCCATCTTCCCGCCTGGGCGGGTGGCTCCGACGACGACATAGAGGAAGACGCAAGCATGCCGATTCGGGAAGCCGAGGATCCTGAGATCCGATCCATGACGGGGATCCACCTCTACCATTTCTTCCTGTCGAATTGCGCTCAGCGGGTCGCCTTGGCGCTGGCCGAAAAAGGTCTCGATTTCGAGCCACATTCGGTCAATCTCTTGGCGCGGGCCAACACCCAAGACGACTACTTCCGAATCAACCCCGCCGGCCTTGTGCCCGCCCTGGTGCACGATGGCCTGGTCGTGACCGAGTCGATCGATATCCTGCGATATCTCGAAGAACGCTTCCCAGCCCTCCCCCTATACCCGTCGGATCGCGCAGCCAAAGAAGAGGTTGACGACTGGATGGATGGGGCGACCCGCAACCACAACAGAGTCATCAAGACTTATATGTACGCCGTTGCTCTGGGCGGTCAGAAATCGCCCGAAGAAATGCAACGCTATCTCGAGAAGCAGAAAGCGGACCAGGACGCAGCCGAATTTCACCGGCGTGCTTCCGCCGGCTTCTCCGAGGCTCAGGTCATCCTTGCAGAGGCCGATTTATTCGGATTCTTTGATCGGCTCGAATCGACCCTGGCAGATCATTCATGGTTGGTTGCCGATGAATACTCCTATGCGGACATCGCCTGGTTCGTGCAGTATTTCCTGATGTCGCGAACGGGGGTGATCGACTTCAGAAACTATCCCGGAATTCGACGCTGGGCGGCCGAAATCACGAGTAGAGAGGGATTTCGACGAGGCATAAAACGCCTGCAACCCTGGTATGCCCCGATCATCTGTACGGGGTTGAAGATCAAGTCGCGCCTGCAGCGGGGTGGTCCTCCGCCCTATCAGGCCCGATCCGTCCCCGCTGGAGGCTGAAGGGGCCATCCGTCACCCTCGGCTCGGATATCACGGGGAAAAGCGAACGGTGAAGCGTTGGAAGACTCTCAGCTTGCTCACCGTCGGCTTCCTCATCGTTGGCTTCCTCATCGTTGGCGTGTGGGCTTTCCAGACTTATTGGCTTTATATCCCCAGGCTGATTGACAACATCAAGCACCCGATCTCCCCCGCGAGAAACGTTGTCTGGGAAGAAGCCCCCGCGGCCATACGCGCCCGCGATCCACGACCGAATATCGTCCTGATCGTCGCGGACGACCTCGGCTTTAACGGATTATCCTACAGGGCCGACCCGATCTCGAGCGAAGATTTCGGATCCACGCCTCACATCGACTCTATCGCCCAATCGGGAATCGCTTTCGGCCAGGCCTACTCCGCGTCGGGAACCTCTGCGCCATCCCGAGCAGGATTGATGACGGGGCGCTACCCGACCCGATCCGGATTCGAGTTCACCCCAGGGCCTTCCATCGTTTTTGGAATGCTCACGAATGAGTACTTCGTCGAAGGTCGATCCTTCAACCCCGAACACTACTCCTACCCCAGTGGCACGATTCCCGACCACAATTCATTGGGCATGCCCGCCGATGTGCTCATGTTGCCGGAAGTATCGCAGCAGGAGGGCTACAGGACTCTGATGATCGGGAAATGGCATCTGGGCGCCGCCGCAGGCATGCGCCCAGACGCGCGCGGTTTCGACGAGTTCGTAGGCTTCATGCCGGGCTTCGCGCTCTATTCCCAGCCGGAGGACCCCAATATGGTTGAAGCAGAGCTCGAATTCGACGTCATGGACCGAATGTTTCGGGCAGTCGGGAATTTCGCCGTCGTCGATGAAGAAGGGCATCGCTTCCGTCCCTCCGAGTATATGACCGACTATTTAACGGCGGAAGCACTGAAAGCAGTCGAAGCCAACAGGGCACCTCCTTTCTTTCTATATCTTGCGTACAACGCCCCTCATACGCCGTTGACGGCATTGCAATCGGACTACGACGCACTCGGAGAGATCGAAGGGCATCGAGAGCGAGTCTACGCCGCCATGATCAGATCTCTCGACCGTGGTGTCGGAGCTATACTCGAAAAGCTTGAAGAAAGAGGCCTCGAAGAAAACACCATCGTCCTCTTCACGACTGACAATGGTGGAGATGGAAACGCGGGCCTGCCGCGGGTGAACATCCCCCTACGCGGATACAAGGCGAGCTTCTTCGAAGGCGGCGTTCGGGTGCCCTTTTTCATGAAATGGCCCTCGGCCATTCCAGCCGCCCAGGTCCACGCAGGCTCGGTGACCCAGATGGACATCTTTCCGACACTGACTCAGGCCGCCGACGCATCTCTTCCCGAAAGCCTCGAACTCGATGGTCAAGACTTGCTCTCGGATCACCACGGCCCGAGAGAAATCTTTTGGCGCAACGGACAATACCGGGCCTACCGCAAGAACGACTGGAAGCTTCAATGGCTGGAAAAGAGCCAACGGATCTGGTTATTCGATCTCGCCAACGATCCATTCGAAAGAAATGATCTCGCTGCGGCCATGCCCCATAAGGTCGAAGACTTGATGGCCGATTTACGCCAAATCGATCAGGAGCAGCTTCTATCAGCATGGCTCCCGCAGCTGGAGATTCCACTTTCGGTCGACAAGACTCTTGAGGAACCCCTCCAAGAGGACGACGAGTACATCGTCTTCACCAACTGATCTCAGGCGATGGGACTCTGCCCCTAGGGAAGAGAAGCTGGATTTCCCAATGCGTGACATGGCGTCTTCCTCAGCGTGCGAAGCATCGAGGGAAATGCCGCAGTTCTCGTGGCGCTCCTGATTTCTGGCATGAGCCGGCGCCAACCCGACCCAGGAGAAACCCGATGACGGCCAGAATCAACAACGGGTGGCGGGCGCGCGCAACGATATGCGATACGATTCTTCTCGGACATTCCAGCTCCGCTCCTGCGGCGGTAGCAATCGCTTCGCCGCTCTTCCGCATCTCGGCGGTCGCGAGATACTTCGCGACTTCCTCTGGCGAGATCGGATTGCCCGATCCTCCGTACCAGACGAGAAGCAGAGTAAAGATCAGCGCCGGGAATACCATCGTCTGCGTGAAGACCGGATTGCGATCTCCTGAACCGCATACGCTTCTCGGCCAGACGCCCAAACTCGAAAACGCCTCGCCGAAGCTGGATTCTCCCGGCCCGCCTCGTTATCCCTCGCGCCGCGCTCATTCGTTACGCTTCGTCGATGATGAGTGGAGCGCGCAGTTGACTATCGTGGAGTCTATCGGCCGATTGAAAGGTCTGGAGCCTCCGCTCGACGAAGGGGGCGCCCCGCCGTTCGGCGATCAGAGATTCGATCATCGCCTCGAAGCTCCGGCTGATCGCCGCGCGGAGCAGTTCCCGCCCCTTCTGTAATCTGTTTGCGATACGATCGGCCATCGGCCAAACTGGTCTCGATTAATTTGGCGAAATCATAGTAATAGTAATCGAAGTGATGAAGTGCGATGCATGTTTTTGGAAATAGGGAGGGTTGATGGAGGCCGCCTTTCGGGGACGGTCACCGGCCCGATCGGTGATCGTCTGCAACGCTCGATCAATAACTCATCCGGGAACCGGTACGCCGGATGACGACAACCTCTACTGGTCGAATTGAGACGGAGACCCACTCATTGGACAAACCTTCCCGTTTTGCCGCCCTGCTCATCGCCCTCTTTGCCGCCTTCGGCTGTGGTTCCGATAGAAATCTGAATGACGCTGCCGAGGCGGGGGACTCCCAGCTGCCGTCGGTCTTCGACATCCAGGACGAAGTACTCGTTCGAGAGCCGGTGGTGGCCTCCGACCCCGAACGCAGGGCGTTCTTCGGCGACCTGCACGTCCACACCACCTACTCGTTCGACGCGTACGCGATGGGAACGCTCGCGACGCCTCACGACGCGTATCGCTTCGCCAAGGGAGAGGCCATTGAGCATGCGGCGGGCTTCGAACTGCAGCTCGAGCAGCCGCTCGATTTCTACGCGGTTACGGATCATGCAATGTTCCTCGGGGTGGCCGCAGAAGCGGCCGACACGACGACGGTGTTTTCGAAGAACGCGTTTGCCGAATCGCTCCACGACCTGAACGCGCCGGATAACCGGGGTCTTATGAGCCTGCTCGGTCGGATCGGCGCGTTCGCGAACTTCATTCCCGATCTCGTGAGGGCGATCGGGGAGGGCGAGGTCGAGTCCGAAGCGGTGCTAGATGTCACACGCAGCGCCTGGGCCGATATCATTCAAGCGGCGGATCTCCACAACGCCCCGGGACGCTTCACGACCTTCGTGGCGTATGAGTACACGACCTGGAGTGGGGACATGGGGAACCTCCACCGCAACGTCGTATTCCGCGGGAGCGACGAGCTTCCGGCCGTTCCCTTCTCCCGCGTCCACTCGGCCAATCCCGAAGACCTTTGGGCCTGGATGGATGGACTTCGCGAACAAGGCATCGAGAGCCTGGCCATTCCTCATAACTCGAACGGTTCGAACGGACAGATGTTCAAGCTCGTCGATTGGGCGGAAGACCCGATGAACGACGCCTACGCGGAGCAGCGCATCCGCAACGAGCCTCTGGTCGAGATTACGCAGATCAAAGGGACGTCGGAGACCCATCCGCTGCTTTCGAGCGAAGATGAGTGGGCCGGTTTCGAAATCATGGAGGTGCGCGTGGCCACGAATCTGACGAGCGAACCGAATGGAAGCTATGTGCGTGATGCGCTCTTGCGCGGGCTCTCGCTCGAGCAGCGGGGAGTCGTGAATCCCTATGCCTTCGGCTTCATCGGCTCAAGCGACACGCATACGGCCGCGAGCGAAGTGAACGAAGCGGACTACGTGTCGAAGCTCGGCCTCATGAGTGCCACGCCCAACCTGCGTGGGTCGGTACCGTTCTCGCCGCTGCTGGGGGCGGTGCTCGGTCTCGTGCCCGGCGATCTGACCGCGGAGGTCGACGGTGAGCGCTACATGGGCGGTCCCACGCCGACCTTCGGAGCGTCGGGCCTCGCGGCCGTGTGGGCAGAGGAGAATACGCGCGATTCGATTTACGACGCGTTTCGCCGCAAGGAGACCTTTGCCACTTCGGGCCCGCGTATGCGGCTTCGCTTCTTCGCGGGCTACGATTTCGCGCCCGCGATGCTCGATCGGGAGGATGTCATCTCCGCCGCGTACGCGAATGGGGTGTCGATGGGCGGCGACCTGCTCGCGAACGAGGGCAGGGCGCCCGCCTTCCTGGTGTGGGCGCTCGCCGATCCCATGAGCGGGCCGCTCCAGCGCGCCCAGATCGTGAAGGGATGGATCGACGCGGAGGGCGAGACGCGCGAGCGCGTCTACGACGTGGCATGCTCGGGTGGCGCCGCGGTCGACCCCGAGACGCAGCGCTGCCCGGATAACGATGCGCGCGTCGATCTCTCCACCTGCGCAGCGTATGGAGACGGCTCGGCCCAACTGCGCGCCGTCTGGAGCGATCCCGACTTCGACGCGGGCGAGCGCGCGTTCTACTACGCACGGGTCCTCGAGAACCCCACCTGCCGCTGGTCGACCTGGGATGCGGTGCGCGCCGGCATACCGCCGCGCTCGGACCTGGCGGCGACGATCCAGGAACGGGCTTGGTCCTCGCCCATCGGATACCGCCCGCACGAATTATGACTGGCGAGGCTACTTCCAGGGAAAAGAAATCGTACTGAAGAAGATCCTGCTCTCCTGCTCGGGTTCGCGATTCTGCTGGTGCTCGCCGTCGCCATCGCGTGGTTTGGGATCGGATGCCGCATGAGCAGGGCGGATCGAATGGTTGGCCGCCACTCGGTCTCCGCCGACTATGTGCTCCAGGATGATTCGAAGGTCAGCGTGGCGGTGCCCGAGGCATACGTCGTTCATCCCTTCAATGAAGGCAAGACCGTCTACTGGAATGATATCCGCCTCCACACCGACGAAAGTTTCGACGCGAAGCCATTCGGGGTGAGATAGACGATCCAGGTTGCCCACCGGTTCTCGCGGGAAGAGGCATTTCGCCGCGATGGCGGAGAGCAGATGTCGCTCTAGCATCCGCTCGACTTTTTGGCGATCACGGATCATGTGGAGAGCTTCGGCTCGAGGACGCGCTGTGACGATCCCGACCCGATGTGGTTCGAGTCATTCAACTCTTCTGCGCTGGAGGAGCCGAATTCCGTGGTCTTCGGGATCGCGTTCGGCCTGCCAACCGGAACCGAGAGGGGGCCGAGCTCCAGCCTGAAATACCCCCCCCTGTCCAGCTCCCGAGCGTTAACAAGTCTGCGGCTCGCAGCGAGTGGTCGATCTGTTTCGTCGGCGAGGGCGGGGTGGAGTGCTGCGAGCTCGATGCTCAAAGGGATTGAGCTCGCTATATCGCCCTCGCCGATCTCAATAATGAATGGGCTGAGCTCGTCTTTCGCCGCTCATGAGTACTCACCGGTGCTGCCCGGAGGCGGCAGGCACCATCGCAACTGCTTTTTAATGGCGGCGACCTGCCGGAGCAGGCGATTTCGTCGCTGGACGTGGGCAACGCGATCGGCCTCTGGCGCGTGCTGGAGGCGATGTGCACGGTCACTGCGCCTTCCTCACGATCTCCCCATAACATCAACATGAGCTGGGGGCCCTTCTACGGCCGGTACACATTCGATGGTGGGAGCTACGACGACGAAGGGTGGCGCTTGCGCAAGCGACGCGAGCCGATCGCCGAGATGTACCCGGTGAAGGGCGCCCCTGAGTATGCCCTCGGCCTGGGGGGCCAGCGACGAGAAGTGCTCGTTCGGTGAGGCCTTTTTGCCGAGTGAGCCAGGCGAGAGGACCGGCTGTGCGTTCGAGACGGGCTGCGCAGGGTAGGGCCTCAGGGTCGGGCTCGAACTCGAGCGGGAACTCGGGTACGACCCGCTGGCCTTGGGCATGATCGATGCGGGCGACAATCACAACGGCAATCCCGGTGATGTCGAGAAATGGGATTTCGCAACCAGGTTCGGCCTTGTATCCTCTCCCTTCACCCATCGACTGAGGGATCTGCGGAAGGCGGATCCGGGCATGGAATTTATCTGAAGGCGCGACGCGAGATCCGTGAGCGGCGGCGCTCAGGCGTCGGATATCCGCAGAGAAAAGCGGGGTCTTGGCATCATGTCCAAATCAAAATGCCTTGGCAAGCTCTCCAGATCGCCGCGTAGCGGGAACATCCTGGTAAGGAGGGGTATGGGCATTCTTCGGCGCAATCGGGGTTCAGCGGGTGGGAACGCATGGCTTGCCGCAGTCTCCAGTTTTCTTGTCTTGACTGCAGGGTCCGCGACATGGACCGCCGAACCCAATCCCAAAGACGGCGAGCCCGCACACTCTGCCAGCTCCACTGCGAGGGCGGGAGTCGCCTCGCGCGTTGTTGGATACTACCCCGCGTGGGGAATCTACGCGCGCGGCTTCGAGGTCGCAGAGTTGCCAGGAGATAAGTTGACCCACGTCAACTACGCCTTTGCCAACGTCGTCGCAGGAGAATGCGTACTCGGTGATCCCTGGGCCGACGTGGAGCGTCACTTGCCCGGCGACCCCTGGTCCGGCCCAGGCTCCGATGCCCCTTACTTCGGGAACTTTCATCAACTCGACCTCTTGCAGGAGCAACACCCCGAGCTCAAGACGCTGATTTCAGTCGGCGGCTGGACGTGGTCGGGTAACTTCTCTGATGCCGCATTGACCCCGGAGTCGCGCGCACAGTTTGCGACGAGCTGTGCCGACTTCATGGAAAATTATGGCTTCGATGGGATCGATATCGACTGGGAATACCCCGGAGGTGGCGGTTTCGCCACGAATACATCGCGCCCCGAAGATAGCGAGAACTTCACGCTCCTCCTGGAGGCAGTGCGGAGTGAGTTGGACGCCCGCGGTGCCCTAAACGGTCGCCACTATCTCCTGACGATCGCTGCGGCTGCCGGCGATGACAAGATTGCCAACCTCGAAGTCGAAGAGATCCACGCCTCCCTCGATTTCATCAACGTGATGACGTACGACTTCAACGGTGCTTGGAGTTCCGCCTCGAATTTCAATGCACCGCTCTATGCATCAGCTTCTGATCCGACGAACACGATCGGAACAAATGTGGATGCGACGATTCAAAACTACCTCGGAAGGGGGGTTCCAGCCGACAAATTGGTGATGGGAGTCCCCTTCTATGGCCGTGCGGTCGAGGGCGTAGCGAACGTGAGTGGCGGGCTCTTCCAGAGCCACACCGGAGCGCCCCTGGGCACCTGGGACGACGGGTCCACCGGCGCTACAGGAATGTTCGACTATTCCGATATTGCTGCGAACTACCTTACCAGGCCCGACATCGAGCAGTACTGGGATGGCGACGCCATGGTGCCCTGGCTTTACGATCCGGCGGCCGGTCTTTTCCTCAGCTACGACGATCCGGCATCACTGGCATTGAAGAAGGCATACGTCGTCGATAATGGCCTTGGCGGCGTAATGATCTGGGAGATGTCGAGCGACCTCGATGACCAACTTCTCGATTCCCTGATCAGTCAATCCGGCGGCGGTCCGACACCCGTGCCCCTGCTGGGCTGGCAGGGCCTGATGGTTCTTCTCGCCATCCTTCTGAGGATTGGCACCCAATTCAAGAGACATTCCATTCGCGGAAGGGGGGCTCCCTGAATCTCCGTCGGTTTCCGATTCTGCCGTCATTCCCAGCGCAGAGCGAAGGCGAAACGGGGTTGGGCTCCCCGCGCTTCGGCACTGGCCTCTTGTTCCGCCCTCTCTGCCCGCAGCTCGTCCATATCCAATTCCGTGACTTGCCGCAGCCCAGGTCGGCAGAATGATCTTTCTGGACCAGACACTCCTTCTTTCTCCAGACCATCGTCTTTCGCTGGATCTTTGATCGTTCGCTCAGCACCGCATCCTGCCATCCGAAGTAGAGATCGGCCGGTCTGACGCTGCCCAGAGACTCGTGATACCGCTCGTTGTTCTAATAGGCAACGAAAGCCCTTGCGGGCCGTCTCAGCTCTTCTGGAAAGTCTCGGCCCTTCCGGAAAGTAGTGCTGAAGCCTCACCACATTCTTCATCGTAAGGTGGCAGCGCTCAATTCTTCACCTGGGTCTGAGGAGGCTACAGAGCGTCTCGCATATCGCCCAAGCCCCATTTGCCGAGGCATTCCCGGAGCTCGCACGACAGATACGCCCGGGCGTTGTCGTTGAGGAGTCGCGGCCGATGCTTCACCTCGAGCTGCTCGACTCCTGCGATCGCGATGGCTTCATCGAGCGTCTCCGTCACATCGGTCGCTCCCATCGCCGGACTCAGCTCCCCGGCGACGAAAGCGCGGGTGGCGCTGGAAGTCATCAAGAACTGTCGAGAGGCGGTACCAGCCCCAGCCAACGATCCGAAAGCAGGAGAAGTCCGTACGCCACATCGGATGCACATCAGGGGGCGGATCCTTGAATGCATCGCAGGGGGGGTAGGATATCCAGGCTGGCTTCTGGTCTGGTTTTTGGGCATGGGGTCTGTCTCAAGGCCTATGGGGAGCCTCGTGGCGGGCTTTGTTCATGTACATCGGGCCAGCTCGTATGGTCTTGAATATTGGCTTCTTTGGATCTTGGCTTCTTTGAATCATCGGATCCTCTGGCGGGAGGGGCGGTAGCATCCCCCCACGCGCCGGCGCGAGCACGCGCATCTGCGTGCAGCCTGTCGCAGTCCTTCCCCGTTTCGGATCGATGTCGAGCCAACCAAATAAGCGCCTCTCGATCCTTCGCATGCCTCCCTTCCGGCTCACGATCCCATCGAGGCCGCCCAGTTACCGCCACCACCCACGCAAGACGCACTGCCGGAGCCGTTGCCAATCGCCTTCTCGCTCAGAAAGGGTAGGGTCGCCGTTCCCGAAGGCTCCAGCGCAGTGCTCCGGGGGCCTGGAGGGCGGGGATGGCAGCGACTTCTCGCCTATCCCACTTCTCTCCCAATTCCGGCTCGGCTCGGCGGCTGGAAGTCGAGGAAAGGGTGGCATTTGCTGCAGAGTTGCCAGCTACTATTCGCCACAATGACTGAGCTCGATTCTTAAGGGGGTTATCGGGATGCTCTGAAGAATCGAATGCTATTGATCGCTCCCGCGTTTGCTCTTGGATTGATGCTTGCGGGTTGTGCTGCCGACACCAAAATTGTCAAGGGAGAAGATTCTGAGGGTTGGACATTCTCTGCCTATCCACTTCGCTCAGCCTTTGTGACTCATCACGATACGGAAGGAGGTGACACCATCCTGAAATCGCGAGGAAAGACAGGGGGATGAAGGCCCGCAAGGCATTCTTCGAGCTTCGGGAGGTGTTTTCGGGTGAGGAGGTGCGGTGGGCGCCTGCATCTCATGATCCTTCCCCGCAATTCGAGAGGCAGGGGGCTTCTCTTGGTGTTTCCGCGCCAAACACAGGCGGAGCGAAGTGGATAGGCAGAGGACATTCAAGCTGCTTTCTGGCACGGCGTGCGGGTATGGGGTCTCTCGCGACTTCCTACGGGAAGCCCCGCGACGGGCAGAGCCTGTTGACTTATTTGCGCGTCACCACAACCGGCAAGTGGGTATAGCCCTTCACGAAGGACGAAAGGGTGCGGGTCGGTTCCTCCTGCACGTCGATCCTCTCGAAGCGTTGCAGGATCTCCTCCCAGAGGACACGAAGCTGCATCTCCGCCAGGCGGCTCCCCATGCAAAAATGAACGCCGTAGCCGAATGATAGATGGTGGCTCGCGTTGGGGCGTTCGATGTCGAGGGCATCTGCATTTTCGAAGACATCCTCGTCGCGGTTACCGGACAAGTACCACATGAGCAGCTGGTCGTCCTTTCGAATCGACTTGCCTCCGAGCTCAGAATCCCGGGTTGCCGTCCTTCGCATATAGGACAACGGTGTCTGCCAGCGAATGATCTCCGGCACCAGGGTCTGAACGAGGCCGGGGTCCGCCGCGAGCTTGTCGTATTGATCGGGGAACTGGTTGAGTGCGTAGACGCTCCCGGACATCGTGTTGCGCGTCGTGTCGTTGCCGCCCACGATGAGGAGCAGCAGGTTGCCCAGGTGATCCACCGCCCCCATATGCCTGGTCGCTTCCCCGTGGACAAGCATCGACACCAGATCCGTCCCTTGGGGTCGCTTCTTGCGTTCCTTCCAGAGCTCAGAGAAGTACTCCACGCACTCCATCATCTCGTTGCGCTTCTGAGTCTGCGACTCGACGACCCCGCCGGGCTGCGGAATGGCGAATACGATGTCCGACCAGCGCGTCAGCTTCCGGCGGTCTTCGAAGGGGAAATCGAAGAGCGTCGCGAGCATCGCGGTGGTCAGCTCGATCGAGACCGTATCCACCCAATCGAATGTCTCGCCTTCGGGAAGGGAATCGAGTAGCTGAGAGGTCCGCTGGCGGATGAGTGGCTCCAGCCGGACGAGATTGCGCGGCGCCACCGCGGGCCGAACCGTCTTGCGTTGCTCCGTCTGCCCGGGTGGGTCCTGGGAGATGAAGGCAGGATTTCCCTGTCCAAAGAAAGTGGGAGCCTTTGAAGCAATGGGGAAGCCCAGCGTGATGCCATAAGCCGACGAAAAGGTCTCCCAATCCGAGCTCACCGCCTTGATGTCATCGTATTTCGTGACGGACCAATATCGTCCGGCCGATTCGATCTCGTTGAAATGGACGGGATCCTCCAGGCGCAACCGCTCAAAGTGGCCCTGCCAGCGGTTCTCGCTGAAAAGGTTCGCATTCAGCGGATTGATGTCCTCGAGAGCAAGCTCGTGGGCCGCGGGTACATCGCGGCCCGCCTCGGCTTGCTCCTGCTCAGGAGTCCGAAACTCCACCAACTCCGGTTGATTCTGCTCGGTCAAGAGATCGCCCAAGATCGCTGCTCCTTTTCCAGTAGACCCCTCATTCTAGGACCAACTGCCCTCCCTATTCCAGGCTTCATGCATGCGAATATCCATGAGCCACGTCCCATCCCAAACCCTGCGCCGAGTTCGAAAGCCCCCTCCGGAGCCTATCGCCTGGCAGGATCGATGGGATGGCGCAGGCGACTTTGGCATGAATGAGAGCGGGGCGGCGCCTCCCCACAGGGCCTGGAGTGGCCAGGAGCGGCACGGGATCATCTCCTGCACTTTGAGGGCTGGCTAGCCGGGGACGTGGGTGGTGGTCACTTCGGCGAGCAACCGATCACCGTCACCGTAGACCGAGGTTTGGATCACCGTGACCCGGCGGCCCACCCGCACCGGACGCGCGACCGGGCGCGGATGGTTCCTCCCTTCTGGTTGGCGAGCATCGACGCATGAAGATCAATGCCCACCATGAAGTGCCGCTCGCCGGTCTTCTCGAAATAGGCCACGTTGGCCGCAGCCGTCGAGAGATTGTCCGCCAGGGAGATGATCACCCCGCCGTTGATATTGCCGGTAGGGTTGCAGTGGTGGGGTTTGATCGAGATCGTCGCCGCCTGGCCGCCCTCGCCTTCTTCGAACTCCACTCCCAGGTGCTCGTCGAATGTCATGTGGGTCTGCCTCCATTGCGAGGATAGGATATTCAGGCTGGCTCCTGGCAGGGAGTCCGAGTATGGGCGTTATGTCAAATCCGGTACGGTCCGGGCACATCCTTTACAGAAGTCCAGGCACATCCTTTACACATTGTCACTTCCTGTGATCTTACCTGTTTGTATGTCGATCCGTCCAATGACGGTGTTGTAGTAGACGATGTTCCAGACGTCATCGCCGACCTCCTCGAGCCCGATATCCTCGCCCTTGAGAGCGTTGCTCAAGAAGTATTGACCGGATCGTCGGAAGGTCCCGCAGCTGCTCACTCTTCGGACCTCGAAGTGGCCCGGATATTCGGGTTGCGGGAGGCTTCTGTTGCGTGGTCAGGTCTGCAGCCGGCGGACTGGCTGCCTCTCGCTTCCCGTATCGCCGAGTGAAGCGCCCGAGACTCCCGGCACACGCACGAGAAACTCTCG
>CAYTAT010000050.1:0-18141 GCA_964435795.1 uncultured Spirochaetaceae bacterium
GTGTCCCGGGGATCGTGAGAGGCCGGTGTGGGACCGGCCCCTTCCCGAATCCCGCTCAGGCTCGGCCGAGAACTTCGTGAACCTGCACGGGCTGGATTCTCCCCTTGACGTTTTCAGATCCCCTCGAGACGATGTCGAAGGCCTCGGGGAGATCGCGTAACAACTCTTCACTGATCAGGATATTCGCCCCGAGTTTTCGGGTGAGGGATTCGATCCTGTCCGCGGTATTCACCGTATCGCCGATGGCCGTATATTCCATTCTGTCCGGTGATCCGATATTTCCCACCACGGCGTCTCCCTGGTGGATTCCGATGCCGACCCGGATGCGTTCGCTGCCCGCCGCTTCGAATTTTCGGTTCAGATCCTCGACTCCCTCCAGGATGTCGAGGGAGGCTTCGACCGCTCGTTGGGCCGCATTCTCCTGCTCCAGGGGTACTCCGAAGAGGGCCATCACACCGTCGCCGATGAATTTATCCACCATCCCGCCCCGGGAACGGATCGCCGTGACGGCCAATGCGAAATATTGATTCAGATCCGCGACCAGGGACTCCGGGGATGTTCGTTCCGAGCGCGAGGTGAATTGGACGATGTCGGCGAATAGGACGACCACGTGTTTTCGGTCGCCTTCGAGATTCAGCGTATCGGCCGCCCCGAGTACCCGTTCGATCACGCGTTCGTCCACGTATCGTTCGAATAGCTTGCGCAGCTTGCGCTTATCCCGCCCCTCGAGAATGTAGTTTCCCGTCTGGGCAAGACTCAGGCCCAGGGTCGATCCCAAGATGGGAGAGAAGATATGGACCCAATGCCCCGCTGCGAAGGAGGGCTCCAGGGCGATGAAAATGAATGCTCCGAGAATCAGCAGACTGGCCGTGATTGCGCGCCCCGGTGAGAGGGCCAGACCGAGAAAGGTGATGAGCCCCACGATGCCCAAAGCGATCCCCGCCTGGAACATCTCCGGCATGGGCTCGATTGCACTGTCTTCGAGGAGGGTCGAAATCGTATTGGCGTGGATCTCGATTCCCGATGTGCGAAGGGAACCCGCATTTCCGTCCTCGGCTTTCCAATGATAGTGGGGGGTCGCGTGGAGATCCTCGCTCCTCGACGCTCCCAATTGTCCGACCAGAACGATCCGCCCCCTGAAATGTTCTTCGAAAAAATTCTCGTCGCCCCGACCGAGGGCTTCAATCGCCGTCGAGAACGAGACGTTGGAATAATGGTTGGGTTCCCGGTAGTTGATCAGGA
The DNA here is from genome assembly GCA_964435795.1 of uncultured Spirochaetaceae bacterium. GTDB lineage: Bacteria > Myxococcota_A > UBA9160 > UBA9160 > UBA4427 > JAZXM01. The sequence continues at coordinate 1,243 of CAYTAT010000050.1, forward strand.
TCGAACGCTTTGAGGCCGGCATCGCATCTATGCGCCCGCGTACTTCTTCCGAGAACTCCCGGGCCACGGCCAGCGCGAATCCCGCCACCTTTGCATCCTCTCCCAGGCCAAAGAGTTCCTGCCTGCGAACGAAATCATCGCTATCGGAGGTGAGGTTCACGTAGGCGAGGGAGTGGCCCGCTGCCGAGGCGGCGAGGCGAACCGGAGGGGGGGGCTGGGTGACTCCCCCGGCCGTGACCATATAGGAAAGAATGACGGGAGTGGATTCCAGGCCCACGCGTAGCAGGGCCGCACTCAGGGCCTGTTGTCCCTCCGAGTCGAATGTGCCGACATCGTTGATGACGAAGTCCAGCCCGATCACTCTGGCGCCCGCTTTATGCAGGGCTTCGATCACGCGAGCGAAGTGTTGCTGCCATAGGATCAGGGGCTCGGAAATCTTCCCGAGCGAGGTCTGGTCGATGGCCAGTATCCGAATAGGGCTGGGGGCTGAGGATACCCAGGGGCCGCGCAGGGGAAAACGGACGTCGTAGGCGCGCTGCTCAAGGCGCTGGCCGATCGCAGAATGCTGGAGCAGCGTAGCAGTGGAGAGAGAGAATCCGACGATCGCGAGGAAGATCAGCGTACGAGTCGCCCCGCTCCATATTCTCATGGGTTTTTCGCTCGGCTTCCGGGAGGCGACAACAAATTCGGGATGGGGTGAGGGGGGGTGTGGGGGGTGTGGGGGGGTGTGGGGGGTGTGAGAGAGGGGTATAAGAGGGGTATAAGAGGGGTAAGGAGGCTGAGGGCGCGCTAAGGAGCGGAATTCAGCTGCAACATGATTTCCTCGGCGGCGGCTGAGAGTCCCGCGTTCCAGTAGAGCCACGCGATTCTCCGCATGAGGCGCGTATCATCCGTGTTGCCGGAGAGCAGGATGCTGAATTCGCGAGCCGCCTCGGAGTAGTATCCGGCATTCTCCAATTCCACCGCTCGCAGCAGTCGCTCCGCATCACTGCCGGCGGGATGCGAAGTGGTCATGGACGCGGGCTCGATCCGAAACACTGCGAGTTGATAGGCGGTCGTCGCATTGTCGTCAAAGGCGCTGAGTTCCCAGGCATAATCTCCCTTGGCGAGTGCCTTCTTCGAGTCGGGATAGGCGATGCTGAGGTCTTCCGTTCGGTGCTCCCAGAGCGTATTGCCCTGCTGATTGCTGATCTTGAGCCGATAACTCTTCGCATTCTCCACGGGAGCCCAACTGAAGGTCGGCCGACTCTGGGAAACGCGGCCGCCGAGGTAGAGGGGAATCGGGGGACTGCTGCTGCGCAATGTGAGAGCCCCGACGTGTTCGAGGCTCTCTGTTCCGAGAGCGATCTGGGGCAGGACACAATTATTCGAGTCCTTCGAGTCGGGCCCTTCCCCGACCAGGGTCCTGAACCCGCTGCTGTCGAGAATCGACGTGCTGTCGGGCTGGATCCGCAATGTCTTTTTGTCGGGGCAATAGATGATGGTTGCCCTTCCCGACCTGGAGACGAGACGATCCCCCTCGAAGAGCAGTTCGGCGAGTTCCGCGGGAGATTGGCTGCCCGCCCGCTCCAGCATGACATCGCCCTCGATCCCGAGGATCATTCCCTGGGGCTCGGATTGCTTCGGTGTGGCAGCGACGGCCAGGCCCGCCCAGGCGAAACAGCAAAACCATGCGATGACGCTTCGATAACGATGCATGATGTCATTCTCCTGATCGCCGCGGAAGGGGAGATCGCCTACTCGTCTGTTTCGATTCGATGAGCAAGCCCGGTCTCGGCGCTCACCCTACTGGGCCAAGCTTAGCAAAGGGCCGACTTCATTGAGTTTCCCGCGCCCGAGGCGGTCCCCCCCAGCGAGTGCTGCTCTGAGAAGATGTATCTTCTCCCCGAGTTGGCATCCTGAGGGTGGAGCCCCCCGGGCGTGGCCTGATGAGGGGCGTGTTGATTCTCCGGGGGACTTGTTCGCGTAGGCTCGAAGAGAGCGCCAGCGAGTTTCGGGGCGATCAAGGAGAGCGGGGAGGGAACGATGCAATTCGATCATCTCGTACTGGCGGCCCGCGACCTCGAGCGGGCGAAGCGGCACTTCCATTCCGCGACGGGAGTGCTGCCCGAGGACGGAGGTCCGCATCCGGGCCGGGGCACCCGGAATGCCCTGATCTCCTTCGAGCCGGGTCACTATCTCGAGATCATTGCTCCGGATCCCGAGCAATCCCAGGCCGCAGAAGTGGCGGCATCCTTCGGTGCGGATGAAGCGGGGCAGATCCATCATTGGGCGCTGGGCAACTCGGACCTTCCCGCTCTTTCCAGGCGGGCGAGTGCGGCGGGCTTCTCGCCGGGGCCGATCGTCTCGATGTCGCGTGTCCAGCCCGGGGGAAGCCCTCTCGAATGGGATCTGCTGGGCATCGGTGGCCACGCCTTCGGCGGCTTCGTTCCCTTCTTCATCGACTGGCGCGCAACCCCTCATCCCTCCCGGCACGCGCCCGAAGTCGGCCCCCTGGATACATTGACCCTGCGCCTTCCGGAGTCGAGTCCCCTGCGCGCATTGCTGGATCCGATGCCCTCCGGCGTGAAGGTGATTCCGGGTGCGCTCGAATTGAGCCTTCGATTCGAATCACCCCGGGGCCCGATCGAATTCTCCGCTACGAAGGTCCCGGGCTTTCCCTTTTGATGAGGGTGATGAGGGGCTCGAAAACGCGTCGGATACGTCGCGGGATTCGATTCCGGAGGGGCCGCGAGTCTTTGTGCGCGGAGGCGGGATTTCGTCGCTGTCGCCCGCCCCGGAAAAAAGCGCGGGATATCCGGCTCTGCCCCTCGCGCACCCCTCACCAACTCTCAGGGTGTGACGACGACCTTTCCGAAGACCTCGCGCTCCTCGAGCAGTCGCTCGGCTTCGCGCACCTCTTCCAGGGGCAGGATCCGATCGATGACGGGCATCAGCCGCCCGGATTCCGCGTAGGCGAGCATCGTTTCGATATCGCTTCTGCGCCAGCCGTTCGAGCCCATCAACTGGTGTTCGTAGGTCCAGACGTAACGCACATCCAGGGATTCATCGAAACCCGCTGTCGCACCACAGGTCAGTAGCCGCGCCCCCGCTTTCATGCAGCGAATCGAATCCTTCCAGGTCCCTCCACCCGTCGAATTCACCACCATGTCCACCCCTCCGATGCCGACGATTCGGGGCTTGCCGACGATTTCCCAGACGGCCTTGCGCATATCCTCACACGTGTAGTCGATGACGTGATCCGCACCGAGTCCTCGCAGTTTTTCGAGTTTGCTGGTGCTGCTCGCGCAGGCGATCACTTCCGCACCCGCGGCCTTGGCGAGCAGCACGCAGGCCGTTCCCACGCCACCACTCGCCCCCAATACCAGCACCGTCTCTCCCGCCTCGATTCGCCCGCGGGTGACCATCAGGCGATGGGCCGTCGCGTAGGCGAGGGGGATGGCCGAAGCCGTCTCGAAATCCACCGCGGAGGGCAGGGGGACGAGTTGCGAAGCGTGGGCAAGACAATATTCCGCCCGCCCCCCGTCGAAGCCCTCTCCGATCATGCGCCCGGCATTCTCCAGCGAGGGCAGGGGATCCACGAGTACCCGGTCGCCCAGGGCCAGGCCCTCCACGCCCGGGCCCCATGCCGCCACTTCGCCCGCCACATCCGATCCGATGATGAGGGGCAGGGGCAGGTGGATTCCGGGCATGCCCCTGCGGCTGAAGATGTCGTGATAGTTGAGCGACGTGGCGCGAACCCGGAGTTTCACCCAGCCGGCATCGGGCATGGGTTCCGGATAGTGGTCTTCGAGGACGATCTTCTCCCGCCCCCCGTGCTCGTAGACGACCGCAGCTCGCATTCGATCTCCCTCCTCGCCCATCTCCTCGCCCAATCCCAAATCTCTATCGCAGGAGTCGCCCGAAAGGCTAGTTCTGAAGCAGTCGCTGTACGATGAGACGGACCAGATACATCGCGAAGCGTGGATTCTGGTAGAAGAGTTGCAGCATGGCGTCGTTCGAGAGTTCGTAGAGTTCGCAATCGGTCTCGCAGACGGCGGTTCCCGTGCGCCGATTCTCGGGGGTGAAGGCCGCGATTTCGCCCAGTACATCCCCGGCCCCGAGGAGAATGTCGAATTCTTCGATGCGGATGCTTCCAGACTGGATCACGATCATCCCCTCGGCCCGATCGCCTCGGCGAAAGAGAATCGAACCCGCCGGCCGACGCCCGCGGTGCATGAAGGGCAGCAGGGGATCGAGACTATTCGTCTCATGGGTCGCCATGCGGATTTCCCGGATCAGGCGCAGCATCTGCCACAATCGCAGGGAGTTGAGGGGAAGCAGAATGCTATGGAGAATCAATGTCGGGTAGCTCTGGGCGAGGATTCCGAAGGCGATGAAGGCGATATTTCCCGCGATCGCTCCCACGCGCAGGGGGATCATGGTCCGCTGGAAGAGGCCACCGATCGTGATGACGGCCCCGAGATATCCGATCGCATCCGCATAGGGTGTCAGGTCGGGAAAGGGCATCAGGGGAGGGTCCCGGCACTTCCCGTTGGCGGCGATCCCAGCGCCGAAGCGATCCGGCGGTGGAAGAGCAGGCCGACCTCATCCCAGAAGGGGGCAAAACGTCCCTGGCTGCTGGCGGGGGAATGTCGTCCTCGCTGCAGGCGGGCGAGGATCGGCAGATCCTGCTCATTCACCCCCAGCAGCAGCTTCAGCATCTTCTCGCGCTCGCCCCGTCTCTCTTCCGCGAGAGCTTCATCGCCCACCAGGTAGAGGGCGAAGCGCTCCGTCGTCGCATCACACGCCCCGGGTTCGAGGGAGATTACCTCGAACCATGTGGGAGCCAGGGCGATCAGGGTATTGGGGAAAAGGCAGAGGAAATGCTGCGCGTGCATGAATTCCTGCGGCAGATCCTGAAATGCGGGCAGCAGGGGTTTCGGCTTGCTGATGCCACCCTGGGGCATCCAGAAACCAAAGGCATCTTCGGAAAGGGATAGGAGCTCGAAATCGAGGGCGCTCTCGGGCGGTCCGGCTTGAGCGTGTACCCAGGGAACGTGGTAGTTGTCCAAAAAGTTATCGGCGGCCAACTTCCAATTGGCCTCGACTTCGAAGGCTTCCAGCCGTGCGAATCGAAGCTGATCGAGCGCATAGGGGGCGAAGCGTTTTGCGACGGGCGCGATGAAGTCTTCGAAGGCCACGGCCCCTCCGTCGACGTTCACGAAGACGATATCGCACCAGACTTCGAAGCGGATAGGAAGCAGGGCCAGGGAGGCCCGGGTCGCGGAATCCGGGCCCGATTGCCGTTTGCCATCCCAATAGGGCGTTCCACGCAGGGAGCCGTCGAGTTCGAATGCCCAGGCGTGATAGGGACAGGCGAGCAGCCGATTGCCCCGGCAGGGTTCCTCTACGAGTTGCAATCCGCGGTGTCGGCAGATGTTGTGAAAGACGCGCAGTTCGGCATCTTGACCCCGGACCAGCACGAGCGGAATGCCACCCGCCAATACGGGCAGGGTGTCGCCGGCCTCGGGGATCTGGGAGGCGAAGCCAACGCTCACCCAGCCGTGGCCGAAGATCGCCTGGCGCTCGTGCTCGAGCACCTCGGGGTCGGTATAGATTGCGGCCGGCAGGCAATGAGCCTCGGCCACAGGACGCTCGAGGAGCGCCTGGGAATCCGCATCGATCCAGGGCTTGGAAGTCAAACGGGCTCTCCTCGATTCAAGAAGGATGTGTCGCCGCCAGTGTTGTCGGCCAGACCGGTAGGGAAGATCCTGCATGCAACCCTTTTCGGTATCACCACCTCTTCTCCACCTGCTCCCATTTCTCGTTTCTCAGCCCACGTCTTCGCATCTGCTTCAGGCGATCCCCTGTTTTCGGGATTTTCGGTTTCCGGGGCGCGAGAGGGCTGCTTCAGTGAACCCGCCGCCCATGCCCCCGCCAATAGGGTTCGCGGAGTTCGGTCTTGAGGATCTTGCCCGAGGGATTGCGGGGCAGTGCCTCCACGCGATCGACGGAAGTGGGGCATTTGAAGTGGGCCAGGCGTTCTCGGCAAAAGGCGATCAATTCCTCGTCGGAGGTATTTTGAGCGGAATCGGGCACGATCACGGCCTTCACGGTCTCGCCCCATTTTTCGGAGGGGACACCGATTACGGCGACATCGGCAACACCCGCATGGCCCATCAGGACATTCTCGATCTCCGCGGGATAGATATTTTCCGCACCCGAGACGATCATATCCTTGACGCGATCATGAATGAAGAGGTAGCCCTGCTTCAGGTAGCCGGCGTCGCCGGTGCGAAGCCAGCCGATCCCGTCGCTGTCGTGGCCATCCGGAAAGACCTCTGCGTTTGCCTCGGGATTGCGCCAATAGCCCTTCATATTCTGGACCGAATGAGAGTAGATCTCCCCCACCTCTCCGTCGGGCAGGTCGCGGCCCGAGGCGTCGACGATGCGAATGCGAACGTCGCCCCAGGGCCGGCCCGCGGAACGCAGCAACTCGGCACGGGGTCCACCAGGATCGTGATCCTCGGGATTGAGGGCAACGATGCCCCCGGTGGTTTCCGTCAATCCATAGGCCTGGACGAAACCGCAGCCGAGTGCCCGCATGGCGCCGACCAATACTTCCTCGCTGATGGGGGATGCGCCGTAGACCACCTTTCGCAGGCTCGAGAAATCCGTATCCTCGATGCCCGGGGTGGCGAGCAGGATCTGTAGGACGGCGGGCACCAGCAGTGCATTCGTAATGCCCTTTTCGGGGATGAGTTTCAGGATCTGCTGGGGATCGACATCGCGTAGGAGCACATTCGTCGCGCCGGCCGCGAAGGCGGCCACACCCCAGCCGCTGCCCGCGATATGGAAGAGGGGCATGGCGACCAGGTTCACGCTCCCCGCGTCGAGGGACCAGACCTCGGCACCCACCTCCGAGCAGGCGAGGAGATTCCGATTCGTGAGTTCGACGCCTTTCGGCAGGCCCGTGGTACCCGAGGTATAGAGCTGGTAGCAGGTATCGTTCGGGGCGGAAGCAATTAGGGGATCCTCGGGCGGATGCGCGGCGATCCAATCCGCGTAGCCGATATGCTCTCCCCCCGATCCGATCACCACGACACGCCTCACACTCGTGAGATTCATGGTCTCGAGGCAGGGCAGGAATTCCTCGCCGATCAGCAGCACCCGGGTCTCCGCGTCGTTCAGGATGTATTCCATTTCGGGCGGAGCCAGGCGCCAGTTCACCGCCAGGGTGACCGCATTGACCATCGTGGCTCCGAAGAGGAAGCTGAAGTATTCGGGCGTGTTCTTATCCAATACGGCGACGCGTTCCTGGGGGGCTACGCCGTCGGCCAGTAGCGCCTGGGCGACCCGGGCCGATTCGTCGGCCAGTTCACGATAGGTCCACAGCCGATCGTGGTAGAGCAGGGCGGGTTGTTCTCCGCGTTGTGCAGAGTGCGCGCGGGGAATGTCGGCCATGGATTCGATGAGCACGGGATTTCCTCCTATTGGCTTCGAGACCGGATTCTACCGGACCGCGGGCTATTGCCGACTTGCCGAAAAAGACTCTGGTATTCAACTAGATAGGACTTTTGGCTCTTCCGGGTTTTGTGTGGCTCCGATGCGGCGCTTTCCGCTTTTTCTGACGGGCCCCGGGAAATCTCCGCAACCACATGGCCGGGTCGCTGTTGAGGGAGCCATAGAGAGCGGAATATCGCTGCGTCCCGGGGGCGCTCGCCCGGCCTTCCCGGGGCGAGGGCACGATCCGAGGCCGCGGATCAGGAGGAGACCCAATATGTTCTTCGAATCTTCCCGCGTTGGGAATTGTTTATTCTTCGCGCGGAATGGGCGTGGCTCGGCCTTCAGGCTCGCTGTGCTTCTCTCCTGCCTCGCAGGTCTGCTGCTCGCCTGCAGCGGTGCCGGCAGCGACGGGGGAGCGGGGAGCGTGGGCCTTTTCATCACCGATGCCCCCTCGGATGACTTCGAGGCTGTCAATGCGACGGTGGAGAAGATCGAGTTGCTCGGCGGACCCCGGGGTGCGGCCACGATCTTCGAGGGCCGTGAGACCTTTGATCTCCTGGCCCTTCGCGATGCTTCAGAAATCCTTTCTTTCACGGGCGAGGTGCCCGCGGGCCGCTACCAGAAGATTCGAATGCGCCTGGCCGAGGGAGGATTGGAACTCGTGAGCGACGATGGTTCCACCGCCTACCCGACTCTATTGGCGGATCGCAGCCTCGACCTCAGTCCCGGCGAGGATTTGGAGGTGAAGCGGGGCCGCCTGCTCGCCGTCGAGATGGACATCGATGTGGACCGCTCCTTCGAATCGAAAGCGGGGGCGCCGGGAGGCTACGCGTTCAACCCCGTCATCTTTGCTCGGCCGATTCGCAATGTGACCGATGGGCGGCTGGCTCGTCTCCACGGCAAGTTGCAGAATATCGATGAGCAGAGTCAGAGCTTCGAACTCTGTCATATGAAACGACCCCGGGCCTGGTTGCACGATCAGGCACGCCACGGCGAACGTCCCCGCCCATCGCATGACGTGGGCATGGGTCCCGGCGGCTCGCGGCTAGACGTCGCCCAGGCTGAGGCTTCCATCGAGAGGGCCGACGAGAGGCACCATCCCCGGCTTCGCTGCATCGCCGTTGATTTTGCCGCCGGCGCTTCCATCTTCGATTCGAATGCGGATCCAATGGATGGCATCACGGCGGAGTTGGCGGGAGCGGAGGTTTCGGTGGCGGGGAGGATTCATCCAAGGGGTGAGGAGTTGGCGTTGAGTGCCTTTGCGATGTGGATCGGATCGCGAGATGATTTCGATCATCGCGGTGGGCGCGTGAGCGGGGAATACGATCCCGATGCGGAGGAATTCATCCTCAGCCAACCCTTCGGCCGCGGCGAAATTATCGTCCAGCTCAGTGAGGCGACGAAACTATTCGAGAAGGGCGGCGTCGAGGTCGGAAGCGACGCTATCGCGGAAGGGATCCACGCCGGGGTGATGGGAATCCTATTGGAGACGGGTGCCGAGGCGGACGCCGACATCTTGAAGGCGGCGGTCATCAGCCTGCAACTCGAGGAGTCGGATGGGGAGCCCCTGCGCGGAGAGGTGCTGGAAATCCTATCGGAAAGAGATCGCGAAGCGGATGTCTGCCCCCTGCAGATTCTCCTCGATACGGGTGAGATAGAGGGCATCGGGCTCGGTCGAAGAACAGCGCTCTTCCGCAACGACCTTGCGCAGATGAAGTCCGCGGAGATCACTTTTGCGGATCTCGTACTCGGCGAGACGGTCAATATCTTTGGTCGGCCCGCCGCCGAGGGCTCCGTGGAGGAGATGCCCTGTTACCACGCCCGGGTCATCATGGCCTATGCGGGGGAGGGCGGCGAGTAAGGCGCGGCACGCGACATGGCCCTCTGCGCCCGCCCAATCTCGACCTCCGAGGCCGGAACGGGTCTCGGAGATTGGCCTCGCGAGCCCGCCGTCGTGGGGTCGGCGTCAGTAGAAAGCGGGAACTCTTTTTCCGCGGCCGCGTTTCAGTCGGCCCGATGCGAAATGGGCCCCCATTCTCCAGGCCTACCCAGGCCCGCTCGGTCCTTATCGGGTTGTCTCGCGAAAGGCGGCCAACATGCGTGATCCACTGGCGGCACCGTCGATGCGCACTCGGCGGTGCGCGATCAGCCAGCGCTCATCGCAGGCCCTGAAACGGTCGTCGTAGCGCCCCCAATGATCGAGACCCTCCTCGCTGAAGACTAGAAAATAGGAGCGCACCCGGGCTTCCCCTTCTGCCTCCAGGGTGATCTCGATACTCGAAACATGATGCCGAATCAGAGGGCGCGCGCTGCGTTGCTGGGAGTCCGAGACCACCCGGGAGAGTCGCGCTTCGATTTCCGGGGGCCCGGTCGAATCGTCATCGGCGCCGAGAGCGAGCACGCCATCCGCTGTGAAACAAGCGGCCAGTTCTCCGAGTTGGCCGCGATCCCCCGCGTGGTTGTAGCGGGCCAGGGTGTCCCGGATACATTCCCGGGCGACGACTTCATCCGACGTCACATTTCTTCCTCGCTTGATGGGCGTCCTCGCTCATGGGTCGATTCTTGCACGATCCCATCCATTCCCCTGTTATTGGTCGTGCTCGATGGCCGACTATTTCTCCCGCCTTTCCTTGGCTTCGGTCGGGAAATCGCTCTTCTGCCAGGCGCCGAATCCCCCGCGCATATGGCAGACGGGGGCGAGCCCCATTTCCTGGACGCTCCGGGCCGCCAGGGCCGAACGCATGCCCCCCGCGCAAAAGAAGAGGAAGCGCTTGCCCGATTGGAAGATGTCCCGCGCGTAGGGGCTCTCGGGATCTACCCAGAATTCGAGCATACCCCGGGGTGCGTGCGTGGCGCCGGGGATCGCGCCGTCTCGCCATAATTCCCGGATGTCGCGGATGTCGACAAAGACCACGTCATCGTCGTCGAGATGCTCCCGTGCCCGCTCGACACTCCAGGTTTCGACGATTTCCTCCGCCTCCATGCATAGTTCCCGAATGCCCTTCTCGATCACGATTCTCTTCCCTATTTTCCCTTGCTCGGAGGCTCCCAGGCCATTCCGAATGATATTTGCCTTCGTGTGAATTCAGGTTTCAGTATAGTCCACGATTCCAGGCCATTGATATAGATCGTTGATCCAAGCCAGTGATCCGGGCGATGGACGCGCAGTTTTCCAGATTTTTTCCGGACCGTTCCCGCGGACGGTCATGAATGAGGGAAGTCGATCCCATCGGTTCTGGATTTTCTGTTGACCCGCCCCATTGGCAAGCCCGGCCGAGTCCGGAAATTCGAGGGAAGAATATTGATGCCGTCAAATCGAACTCTTCGGCGATTGGGAAGCTTCTATCTGCTGATCGCGCTTGTATTTTCCGCTTCCGGTCTTCGGGCCCAGACGACCGAGGAACTCCAGGCCGAATTCGCAGCCGCAGGCGGCTACGAGGCTTATCTTGCGGGCAATCTCGATCTGATCGCGGGTGGATTCGTCTGCGATGAAGACACCGCCTTCGAGCATTGGGCCAATAACGGTCGTTCCGAGGGGCGCAGTTTCGATTCGGGACATCTGCGCTCGGATCTGCCCGACGCTGCCCCCGATGCCAACTATGCCATCGACGGTGGCTTTGCCTGGGCGTATGAGCGCTGCGGGGGAGGCATCAATACCGTTGTCTTCATCACCCAGGTGGCCGTCAAGCCCGACGGCTGGGCGGGTCCGGAGAATCTTCTCGAACGTTGCGACCAATTCAATCTCGGTCCCGCCTTCCGGGCCGATGCCTACCGGACCATGAACGTGGATGTCGCGAATGCGATTGACAGTGGCCTGGTGCCGAGTTTCTCATCGGTGACGGATCACTACGTGAAATACGGTTTCAAGGAGGGGCGCATCAGCAACCTGAATTTCACCGAAGAAGAACGCCTGGCTTTTGATGGCGACGCCTACCTGGCCCTGAATGGCGATGTCAAGAGTTTCTTCGACAATCAGGAACTGGCGGGCTGGATTCTCTTCGGCAACATCGGATTCGCCCATTATATCAACTTCGGCGATCTGGAGGGACGGCAGACCGGACAGGTGCTGGATGCGGCGGGAGAGCAGCTCCTGCTGCAGAGAAGTTTCGATGAAACGGCCTACCGCGGCCGCAACCCCGATGTAGATTCCGCCGTGGCCGGCGGATTCTTTACGTCGGGGCGAGATCATTTCGAGCAATTCGGGAAATGCGACTACGCGGGCGATGGGATCGCCGCGGGAAATTCGAATCTGCGGCCCAATGATTATTTTGATAATGATTTCTACCTGGCGCAGAATGCAGACGTCGAGGCACTCATTCCGGGGACCCATACGACAGCCTGGGATCATTGGCGGGTAGCGGGAGCGGCGGAGGGTCGCCTGGGCCTGCCGGCTTCAGTGGATTTCGATGCCGCCTTCTACCTGGCTCAATACCCCGAATTGGTGAGCGAGATCGGCGCCGGCCTCAGCTACCCCACTGCGCTGATCGAGTATCTGGCCCGTGGCCAGGCCCAGGGCCGCAATCCGAACGCGCTCTTTGACGAGAGTTATTATATTTCCCGCTACGAGATTCAACCCGCAATCGACGATGGCACGGTGGCCAGTGGCTACGACCATTACAGGCGCTTCGGCGAAAGCCTCGGATACCGACCGATTCGTGCGATTGGCGGTATTCTCAGCGTTGGAAGCGAAGCCTGGGAATACGCGACGATTCAGGAGGCGATCAACGCGGCTCTCGATGGAGAGACGGTGGAGATTCCGGCGGGGACGCATAGCAACGGGGCCTTCGGGATTTTCGACAAGAGCTTGACCCTCAGCGGGGCGGGCAAGGGCTTGACGATCCTTGAGGCGGGCACCAAGACCGATCCCGCGCTGCTGGCCACTTCGGGTGGCGGCATCGCCTTGATCTCTTCAGAGAATATTCCCCCGCCAGAGGTGACCCTGAGCGGCATCACGTTTCAGAACGGCGACAACCGCCTCGCGAGCGCGGATTATATGGAAGGGGTTGCGGGCGGTCTCACCGTTCGGGGTGTCGTTCTGAGCTTGAGCGACTGCTCTTTCCTCGACAATCGCTCTCATACGGGCGGCGCCCTGATCCTGGACGGGGGAGAGGGCTCGACGGTGGACGGCTGCGAATTCCACAGGAATATCGCCGAACGAGACGGCGGAGCGGTGGCCGTCTTCAACGACGGCCTGCATTCGGTGATGAATAGTGTCTTCGAAGACAATCGCACGGAGATTTTTCACGATTTCGGTGCGGGAGAAGTTCCCGTTGGCTTCAACTTTGTACACGCGAGCAGTACGGGGGTGCATACGGAACCCGGACTGCGCGCCGACGAATTTACCCCCTATGCGATCGGGGATCCGAGCGAACCCGGCGAATTCTACGGTCGTGAGGATACGGGGGATTTCACGTTCACGATCGATCCGGTGGTGGGACCCGTCTATACGGGTTGGTATGCCGGACCCCTCGGCGGAGCCCTGGCGCTATCCGATTCGAATCCCCTGATCGAGGCGAATGCCTTCACGGGGAATTCTGCCTCCTTCGCGGGCGGGGCCATCTATATGATCGATTTGGCGGCGCCGACGATTCGCGACAATACATTTACGGAAAATTCTTCGAGCCGAGGCGGGGCCATTTACAGCGAAGCCGGGCGTGTCGAGGCGACGATCAGCGGCAATGAATTTCTGCGCAATACTGCGCCGGCTGATGCGAACTTCCCCGGATCGGGAAAGGGAGGGGCGATCTCCCTCTACTACAATAGCTCTCCCACGATCGGGGGCCCGGACGCCGCAGACGCGAATACCTTCAGTGAGAATACGGCGGGTTATGGCGGCGGTGCCATCTCCGTATATGAACACATCGATCCTCTTTCGAATGTTACCATCATGGGCAATACCTTCGATGATAACTCGGTGATCGCGACCGATCGGGGTGCCACCGCCAACGCATTGCCTCGGGATTCGGTAGGGGGAGCCCTGGTCGGAGAGGTCTACGATCTCTACGGCACGGCATCGGGGGGAGCCGTCGAAATCGCCGACGCGAATGTGGTGATTTCGAATAACACCTTCCGAAACAATATTGCGCGGCTGGGCGGAGGCGTGAGCGTCGGCGGCCATGGAACGGTCAGTGGCAATACCTTTCAGGGAAATACGCAATCCGTAGGCGCCGCGGGCGCCTTTCCCGACGATGTGGATAGCGTGGGTTCGGCCCTCCATCTGATCAACGGTGTGAACGTGGGCGATCTGCGGGTGACGGAGTCCGACAACTCCTTTACCCAGAATACGCCCCATGACATCGTCGAGATGGGCTACTCGCTCGAGACGGCTTTTGATCTGCAGAGCGCGGGCACGGATGTCTTTAGCCTGGATTTTGGTCCTGCACCGGGTCAGGAGGAGGCCTTCGACGAGGCCTATTACCTGGCCACCTACCCCCATGTGTCGGCATTGATTGGCAGCGGGGAAGGCCAATACGCCACCGCCCTGGCCCATTATCTCGCCGAGGGGCAGCAGGCGGGTTTGAATCCGAACGCCGACTTCAGCGAATTCTTCTACCTCAAGACAAATCCCGAAGTTGCCACTTCGGTCGAGGCGGGAGACGTCGCCAGCGGCTTTGACCACTATCTGCGCGTGGGCCAGGCCCAGGGTCGGGAGCTCTTTCCCGAAACGCAGGTCGGCTTCGATGCCACCTTCTACTCGAATGCCTACTCCGACGTGGATCCGGTCGTGGCCGCGGGCACATACGAATCCTCCTATCACCACTACTATGTCGTGGGCCAAGGGGAGGGTCGCGAAGCCAACGAAACTTTCGATGAGCACTTCTATCTCGTCGCCAATCCCGACATCGCCGACCTGATCGCGAGCGGTATCCCGCTCCTCGGTCGCCCCGTCCTGAGCGGTTTCGATCACTATATGCGCTCTTTCGACGAGGACTACTACCTGGCCACCTATCCCGAGGTTGTCGCCCTGATCGGTACGGGAGAGGGCCAATACGCGACGGCCCTGGCCCATTTCGTGGCCGTGGGCGAGTCCACCGGGCTGAATCCGAATAGCGACCCACGCCCCCATTATCCCGAGACCTACGCCTTCTTTGACGAGACCTTCTACCTGGATACCTATAGCGATGTGGCGGCCCTGTTGACTTCCCCGGCGGGTGACTATCCGACCGCCTATCACCACTACCACGCCGTCGGACAACAGGCGGGCCGCAACCCGAATGCGAATTTCAGCGAATTCTTCTATTGGATCATGAATACGGCGGCCTACCAGGCCTTCCTCGCAGGCGATTACCTCAGTGCATTCGACCACTATATCCGCGTCGGCCAGGCCGAAGGTCGGGAGATCTATCCGGAGACGGAGGCTGGATTCGACGAAAGCTTCTACACGAATACCTATTCGGATGTTGCTGCAGCGATGGCGACGGGTGCCTATGAGTCCGTTTATCATCATTATTATTCGGTCGGGCAGTCGGAAGCTCGCGAGCCGAATGCCAGCTTCAGTGAATATTTCTATCGAATTGCCAACCCGGATATTGCAGCGGCGATCGCCGCTGGAGATCTGCTCGGCGAAAGGGCTCTTTTGAGCGGCTACGACCATTATCTCCGTGCTGGGCAGGCCGATGGACGACCCCTCTTTCCCGAAACCCAGGCGAGCTTCGATGAAACGTTCTACCTCGACACCTATGGGGACGTTGCCGCCGCGATAGCCGCCGGCAGCTATTTCTCCGCCTATCACCACTACTACGATGTCGGTCAGCAGGCCGGTCGCGATCCGAACGCGACGTTCCGGGAATACTGGTACAAGCTCACCAATCCCGAGGTCGTCACGGCCATCGCGAGCGGCGACTATCTGAGCGGTTTTGACCACTACGTGAGAGTGGGGCAGGCCGAGGGCCGGGAGATCTATCCCGCCACCCTGGCGGCTTTCGACGAGACCTACTACCTGAGCACCTACGCGGATGTGCAGCCATTGATCACGGCGGGCACTCATGAATCCGCCTACGACCACTACTTCAACGTCGGGCAGGGGGCGGATCGGAATCCGAACTCCAGCTTCGATGAATTCTGGTACAAGATCACGAATCCCGAGGTCGCGGATGCGGTGACGGCCGGCACCTATGCCAGCGGATTTGATCATTACGTGAACGCGGGCCAGTCGCTTGGCAACCAGATCTTCCCCGCGACCTACGCGGGCTTCGAGGAGGCCTTCTACCTCGACACCTACGCGGACGTGGCGGCGACGATCAGCGACGGCAGCTATCGCTCGGCCTACCACCACTATTATGTTGTGGGCCAGACGGAGGCTCGCGAGGCGAACTCCACTTTCAGCGAATACTTCTACCGGATCGTGAACGCGGATATCGTGGCGGCGATTGCAGCAGGACAACTGCTGGGCGCACATCCGATCCTGAGTGGCTACGACCATTACGTCCGGGCGGGCCAGGTCGAAGGGCGCCCCCTCTATCCACCGACCCAGGCGGAGTTCGACGAGAGTTTCTATCTCGATACCTACGCGGACGTGGCGGCGATGATCAGCGCAGGTACCTACTTCACGGCCTATCACCACTACTATGATGTGGGCCAGGGCTCGCGCCGGAGTCCGAACTCGACCTTTGATGAGGTCTGTTATCTGATCGTGAATCCGGATATTGATGCCATCGTCCCCTCGGCCTCGCTCTTGAGCGGATTCGATCATTACGTGCAATTCGGCCAGGCCGATGGCCGGCCTTCGGCCTGTGCGTCGACCCAGGCTGGTTTTGACGAGAGCTATTACCTCGCGACCTATAGCGATGTGTCCGCATTGATCGCGGCGGATACCTACCATTCCGCCTATCACCACTACTACGCGGTGGGGCAGGGGTTGCGCCGAAATCCGAACTCAAGCTTTGACGAGGTCTGCTATCTGATCCGAAATAGCGACGTGGAGACGGCGGTGGCCGGTGGCACTTTCCTCAGTGGCTTCGCGCATTACGTCGACTTCGGCCAGACGGGAGGCTACAGCGATGAATGCCCGAATGTCCTGACGGGATTCGACGAAGCCTACTACCTGGCGACCTATACCGATGTGCCGCCCCTGATCGCGGCGGGCACCTATGGCAGCGCCTTCGATCATTATTTTCGGGTGGGCCAGGGGCTGGAGCGAAATCCGAGTGCGGCATTTGATGAGGCCTTCTATCTGACCAATGTTCCCTCGGTGGCGGCCCTCGTCCCGGGTTCATTTACCAGCGGATACGATCACTACCTGCAATTTGGCCAGGCCGAGGGGAAGCCCCCGCTGCCACCCCGACACTGACGGCCGCAAGGGAGAATGCCCGCTTTGCCAACGCCGACGCGGTGGCCAGCCGAATTTTCACGCTTGCGGCCGAAGGCCTTCCTCCGTCGCATTGGCGGCAATCCCCTGGCCGCGATGCATTC
>CAYTAT010000050.1:18241-23047 GCA_964435795.1 uncultured Spirochaetaceae bacterium
CCGTGATGCATTCTCCGTGATGCATTCTCCGTGATGCATCGCGCGGGGTGGGCGCCGGAGCGAGGCCGGGCGAGGCCGATCGATCTTCCCCGATCGCGCGGGATCCGATCGAGTCAGAGTTCGAGCCAGTGGTGGCGTTCTTTCATATGGGCGCGAAGTCTCTGATTGTTCTCCGCGACGTCCGTCTCCGAGCGCAGCATGGAACTGCCGTGCATGCGGTAGCGGGCCAATATTTCAGGTACGAAGAGCCCATCGAGCCCCGATTCCGCGCATTTGCACCAGAAGTCGTAGTCCTCCCAACCGCTTATGGGCATCGGGGTATAGCCGCCGACTCTTTCCCAGGTGCTTTTACGGATCAACGCCATCGCATCGATATAATTTTCCTGGCGAAGCCACTCGGGTTCCCAGCTCAAGCAGCCCATCAATCCGACGCCATCCTGGAAGCGTTCCAGGATGCTGTACGCGAAGGCCCGGTCGCTATCGCGAAGACTGGAGACCAGCCGCCCGACGCAACGCGGATAGAGTTCGTTATCCGCATCCAGGATCATGATGAACTCGCTTTCGGCATTGGCGACGGCGCTATTGCGAGCGTAGCCGAGGCCCTTATTCCTGCGGTGTCGCAACAGGCGCACCCCCGTAAAGCGCGAGGCATGCTTCTGCATCCAGCGTTCGACTTTGGCCGGTCCGCGGTCATTGGAGTGGTCGTCGAGAACCACCAGTCCCAGGGGTTCGAAACGCTGGTCGTGGACACTATGGAGTGCGTCGAGGATGTAGCGCTCGTAGTTGTAGAGCGTGACGCAGACCGTGGCCTCGGAATCCTCGAGGCAACCGGCTTCGAAACGGAGCTCGCTGGCGGATTCCGACACGGCTTCGTATTCGATCTCTTTCGAGATCGCTCTTTTGCGGGCTGTCTTCTTCGTGCTCGGTTTCGTCATGACGGCACTCCGGAAACGGGATCCCGCAAGAAGGCGGAGAGGATTCGGGGCAAGGGGTAGGTTTCCCGCAGAACCTTATACGCGCTCTGCCGTACGGCTTCCGCTTCTGCCCGACCCTCGGAGGTCGTGAGCAACCAATTGATCGTCGACGGAATCCGCTCCAAATCACATTCGATGTAGTGCTCGCCGGGTTCGAGCCCGGGTATCCGATACGAGGTTTCGGTGACGAGCAGCGTCTGCTGCCAAATGGATCGGATGACATTCCGATGCCACTCGAAATAGGGGAAGTCGCTCCGGTGGATGTTGAGATGAATCTTGGAGCGTTGGGAGAGGGCCGTCGCGGCCCTCTCATCCAGGGCGGAGGGAAGATTCCCCTCGATCGGCACACTCGGTGTGGGCATGAAGAGTGCGCAGCGGTGCGGGGCCAGATGCCTGGCATTCGAGGCGAAAAATTGTTCGCGTCGATCGCTCAATACGCCATTGAAGAAGACGTCGATGGGTCTTTCCAGAAGGGGATCACCGAGCCGTCCCTTCCAATCGCGAGCGGCGGGTTCGAGGGAAGCCCATGCCAGTGAGTCGCTGAAGTCCACGCCTTCTTCGTATGCGGGATAGCCCTCGATATATCCGAGGGGCAATGCCCGGGCCTCGATGCCCAGTTCCGACCATACCAGGGCACTGAGGGGGTTGATGTCCAGCACCCCGAGTGCGCGTTGCGCGTACCAGAGACACATCGAGAAATAACGGCTCCCGGGTTGCTCGGCGAGAAAGAGGTGGCAGGCAGGCAGGAATTCGGGTGTGCAGCGGGTGGCACCTTCACCCAGGCCGAAAAATTCGTGGGGGGCCACGACGATGGAATGGGTCGCCCCGGTGTCGGCTGGATCGTTTTCATCGCGTAGCGAGACCTCGGCACCCGTGGCCCTGAAACCGTGGGCGAGGAGTTTGGCCATCTCGTGATGGAATGCGTTGCCCAGGCTGCTCGAATAGATTGCAACCGATGACTCGGCTACTGGCTTCGGAAGAACTTCATCGGGACTGGCACCGCGGGTCTCCAGGTAGGCGAATTCCGGTCGCCCCGAATGGGCATCGAGTTTCCAGATCTCCTCTTCCAATTGTTCCGAGGGCACGAAGTTCAGCCCCTCGAGCGACCCCTCTTCGGCAAAATGGCGTGCGGGATCTCCGATTGTCGAGAATTTTTCGGCCGCCTGGGCGAGATAGAATTTCTCATCGAAGAGGGAAGTGCGCCGGAGTCGACCCAGGCGCCGCCCCCTGATGAAGCGATTCCCCGCATGCATTTCTCCATCTGGGACTTCGGCCTGCCGGTAGCTATCGCGGATCGCAGCCGTCTCGTTGGTGAGAATGTTCTGCTTCTTCCCGATCTTCAGGTAATGGACGATCAGGTTTTCATTCTGGTCCAGAATGGGATCGAATCTACGCCGGTAGAATTCGGGATCGAATTGCGGATGAGGGGGGCGGAGTTCAAAGATGCCATGCTGGAGGTAGTGGAGCAGGGGGTTGATTCCCGCCCGGGCGATGTCGGGATTGGCTTCCAGGTAGAAGCGTGAGCTGAAGAAGGGGTGGGGGTCGAGGCCGTGGTCGGCCCCGAGTCGAAGGTAGTGCCGGATCGCCTCTTCCTCGTCGCTCAGAAAGATGCTTCGAGTCTGGTTCCTGTAGAAGGAGAGTTCAAAGCTCCCCGAGCGCCTGATTTTACGGATCGCTCGCCACTCCGAGGATCGACTTCGCCATTCCGAGGGCTTCAAGGATAGGGCGGAAAAGAGGGAGGGCAGCTTTCCGATGTCTTCACGCAGCCGCCTGAATGCGGCAGCCGCTCTCGCTACGCGGTTTTCGCCCGGGGCATTCCCGGGGCCGGGAGGGCCGACGGGGCTGCCGAAAAACGGGGAGAGCCAGGCTTCGTCTTCGCTGGGGAGGGGATGGCCGAGTTGTCTTTTTGCCACCTCTTGCAGGGGATTCGGCCCCGAGCCGTATTCACTCGCGACCGGATCCGCGGCGTCGAGTACAAGCTGGCGCATCAGCGCCAGCGCTTCCAGATCGGAGGCCGAGGCATTCGCGCCTGAAAAATAGGAGCGACCCTCCACATCGTGAAAGTCGATGGCCGCGGACCACTTCCGCCAGGGGGAATCATCCGTCGCGGATTTCCCGGTTGGCGGTCGGTCGAGATGAGAACGAATCGGGGCGCGGTCGAACCACGATTCGTGGCGCGCCGAGAAGAGGTCGAAGTAGACGGGCCAATTTTCTTCGCAGGGCGCCAGGGTGTTGGGGGGTGGGGAGTTCGCGCAGAGGGCCAGATAGTCGTTCAGGATTCGGCGGCCCTCGACCAGGGATTGGTCCTGTAGGCCGTGGCGCGTGTTGTGGGCGTGGGTGCGGTAATCGAGCAGGCGTTTCGTTACGAAGATCGGTTCGACGTGGTAGAGGGCGCGCAGCAGGAAATCCCAGTCGTGGGCGAGTTCGTAATTTCCGAAGCCGCCGAGCTTGTCGTAGAGGGCGCGGGTGAAGACGAAATTCCCACTCGTCACGGAAAAATTATTCCGCAGCAGCGCGTAGCCGATGGTGGGGCATTGGGAGGCCTCGTAGAGGGCGTGCTGGTAGCCGGCCACCGTCTCGCTCGAATCCGGAAGAGGTCGACGCTCGTGGTCGACCATTCGGACCATCGAGAAGGCGAAGAAATCCCCTTCCTCGGGTACTTCTTCGCGGATGCGGGAAAAGCGTTCTGGGTGAAAGGTATCGTCGGAGTTGAGAATGCTGAGCCACTCTCCCGCGGAAGCCTGGACACCGCGATCGATCGCGGCCGGCGCTCCTCGATTCTCCTGCTCGATCAACTGAACGTGCGGGATGTCGACCTCGGCCAGTACGCTCCGGATGACCTCGACACTCTCATCCGTGGATCCGTCGTCGACGACGACCAGTTCCAGGTTTTCATGCCGCTGTGCGGCCACCGATTCGATCGCCTCGGCGATGAACCGCGCATGGTTGTACGAGGGAATGATGACCGAGAGGAGTCTTTTCATAGGGGATTTCGCGGGGCTTGTTTCGGGGGATTGGAAAGTGCTCTCCCGATGCGAGTTTGACCCAGATTTCGAAGCCATGCACATGCAGCGCGGCGGACTGGGCGCGATCCCGCAGCGACTTGATTTCTGCCGCTATCCTACGGACAGGTGGAGCGGTCCTCATTTACTCCGAAGTTGATGTAGTGGGCGAAGCCCACGTCTCCGAAGTGAATCCAGCCCGCGATCAGGGTGCCCGCGAAGAAACTCTGGACGTCGGGATTGAGCGCCAGGTAGCAGTCTCCATCGAAGGCGAGGCGCTCCTCCTCGGTGAAATTGAGGTTGGTGATGCGTCCCTCCTTGAAACCGTATTTCACATAGTGGTCCGTCACCGAGAGGAAGTTGGGAATCAGCCCGCCGTCGATCGCCGTGGCCACATCCACGTTCATGGTCCGGTATTCGGTGGCGTCGTAGGTGGGGCCGAGATTGAAGCTATCGCATTCTTCGAGGAGCAGGGAGGGACCGTCCCAGCCCGTGGGCTTGGTGGCGTCGTCGAAGAGGAAGACCTCCATATGGCCGTCCGCGTAGTCGAAGCTGAAACCGCCGTCGATCAGATAGTCGGAATCCGCGACGACGGATCCAGCGGCAAATTCGCGCCCCTCCGCGTAGCCAAAATCGCGCCAATGCTCGAAGGCCGTGATCTCCCCGCAGACACCCACGGAGCGTAGATCCGTATTTTCCGCGCGGGCGAGGTAGGCCTGGTAGCCCCCCATGGCGTCGAAGGTGGTCTGGTCGGCGGCGGGAATCGAGAGGGCGTCCAGGGGATCCGATCCGAGGCTGATTTCGATCGCGTCACTCAAGCCGTCGCCATC
>CAYTAT010000050.1:23147-29802 GCA_964435795.1 uncultured Spirochaetaceae bacterium
GTCGGCGTTGTTGCCCGTTCCGTCGCCGTCCGTATCCGTGGTCTCGCTGGCGTCGTCGGGGAAGGCATCCGCGGCGTTCGGGGCGCCGTCGCCATCGCGATCATCGTCGCAGACATCCCCCTGGCCGTCCTCGTCGAGGTCTTCCTGGCCGACGTTGGAGTCCGAGGGGCAGTTGTCCGTGGAGTCTCCGACACCGTCTCCGTCGCTATCCGCTTCCCCCGTATCCGTTGGTCGGGCCGCCAATCCGCCCGGCGTGAAGCCATCGATTCCAACGGTCGTGGCCTTCAAGAGGGTTTCGGCCGAAAAGGAGTCGAGCAGCATGGTGGGGCCGGCCTGCTGGCCGAGGAGATAGAGGCGGTCGCTTGCCGGCGAATAGGCGAGGGCCGGATCGTCGCGGCCGGGAAAGACGGTATCCGGGCAGGTGTCCGTCAGGGTGCAATTGGAGATCGCCGTCGGCGTGCAACTCGGCGAACACGCGAGGTCGATCTGCCAGAGCTGCCCACTGCCGAAGAAGGCCGTGGCGTAGAGTTTCTCCCGGGTCGAGTCGTAGGCGAGCCCCTGGAAGCCAGAAGTGGGGTCCCCGTTGCAGCCGTTGTTGATATTGCCCAGCAGCGTTGCGGAAGCCGTATCGGGGTCGATGGCCACCAGCTGCCGACAGATGGTGGTCGTGGCGTCGCGCAGCGCCAGGGCGAGGAGTCGATCGTCATCGGTCGAGGCCGAGGGGCCCGGATCGAAGGCTAGCCCCACCATGTCCTCGAAGCCCTCGATCACGCCGAGCACGCTGACCGTGCCCGTTTCGGGATCCAGGGAGGCGAGGGTATTCGTCCCCGCGCCCGTGGGCGCCACGGCATAGACGAGGGCCCGGCCCGGCGAGTAGGCGAGGCCCTTGGCCTCGATCCCCGAGCCGAAAGCCGTGGAGACCGTCCAGCCCCCGGTCAGCCCGGACATGGAGAGCCATTCGTCGCTGGCGTCGCCCTCGAGGGCGTCCGGTCCCGCGGCGACTACGAGGCTCGCCGAGGCGTCCGAGCCCACTTCCCCGCAGAAGCCCCCGGAGCAGAGCCCCGCCGGCCCCGCCTCGCTGGTGCAGGCGCTCGCGTCGGAGGCGGCCGTGCCCGCGGCGGAGTGGCACTCGCAGACATCCGCGGAACTCCCCGGGGCGGCGGCCACGTAGGCATCGCATTCCGAGGCGCCTAGGCAGCTTCCCCCCCCGCTGCTCAGCATCAGCTGGCAGGCGTTGCCCGTGACGTGGGCGAGGCAGGCGTTATGTCCGCGTTCGTGGGCGATGGTGGCGGCCAGGCGGTCGAATGCATCCCCGGCCTCCACGCTGACTACGCCGATGCGGTCGCTGACGGGGTCCGGAAAGACATTGCAGGCGGGCCTCGTCGCACAGCCGAGGAAGGATCCCGTCGAACCTCCGCAGAAGCCGAGTGAATCCACGAGAAAGAAGCGGGGGCCCGCTGGGCCGATCGTATCGAGGTCGTCGTATTCCGCTTCGTCGTCGATGCTGAGGAGATCCCGGGAGGCGTCGACATTCGCGAAGGTCGTGATCGAGTTGACGGAGAGAGCCGCGCAACAGGGCGTATCCGAGGGCCCGCTCTGGCCCTGGAGGATGAGGTTGGCGTCGGCGGTGGCCTCTTCGAGCAGGCTCGTCCAGTAGGCGAGGGGGCGCTCGGTCGTGACGAGGTCTTCGTGGATGAACCAGTCCAGCGCGTGGGGTGCGACATTCGGGGTCGCGGCGAGGGCATCCCGGCCGCCCCCGGCCAGCAGCGACAGCAATGACAGCGACGGGAGCAATAGGAACAATAGGGAGAGCAGGGGACCCTTCCGCCGCCGGCGGATCGCGCACCTCAAGGCTTCACCCCCTCGCCCGCCTGGGTCTCGAAGGGCGAAGCCAGGGCCTTTTCTCTTCCCTGGACGCGCACGCGCTCGAGTCCCGCGAGGGCGGCATCCAGAGAAGCCGGCGATAGCCGGATGGCCCCGGCCGCTCGGACCTTGCCCTCGGCGCGAAGGTTCGCGAGCAGTTCCGCTGCCGAGTCGCTTCCCGAGAGGGCCAGGGCCGCGACGGCCCTGGCCAGCAACTGTCGCGCCAGGCGCTCGCCCCGCATCGCCCCAAAGGAGACGTTCGGTTCGGCGACCGGATGTCGCACGGCCTCTTCGAGCCAGGCCAGCGCCCGGGGTTCCCGGCTCGCCAGGTGCCCGAAGGCGGCGACGCGGGCCAGCAGGGCCCGGTATTCGTTTCGATTCAACTCCCCGGAATGATCGATGCCGTGCCGAAGCAGCGCTTCGTAGCTGTCCGGATGCCCCGCCATCCCGAGGGCGATCAGGATGTTCGGATGCCAGCGGGCCTCGTCGGGATCGTCGAGCAGGGATGCGAGATGCGTGGCCGCAAGGGGTGAGAGGCGGCTGGCCTCGCGCAGGGGCAATCCCTCGTAATAATCGGTTCGCACGAGAGATTCGGCGGCGCGCAGTTCCGACTCATTTCCGTAGCTGGCCGAAAGGGGCGCGAGCAGCCAGAGCGACGCATAGAGGGCCGCCGTGACGAGCCTCAGAAACCCGCGCGGAGAAAACGAATGGAGTCTGTATCGGCCCACGCTTTCCCCCTTCCATGGCCCTGATCCGCCACCATAGCGGATCCGAGAAGCCGACCCCCGCATGCAGCGCCCTTGAGGCCGAGTTGGCCAAAGATTCCGGCACTCTGCGGGGGGGCAAGCGTTTCGGAAGGGCCCCGGAGTGAAGAGTCGGATCGCACGGAAGCCCGCCGGGTCATGACTGAATGGGTCGCGGCATGCGGGCTCTTCTTGCGCGCGGTTCCGGGGTCCGCGCGAAGAGGTCTGCACGGGGCCTCGAAGGGTCGGCGCCCGGTCTCCCTCGGTGCGGCGATTCCTCGATCCGCCACAGGGCGAGACTCGGAAGGCGTGCCGACTGGGAAATTACTTTCACCGGTGGCCATATGGAGCCCTCAACCCATATACGGTTCATGACCTCTGTTGCGGAAGCCTTTTCCGGGCTCAGAACGCCCGGAGAGAGCCCCTGAGGCTCGATTCCCCGAATTGGAGTTCGTTCCGGCCGGGATCTTCAGAATCGACTCAAGCTGGCCCTTCGTCAGCCGATTTTTAGGGTTCGAGGAGGAAAGCCATGACCCGCCCATCGGCTCGCATATGCCTATTTCTGATTCTCATCCCGCTGTCATTTCCCAGCCTGGTCGCGGCCAGATCCTTTCGCGTGGAGGAGATCCCGAACGGCGCCGCGAATGGCTGCCTGACTTGCCACACCGGAAACGGTGGACCACTCAACGCCTTCGGGCAGGAGATCGAGAATGACTTTCTGGATGCTCCAGGCGAAGACGGTCATGTGATATGGGGTTTCCTGCTGGCCGCCCGGGATTCCGACGGCGACCTCCTCAGCAACGGTGAAGAACTCTTTGATCCCGATGGCCTGTGGCTGGCCGGAGATGAGGATCCCGTGGACGTCACCGCTGTGCTGACGAATCCGGGTCTGGGCGACTCCGATAGCGATGGTATAGGCGATTTCGCAGATCTCTGTCCCGACATTTCGGATCCGGATCAGACGGATACCGATGAAGACGGCGCCGGAGACGCTTGCGATGACGACGACGACGGCGACGGACTTCCCGACGAGGTCGAAACCGATACCGGGATCTTTGTGGACTCCAACGATACGGGCACCAGTCCCATCAAGGCCGATACGGACGGCGAAGGTCTTTCCGACAGCGTCGAAACCAATAGCGGGGTGTTCGTGAATCAGAATGACACCGGCACCAGCCCGGTATCCGTGGATACCGACGGCGATAATTGGGATGATGAAAGCGAGGTTTTCTTCGGCAGTGATCCCAACGATCAGGCCTCGAACCCCGGCTCGGGGACCGGGAAATTGCTGGCACTCGGGGGTGCCGATGGGGATAGCTTCGGCCTCTCGGTTGCACTCTCTTCTGCTGGCGATGATGCACTCGTGGGAGCGGATGGCACCGACACGGACGGTGGGAATTTTTCCGGAGTCGCCTTTCTCTTCGGTCGAGACCCCGAGGGCCGCTGGTCTTCGCGGGCGGAACTGATGGCTCCGGACGGCCAGCCCGACGACGCTTTTGGTAGCGCAGTGGCTCTCTCGGGCTCGGGCGATAGGGCCCTGATCGGGTCGGTATTGGATGACACCTTCCTGGGAGTCGATTCCGGTTCCGCATGGGTATTTGCTCGCGCGGGGGACGGCACGTGGAGTGACGAGGGCAGGTTGCTGAATCCTGGAGGGGCGCAGGGCGACGGCTTCGGCGTTTCGGTCGCCCTCTCTTCTTCGGAAGGCGATACCGCCCTGGTTGGCGCGGACGGGGCCAGTGGTGCGGGAGGAGTGGGCTCCGGATCCGTCACGGTATTCACGCGAGCGGCCGATGGGAGTTGGAGCCTGCAGCAATCCCTGGAGGCTTCGGATAGCGCCGAGGGCGATGCCTTCGGTGTTTCAGTGGCTCTCTCTTCCTCGGGTGATACGGCCATCGTCGGTGCCGATTTTGATACGACTCCTCTCGGCCAGAACTCCGGTTCGGCCTGGATCTTCCAGCGCGCGGCCGAAGGCAGTTGGAGTCCTCAGGCTCAATTGCTCGCTCCCGATGGTCTCGCCGATGATGCGTTTGGTTACTCGGTGGCCCTCTCCTCGAGTGGAGATATGGCGCTCGTCGGCGCGCATGGTGATGATATAGTGGCGGGCCCGGCTGCCGGATCGGCTCATGTCTTCACGCGAAGCGCAGAGGGTATATGGAGCCACGAGGCGCAACTCCTGGCACCCGATGGTGCGGAGGGCGATCGTTTCGGCTTCTCGGTTGCTCTCGGGAGTTCCGGGGATACGGCTCTGGTGGGCGCGGATCTGGACGATAGTGCGAGAGGGGTCGACGGCGGCACAGCCTACTTCTTTGCGCGCAGCCAGGCCGGCGAATGGACGTATTCGAGGCAATTGGTGCCCGCGGATGGTGCGCTGGGTGACAACTTCGGCGTGTCGGTATCCCTCTCCGAAGCCAGAGGGACGGCCCTCGTGGGTTCCGTGATGAGTGATACGGCGGCGGATCTAAATACCGGGGCCGCGTACCTATTCCAGACCGACGTGGTTGTCGGGGATACGGATGACGATGGTTTTGACGATGACGTCGACAATTGTCCCGACGTCGCCAATGCGGGCCAGGAGAATCACGACGGGGATTTGGAGGGGGACGCCTGTGACGACGACGACGATAACGACGGCACCCCCGATGGGGAGGACGCCTTTCCCATGGACTCGAGCGAGGATGCGGATACGGACCAGGATGGCACCGGCAACAACGCCGACCTGGACGACGATGGGGATGGCTTTCCCGATGCCATAGAGGAGGCTCTGGGCAGCGATCCCCTGGATGCTGCGAGCGCGCCCTCCGTTTCGGACATCGCCACCTTTGACGCCTTCGGCGGCTACACCGCCTACCTCGCGAATCCGGACAATATCGACCTCTTCATTGCGGGCGTCTGCGACGAGACGGCGGCCTTCGAGCATTGGCGGGATACGGGTTTCGCCGGGGGTCGTGGCTTTGCGGAAGGCAAACTCCGCACGGATCATGCCGACGGCAGCCCGGACTCGGATTACGAGATCGACGGGGGTTTCAGTTGGGAGTATCCGGCTGCGAATACCGTGGTTTTCATTACGGCGGATGCTCAGAAGCCCGCGGGTTGGGCTGGTCGGGATCTGCTGCTGGAGCGCTGCCAGACTTTCAACATCGGCTCGCATTATACGGCCGAGGCCTACCGGACGATCAACACGGACGTGGCCGATGCGATCGACGGGGGGCAGATTCCCGGTTTTTCATCGGTGACGGATCATTACGTGAAGTACGGATTCAAGGAGGGTCGTCTGACGAATTCGGATTGGAGCCAGGCGGAGTTGGATGCCTGGGATGATTCGCTCTACTTCGCCCAGAATCAGGACGTGGAGACGTTTTTCAACGGAGCCCAGAGCGAGGGTTGGGTGGCCTTCGGAAAGATCGGCTTCGCGCATTGGATCAATTTCGGGCGTTACGAGGGCAGGGAGGATGGTCAGCCGCCGCGCTTCTCGGCCTGCGAGGATGGGCTGACGGTGGCGGACCGTTATACGGGCCTGCTCTGGGAGCGGAAGACGGGAACATCCAGTGGCGCCGTTGCCTGCGATACTGCCCCTGGCGGCTGCCCGGATCCTCATGATGTGAACAACCTCTACCAGTGGTCGAATACCGGTACGGCCCCAGACGGGAACGTTTATACCGACTTCCTGGAAAGCCTGAACACGGGGGCGGGGTTTGCGGGCCATGCGGATTGGCGTTTGCCTGTGATCTCGGAGTTGCAGAGTATTCTAGTGGGCCCTGACGTCACGAGAGCCTTTGCGTACGTGGATCCTCCGGACCCTGCGATGGGCACGAATTCCACCGGGCAGGCTACGACTTGTGACTACCAGTGGTACACATGCGATGACCCGGACTTCGTGGCGGTCAGCGGCCCCTCAGCATTTTTCTCATGGTCGTCCACCTCTTGGATACACATGGACCAATTGACTAATGCATTGGTTAAGAGCGATTATATAGGTGGTGACGAGCGTGGTCACGGCACGGTGTACGGGTTACGTAAAACTCTGCAGGCCCACGTGCGTGCAGTTC
>CAYTAT010000051.1:0-3898 GCA_964435795.1 uncultured Spirochaetaceae bacterium
CCTACTCGAAAGCCCCTGGTCCGTCGGGCTTGTTGATGAATTCAACCTCGGTCAGTCGAGCCAACTCGCTAGGCTTGAACTGAGGCAGTCGCAGTTCGAGAAATAAGATGAGATAGGGCGGGGCTTCGGCCAGGTTTCGATTTTTCAGGAACTTGGCAGAAGCCCCGCTTTCGTCCTTGTATGATTCAAGACGAGGGTCCGAAGATTCTGCTGGCGTGTTCGGGTGACAGCAAGGATTTGAGCAGAGGGCTGCAGCGATTGGTGATGTCGGGAGGCTGAATGCTTAATGAGGGAAGCGATGAGTAGAGTCGAGAAGGGAGTGGCTTTGTTCTGGATTGTCCTGATCGCACTCGGCGTCCTGATGCAGTGGGCGGGGAGTGAGGATTCGGCCCTTCGGGAACCGGAATCTGCGCGGGTGGGGGGATGGAATAGTTCTCAGGGAGTGGCTTCAAGAGGCGACGACCCTCACCAATGGCGGCAGAAGAAGGAGGATTCGATTGTTAGAGGAGGGATAGCTTCTGCCGGGGCAGATGGCCACGTGGAGGAAAGCAGGCCGAGTGGGCGGTATCCGCGAGAGAGAATAGAGAATCGTGGGACATGGGCGGGAGAAGAGAGGCAGGGAGCAGCGCCTCGTTATCGATCCGAGGAGCGTGAGCGCCGGTCGACTCAAGCAAGAAGTGGCTCGAAACTCTCTGAGCGGCAGCGTCGAGATCGAATAGCCCGGGCGGATACCCAGGCCATTTCCCTGCAGATGGGTGAAGGGGAATCATTTCCCGTCGTCTTGGCCGGGCAGGCTAGGGCATTTGAATCCGATCCTTCTGGGAAAGAGTCCGATGAAAAAAGGGGTGATGCGGGGTCGATGACCGGATCGTCTTCATCGCCATCGCCGGAGAGTCGTGGTGAAGATGAGATCAAGAGCTATAAGCCGGAACGTCGGCAATCCTATGGTCGAGACGAGGACAACTACTATTGCCAACTCGCAGCCGAAATCAAGGAGAATTGTGCGCTTGGGGGCGACGACCCAGATCGCTATGAGTTCTGTCTTGCCTTTGTTGGCTACTATACAAATAGTCGACACTGTGGATACCGTCCCTGAGGAGGCCGGCAGGTTGGCAAGGGGCTGTATCAAAGTGATGGGAACTCGGGGAGAGCCGGGCCGTAAATTGAGTGAGTTTCAGTTATCTGCCTGATCGGATCGCGGCCCAATCAGGATCTGCCAATACTCCCAGGTATAGGCTGAAAATGCGAGGACCCAGGCCCCCGCGGCCCATTCGATACTTCCAGTGTAATGCCCTGTGACGAATGGACCCGCCAGACGAGAGAGCACCGCGAAGGTGAGGAGCAAGTAGGCAATCACTGTCAAGCGGGCGGCATGCAGGGCACGACCGGTATGGCCGAGGGCGACTCGGCTGATCATCGCCAGGAGCATCGTTCCTATTGCGCCGACAGTCAGGGCGTGAAGACCAACGGACTGCGGATATTGGAATCCCAGGGCGATTGCGGCGAGGAGCCCGTATCCGATCGGTATCCAGGCATATGCGACGTGGAGAACGAAGAGGAGAGGCTCCCGGACAGTCGCCAGTCCGCACCACCTGAGCAGGCGCAGTGTGTGGAGGAGGGCTGCCACACTCGCGATCAACCCTACCCAGAGTCCAGTCGCCGACAGCGTCAGGGCGATCCCAGCCAGCAGGGTGAAGGTCAGTACGAGTCGGTCCAGGGGGACGCTCGAGGTGGGCAGCGGCAGCAGATCCCTGTCTCGGAGCCAATTCCTGGTGAAGGCGGGGATGATGCGTCCCGCGATCAATGTGATCAGAAGTAGGATGACGTGGACGGTGGCGATCAGGGAGAGGCGAGTGTAGACGGTTTCACCCGTGGCAGATGCGAAGTGATAGCTGAGGTCGAGGAGAAAGAGGAATGCGGTAATCGCGAAGATCCCGTAATTGCGCCGGGATCTGCCACCGAGAATTTCGCGGCCTGCAAGAATGCAGAGCAGGGCGGGGAAGAGGAGGTCGAGACTCCCGACGAGTGAGCCAGTGGTTGCCTGGACCCGAAGCGAGCCATACATCGCGATGCGACCGATCAACCAACTCGCTGCGAGACAGGCCAGGGTATTGCCGGAAACCGGCGGGCGGCCGGTCCAGGCCGAGACGGCCGTCAGCAAGAAGCCCGTGACGATCGCCACGGCGAAGCCATAGAGCATCTCGTGCGCGTGCCAGAACATCGCGTTGCCGGTGGGGGGATGGGGAAGGTATCCGAGGAAGATCAGGCTCCAGAATCCAATCGCGATTGCAGAAAAGACCCCTCCCAGCAGGAAGAAGGGTCTGAAGGCATGGCTGAACAGTTGCATTGATCTTCCTTGATTTGTGCATCGAGCCGGACTCTCCTAGCCTGGGGTAATCCGCAGAGGCTCGAGGCTTCAGTCCTGTACCCGAGCGCTTCTCTTCCGTTTAGCGCCCCGCATCCGGCCACTCAATTTCGCCAGTGCTTTCAATTCCTTCTTCTATTTAGAAGAGCGGACTAATTCATTCTTCCATATAGAAGGGCGAACTATAGAAGAGCCAGATGGAGTTGGAGCATGCCGGCCCTATTCGGATTGACGGTTTTACGATCCGCTTCTGCGCATGCTCTTCCAGGCCCCTGCCGACTCTCCGCCCCGCGGGATATCCGCCTTCTTCGTCGGCTGCCGCAATTGCGTTCTACTCCCACAAATCTCTATTCCTCAAGGAGAAATATCAGAATTAATCACAGTGATCGGCGATCCATTTCAGTGACCCACTCCGACTATTTGTTCGAATCCGGAAATGAAATTGCCAGGAAGACCGGAAGAAAACAAGACAAAGGAGTGATCAAAATGCAGGATCGAAGCCGACGTGAGTCCCAGATTTTGAGTGTTTTTTCTGTGCGAAGCATGGGTCTCCTGCTTCTACTGTCCCTGTCCATCGGATGTGGGAATTGGCATGAATTCGGAAATGGACCGACGAATCCCCACGCCACCAAGATTTCCGGTCCTGTCGGCGGGATCAGCACCGCGACAAGTCTTCCGGCCCCGAGTACCAGCCTGGGCCACGGTTCCGAGATCGGTGTTTTGACGGATTCTTCCGGCGCCTATTACGTGACCTCCTATGCTCCCGAAATTCATGTCTATGATCCCTCGGGTGTCTACCAGGCCACCTACAACCTTCCGGGCGATGGTTCTCGAGCCGTTCCCTACGTGCTCAGTGATTACGCCAAGATGAAGAGCATGATTTTTGCTGGAGCCGAGAGTGGAGGCTTCTTTGCGATCGAGGTCGACAAGACGACTTCCCCCTACACGATGACGCTGATGGATTCCGATATGACGGTGGGAACCAGCGAAAGCTCTCCGAAGCGCGCCCAGGACGGGACGCTCTACCTGGCCGGTCAGTGGGGCGACGTCATGTCCTTTGACTATAACTCCTCAACTGGAACGCTCACCCGGCTCTCCACCTATCCGATTGGCGAGGTCATCACCGGTGCGATCGCGCTCTACGATGCCGACCCCAGCGTCCCCGGCGAGGAAGTACTCGTGGCGACTCGGGAAGGCGGTTTCTACGTTCTCGATCACGGTCTGACCACCATCCTCTGGAGCGAACTCAGCGGGCACCTTCTGGGAGACGAATTTTACGCTGGCGTGACGGTGGCGGAGCGCGGTACGAACGATCCGATTGCATTGCTTCCCATCGCGGCAAGAATCTCCAGCTCGGCCAATTCAGGGTTGTTGCGGGCGATCAACCTCTACTCTGGTGGGATCGAATGGGAACTTATCCCCTCCGCTACGACGCTCGGAAATCACGAAATTCCCGGCAGCGTCTCGCTGCTTCCGGATGGTGTAATTGGGGCGGGGACCACTACAACGACGACTACGACGGATGATGATCCT
>CAYTAT010000051.1:3908-28948 GCA_964435795.1 uncultured Spirochaetaceae bacterium
GGGGGGCTCGTCGTGGGTGGCGGTGATATCAGCGGTGGTATTGAGATCGATCCCGAAACCAACGATGACGGAATTACCATCGGGGACAACGACGACGATTCAACCGATAGCAACTCCCAGAACGGCGGAATCTACGGTGCCACGTTCGCGAGTACAGATCAGAATCTCTACGCCGTCGACCTGATCACGGGATTGGAAGTATGGAGCTATCCCATGACGGAAGCGGGCTACGACGCTCCCGTAACGGATGGCAACGCCGTCGTATACGTGGGAGACGGTCAGTCTGTACTGCATGCCGTGGACGCGATGACGGGTCTGCCCGTGTGGATCGATTTCTCGATTTCGGTCGGCGGGGTAGCGGATATCGTCAAGTTGGGCATCAGCTACAGAAACGAATTGGTGGCCGGTAGTGGGAGTTCCGCCTACTTCCTGAACTAGTTCTTTGAATTGGCAGCCACGAGCCACTCCCATCGAAAAGCGCCCCCGGTCATCCAGGGGCGCTTTTTTTTCGATACCGGAATCCCATCTCAGGCCTTGACTTCCAGCGCAATGATCAGGATTCGCTCCTGGTCTCCAGGCCATTCCTTTCGATTCGGGCCTCCACCGGAACCGCGAAAGAGTCCAAAAAGGCAATAGGGGCGGAAGTCTTCTCGGAGTCGCTAACCTCGATCCATGCTCCTGAAAGATCGCTTCGATCGGCTTTCTCGAATCCTTCCCGCCCTCTATTGCCTTTTGATCCTGGCACCGCTCATCTTCTCGCCGCCCTTCCTTCGCGTGGCGGGGGAGGGGATTCCTCGGCCCCTCGTATTCATTGGGGACGAGCCCCATTATCTGGTCTACGCGAATAGCCTGTGGCGCGATGGCGACTTCGACCTCAGCAACAACTATAGGGCGGCCGGGATCGGGGACGGCCAGGCAGGGTTGCGCTTTGCCGCGCGGCCCCTGCAGCATCATTCGGTCTATTATGTCGACGGCGAGTATTTTCTCTGGTACGAGATCTTCACACAACGGCTTGTAGAGAATCACGATCGAGGAAAGAGCAAGCTCGAGATCTTCGAGCAGAATCCGCGCGTCGCCCGGGCGGTGAATGGGCGCCCCGAGTATTCGCTGCATCCGCCGGGCTTGCCGATGCTTCTCGCCGCCCTATTTCGTCCTCTGGGTCGATTGGAATGGCTGGAATCTGGAGCGCTTCTGCTTTCCGGAGTCATGGTTCTGACCGCGATGCTTCTATTTCGTTCTTTGCTGGCGGTCTTTGGCATTCTCGGGCTTCGGCGCGAAGTCATCACCGGGCTTGTCTTTCTCGCTACGCCCATCTGGCACTACGGCAGGGTTCTCTATACCGAATCGTTCACCCTATGCCTGCTGCTGGCAGCGTTCATCCTCTTCCTACGAGAAGAGAAGGGACTCTTCCCCCTCCATCGCTTATTCTCCGGCTCTGCACTCGGCCTGGCAATTCTGATCAAGCCCGCTTCATTGCTCTTCTGCCTTCCATTGGGAGCAGATCTGCTGTTGCGCCGACGCTTCCGGGAATTCGCCGCACTTGCGATTGCTCCTTCTTTGGCGGGTCTCGTTCTTCTTCTTCTCAATGACATGATGTTTGGGTCGCCCTGGCTGGGTTCGCAGAAATTGCGCTGGGGGGATCCCATCGAGGGACTCCCGGGCATCCTCTTCTCCTATCGTCATGGACTCATTCCCCACGCTCCAATCCTATTGATCGCGCTGCTGCTCTGGCCCTCCTTCTATCGAAGCGATCCCAGGCTGGCTCGGTTGCTACTCGGCCTGATTCTCCCCAGCTTGCTGCTGGCGGCATGCTGGCCCTGGTGGGAGGGTGGAGTGGTGTACGGGCCACGACTGATCGTGCCGCTGATTCCGTTGCTCGCTCTCAGCCTGGTTGAACTCTGGCGAGGCAAGCTTCTGTCAGGGAGATTGAGAAGAATCTCGCTATTTGCTCTTTGCGTATTCTCCCTGACCATCAACGCATTGGGGGCCTTTCAGCACGCTCGTCACACGATGTCGAATCCCCTGGATACGATCAGCGAAAGCTTCTCAGGCTGGTTGGATGAATCCGCCAATATGCCGAAGCCGCGAGGAGGGATCGGCTCAGGAAAAGCGAGCCCGCTGCAATGAGTCGCGATGTCGGGGGTCGGCCACCTGGATCAGGGCTCTGGCCCGGGCCTCATCGGTCTGGTCCCTTAGCCACGCAATGCCGTGCTCAGTGACTACAGCGTCTATGTCATAACGAGTCGCGGTGATCACGCTGCCGGGCGGATGGGAGGCGACAATGCGGTTTTCGCCTTTGGAGGTCGTACTCGCAAGGACGATGATCCGCAGGGCGTCATCTCGTAGGCCCGCCCCGCGGAAAAAATCGAGTTGGCCCCCCACCCCGGCGACCTGAGACCATCCGAGGGTTTCCGCGTTGATCTGACTGCGCAGATCGACAGCCATGGCGCTATTGATGCATCGCATCTTGTCGTGGCGGGCGATGACCCGCGGGTCGAGAACCAGGCTGGAGGCGCGTACCTCGGCCCGACTTTCATCCTCGATGAGTTTTCGCACCTCCGGATCCACAGAGGCTATGGTGCAGATTGAGAGCCCACGATCCTCGCTCTTCTGGCTCCCATCCGCCTGCCCCGAGGCCGCCAGGCTTGCGAGGCCACGGCCAAGTACCTCCGTATGAATCCCCAGGTGGCGCGCCTCTAGATATTCCACCGCGGCATCGGGGACGGATCCGATGCCTACCTGAAGTGTTGCGCCGTCTGGAACCAATTCGTTCAGCAGTTCTCCGATTCGTTTCGCGTGCCGGGAAGGAGGCGTGGGTGCATCGCTTGCAGCATCCCCCACTGCCATGCAGGCCGCCGTCAGGCATTCGACGGGAATTTCCTTTCCGCTCCGGCTCTGGGGCATCTGGGGATCGATCTCGGCGAGGACGGGAATTTCTTCTCGTCGGGCTGCTTCGAAGAGGTGCGGGCTGAAAGCCGATGACCAGCCATAGGAGCATACTCCCGACGCATCGGGAGGGGCGAGTCGAAGCAGAATGCAGGAAGGTTTGAGTTCGCGGAAAACCCTCTCGGCATCGGAGAAGAGGGCGGGCAGATACTCGCTCGTGCCTTCTTCGGTCAGGAGTTGTGAGATTGGGGTTGCGAAGCTGGCGACGATGTCAAAGCGTCCGCTTCTTCCCAGGGCGAGGGCCCCCATCGCCGGCACCGCGATGAAGGCCGTGCCGCGGCGATTCTCAGCTTCTGCAAGGGCCTCGAGGATGGTCGTCGGTTCAATCAATCCCGTGCTGAAGCGGGTGCTGTCGGGAATCCGGGCCGCGACCTCAGCGGGCGAAGTCCAGCGGTTGCCGAGGCGGGGTATCCACTCTGCATCCGTCATCGAATGGGAATCTCTGCCGTAGCGCGGATTACATCACCCGACTCGCTCGTGCACCGAGCTCGCAGCCGTCGGCGTCCGTCGCTCTCTCCGACTGGCCATGCGCGAATTTCGATCCTGTCGTGGGCGAAGACCGGCAGGCGGATTTTCGCAAAGAGGCGGGTGCCGGGGATGCTCTCGAATCCATAGTTCTGCTGGAGAAGATCGAAGACATAGGCCATGAATTGCGTGCCCGTCGCGATGGCCGAGGGCAGGCCGACCTGTTGGGCGATTTCATCACTGGTATGGATATTCTCTTCTCCTGGGATTTCGTAGAGTACCATCTTCTCGAAAGTCATCTGGCGAATCAGCGGTCCAATCTCCGGACCTTCGACTTCCTCTTCGGGCTGGATCGTGGGTGGCGCCGTGGTGTCGCGCTCCTCCGCCCCCTCATTGTAGACGATGACCCCCGTGGTCTCTCCCCGAGCAATGACTTCTGCTGCCTCATTGGTGGTAGTCGTGGCACTGACCACGTAGCGTCTCCCCTTGCGGACGAATTTTTCCGTCACATGACCCGCGACCGTGAGGGTGTCGCCGATCCTGGGCAAGGAGATAACCTCGATTTTCTGGGCAGCGTGCACCGAAGATGAGATGTCCCAGAACTGGTCTGCAAGGTTGACACCGTCGGCCGAAAGAATGGAGACAGGGGCGAGTGAGGCGTCCGGGTAGGGGAGTTGATCCGTAGCCCGGCGGTGGCGTTCTACAAATTCGGGTGTCAGTGTGTAGCGATATTCGCCAAGCAGATCTCCCTTCTCGAGTTCTTCGAAGGGGACGCTGGCTCGATTCCTGGGATCTACTCTCATGGGCCAAGGGTATCGAATAGGGTAGGGAGAACCAGCAGATCTGCTCCCTCTCGAGCATGCTACCTATCGGCGAGTCGCGCATGCGGAAGGCTCCGAAAAGCGGCTTGGGCCGGGTGGAGGGGCGGCGATGAATTCCGAGTGTTTTGCCCGGATCCGTTCTAGAGCATCGGGCCTGGCGATCGTTCAGCCAGGAAGTCTTCCACTTCCCGGCGCCGGGGGAGAGAGGGCTGGGCACCACGGCGAGTGACAGAAAGGGCTGCTGCGGCCTGGGCCCAGCCACAGGCATCGAGGAGTGATCTACCCTGGGCGAGACCGGCAGCCAGGGCTCCGTTGAAGGCATCCCCGGCCGCCGTGGTATCCAGGCTCTCGACGCGATGGGCGGGAAGTATGTGGACCTCCTTCTCGCAGATCAGCAGGCCTTCCCTTCCCCGAGTCAGGATGATCGTCGGCACGCCGCCATCTTGCAGTCGTCGCGCCGCCGTGATGGCGCTTTCCGTGGAATCGATCTCGAGCCCCGTGAGCAGAGCAGCTTCATTTTGATTGGGGGTCAGGATGTCCACGTGGTCGAGCAGTGCGGAATCCTCGAGTGCGGCATCTGCAGGAGCGGGGTTGAGGAGGGTCTTCATGCCCAGGCTTCGAGCCCGTTCGAGTGCGGCGAGTACGGTGGCCGTCGGGGATTCCAGGCAGGTGAGAAGAAGCTGACCCCGAAAGTCCTCTTCGGGGATGGCAGCGACAGCCTGTGGCCCGAGTTTGGCATTGGCGCCTGACGCGACGCTGATCAGGTTCCGCCCTTCGTGGTCTACCAGGATCAATGCGACGCCGGTAGCCGTATCCGGCTGGGGCTGAACGTAGCGGCAGTCCAGGCCCTCGGCTTTGAAGGAATCGACGGCGGCACGTCCGAATTCGTCATTCCCGACCGCGGCGATGAAACGCACGGAGTCCTGGCAGAGGCGGGCTGCTGCGACCGCTTGATTGGCTCCCTTGCCACCCTGGGCCCGGTAGTACTCCCCACCGAGAACGGTTTCTCCCGCTTGGGGCAGGCGGGGAGTTCGACTCACCAGGTCGATGTTCACGGAACCGAGGACAACGATGGGTCGATGGTTTCCGTCCGGTTCTTCCGATGCGATGGCCATGCGTCTGGGGGTCGACATCCTCGTGGCAGGGTTGGAGTCCGCGCCGGCGATGCTCCGAGCGTTTGCCCTTCAGCATGGCAGACGGTCGATTTTCCGCCAATGGATTCGGGAAGTATGCGCCCTCGATTCCGCTATCTGCGGGTTCGGAATCCGCTCGAAGGTTGGGTCATAAGTACTGGAAATTGCGTAGGAATAATGAGTTTTTCGGCGCATTTTTCCGACCCCCGGATGGGGTGCTGGGGGCGCTCATTCCCACTCCGGACGCGGGGCTGTCGCTCCTGGCTTCGCGGCGAGTTCTAGTCGTCGGAGTCGCATACGTTCTGCAACTCGAGCACACGCACTACCTCGCCCTGCGTTTCGGGGAGTTCGACCCGCAGGCCCTCGTCCGTGATTCGACAGGCCACGGACTCCCCGTTCAGGAGTTGCGCTCGAACGTCGCCGTCGGCCGACAGGCCGAGCAGCGTCTGGGCACCTGGCTTTGCATCGCTGATCAGGGCGAAGACGCGATCGTCCCGGCACGTGAAGCGGATGCGAGCACCTTCGAGGGTGTCGCCTTCGGCTCGTCGCCACGGCCGCGTACCATAAATGGCCTCGCCCGAGTCCGAAAGGAATTCGCCGAGCCAGCGCAGCCGATCCGCCTGGATCTCCGGAATCTGGGCATCCTCTCCTCGCGGTCCCACATTCAGGAGCAGGTTTCCGTTCTTCGAGACAATGTCCACGAAGTCGTTCAGCAGGTCGTGTCGGCTCAGGTGATCTTCGGGTTTGGAGAGGCGGTTATAACCAAAACTCTGATCGATCCCCCGCACGCATTCCCATTTCTTTTCCCTGCTTTCCGGGAAAGTACTGTATTCAGGCGTGTGATAGTCGCAATGAGGGGGGGGGGGTGGGTGGAGTGCGGAGCCGCGCTTGCGGATTCCCCGCGCGACGAGGGCATCGGCGAGGTAGCGAAGGCCGCGAAAGCGCAGGGCACGGGTGAATACGTTGGGCGTGATCCAGCGATCGTTGACGAGGCTTTCCGGTATCTCGTTATAGTAGTCGGCGAAGAGTTGCCAGAGGCGCTCCGGGGAATGGGGCCAGGCGATATCATTCCAGAGGATCTCCGGCTGGTAGCGTTCGATCAGTTCCCGAGTCTGGGCTTCGGCGTAGTCGGGATAGTCTCCGCCCGGGATTGAAGCCAGAAAGTCTGCCGGAGTTCTGAGGGGAGCGGGGTTGAACGTCCAGTCGATCCCCCCCGAATAATAGATTCCGAAATGCAATCCCCGCTTTCGAACGGCGCTCGCTAATTCTCCCACCAGGTCTCGCTTTGAGAACCAGTCCGGGCGCCGGGGATTTCGGATGCCGGTCGGCCACAGGCAGTAGCCGTCGTGGTGCTTGGTCACCAATACGAAATAACGGGCGCCCGAGGCGGCAAAGAGATCTGCCCAACCCTCGGGATCCCAATCGGCCAGTCCCGCCTCGTAGATGGCCTGAAAATCCGTATACGGGCGCCCGCCCCAATGCTCACGATGATGCCTGGCCGCCGGGCTCCAGGGAAATCGGATGGAATTCTGATACCACTCCGAGTAGGGCGAAAGCGGTTGGAAATTCCAATAGTCCTCGACGATGAGTTCCTGGATCGTACGACCCCGTGGCGCGTAGGCGGGTACCGAGGCAAGACTCCAGTGCATGAAAATTCCGAGCTTTGCGTCTTCGAACCAATCGGGTACCCGATGCCGTTTCAGATCCTCGAGTTCGGGCCGCCAGGGGCCTTCCGGAAAATGCGACATGCTGACAGGTTGCCATGCTTGTTCCGGGCGGGAAAGGGATGACGGTGACTCAAGGGAATGAAGGAGGAGAAGCCCGTCTTGCACGCAGGAGAAAGCGCACGAAGAGGAGTGCGAAAGAAAAGTCGCCGATCGCCCCCAGCAGGGCCAGAATCCCCGCATCCCCTCTGAAGAAATACCAGCTCCACATCATTGCCACGTAGAATTTTCCAAGGGCTGCCAGACCGACGATGCCGTGGTTCCGGCTGGGATCGCGGGCGATCAGGCCATAGCCCAGACCAAAGAGGGCGACCGAAACCCAGAAGGCCTGGGTATTGAGTTGGGCGGCCGGTTCAGCGAGGGAGGCCCCGGGGCCGAAAAAAACCTGAGCGTGGAATGCGGGTGCGAGCAGGGCTACGGCAGCCGCGCTCATATTCCATCCGCAGGCGATGATGAAGAGCCAACGGTCGTTTCTCGTAGGGAAGGATTCGGAGATCATCTTTCTTCCGATTCGATAGGGGATACTACTCGCGCCCGTGAGGGCGTTTCAGACTGAGGCCACCCGTGGAAGTTCGCCCACCAGGGGCCGCGCGTAATCGATGAATTCCTGCGTGACGTCACAGCCATTCGCGATCCAATTTTCCGGAACCGTTCGCGTTTTTCCGGCGACCTCTTGAAGGGCGACGGGAACGTATTCCACCGCGTAGGGGCCGTCGGCCTTGCGGCGGATCGTGAGACTCGCGCTTTCGATTCCTTCCGCGGCCGCCAGGACGGCGGCCCGCCCGCTTTCTCGCGCCTCCAGGGCATCCACGGGGCTGATGCAGTCGGCGAAGGATCGTTGCAGGTAGCCGAAGGTATCCGCGCGGACCCGCAGCCCCCCGCCGAGGCGTTCCTTTACGAGGCGCGCCAGGAAGTCGCCGAGCGCGCCGCTGCCCGATAGCTGTACGTTTCCGTGGGCGTCCCGCTCCGCCACACCGCCGAGTTCTTCGGCCAGGGATTGAGCGATCGGGATGCCGGCTGCGTCGTGAATTCCCTCGCTGAGCGCCACCAGGCAGCGACCCTCGCGGCTGTAGATGCGATCGACATCTGCGACGAAGCGATCGATCTCGAAGGCCGTTTCGGGCAGGTAGATCAAGTGGGGGCCGCTATCGCATTGACCACGTGCGAGGGCAGTGGCCGCAGTCAAAAAGCCCGCATGACGTCCCATGATGACGTCGATCTTGATCCCGGGCAGGGAACGGTTGTCGAGTCCATCTCCGATCAACGCGCAGGCGACGAAGCGTGCCGCAGATCCGAAGCCCGGGGTGTGATCGTTGAGAACGAGATCGTTGTCGATGGTCTTCGGGACGTGGAAGGCTCGCAAGGGATGGCCTCGTCGGGCTGCGACTTCCGAGATGATGCGACAGGTGTCGGCGCTATCGTTGCCTCCAATGTAGAAGAAAAAGCGAATGTCCCGACTGGCCAACTGCTTGAAGATCTTCTCGCAATACTCTTCGTCTGGCTTGTCTCGACTCGAGCCCAGGGTCGCCCCGGGAGTGGCAGCGATCGCCTCGAGTCGAGATTCAGCGATTCCTGAGAGTTCGATCAGGTCTCCGTCGACCATCCCGCGGACCGCATGGCGCGCTCCATAGATGCGGTCGGCCAGCCCCTTTTCCCGGATCGCCTGGATGACCCCCACGAGGGAAGAGTTGATGACGACCGTGGGGCCGCCGGATTGTGCGATGATGGCGTTGCCTCGTTCCACTGGCTTCGATGCTCCTGCTCCGGCCTTTCGCGGCCGTTTTCGGGGGGGGATGATTTTGCAGAAGGCAGAGAATACACCGGCGACACTCGATCCGGGAAGAATCGAGTCGGGACATCCCCAATGCCCGAGTTCGGTCGAGGGGCGTGCTCCCCCTCTTTATCGGGGGTAATATCAGGTTGGCGCTGTTACCATAGCGATTTTCGACCGAATGTGGTCGCCCCGAGATCCGGAGTCCGGATCCGCGACTGGAGTTCCCTTGCAGAACGCTTATGAAACCGATGAACGCATGGCTTTTCGGGAGTCCGTGGCCCGTTTCGTGGCCGAGGAAATTCGGCCCTACGCCGATGAATGGGATGAGGCCGGTACTTTTCCCTGGTCTCTGGTCGAGAAGGCTGCCGCCCTGGGTCTCTACGGGATCGCGATTGACGAGGAATATGGCGGCCTCGGTTTCGACGATGCCTTTCTGCGCGCCTGGTCGGCGGAGGAGTTGGGTCGGGCCGGTGCGGGCGGGGTGATCGCGAGCCTCTCCTCATGCCAGATCATGACCGGTCCGCTGCAACTATTGGCCTCGGATGCCATCAAGCGGCGCACCCTGGCCGATCTCGTCAGCGGTCGCAAAGGCGGTTCCCTGGCGATTACCGAGCCCTCTGGAGGTTCCGATGTGGCCGCCATGCAGACCCGCGCCCGTCGAGAGGGTGATGAGTGGGTATTGGACGGCTCGAAGACCTTCATCACCGGCGGAATGCGGGCCAGCTATTTCGTGGTCGGTGCACGAACCGGGGGAGAAGGCCTCAAGGGAATTTCGCTCTTCTTCGTGGAGGCGGGCACGCCGGGTTTCACGCGCACGGAAATCGAACGCAAAATGGGTTGGTGGGCATCGGATACGGCCGCCCTTCACTTCGATGACTGCAGGATTCCGGTTGAAAACATCCTGGGAGAGGAGGGGCGCGGCTTCCTGGCCATCATGAACAACTTCAATTCCGAGCGCCTGTCAATGGCGGGGCAGATGGTCGGCACTGCGAAGCTCTGCCTGGAAGAGAGCATTCGCTACGCCCAGGAACGG
This sequence comes from uncultured Spirochaetaceae bacterium, assembly GCA_964435795.1. Taxonomy (GTDB): domain Bacteria; phylum Myxococcota_A; class UBA9160; order UBA9160; family UBA4427; genus JAZXM01. Next base: position 13,805 of record CAYTAT010000051.1, read on the forward strand.
GAGACCTTCGGTCGTCCGCTCATCCAGCATCAGGTGATCCGCCATAAGATCGCCGATATGTCCGCCCGCATCGACGCCATGGAGGCCTATGTCAACCATATCTGCTGGATGCTGAACCGGGGACAGCGTGCGGTAGCCGAGATCAGCAAGGCGAAGTTGATCTGCTCGCGGGATCTCGAGTTCTGTGCCAACGAAGCGATGCAGATTCTCGGTGGAGCTGGTTATCTGCGTGGGAACGTGATCGAGAGGATCTATCGCGAGACCAAGGTGATGTCGATTGGCGGGGGCTCCCAGGAAATCATGCGCGATCTGGCGATTCGCCAGATGGGTCTCTAAGCCCGACCCGACGTATTCGTAGAGGGATCGGGAAGGGGCCGAGAGGCGGCGCGGGCCGGATTCATTCGATTGGATTCACACGATTGGAAGAAGCTCCAACTCGCTCATCGATAGAAGGGCCGCCCCAGCGAATCGCGGCCGGCGGAAGGGACTTCTCCCCGGCGTTCAAAGCTTTTCGCCGCGCCCCGGAAGGGGAGCGATGGGGGTCGCGAATGGCCCGCGGAAGTCGATTTTGGCGCCTCGCATCAGGGCGAATACCAGATCGGTGAAGTCCAGGCGCGTTCCTGGATCGTCCTCGGCACCTCGGGATCGCAGCATGCCCGAAGTTCCCGGGGCGGAGTTTCATCCCCCGAGCAGTCGACTCCCCGGGCATTGCAGAGCCAGGTATTCCAGCGACAACTGGGATTCTCCACCACCCGGGCATAGTAGAAGGCGGGCTGGCTCGGATCGAAATCGGGGTCGGTCCAGATCCCGCAGAGTTGGTCGAATCCCTGGCCCCGGGGTTCACAGGTGGCGAGGTCGACCCGTGCGTGATTTTCCGGATTTCCCGCCACCTCGTAGACGCGTTCGCGCTGGCGGCCATCCTCCAACCAGCCCTTGACGATCTGGATGCGCTGAAGTGCGGTGCTGGGAGCGCCATGACCCCCCGGATCGCGCAGGGCCGATACCGCGAAATAGGGAGCTTTCCCGATGCCTCGGGGCGGCAGGTCACCACCCATGGGAACCCCCTGGGCGTAGCCCTTCGAGACGAAGTCGGGGTCGCTGCAGAGATCCGCGGGATAATTCCAGCCACCGAAGAAGCGCACGGGGATTCGCGGTCCACTGGTGCCATAGGCCTCGCGTCGATGCATGGCGGCAAAGAGGGCATCCCGGGAGTTTTCCTCGGCCCAGAGAACTCCGAGTCCACCCGGATTGAAGTCCGCGCGGTCGGGGAAGGGCAGGGGGCCGAAGCGGGCCTCGGCGCTTCCCGCGGCATGTCCGCGATGCTGATCTTCGTCCACCATGCCCGGTGCGGCAAAATGGCTGTCGGTAGCTCCTATGAGTCCGAATTTGAAAGGGTTCTCTCCCAGGCGTTCTTCCTGGGCCAGGCCCTCCCCCAGTACCTCGCGCACGAAGGATCGGGGGGGGAGATCTTCGGCACGTCCTCCGCCCAGCAACATATCCGAGAGGCGGGGATACGTCAGTTTTTCGTAGCGACAGAGTTCATCTTCGGCCGAGGGTCGGCATTCGCTATCGCCCTTGTGTTGGGTGATTTCGACGAGGCGTTCCAGGCGGGCGCGAATGGCCGCCTCCTCGGGCTGGATCGGTTTGCCATCGGCATGGGTCGTGGTGAAGAGTCGGCCGCCACTGACATTCGAGTTATGGGGGATCGCGATCGCGTCGCATCCCTTTCCCGCATCGAGGCATTCGTCTCGCAGGGCCTTCCAAAGACCCTCCTGGGTGGGTGTCTCTATATACGTCGTGGGGTATGCCTGCACGTTTTCATTGCGAAAGATCACGTTTCGGTGGATGTTGTAGCCGCCCGGCATGCCCGTCCATTCATATCCGACGAAGGTGGTGAAGCGGCAGCCGGCACTGCGATCATAATGCGCCTCGGCGGCGTCTTGAGTTTCCTGCCAGGGGGCCTTGCCGGCCTCGAGACAAATGCCCCCATCTTCTCCACAAAAGGAATAGCGGGCCGGATCTTCACTGCTGTAGACGTGGCCATTGATCAGCGCGTAGCCGAGTTTGGGAAAGCGACGCATGATGCTGCAGACGATGGAGTCATATCCCTCGAGTTGCTCCTGCTGGCAGATCTGGGTCTCGCCGAGGAGATCGCTATGGTCGGTCACGACCGCATAGTCCAGGGGGCGACGCAATTGGATCCGGCCCATGGGGATTCCCTGGGCGTCGTAGGGCTGAATTCCGATGGCCTCGCCCCGGGCGTAGCGGTAGGCCTCCCGCGGTCCGGCCAGGGTCCCCTGACCCCAGGCGTCGAAAGAGAAAGCGGTATGCACATGCGTGTCGCCGAAAAAGGGCTGTCTCAGGGGATCGAATCGACTGCATTCTTCGCGTGTCTCGCTGCGGACGAAAGCTCCCTCATCGGCCAGGGCAGTCGCTTCGAGCATGAGGAGCAGAAGACCGCCAATCCACGCCAGCTTCATGAGAGGACTCCCCAGAGGTTGCCGGTCGGGGTTCGGCCAAAGGGCGTGGTGTAGAGATTGAAGGCGAGGGCCAGGAGCAGAAGGGCGGCACAGCCCACCAATACCAGGTTGCGGCGCTGGCCGGGACGCATCGGGGCGAGCCAGCGCATGCCGATTCGCGCGCATAACCAGGCGAGAGCAAAATAGATCAGGGCGTGGCCGGCCAGCAGCAGCAGGATGGCGGGTACCGGCCCCTCGGCTCCTTCCGTGAATGCGACCGCGGCGGTGGCCCCGGCGAGAATCAGGTATCGCACGCCGGGGACCAGGGCATCAATTGGACCCCACATCGGCAGGGGGATCATCAATGCCAGGGTGATGAAGAGGCACCAGTGGGCGGCGCGAGCACTCATGGGGCCTCCGGTCGATTCGGTTCTGCATGGATGGCGTAGGGGGCGGTTGCCCCGTAATCTATCACTTTACCCGCCGGTTTCTCCAGCATCGGTGCATTCTCCGCTTTCAGGAGGGAATGAGATGCGGATGCCGCGGATTCCTGCCGTTCTGGAAGGATGGTTCGCGATCGATGGGATCTGCGTCGGAGGAGCGGGGCTCGGGCTGCGGCATCCGATCGATTTCTTTTCATGAATGGGAAGATGAAAGAGTTCATCCGGGGAGCATGGAAGCATGCGAAGAGGAAGAAAGGCGAGTCGTGACCGTCCGTCGGCGGCCTCCCCGGTCATGCCCGGGATGCTGGGCGGGCGCTACAAGCCTCTGACCGATCACGAAATCGGGCGGATTCATGGAACCGCCCTGGATCTGCTCGAAAAGGTGGGGATGGCGGATCCGATCCCCCTTCTCAAGGAGTCTGCCCTGGCCAAAGGCTGTCGTGTGAATGAATACGGCCGCCTCTGCTTCCCCCGGGCCCTGGTCGAGGACGTGATCGCTCATGCGGGTCAGGCCACCCGTTGGTGTGCGCGGGATGAGCGCCATGATATGGACCTGAGTGATTTTCGAGTTCATACCTATGGTGGCGGTGAGGCCGTGACGGCCCTGGACGTGGGAGCCAGGGAATACCGCCCCACGACGATTCGGGACATCTACGATTTTGCTCGCCTGGTCGACCGCTTGGACAATATCCATGCCTATTCGCGGCTGGTCGTGGCCACGGAGATCTCGGATCTGCGGGTCTGCGACATCAACAGCGCCTATGCGAGTGTTGCGGGTACGAAGAAGCATTGCGCCCTGACATTTGCAGATGCGAGTCACGTCGATCCCACCCTGGAAATGCTGCATATGCTCGCGGGCGGAGAGGAGCGTTTCGTGGAGCGGCCCTTCTGCCATGGCGGTGGCTGTCCGATTATCTCGCCCCTGCGCTACGGCCGCAACAGCAGCGAGGTCTGTCTTGCGGCAACGAAGTTTCACTCCCCGGTCTGGGTGGTGGCGGCCCCCCAAGCGGGTGCGACCGCGCCCGCGGCCCTGGCGGGAGCCCTGGCCCAGGTCATTGCGGAGACCCTGGCAGCCTTGCTTCTGGTGGATCTCGTCGTCCCCTCTTATCCGGTGATCCTGGGCCCCTGGCCCTTTGTTTCCGACCTGCGAACGGGGGCCTTCAGCGGGGGGGGCGGAGAAGAAGCGGTGCTCAGCGCGGCGGCAGCGCAGGTCATCAATTCCTATGGATTGGTGAGTTCAGTAGGCGCCGGTATGACGGATTCGAAGCTTCCGGACAATCAGGCGGGCTATGAAAAGGGCGTCAGCGTGGCGCTCGCGGCACTTGCCGGTTGTAATAATGTCTCTGAATCGGCGGGCATGTTGGGAAGTCTGATGGGATGTTCCTTCGAATCCCTCGTGATCGACAACGATATGCTGGGCAATGTCCTGAGAACGGTTCGCGGTATCGAGGTCACTGAAGAGACTCTCTCCTATGAGATGATCCGTGAGGTCGTGCATGGGGATGGCCATTATCTCCGTCAGCCCCAAACTCTGGAATTGATGCGCTCGGAATATGTCTACCCCGACATCGCGGATCGCGGTACGGCCGCTGAATGGGTGGAGGAGGGTTCCCCGGATATGCGGTTGCGAGCGGCCGCGCGGGCGGAGGAAATCCTCTCGACCCACTATCCCGAGTACATCGATCCCGATATGGATCGCAGGATTCGCGAGCGCTTTCCGATCCAACTTCCCGTCGACGTGATGCGAAAGGACTGATCAGGGTATCCTCACCCCTTTCCCCGGACCGTCTCGCGAATCCAGCCGGGGTTCTTCATGGGGTATTTCCGATCCTTGCGGGTGGGGCTATTCTGAAGTTTTACTCCGGGGCCGGACCAAACGATATGACCAATCCCTTGGCTGAACTCCTCCTCGAGCGTGACTACCTGCTGGCCGATGGGGCTACGGGTACCAATATGATGGGGATGGGGCTGCCCGCGGGCCGGGCTCCAGATCTATGGAATCTCGAGCGCCCCGATCAGGTCACCCGCCTCCACGAGAGTTTTCTCGAGGTGGGTTCGGACATCATCCTGACGAATACCTTTGGTGCCAATCGCCGCCGCCTGGTCTTGGATCACGCCCAGGACAGGACTCGCGAGATCAACGAAGCGGGCGCCGAAATCGCCCGGACCGCTGGAGATGCGACCGGGCGCAGGGTTATCGTGGCGGGTTCGATGGGCCCATCGGGCGAGATGATGGAGCCCCACGGAAAGCTGAACCACGAATTGGCCCTGGAGATCTTCAGTGAACAGGCGGAGGCACTTCTTCGGGGTGGGGTCGACGTTCTCTGGATCGAAACCATCTTTGACTTCGACGAATTGGCCGCGGCGATTGCCGCGGCATCCGGAACCGGCCTGCCCGTGGCCTCGACGATGACCTTCGACACGGGGGGCAGGACCATGATGGGCAATTCTCCCGAAGAGGCGGCCGACTTCATCCGCTCCCTCTCGCCGGGGGTGATCGCCTATGGGGCCAACTGCGGGGTGGGTCCATCCATGCTTCTCGACAGTTTGTTGCGTTTGGGGCGGGGGGGAGCCGAGGGGGATCTGATCATTGCCAAGAGCAATTGCGGGGTCCCCAGGACCGTGGACGGGAAGGTCGTTTACGATGGCGACGAGGATACGATGGCCCGCTACGCTCGGCTCGCCCGGGATGCGGGTGCGCGTATCATCGGGGGATGTTGCGGAACGACCCCGAAACATCTCGCGGCGATCGCGACGAGCCTGGAGGGCTATATTCCCGGTTCACCGCCCGACGATGCGGTCATCGAGGCCGCTCTCGGCAAGATTGTTCGCAGCAAGGGGCGCGCCGTGCGGCGCAGGGGCCGTAGGGGTTAGTCCGACTTTCGGGCCGACCGCATCTTTCGCGAGTCACGATCGCCAGGGTCGATCTTCTACGTTTCCGAGTTGCGACAGGGGTATCGGTTGGAGAGCCTGACATGACCCGGCCATCGAAAACATCGAGACCCTCACCTCGACCCACGGGTCGGGGCCGCGGTCGTGCCGCCCGCCACGCTTCCCGGGCCACGGGCTCCGCCGGAACGGTGGTTCGACCCGGCATGAAGGGGGGATCCTATGCCCCCCTCAGCGAGGCGGATATCGAGCGGATTCATGCTGCAGCCTTGAATGTGCTCGAGAATATCGGAGTGGGAGATCCCACTCCCGAGATCCTGGACGCCACGCTTCCGAAGGGCTGTTTCCTGGGCGAAGATGGACGCCTCCGCTTTCCCGGATCCCTGGTCGAGGACGTGATCGCCATGGCGGCGGATCGCTACGTGCTCCACGCGCCGGATCCCAGCCTGGACATGGAGATGAAGGGACAGGAAGTCATCCTGGCCACCTCGGGCGAGGCGGTGAAGATTCTCGACTACGAGAGCCAGCGCTATCGCCCGTCGAATCTCGCGGACCTCTACGATGCGGCGCGCCTGGCGGATCGCATGGAACATATCCACTATTTCGGACAGCCCTTCATTGCATCGGAGTGGAGCGACGACCTCTATATCCACGACATGAATACCGCCTATGCCCTGCTGGCGGGGACCCGCAAGCCCTTTTCCCTCGGCATTGGTGTGGTCGATCATATCGATGATCTGATCGCGATCTTCGATCTCTACCTCGGCCAGGAGGGAGCTTTTCTGAAGCGTCCCTTCTGCGTCTTCGGGGGTTGTCCGATCGTTTCCCCCCTGCGTTTTGCCCGGGAAAATTCCGAAGTGCTCGTGAAGATGGCGCGCCTCGGGTTGGTGGCTGATGTGGCGATCGCCGCCCAGGCCGGGGCGACAGCGCCCGCCTCCCTGGCGGGTGTCCTGGTGCAGACCTTTGCCGAGACCCTGGCCTGCCTGGCCGTCGTGAACCTGATTCGGCCGGGCAATCCCATGAATTTCGGGATGTGGCCCTTCATTTCGGATCTCCGGACCGGTGCCTTCAGTGGCGGAAGCGGGGAGGAGGCCCTGGTCACCGCGGCGACTACCCAGATCGCGAACTATTATGGATTGGTCTCCAGCGTTCCGAGCGGTATGACGGACTCCAAGACGATGGATGCCCAGGCGGGTTCCGAAAAGGCCCTGGGGACCATCGCGGCGGTTCTGGCCGGGGCGAATATGGTGAGCACCTATCCGGGAATCGTCGGGAGTCTGATGGCTCAATCTTTCGAGGGGATGGTGATCGACAACGATATGTCGGGGGCCGCTCTACGCCTGCTGCGGGGCATCGAGGTCGACGACGAAAGGCTCGCCCTGCGCGAGATCGAGGCGGCGGTCTTCGGCCAGGGACATTATCTCGACCAGCCCCAGACCCTGGCGCTGATGCGGACCGAGTATCTCTACCCCGAAGTGGGAGATCGGCGTTCGCTGGAGGAATGGGAGGAGGCCGGTAGCCCAACCGTCTATGCCCTTGCCCACGAGCGTGTCAAGGGCATTCTTTCATCCCACTATCCGGAGTATATCGAGCCCGATGTGGATCGGCGGATCCGGGAGAGATTCCCCATCAAACTTCCGCCCCAGGATATGAGGGCCGGGAACGGGCGGTGGCACGAAGGGTAGTTCCGATGGCATTCTTGGGAATCCGAGAGGCATCCCAATTCATGAAGTCGAGGGCAGAGCATGGCAGACGAGATGAATGACCCGCAAGAGGAGATCATCCTCGCCGATCTATCGGATGAGGAATTGGTCGAGCAGATGCACGATGATCTATACGACGGCCTCGCTGAAGAGATCGCCGAGGGAACTCGTATCCTTCTCTCTCGCGAGTGGTCGGCCGTCCGCGTTCTTGAGGAGTCTCTGGTGGCCGGAATGACGATTGTGGGAATCGACTTCCGGGATGGGATTCTCTTCGTGCCCGAAGTATTGCTGGCCGCGAATGCCATGAAGGCGGGGATGGCGATTCTCGAACCCCTGCTGGCGGAAAGTGGTGTTGAGCCGGTCGGCAAGATGGTGATCGGCACCGTCAAGGGTGATATTCACGACATCGGCAAGAATTTGGTGGGAATGATGATGGAGGGAGCCGGTTTCGAGGTTGTGGACCTGGGCATCAATACGGATTACGAGCAATTCAGGGCGGCGATCGAAGAGCATCGGCCCAGCCTGATTGGGATGTCGGCCCTGCTGACGACCACCATGCCCTATATGAAGGTCGTCATCGATGAACTCGTAAAAGAGGGAATTCGCGATCGGTTCATCATCCTGGTCGGGGGGGCACCGCTGAACGAGGAATTCGCCCAGACGATCGGGGCGGATGCCTATTGTCGTGATGCGGCGACGGCCGTCGATACGGCCAGGGAATTGGTCGCCAAGCGCGCGGCGGCCAACTGAGTCGCAAAGCATGAAAGCCCGAAAAAAGCCTTCGTGTCGACAGTCCCCGCCCGGTCACGGGTCCATCCTGATGATCGCCTGCGCGGCCCTGGCCCGGGAAATCACGGCATTGGGCAGGTTGAACGAATGGGAGCATCTCGACGTCTGCTGGCTACCGGCAAAACTCCATAATACTCCCGCCGAAATCCCCGGGGCGGTATCCGCGTTGATCGAGCAGATGGGGGGCGGATACGATGAGATCCTGGTTGCATACGGGGATTGTGGAACGGTGGGGGAATTGGATGCCGTTCTCTCCAGGTACGGCGCTCGCAGATTGGCCGGTCCCCATTGCTACTCTTTCCTCGCGGGGCCGGATTGCTTCGAGGCGCTGCAGGAAGAGGAATGCGGGAGTTTCTATCTGACCGATTTCCTGGTACGGAATTTTGATCGCCTGGTCGTGCGAGGCTTGGGGTTGGATCGATATCCCGAGTTGCGATCGGCCTATTTCGGCAATTATCGAAGGGTGGTCTACCTGGCCCAGACGCGTTCCGAACGATTGGAAGAGAGGGCCAGAGAATGCGCCCTGCAGTTGGGTCTCGACTTCGAATATCGTTTTACGGGATTGGCTCCGCTGGCGGCGGCCCTGGGCGTCGAGGCTCGCCGGGCGAGCAAAGAAGCGAGTCGAGACGTGGAGGATGCGTGGAGCGCCTGATCGCCATCTACTGGCGGGATATCCCGGCTCAAGTGATCGGGAGAAGGGGCCGCCGAAGCCTCTTCAAGCGCGTCCTCGATCCTCGTTTCGAGCGGGCCATCGATCGCGCCGCGATGCGCGCCGGTCGCGGTTCCAGCCAGCAGTATCTGGAGGACTGGCGCCGTGAGAGCCGACCCTGCGGCACCGATCTGGAATCGGAAGTCGCCGAGGAAGTGTCGCGGCTGGAAGCGCTCTTCCCCGCCGATATCCTGGAACGCGTGATTCGAGCCGGCGGCATCGCAAAGGCGAAAGACGGGTAGCCTTGCCATGACCGAGCGCAGTGGTGATGCATGGGTGGTCTTCAATCCCTCTGGAAAGCGGGGGCGTTTTCCCTTGGGCACGAATCTGCTGGCAGCGGCACGTACGCTCGGGGTCGATCTGGATTCCGTCTGCGGGGGGCGCGGAATCTGCGGGCGTTGCAGGATCCTGGTCCACGAGGGGGAATCTGCGGCAGAGGGAATCCAGTCGGACGCCCTGCATCTGAGCCCGATCTCGGAGCCGGAGAAGCGCTACGCGCGGAGTCGCGAACTCGGCGGGGGCCAGCGTCTCTCCTGTCATGCCACGATCGAGGGGGATTGCATCATCGATGTTCCGGCCGAGAGCCAGGTGCATCGACAGGTGATCCGCAAGGCCCATCAGAGTCGCGATATCGAATTGGATCCGATCATCCATCTGCATTTCGTCGAGATCGAAGCCCCTCGGCTCGACCGGCCGAGCGGAGACCTGCAGCGCCTGCTGCGTGCCCTCGAGGAGGAATGGGGGCTGGCGGATCTATCGGTCGATGCCCGACTGCTGCCAGAACTTCAACCATGCCTTCGCGAGGGGGAGTGGAAGGTTACGGTCGCCGTGCGAGAGGGGCGAGAGGTAATGGGGCTCTGGCCGGGCCTCAAGGAGCGGGTTCTCGGGCTGGCCCTCGACATCGGCTCGACGACCCTCGCCGGACACCTCTGCGATTTGATCCGAGGCGACGTTCTGGCCAGCGGCGGTGTGATGAACCCCCAGATCCGCTTCGGGGAGGATCTCATGAGCCGCATTTCCCATGCGGCGAATCATCCGGGCAGCGATCGGGAAATGACCCGGGTAGTGCACGAGGCGGTCGACGCCATGCTCGTGGAGTTGACATCGGAGGTCGGGGCGACGCCCGAGGACGTACTTGAGATCGTTTTCGTGGGCAATCCCGCCATGCATCACCTCTTCCTGGGCTTGAACCCCGTGCATCTCGGCTTGGCCCCCTTCGCTCTCGTCACGGATGGGGCCGTCAGTTTGCGCGCGGCGGAATTGGGTCTCTCCACGCATCCTGCGGCTCGCGTCTATGCTCTCCCCTGCATCGCCGGTCATGTCGGCGCGGATGCCGCAGGCATGCTGCTCGCCGAGGCCCCCTGGCAGGATGAGGGCGTGACGCTGCTGGTGGATGTCGGCACCAACGCCGAGATCGTGCTCTCGTTTTCGGGCCGACTCCTCGCCGCTTCGAGTCCGACCGGCCCCGCCTTCGAGGGGGCCGAGATCTCGTGCGGTCAACGCGCCACGGCCGGAGCCATCGAGCGCGTACGCATCGACCCCGATACTCTCGAGCCCCGCTTTGGGGTGATCGGCTGCGAGGCGTGGTCGGATGCGGCCGATTTCGGCTCCGAATTGGGCGCGCAGGGCGTGACGGGTTTATGCGGAACGGGGATCATCGAGGCCATCGCAGAACTCTTCCGGGTTGGAGTGATCCGATCCGACGGCAGGATCGCCGCCGATGCCGCCGAACGCTCCTCCCGGGTCGTTCGTGAGGGACGCACCTACGCGTATCGGATTTCCGACGACCCATCGAATATGCGTATCACCCAACTCGATATTCGGGCAATCCAACTCGCGAAGGCGGCCCTATACGGCGGCATCCGGCTGCTGATGGAAAAAATGGGCGTCGACCGGGTGGATCGCATTCGGCTGGCGGGCGCCTTCGGGAATCAGATCGATGTGCAGTACGCAATGATGTTGGGCATGATTCCGGATTGTGATCTCGACCGGGTCTCCTCGGCGGGCAATGCCGCCGGGACGGGCGCCGTGATGGCGCTGCTCAGTCGCAAGGCGCGAGCGACCATCGAGGAGCAGGCGCGGCGGGTCGAGAAGGTGGAGACGGCGGTCGAAGAGAGTTTCCAGGAATATTTCATGGCCGCCCTGGCATTTCCCCACGCCACGGATTCCTTCCCCGAACTCTCGAAGCGAGTCGTACTTCCGGAATCCAGCGAGGCCGGGTAGCTCTTCCGGCCCCTGCGCATGCCCGGATTCGGCGCAGAAATGAAGGTAGGAGGGGGATCAATTGGAAGAGAGGGATCCGGGTCGCGAGGAGGCTCGACTCGAGGCACTGCTGCGTCGAGGATTTCCGATCTACGAGTACGTGGGCCTCGAGGTTCGGGCGGCTCGGGACGGAATCTATCGCTGTTTCGTGCCACTGCGGGAGAGCAATCTCAATCACATCGGGACCGTGCACGCGGCCATTCAATGGGCCGCATCCGAGGTGCTGGGGGGTCTCGTGATGATGTCGATCTTTCATTCCCGGCCCGTCTTCGGAGTGGTCAAGGGTGTCTCGATCGAATTCAAACGCCCGGCGCGCTCGCATATCACGGTGGAGGCTACTTTCTCCGCCGCGGATGCGGAAGAAGTCATGGCCACTTTTGAAAGCGAGGGCGAAGCGGGATTCAAGCTGAAGGCGAGGGTATTGGACGACTCGGGGGTCGAGGTCGCCGCTTCCGAGGCCGAATACCTGGCCCGAAAGCCCCGGGGAGGATGAAGTGAAATGGCGGATTCGGAAGCCGCTCTGCTCGAGGAAGATCGGCATTTCGTACGGCTGCTGCGCCTGAATCGCAGCGAGAAGAAGAATGCCCTCAGCGACGAATGGGGCTGGGCGATCCTGGCCGCCATCGAGAGGGCGGCTCATGAGGATGCGATTTGGCTCATCGGCATTGCGGGCGAGGGCGATGCCTTCTATTCGGGTGTGGATCTGGCTCCCGACCGGGCAGGAGGTGACGATGCATTCGGACTCTCGAAGCAGGATGGGCATCTCGACCATCTCGGCTGGGTGGGTCGTCTTCTTCCGGCCCTATGAGTCGAATGCGATAAGCCGGTGGACGCCGGGATCAACGGCGTGACGGTGGGGGCCGGACTCGCATTGGCCCTATGTGCGGATATGCGCTTCGCCAGCGAAAGGGCCACCCTGCATCCATCCGGGCTAGATCCGGGCCGCCGCCTCGCCGGATGGAGGGCTCTCCTGGACCCCGCCCGAATGGGTCGGATACGAGGCCGCCCTGCGTTTTCTCCTCAACCCGCCCCTGGTGGAAGCCGGGGAAGCCCGGGGAATCGGCCTGGTCGGCGAGGTGGTGGAGGCGGATCGCTTCGAGGAGCGATTCCATGCCTTCTGCGATGGGCTCGCCGCATTGGCTCCCCTGGGTGCAAGGCAGACCAGGCCTGTTCGCCCGGGCGAGTCTGTCGAGGGGCGATCTGCGGGCCCAGCATCGCGACGAGATGAGTTATGTGCGCCGGGGTCTGCAGAGCGAGGACGGTCGCGCGCCCGTAAAGGCGATCATGCAGAAGAGGCCCGCGAAATTCGAGGGACGTTAGCGCTCCCCGCTCCGCGATCGGTTTCGCGGATGGGGTTGCTGGAAACTCGGGGAAGCTTCGAGAAAGAGCGCCGGATGTTTTCGATCATCCCGGCGCCTGGTTCTTGCCGCGAGGTCGCAGGACTTCGGGCGTGAGGTCGTGAATCGCGGCATTTCCGGTCAGCGCCAGGGTTTGCTCGAGGCCCTCGGATAGATGGCGGATCACGTGATCGACCCCCCGTTCACCGCCGACGGCGAGTCCGTAGAGGTAGGCGCGTCCCACCATGCAGGCCCGGGCGCCCAGGGCGACGGCCTTGACGATATCGCTTCCCCGCCGCACGCCTCCATCGCAAAGGATTTCCAGGCGATCGCCCACGGCCTGGGCAATCGGGGCAACGAGTTCCAGGGCCGGGGGGGCGCCGTCGAGTTGTCGGCCGCCGTGGTTCGAGATGGCGATTGCCTGGATCCCCGCATTTGCGGCCAACTCGGCATCCTCGAGGGTCTGCACCCCCTTCAGGATGATGGGGCCCCGCCAATGACTCTGAAACCACTCCACGTCCCGCCAGGAAAGGCGGGGATCGAATTGGTTGTTCATATAGTCAGAGAGGGTGATGGGATCCGTGCCGTCTCCCACCGAGCGGCCCACGACATTCGCGAAGGAAATCGGTTCGGCGCGAGCGAATTTCCAGGTCCAGCCGGGATGCAGGGCACCGGAGAGCATCGTATCCAGGCCGATTTTCGGCGGCAGGGTAAAGCCCCTTCGAATATCCCGCTCCCGGCGTCCGAGCACGGCCGTATCGACGGTGATCATGATGGCCTCGTAGCCGCTCTCGGCCGCCCGGTCGAGCATTTCCTTCAGCAGTCCGCGATCCTTCCAGACGTAGACCTGGAAATATTTTTGGCCCTGGGAGACGGCGGCGACCTCCTCGATGGAGCGGGTGCCCAGGGTCGAGAGCGTATAGGGAATGCCCGCTCGTTCGGCGGCTCGGGCCACCGCCAACTCTCCCTCGGGATCGGCGATGCGCGTGAAACCCGTGGGTGCGAGCACCAGGGGAAAGGCCAGGGAGCGGCCCAGAAGAGTGGTCGAGGTATCGATTCGGGAGACATCCCGCAGGATCCGGGGTCGGAATTCCATGGCCTCGAAGGCCGCGACGTTGCGCCGAGCCGTGCGTTCATCCTCGGCGGCTCCGTCGATGTAGTCGAAGACGCCACGGGGGAGCCTGCGCCGGGCGGCGGAGCGCAGATCTTCCACGCAAGCCGTTCGCGACAGGCGACGCAGTACGGGATCGGTTTCGAATTTTCGAAAATGCAGGACCGAGCGCAGAGTGCGAAGCATCGCCAATGGACCTTCCGGATTCCCTTGCTGAGTGGGAAGAAGTTTAGCCCGCTCGGCTTCGCATCACCCGTCACGACTGCGAGCCTCCCCGCCGAGGCCACCCATACGGGTCGTAGGGGAGGGGAAGGGAGAGGGGGAAGGGGAAGGGAGAGGGGGAAGGGGAAGGGAGAGGGGAGAGTCGCAGCCTCCCCGCATGAGATTGCCTCCGGCATCGTGCTAGCGATCAGGCCTGATTCCCAGCCCCCGTCCAGGTTTCGACCAGGTGTTCGCGTGCGGCGGCGACGTCCACGTCGACCGCGATCTCCACATTCGATGCGCCCTCGGCGGGGTGCAGATGGCCGCGGTCGTCGATCTCCACCCGGCGCTCCTCGAAGGCGCAGAGGGAGGGCTCGAGCAGGGTGGCGGCCGTCAGTGGATCGTGGAGGGCCACCTTCGGAGCCTCGCTACGGAATGCCGCTCGCAGGAAGTCGAGCCAGTGACCGCAGAGAGTGTGGAGCATGCGGCAGAGTTCATCCCCCGCGGCCAGGGCCTCGAGATCCTTCTCTTCGAGGGCCGTGCGGTAGGTGATTTCGGCGGGAACCACGCGCATCAAGGGGCCCGACTGGGCCTTGAGGGCGCCGCGGGCGGCGTCGGGATCGGAGTAGAAATTCCACTCGCCGATCTCCTTGCGCATGCCGGCGAGCATCGCGCCCTCGGTCTTGCCTCCCATGACGGCCAGGGGGGGCAGTGAAACGCCGGCGGCGACCAGGGCTCCCAGATTGGTCATGGGGCCGATGGCGACCAGGCGGTCGGGGGCGGCGGCTTCCAGGGCGGTGCCCAATGCCTCGAGCCGCGGTGCGGGATCTTCCTCGCCCTCGATGCGCATGATGGGGGCCGGATCTTCGAGGAGTCCCCGTCCTTCATGGCCGAACATCACGCCGGCCCGGGCCTCGAAGAGGGGCTTGCCGAGCCCGCTGAGAACGGGGATCGCCGGGGCGGCGGCGATCTCGAGCAATTTCTCGACGCAGCGGGTACGCAATGCGACATCGCCAAAGACGGTCGAAATGCCGACGACTTCGACTTCCGGATGTCGCAGCAGATAGGCGAGCGCCAGGGCGTCGTCGACGTCGCTCCCGAGGTCCGTATCCAGCCAGATCTTCATTCTCTTCCCTCCGACTCTTCGATGGTTTCGACCCCAGGTCGCAGACCTCGTCGCAGAGCCCCGCCGCGGGATCTCTTAGCGGGGCTTTCTTGCGGGGCTTTCTTGCAGGGCTTTC
>CAYTAT010000052.1:0-28866 GCA_964435795.1 uncultured Spirochaetaceae bacterium
ATGGCCCTCATCCCCCTGAACTCGAAGGTGTCTAGACCTTTTAGACATAGTTCACTCTAGACGCTCCGGCGCAGGGTCGCGTTGCGGGTTTCCCCGCCGCATAGTAGAATCTTCTCAACTATTGGATATATAAGAGGATTCATCGGTTTCATGTTGCGTTTCAATGACATTGCCGACCGGGTGCTCGAGTACAGTCCAAACGCGGATCTGGAACTTCTGCAACGGGCCTACGTATTTTCCGCCAAGGTGCACGAGGGTCAGGAACGGCTTTCGGGAGAGCCCTATCTCGTCCATCCCCTCGAGGTCGCTGGCATTTTGGGGGAGTTGCGGACCGATGATGTAACGATCGCCGCGGGGCTGCTGCACGACACTCTGGAAGACACCCTGACCACCCGAACCGAAATCGAACGCCTGTTCGGGGAGAAAGTTGCGTTCATCGTCAGCGGTCTGACCAAGATTGCAAAGATTGAATTCACTTCGGCCCGGGAACGTCAAGCCGAGAACTTTCGAAAAATGCTCCTCGCGATGTCGACGGATATCCGAATTCTGTTGATCAAGCTCGCGGACAGGCTCCACAATATGAGGACCCTGGAGCACCATGACGAGGACTCCGCTCTTCGAGTGGCTCAGGAGACCCTGGATATATACGTCCCCCTGGCTCATCGGCTGGGCATCCGTTGGATGATGCAGGAACTCGAGGAATGCGCCTTTCGATGCCTGCACCCCCAGGCGGCCGAAGAAATCGGCCGTCAGCTGACGGGCAGCAGGGAGGAAAGGGAGGGTTATATCGAAGAAGTGAATGAGATCCTCTCCACCACCCTCACCGAGGCCGGATTGAATTGTGAGGTAAAGGGAAGGCTGAAGGAACTCGCCTCGATCCATCGCAAGATGCAGAGCCAAAGCCTGGCTCTCAACCAGATCTACGATGCGATTGCCTTCCGGGTCGTGGTCGAGGGTCCCCCGGAATCCTGTTACGCAGTCCTTGGACTGATCCACGCCGAGTGGCGGCCAGTGCCCTCTCGTTTCAAGGATTATCTCGGCAATCCCAAGCCGAATGGCTACCGCTCCCTGCATACCACTGTCATCGGTCCCTATGGTGAACGAATGGAGGTGCAGATTCGAACCGTCGAAATGGATCGAGATGCCGAATACGGAATCGCGGCCCATTGGAAGTATAAGGGCGGAGAGGAAGCGGTTGGGGACGATGAAGGGCGTTTCGGCTGGCTTCGTCAACTCCTGGAGTGGCAACGTGACGTGGAGGATCCTCATGAGTTCCTGGATACGGTCAAGATGGATCTCTTCCCCGATGAGATCTTCGTCTTCACGCCCAGAGGTGAAGTCATCAATCTGCCCAGACGAGCCACCAGCGTCGATTTTGCCTTTGCGATCCATAGCGAGGTCGGGCGTCAGTGCGCAGGAGCCAGGGTCAATGGAAAGATGGTTCCCCTGAGGCATGTGCTGGTCGATGGCGACACCGTGGAAATCATGACGAATGACAAGCAGTTCCCACGCAAGGATTGGCTTGAATTCGCGGTCTCTGGAAAGGCTCGCAACCAGATTCGACATATCATTCGAGGTGCGGAACGTGAGCGCTCAATCCAGTTGGGCAGGGATATTCTCAGCCGCGAACTTCGCCAGGCCGGATTTTCACTCAAACAATTGCTCTCCGAGGGTGATCTGAGCGAGCTTGCCCAGTCCGAGATCAAAGGAGGTGAGGTCAACGATCTTTTCGCGGCCGTCAGCTATGGCAAATTCTCCGCCTCGAGAATCGTCAAGTTGCTGAAGGGGGAAGAGGCCGATTCCGCACTGCGTCCGGAACCCCTCCAGGATCGGCTGCGAAGTCTATTCAAGAAGCGCAGTGGTCGGGATGGGGATAAGGAGAGTGGAATTCGGGTGAGCGGTCAGCCGGATGTGATGGTTCGATTCGGAGGCTGCTGCGATCCCCTTCCCGGCGACGAGGTCCTGGGATTCGTCACGCGGGGTCGGGGGGTGACCGTGCATGCGCGTAGCTGTCGCCGGGTATTCGAGGTCGATCCTGAAAGAAGAATCGACGTGGATTGGGATCCCGAGCTCAGCGTGGCGCGAAAGGTGAGGATCAGGGTTACCTCCACGGATAGACATGGAATCCTCTCCAAGGTCACGAATTCGATTTCTGCTGCGGGCATCAACATATCCGGCCTGAAGGTCGACGTGGAGAACCAGGAAAAGGCGGTTCAGAACTATGAACTCTGGGTCGGAAACTCGCAGATCCTGAATGCCGTGATCAAGGAGATCTCCAGGATCAAGGGAGTCATCTCGGTCGACCGGGTGAGGGGCTGACTCGCGGATGACCACGGCAGATTATCCCCTGGAGAGAGTGCCGGAACTGGCACCGAGTGAGGTCTCGGAGATCTGGCTCGGTCATTTGATGTCCTTCTTGATTCCCGTGACGGCACTGGTCTTTGTATGGAGTGGTCCCCATCACTGGTATACGGCTCTTCTCTTCATCGCCCCGATGGCTATTTTCCATTGGGCCGATTCTCGCCCTCGGCAGGAGCGCAGGCAGCCGGTGGAGACATTGCCGACCTGGCCCTTCGATCTGATCGTCCATCTGCTGGTCGTAGTTCATTTCCTGACACTCTGGGGAATGTTGAATCTCTTCTCCCAGCAGTCGTTCTTTTCTTTGGATACCGCGATGATTTTCGTCGTCGTTGGAGCCAGTTCGGGTTTCTCGATCATCACCGCTCATGAACTGATCCACCGTCGTTCGAGATTGGGCCGGGTCCTGGGGCGCTTGATTCTCTGCAGCGTACTCTACGAACATTTCTATACGGAGCATCTGAGGGGGCACCATCTTCGCGTTGCGACGGAAGAGGATCCTGCGACGGCACGCTTCGGAGAGACCTATCGCGCATTCTTCAGGCGTACCGTGCCGGCCCAATTCAGGAGCGCCTGGAGACTCGAATGCGAGCGCCTCGGTGATGCGGATATGGGATTGCTGAATTTTCGCATCCTGCGCAACCGCGTATTGCAGGGAGTTGTGCTGGAGTGGGTCGTCGCCATCGGCCTGGGCTTCATATTCGGATTCGTGGCATTCCTGGCCTATTGCCTCCAGGCATTGGTCGCTGTACGCCTGCTCGAGATCGTCAACTACTTCGAGCATTGGGGGCTGATGCGCAGGGGGGGAAGGATCGGAGCCTCGGATTCATGGGATACCTATTCATGGTTCACCTATTACGGGCTGATCGGTCTGGCACGTCACGCCGACCACCACGCTCAGCCATCGCGACCCTATCAGCAACTCAGAGTTCGCGACGAGGCCCCCCTCCTGCCCTTTGGATATGTGGCCCTGGTCGATATGGTCCTCGCCCGGAACGACGAATTCGTTGCCTGGGCCAGTGCTGAATTGCGGCGGCGGAAGTTGGGTCCCTATTCCGGGGGGCAGGTGCCGGAATTTCCCCCAGCCCCCGAACTCGGGAAGACATCCCGGCTACGCGGGTTCTGGAAGAAACTTCCCACTCGAATCCGTTCCGCCCTCGGCATCGGTCTTTTCGTTCTGGCAATTTCCCTGGGCGCGCAATTCGAATATGAGGGCATTCACGCATTTCAGGACATCGCCTTCCGAAATCTCTCCATTCTGGGCACCATCGTTTCTCTGCTCTTCTGCAGGTCGATGATCGAGCGCGGAGTCGAAAATAGTTGGATTTCCTGGGGCTGCTTCTTCGTCCTGGTCTGGGTCGCCGGGCATCTGCTATCGCCATGGATCGGACTTTCCTGAGTCCGAGAGCCTGCTCCATCTATTCACCTGGTCTGCAGCGGGCTAGAATGAGTTTCGCCTTCGTTTTCCGGGGGCCGGGATTCGACGAGGGGAGTGGTATGGCGAGACTCAGCAAGCTCAGTCGGTCGATCGAGGGGAAGACTGCCGTCATCACCGGCGCAGCGAGCGGGATGGGACGGGCAACGGCCTTCCTCCTTTCTGACGAGGGTGCGCGGGCCGCGGTCGTCGACATCAACCCCGGCGGAGTCGCGGAAGTCGTGGACGCGATTCGCAAGTCCGGAGGAGAGGCGCGGGGCTGGTCCGTGGATGTGGCCGATCCACGGGCGATCGAATCCCTGGTGGAAGAAGTCGTGGCTGAGTTTGGGGGCGTCGACATCCTGATCAACAATGCGGGGATCAGTCTTCCAGCCCGGATTGATGCAGAGGATTACGAGGAGGGATGGTCCCGTACCCTGGAGATCGACCTGACGGCTCACGTCCGGCTGGTTCGGGCGGCCTTGCCCCATCTCGAAGCCAGTGGGGGCGGGCGCGTGGTGAATATCAGTTCGACGGAGGGTGTGGGGGCGCAGCCCTTCGTCAGCGCCTACACGGCGGCAAAGCATGGTGTCATTGGATTGACCCGGGCGATGGCAGTCGAATTGGGCCATCGGGGAATCACGTTCAATTGCGTCTGCCCAGGGCCGATCCAGACCGGGATGACGGCCCGGATTCCCGATGATGCGAAGGCGAAATTCGCCCGCCGCCGGGTTCCGTTGCGGCGCTATGGCGATGCGGAAGAGGTGGCTCAGGCCACGCTCGGCCTCGTGCTGCCGGCATCGTCCTATATCAACGGGGCCGTGCTGATGGTCGACGGAGGTCTGTCGATCCAGAACAGCTGATGGGATCGCCCTGAATTCTCGGGCGGGTCAGCTCTTTTCGGTCGAGACTCTTTCGATCGAACTCTCAATGACCCAGGCGTCCCGACCATTATGCAATTCGATGTGGAGCCAGCCTCCACGGTCTTCGAGAATTCGAACCTCCGTACCGCCGGGAAGGCTCTCGCCGAATCGGAGCGGTGCGTTTACGGAATCGGCGGCACGCGCGGCGATTTCGGAAGCCACCACGACCCCCTCCCTCGCCGCCTGATTTTCGGAATCGAAAAAGAGGGAGACGCTGAGCCCCAGCCAGCCCAGGATGAGAAGCAGACCCGGGTAGCGTGCCGTGTGAATGCGGAAGGCGACGGAAATCGACATGAAGATCGCGGCGAGGACAAAGCAGGCGGTTGCAGCATCTTGCCTCTCCTGGAGCGAGAGCGTTCGATGCCAGAAGAAGAAGGAATCCAGAAATCCCCCCTTGGCGGGGGTCGGAATCCAGTCGGGCAGCAGCCCCCGGGCATGTGCGAGATTCTGGCTGGCCCTCTCATGACCCGGATCCAGGATCAGGGCCCTGCGGTAGGATAGGATCGCCGGACCCAGTCTTTCCGCTTGTAGCGCTGCACTGCCGCGATTCGCCCAGAGATCGGAGCTCTCGGCCCCTCGCTCGATGGCCGCAGCGAAAAGGCGCTCGGATTCGGAGAAGAATTGCAGGCGATGTGCCCTTTCCGAACTATCCATGCCCTTCTGGTAGGCCTCGATCGCGGAGTCGAGCCATTCCGTGGGCGACTGATCGGCCAGCCCCGGGCCAGTCGTGAGCAGGAGGATGCCCGCAATCAGGCCGAGTCCCCGAAGCTTCAGCAGGGGGCTTCCGCCTTTCATCTCTCCCCCTTTGCCAGTTCGGCTCCGATTTCATCCGCCAATCTTCCCGCTCGTTCGTATGGGTCTGCTGCGGGGTCGATCTCCTGCTGGGATTGAGGTGAGTAGAAGACGTTGTCACATTCCGTCAGGAAATCTTCGAGAGCGATCGGATCCGGTGGGGTCTGCAGGATCGCGAGTTCACGCAGTGCCGAAGCCAATTCTCCGAGTCCTTCTCTGCGCGGCAGGCCGCTGGCGGCTTCGATGCGCTCTCGTTGTTTCTTGTAGAGGGCCCTCTTGCGCCGACTCTCGGGGTTTTCATCCGATTTTCGACGATAGGCGACGGCTCCCAGGAAGAGCGCGACCGAAATCATGTAGGCAGCGTGCCGAGTGGAGTCTCGCAATCCCGGCTGCCGCAGCATGATGCCGTGATCCAACTCGATCGCGAGATTGGCGCCGGTCAGGTTGGGAGCCATCTCCTGAAGTGGCTCCTGGCGGCGATTCCCAGCCCGCTCCCCGGCTTCGTTGCGGGAGGGCGCCGCCACGACGTCTTCCGAGGAAATCATCTGGGCCGGGCGTACGGAGAGGGCGATCGGTCTCGACTCCGATGTCTGGAAGAGACCCAGCGAGGGATCGAAATAGGAGAAGGGAAGGGCGGGAATCTGTTGCACCGATTCGTCGAGAATGCGCACTGGAATGCGAAAGATCTTGGCATCGTCCACGAGTTCGCCCGTAATTTCGCCCTCGGGAAGGCCGAAGAATTGCGGGGGCAGGGCGTCTTCATGAGTCAGGGCGGGCAGTCGCACGTTCGCCAGTTCGCCCTCGCCGCGAATGCTGAAGGTCAGAAGGATCGGATCTCCCCGTTGGACTACGCTGCGATCGGCAGAGACTTCGAGAGAGAATCCCCTCCCGATGGCTCCCGCAAAGCTCTCGGGGCGGCCCTCCGAGGGTGGGGCTTTGACTCTCAGTACGAGATCTGAATCCCGACCGAAGACAGGTCGCGTAGAGGTCGGCCTGCGGCCTCCGAAGAGATCGCGCTGCCATCGGGTGACTTCCTTCAGGGTCAAGGTGGCAGCCTCGAGATGGAAGTCACCTGCTTTTAGCGGCGTCATGGTGCGTTCCGCGCTCACGACCAGGAAACGCCGACCCTTCTCCTCGCGAATCTCTACGCTGGCTGGAAGGCGAATCTTTCCGTTATCCGAGCCGATTTCCAGGGTCTGCTGCTTGGGCTCGGGGCTGGGATCCGGGGCAAAGCGGAAGCGATCTCTCTCTTCGAAGAGTTCGCTGTGGATCTCGTAACTCTGGATCTTCTCCTGCAGGGATTCATCGATCCACCATTCGATTTCTACGGGCAGTCGCTGGCCGATGAAGATCTCGTTCTGGGGCAGCTTCAGGCGGATACGTACCCGGGGGTCCGAGGCGAGTTTTTCGACCACGATCGATTGGGCTCGGGAGAGTGCGACCTCGGCACCCTGCTGGATCCGGAAGGGGGGAAAGTGGTGGACCCCCGGCCTGGCGGGAATGAAGCTGTAGCGGCAGACGTATTTCACCACTTCGGTACGTGTCGTTCGCCCATTGATCATCGAAATATGGGTCGTGATATTGGGGACCAGGCCGACCAGACGAAGCGTACCGCTTTCGGAATCTTCTGCGCTGCAGGAGGGCTCCGGACTGCGTTCAATCCCCTCGATATGGATTTGGACTTCCATCGGGACGCCCTTGTAATAGGGCCCCTTGGAAACGTGGATCTGGACCGAGGGCTGCGCCCGAGCGGCAGGAGCGGAGAAGATGCCGATGATAAAGGGGATCAGAAGCAATTCGATGGGGATCCGTTTTAGAATCGAGTTTTTCCTCAATCTGGTCAATCGCTACCAATCCTTGTCAACGGGCTCGTAGCCAGTCGAATCGCGGTCTCGGTCGCGCCGATGTCTTTCGGCTTCCTTGTCTCGGATGGCCTGGAGCAACTGGCCCGGATCCTGAACTCTCTCCTCATCTCCTTCCCCGGTTTCGCTTTCCTGGGGCTGGGGTTGCTCCTGCTCGGAATCTCCCTGCTGCTCTTGAGGTTCCTCTTCCTCCTGCTGGGGCTCCAGCAATTCGAGCGCTTCGAGCAGTTTTTGTACCGCGAAATCCTGGAATTCGCGAATTTCATCGAAGTCGGGTGCGGTCTTCTCTGCCTCGGGCGGCGTTTCTTCGGGCTCGCCGGACTCGGCCGCCGCGGCCAGTCGGCCCGACGCACTCTCCATATGCCCCGACGCCTCCAGAACGAGTTCCGATACCCGGATGAGTTTCTCGGTGATCGCCTCGGCGGCGGCGGGGTCGGCGGCCGCTTCTTCACCCAGGAATTCTGCGGGATCGGCCAGGGACTGCTCGTGGAGGGCGGTTGCCAATTCGTCGGTTCGCGTCGCGAGTTCGCCCTGATGGCCTCCGATCGGTCCCAGGGCTGGCCGTTGTTGTTCCTCTTCCCGTCCCGCTGCCTCCTCGGTCTCGTCGGCCACTTCGATCTGTTGACGGGTGACGTCCCGCAGGTGTTCGATCATTGAGAAGAAGAGCCTTTGGAGATTTTCCAGCCCCCTGAGAGCCGAGGCCGTCGACCGTCGGGGGCGGTCGATGGACGACTCTCCCTCCGCGATCTGAAGCAGGGCGTCGACGGCCGAACTCATTGCGGATTCCGTCAGCGCGACGATTCCGTCGGCGAGTTCGAGGCGCTTCAGCTCCAATGCCGATTCCCCCTCGGCCGCTGGATCTTCGCCCGACTCGGCGAGTTCGGTTGTTCTTATGCGGAGTTCTTCGATCATCGACGTCATTCGTTCGACGCGTTCGAGATTTCGTTGCTGCAACTCGGCCAGCAGGGGTCCGAATTCTGTCAATGCTTCGGCGGGGATCGCCTCATTTTCCTGCAGCAGGTCGACAATCTTCTTTTCATCCCCATAGGCGACTTCGATCAAGCCCTTGAGGTCGAGGAATTCTTCCCTGGCCCTGATCAGGGCCGTCAGCGCCTCGGCCTGCTTTTCCGCCGCCTCCATCAACCGCTCCGTTCGGAGCGCCTGAATTCCCTCCTCGAGGAGTTGTGCGGCCTTGGAGAGGTCGGGTTCCGCAGCGCGTACTTTTTCAAGCCACTCGAGTTGTTGAGGATCCTCGACACCGGCTGCATGCTCGATGCCGGCGAGAAATTTTGCGGCCAGCTCAGCGCTTCGCTGCGCCACTTCGTCCTGGGCTTCGGCGAGATATTCGGGGTTCAGCCAGACGGGCGGAGTCTGCGCTACCGGATCCAGGGAGGGGCCAGCCGCGTTGGCCGCACCCGAAAGGATCAGCAGCGTTCGGGTTTCAGTCATCACGCGGCCCGCATCGCCGATGATTCCGTCGAGAATTTTCACGGGGTCCATGAGCTGCTCGCGCGCGCGCTTCAGATGGGAAAGAGCGGCGGCCGCCCGGCGATGGGCCCGTGTTCCCTGGCGTCTTCGCAGCTGGCTTCGGGCCTGCCCGATCCTTTCCTGGGCACGATGCGTGTAGTGGAGCAGGGCCTCCAATTGGGCGCTGCGCATCGCATCTTCCGGAGAAAGATTTTCTTCTCCGAGATCCCGAAAGATTTCGAGTTCATCTCCCGCGATCCTGGCCAGGGAATTGGCTTGTCCCAATACGAGACGCTCCTGGACTGCAATATTCTTGAAGAGCGTCCTGGTCGTTTCGTCGGGGCCGGCGCTCGTAATCGGTTCCGTTGATTCGACCAGGTTCCGAATCGTTCCAGACGCGGCTCTCTGTTGCTCGATCAGGGCGTCGAGGCGGGTCTCGAGAGTTTGTGAATCCTTCTTGGCCAGGGAATCGGCGAGGGCCAGGACCCTTTCGAGGATGATCTCCAGGTTGCGTCTGGGTTCCGTGTCGGCGGGACGCAGGGCGATGGCTTCTCGAAACCAGTCCGCCGAGATCTCGAGGCTCGCAAGGGCCGTTTCGGGATCGTCCGCCAGTTTCGAATCGGCCTTTTCGACCTCCACCCAGCCGAGATTGTAGGTGGATCGAAAGCGAAGCTCGCCGTCATTTCCCGCCCCCTGTCGAGCGGCTTCGAGGAGTCTCTGCGAGTCCTCGAGTTCGCCTTCCCTCATCAATTGCAGGCCCCGGTTGTAGGCGCGCCGCGGATCTTCGGGTACCTCCAGTCGCTCCCGGGCCGAACGTTCCGCGGCTTCCAGCGCGGCCATTTCCGAATCCTCCGGCAGGCTTGCCGCGGCGGGAGGGGGTGTTGCCGGGGCCGAAGTCTGGGCCCCGGCGTCCTGAACTCCGATCAGGCATAGGGCCAGGAGCAGGCTTGCCCCTCGTCGGGATCGGCCGGCCTGGGATATGACGCTGGCCAATAGGGCGATCAATCCGGCCAGCAGCGCCCATTGGAAGGCATCCTTTTGGATCGTTCGCCCCCGCTTTTCTCCGAGCCCACGCATCAGGGGCCGGATATGGGTTTCAAAGATGGATTCGAGGTCGAGCACGCCGGTTCCTGCCGGCACGTAGGCGCCCTCGGTCAGCAATGCAATTTCGCGCAACAACTCGCCGTCGAGGCGACTGATGACGGGCTGGCCGTCTTCATCGGTGATTCGCGTTCGTGCTCCGCTCTTCGGGTCAGTCACGACGATTTCACTGCCGGCTTCGTCCCCGAAACCGATCACGAGGACGCGGATCCCGCGCTCGGCCGCTTCGCGGGCGGCATCGAGGGGGAAGGAGTCGTGATCTTCGCCGTCCGTGAAGAGCAGGATCACCCGGGCCAGGTCCCCACTGGTGCCAAAGCCCGCTGTCGCCTTTCGAATCGGCTCCTCCAGGCGTGTTCCGCCCCGGGTGACGCTATTGATGTTGAGATTGTCGAGTACGAGGCGCAGAAAACCGAAATCCGGGGTCAGCGGGCATACGACGCTGGCTCGGCCCGCGAAGGCAATCAATCCCACCTGGTCCCCATCGAGATAGGCGAGCAGATCGCGAATTTCCGCCTTGGATCGTTCGAGTCGGTTCGGGACCACGTCTTCGGCCAGCATGGAACGCGAAACATCCACAGCGATCATGATTTCGGCGCCGACCTGTGGAGCCTCGATGAATTCGAAGCCCCATTGAGGTCGCATCAACGCGATCACGATCAAGAATAGCGAAAGAGCCAGCAGCCCCAGCTGCAGGCCACGGCGCAGAGGGGTCGGTCTTTCGACCAGTCGGCGCTGCATTTCCGGCGCCATGAACCGGCCGAGCAGCTTGCCGCCACGCCTCTCCAGCCAGAAGAGAGCGCTTAATGCCAGCAGCAGAATCCAGAGCAGGTGGGCGTATTGAGGCTCGGCAAATTGAATTCCGCTCACGGCAGCCTCCTCAAAAGGCTCCGCGTCGCGATACCCGAGAGCAGGAGAAGTGCAAAGCCCGAGATCGCGAATGCCGCGTAATGTTCTTCGTATTGCATGAAGCGGACTTCCACGATTTCACTCCGTTCGAGTGAGTCGATCTCCCTGTAGATTTCTTCCAGGGCGTCGGCGTTTTCCGCGTGGAAGTAATGCCCCCCCGTCCTCTCGGCGATCGCTTCGAGCGTTCGCTCATCCAATTCGACGAAGACCTGGCGCAGAACTCTTTGACCGCGCCACTCGACGGGAAAGGGGGCGTAGCCCGTACGCCCGGCGCCGATGGCGTAGATCTGGATATTATTGGCGGCTGCCAGCTCGGCGGCCTGGTCCGGGGAGATGTCTCCCACATTGCTGACGCCATCCGTGAGCAGGATGATCACCTTGCTGGCCGCCTTCTGGCGGTGCAGGCGCTCTACGGCCAGGGCGAGACCCTCTCCCACCGCGGTTCCGTCTTCATCCGGATTCGTCACGATCGAAATATCCTCGAGAATTGCGATCAGATTCGTATGATCCAGGGTCAGGGGGGCAACGGAGTCCGCGTAGCGGGCGAATGTGACCAGGCCCACGAGATCATCGGGTCGCCCTTGGCCGCCCCCCTCCGCTCCGAGAAAGCGAGCCAGAACCGCCTTGACCGCGGCCAGTCGATCGATGCTTTGATCCTCTGCGACGAAATCCCGGGCATTCATGGAACCGGAGCGATCGACGACCAGAACCATCGCGATTCCCTCACGGTAAACGCGGGTATTGGCTTCCCCCGTTCGGGGGCCCGCCATCGCGATTGTGAGTACCGCCCAGGCCAGGGCGAGCATCAGCGGAGGCAGGGGCAGCATACGCGTGCGCCAGGAACGAGGGGTTGCCTCCAGCAGGTCGAGGCTCGAAAAGCGCACGACGGCGGGCGAACGATGGGCCAGCAGGTAGATGAAGGGTGCGAGGATCAAGAGCAGGAGAAAGACGGGGTCGCGAAATTCGAGGCCACTCATGCTGCCGAAACCTCCCGTCCCGAACTCATATCTACGTTCGCGCCCGCATCCCCGGGGAGATGATCCCGGGTTTCGTGGATGAATCGTTCGGCCGCCTCGATGGCCTGAGCGATGGATTCCGGCGAGGGGATGTGATGGGCGAATTTGACGAGATCGCATTGGAGCAGGAAGTCGCGTAGCAGAGCTTGATGCGCATCGCGCAGATCCGGCGAGTCACTCACCAATTCCAGGAAGCGTTCGGTCGTCAATTCGGGGGATCGCACGGCGAAGCGATTTTCCAGATAGCGTCTCACGATGCCGGAGAGATCGACGAAGTAGGCATCCACCTTCTCCGCCGTGGGCCGTGGGCCCGCCAATAGGGCGTCCAATTCGGTGCGGGCCATTTCCCAGGCGCTTCGTGCGACGACGCGATCAGTCCTGCTGCGCCAGATCCAGAATGCGGCGCCCGCCATCAGCAGCAGGGAGGCGACGGCTGCCAGAAGACCTTTATTCACCCCCTTGCTTTCGTCGAGCAGGGAGAGGGATTCCATTGGCGGGCTGAGTTCGGCGCCCGCCTCTTCGGGCAGCAGGGATTCAATCTTGAAGGGGATGCTTTCGGTCAGGATCTCGTAGGCGTCGAGATCATCCGGCGCGGCGGGATGGTTCGGGCGATGATCGATGAATTCGATCAGGATCGAGGGAAGCTGATGTTCGCCCGAGATGGGGGCGCGAAGGGTGTAGCGTTGGCTGTGGACCATGCGGCCGTCTTCCTCGGCGTATTCCCGAGGCACGAAGTCGATGATGCGGAATCGGTCGAGGGCTTCGCCGAATGCGGGCATCAGGATCTCCACGCCCTCTTCGGCGACGGCTTCGATCCGCACCTCGATGGGGTCTCCGATGATCGGGGCGTCGGGCAATAGCTCAATACGGACCTCCACGGGGCCGGATATGGCGGATGTCTCCAGAGCGCCTCCCACTCCGGGAAGAGATAGGAGACCGATCGCCAGGGCCGAACTCGCCAGGCGTCCTGGCATCGGGGGTCGCTTCCTCATCGTCGAATCCTGCGCTCTCGGGCGCGGAAGAAGCGAACGACAGGGTCGACGACGGAACCCGCTGCATCGATGTGAATCAGGTCGATCCCCGAGGAGGCCAATTTCGTGCGCAGGGCTTCGACGCGCTCCTGCGCCTCGGATCGCATGGCCTCGCGAAATGCGGAGGAGCCGCTGTCGACGATACGTTTGCGACCCGTTTCCGCATCCTGGAGGGCGATCAATCCGACATCCTCGATTTCGATCTCCCGGGGGTCCGTGATCAGGACCGCGACCACATCGTGTTTCTGGTTGGCCGTTCGCAGCGCCTGCTCGTAGCCCTCGTCGATGAAATCGCTGACGACGAAGCAGACACAGCGCCGCTTGTTGACCGAGAGCAGATATTCGAGAGCCCGGTCGATGCGGGTGGCCTCCCGGGGAGTGCGAAGTCGCCTTGCGGATCCCCACCAGCGCCGAAGGCTCTTGAATCCGCCGGGGGCGGGCTCATCTTCGGCCTCTTCGCCGTGGGTGAGAACCTCGCGAACCACTCGTAACGCGTGCTTCTGACCTTTTCGGGGTGGGATGTATTGCTCGATGTCGCCGTGAAAGAGCAAGAGGCCGACTTTATCGTCGTTGCGGCTGGCCGAGAAGCCGAGCAGGGCGCAGAATTCCGCCGCACATTCTCTCTTCGAACGCTTTCCGGAGCCGAAATCCAGCGAGGCGGAGACATCGGCCACCAGCATCAGGGTGAGTTGCCGTTCTTCGACGTAACGCTTGACGAAGGGTTCGCCCATGCGGGCGGTTACATTCCAGTCGATGCTGCGGACGTCATCTCCGGGGATGTAGGCGCGGACCTCGTCGAATTCGATTCCGCTGCCCTTGAAGACCGAGACGTATTCCCCCGCCAATACGTCGGCTACGTGGCGACCGGTGCGGACCTGAATTTCACGGACCCGCTGCATGATCTCTCTGGGCAGCATGACTCAGTATTCCCGGCTACTCGTCAGGGGACGAGGAGGGTGTCGATGATCTTCTGGATCACGTCTTCGGAACTGATCCCCTCCGCCTCGGCCTCGTAGCTGACCGCTACCCGATGCCGGAGTACGCTGGGAAGCATGCTCTGGATGTCGTGGGGCGTGACATAGCCTCGGCCCTGGATGAAGGCATGGGCTTTCGCGGCCTTCATCAGGGAGATGCTCGCTCGCGGGCTGGCGCCATGCTCGATCAATCCATCGAGTTCCTTGAGGCCGACTTCTCCCGGATTTCGAGTGGCCTGCACCAGATCCACGATGTAGTTGCGCGCCTTTTCGTCCACGAAGAGTTGATCCACATTCTCGCGGGCGGCGATCAGATCCGTCGCCGCGGCCACCTTCTGGACTTCGGGAATCGGCTGGCCACTGGCCATGCGATCGAGGATGCGTCGCTCTTCTTCCGGGCTCGGATATCCGATCTTCACCTTGAGCATGAACCGATCGACCTGGGCCTCGGGAAGCGGATAGGTGCCTTCCTGTTCGATTGGGTTCTGGGTCGCCAGCACGAGGAAGGGATCCGCCATGGCGAAGCTCTCGCCGCCGATCGTTACCTGTTGCTCCTGCATGGATTCCAATAGCGCGGCCTGTACTTTTGCGGGCGCGCGGTTGATTTCATCGGCGAGGATCAGATTCGAGAAGATGGGCCCCTGCTTGATGCTGAAACTGCCGTCCTGGGGATTGAAGATCTGGGTGCCGATGACATCCGCCGGCAACATATCCGGCGTGAATTGAATCCGGGAAAAGCCCGTGGCGATGGCATCCGCGAGGGATTGAATCGTCAGGGTCTTCGCGAGTCCCGGCAGGCCCTCGAGCAGGACGTGTCCGCCACAGAGCAGCCCGACGAGCAGGCTTCGGACCATTTCCTCCTGGCCCACCAGCACCTTTCCGATCTCGCTCTGGATCAAGCCGCAAAGTCGCTGTTGATTTTCGGCGACTTCCCTCTGGGCTGGCTCCTCGCTCATGGTCTCTCCTTTTCATCCATCGCATCCATCCCAACACCGGCCTTCGAGGTTTCCCGGGATCGGCGCTGGGGGCCGCGGAAAATACCGAATCTTTCGGCCCTTCTCTCTCGCTTCTGCGCCATTTTCTTCCGGTGACCCGCTCGCGATTCGTTTTCGCGAGCTTCGCTGCCGGTCTCGGGGCCGAAATTCTCGCGGCGCCCGGGGGCTGTGACTCTCCCGGGAGTCGAATGGTTCCCTCGCTCCGAGTGTTCTTGCGCCTATACTGCCTGAATCGACGGCCTGGGCCGATCTGTCGGGCCGGGATGCCGGCCGGGGGGGAGCTCCCACGGGCCGAAACGAATGGCGGGCCGCACGCGCAGGTGGGGCGGGCATGCGAGGAGTCCAGAAATCTTCATGAGATTGCAACGACCCCGAGTCGAGCCGATTCCGAGTGAAGAACTCGATCGGGAAATTCGCGAGCGCTTCGGTGGAGGCGAGGTCCTGGGGATATTTCGCACCCTGGCCCACCATCCCGACCTGATGCGGCGCTGGATGGTCTTTGGCAACCACATACTCGCCAAGTCCACGCTGGATCCCAGGGATCGGGAGTTGGCAATTCTGCGGGTGGGATGGCTCTGTCGCGCGGGCTACGAGTGGGGGCAGCACGCCCTGATCGCCCTCGAAATCGGGCTCTCGGCGGAAGAAATCGAACGCGTGGCTGAGGGAAGTGAGGCCCCGGGCTGGTCCGAGGCCGAGCGACTCGTGTTGCGGGCGACGGATGAACTCTGTCACGACTCCTTCATCGCGGATGTCACATGGCGGGGACTCGGCGAGGTCTTCAGCCTCCAGCAACGACTGGACCTGATTTTTACCGTGGGCCAATACAATCTGGTTTCCATGGCGCTCAACAGCCTGGGCGTTCAGGCCGAGGAGGGGGCTCCGGAAATGCCTTCCCGATGACGCGACGACTCGCCGAAAAGGTGGCATTGGTGATCGGGGGAGGGCAGACCGAGGGCGATACCATCGGGAATGGTCGAGCCAGTGCCTTGCTCTACGCCCGGGAGGGGGCCCGCGTCCTGGTTGCGGATCTGCGCCCCGAATCCGCGTTGGAAACCGTCGCAGAGATTGAAGCCGAAGGGGGGACCGCCCTGGCCCTCGACGGCGACGCCACGGATGAGGCGGTTTGTCGCGGCTGGATTGAAACGGCCGTCACCCGCTTCGACCGCATCGACGTATTGCACAATAACGTCGGCATCGGGGAGGATGATCGGGGGCCCGCCCACGTCGACGAAGCGGCCTGGGATCGGGTTCTGGCCGTCAACCTGAAGAGCATGGTCTTCCCCTGCAAGCACATCCTGCCCGTCATGCGGGAGCAGGGGGCGGGTTCGATCATCAATATTTCTTCCATCGCCGCGATCTGCTCCACCCCCCTGGTCGCCTATAAGACGTCGAAGGCCGGGATCAACGCGTATACCCAATCCCTGGCGGTCGGCAATGCGAAGTATGGAATCCGGGCCAATGTCATCATGCCGGGCCTGATGAACACCCCCATGGCCATCGAGGGCATCTCTCGGGCGACGGGCGTCGAAAAATCGACGCTGATCGCTCAGCGCGATGCCCGCGTGCCCCTGGGTGCCA
The DNA here is from genome assembly GCA_964435795.1 of uncultured Spirochaetaceae bacterium. Taxonomy (GTDB): domain Bacteria; phylum Myxococcota_A; class UBA9160; order UBA9160; family UBA4427; genus JAZXM01. The sequence continues at coordinate 16,418 of CAYTAT010000052.1, forward strand.
AGATGGGCAGCGCCTGGGATGTCGCCTATGCCGCGCTATTCCTGGCCTCGGACGAAGCCCGATTCATCACCGGCGTAATGCTGCCGGTGGACGGTGGGCAGAGCGCGCGCAGGGGCTGATAAACGCTGCCGGGGGCGTACCCCGCGGCGGGTCGGCGTCGACTTGATTCGTTAGAGTGGGGGGGTGACTCTCTTTCGCCCGTGTATCGATCTCCACGAGGGGCGTGTCAAGCAGATCGTGGGCGCGAGTCTTCGCGATCGGGGCCCGGGCCCGGAGACCCACTTCATCGCCCGAGAGGATTCCGCATCCTTCGCTTCTCGCTATCGCGATGATCGGATGACGGGGGGGCATGTGATCTGCCTCGGGCCGGGCAACGATGCGGCGGCGCGGGAAGCCCTTGGCGCGTGGCCGGGGGGCCTCCAGGTCGGTGGGGGAGTGCGGGAAGACAACGCGGAGCATTGGCTGGAGGCGGGTGCCTCGAAGGTGATCGTCACGAGTTGGCTCTTCGATGCGGGCGAACTCTCGATGGATCGTGTGCGCGCCCTGGCGGGGCGAATCGGGGCGGAGAAGCTGGTGGTCGATTTGAGCTGTCGGGGTGGCGATGGCGAGTGGCGGGTGGCCACCGATCGCTGGCAGACCCTGACCGGAACACCGATCGATGGGGATATCCTGGGCCGTCTCTCCGAGTATTGCAGCGAGTTCCTGGTGCACGCCGCGGATGTCGAGGGCCGCCAGGCGGGAATCGATGAGCCCCTGGTGGAATGTCTCGCCCGGGTCTCCCCCCTGCCGGTCACCTACGCGGGGGGCGGGCGGCAACTCGAGGATCTGGCCAGGGTCGAGAGGTTGTCCGACGGGAAGGTCGATCTGACGATTGGCAGCGCCCTCGATCTCTTCGGCGGCAAAGGGGTGCGTTACGAGGATTGCGTGACCTGGAATCGCGCCCGCGAAACTTGAGGATCGGCTCAGCCGAGTTCCCGTGCCAGGGCATCCCCGCTGCGCCAACCCAGAAGGACGTCCCCCTCGACTCCCAGGCTCCCGACCGCGCAGCGGTCGAGTCGATAAATCGGGGGGCGCCCGTTGGCCTTCAGGTTGATTTCCGAGGGCCAGCCCGAGCCCGGAAGCGGATCCTCCAGCCAACCATCATCGTCCCATTTCGGTCGCTCCTGGGGAACGCGCTCGAGTTGTTCGCCCGAAAATGGCATCAGGTCGCGGATCCGCCGCTCCAATTCGGCCTCCGCGGCTTCGAGATCCTCATCCTCGGAAACTCGGAATTTCGCGATCAGATCGATTTGATTCCGGCCCTCCCGGCTCGCAAAGGCGCCGAGGCTGGCGGTTCGGGCGGGGAATCCCTCGGCTTTGGGATCGCCGAGGAAGATCAGCCGGGCGCCCATCCCCCTCGGTACGAATTCCCGATCCACCCGCATATGCAGCCCGACCCTCCGGCGTCGGATTCGCTCGGGGCATAGGAAGTCGGGCATTTCCTCGTTTTCGATGACATCGCAGAGGACCGAGGGTGCGGTGGCGATTGCCAGGATCCGACCGACCCAGATCTGATCCGTCTCCTTCAACATGATGCCGGGTCGATTTTCCACCGAGACCAGGGAGAACTTCCCGGGGATGGAGCGGAATTCTCCATGTACAGCCTCCACCCGTTTCCGCAGCAGACCGAGGAGCCAGGGCGCTTCGTCCCCGAATCCGGCCCCGCCCGCCAGCGCGCAGCCCAGCAGACGGGCCCGGGCCTCGGCCGTCACCTCGGCGGTGGCCAGATTCGAGAGCACCGACACCTGGGCATCCAGCAGGGGGCTCAATTTGGGTCCCGGGCGAGCCGCTTCGGCGGGGAGTCCGCGGATATGGGAGCCCGTGGCGCCAACCCGCCCGAGCCCGAGTCGGCGGGTCGTGCGCACCATGGGAGATTCGAGCATGACCTTTCGCTCCGCCTCGGCGGCCACGACCAGGGTGCGCACCAAAGCACTCGCATCAGCAGCCTCGCAGATGCCCCAACTCACCAATTCGTCGCTGCTGAGATCACTGCGGCCAATATCCAGACGCAGTTCCGGTGCGAGGATCTGGTAAGCGAGACGCTCGGAGGCGATCCTGCGCTGCTCGAGCAGCGGAATCTTGAGTTCGCGCAGGCAGGTATCGAGGGCCCCTTCGTCTCGCATCCCCGCCAGGAAGAAGGGCTCGCGAAGCGCCGGATCGACGGATTTCGCGCATTCTTCTTCGAGGATCAGCACCCGCTGCCCCGCCGCCCCCAGACGCGCCGCGGTCACCAGGGCCGTCAGCCCGCTGCCGACGATGATCGCATCCCAGCGGCGAGCCCTGAGCCGGGCGCTGGCCGAGACGCGCGGCAGGCCGGCCATCAGGCTGAGAACCCGGATCCTTCGTTCAGCAGCAGGGGAGGTTCGTCCTTCTCCCCGCGGCGCACCTCTCCGATCACGTATGCGCGCTCGCCCAGGCCCCCCAGGCGTTGGACGATATCCTCCGCCTCCTTTTCGGGGGCCACTACCAGCATGCCGATCCCGCAGTTGAAAACTCGTAGCAATTCGCTCTTCGAGATTCCCCCCTGGCGCTCGATCCAGGGATAGACGGGGGGGCGCGGCCAACTGGAAATATCGATCAGGGCGGAGACGCCCTGGGGAAGGACCCGTGGAATGTTGCCCTCGAATCCTCCGCCGGTGATGTGGCAGAGGCCGTGGACCGTGAAATCTCTCAGGATATTGAGCAGCGGCTTGACGTAGATCCGGGTCGGGGCGAGCAATTCGCTGGCCAGGCTGCTCTTGAACTCGGGGTATTCGCCGAAGAGGTCCAGATCGCCGCTTTCGAGTCCCCTGTCGAGCACGCTTCGAACCAGCGAGTAACCGTTGCTGTGAAAGCCGCTGGAGGCAATCCCGATCAGGGCGTCGCCCTCGCTGATAGTGGAGCCGTCGACGATCGCCGCCCTCTCCACCACGCCGACCGAGAATCCGACCATCTCGATCTCGCCCTTGCCGTACATGCCCGGCATGGTGGCCGTCTCGCCGCCGAGCAGGGCGCAGCCGGCGCGTTTGCAGCCCTCGGCGAGGCCCCGAAGGGCATCGGCCGCGATCTGCTTGTCGAGATCGGCCATCGCGATGTAATCCAGGAAAATCAGGGGCTCCGCTCCCTGAACCACCAGGTCATTGACCACCATGGCCACACAATCGACTCCGATTGTGTCAAATCGACCGACCTGGGCCGCCAGCTTGAGCTTTGTTCCTACGCCGTCCGTCGCCGCGACCAGTACCGGGTCCTGGTATCGTTCGGGTGTCTTGAAGAGCCCCGCAAAGCCGCCGATATGCGACAGCACCTCTGGGCGATGTGTGCCCCGGACGATTTCCTTCACATCGTCGATGAAGGACTCATCGTGGTCCAGGTCGACACCGGCCTTTGCATAGGCCGGGGCTGTGCTCTGATTCCGATTGGTCACGGCCATGGAGCCATGGAATAGGGGAATGGGCAGGGCGCGTCAATCCACGACTCTTCAAGGAGGGGACGGCTTTCGCCGTGCTATCCTCGGGGGTGTGAAGATTGCCGTTGTGATACCCGCACTCGACGAATCTGAGCAGATTGCGGGGGCGATCGAGAGCACCCGTCTGCACGCCCCGTCCGGGGGAGCTCTGGACGGAGAACAACCCGATCTCGAAGTCTGGGTGGTCGATGGGGGGAGTTCCGATGGGACCCCCGAGCGGGCGAGAGGAGCCGGGGCCCAGGTCATGCAGAGCACCCCGGGGCGGGCGCGACAACTCGACCGGGGATGGCGTGCCAGCTCCGCAGAAGTGGTCGTCTTTCTCCATGCGGATAGCCGTCTGCCGGGGAATTGGGCCGCTTCGATAGGGAATGTCCTCGCGGATCCAGCCGTGGTGGGAGGCGCCTTTCGTCTCGGCTTCGACGCTTCGGGCGCATTATTTCGCGTGGTCGAATGGGTCGTGCGCGCCCGGGTCTTCTGCTTCGGTCTGCCCTACGGGGATCAGGCGATCTTCGTCCGGCGCCGAATCCTCGAGGCGATCGGCGGCGTGCCCTCCGCGATCATCATGGAAGACCTCGATCTGATACGCGAAATGAAGGGCCGCGGGCGCCTGGCGCTACTGCCCGCCCGGGTGACGACCTCGGCGCGCCGCTATCGCGACGGGGGGGTCTGGCGGACCCTGGGTACCCATGCGGTGGCATTGATGGCCTGGAGGCTGGGGGTGGGGCGCGAGTGGATCGCGGGCTGGTGTGGTCGATGAGTGCGGCGACCACGACGATCTCCACGGAGGGGAAGGATGACTCGCCGGTCGCCCATGCACTGCGGCGCCTATCCCGCTATCTGCGTCGCAACGGCTTCTATTATTTCATCTGGTCCCTGATCACCCTTTCCTACGTCGCCTCCTTCATCGCGTTGCCCCTGCTGGTGGGCTGGGCCATCGAGGGGGCGATGGATCCCGACCTCTCCCGCGAGGCCCTGACCCCACGCTTCATCGCCCTGCTGGCCGTCGCGGTCGCCCGAGGCGGTTTGCGCTTCTTTTCGCGCCTGCTCGTCTTCACGGCGGCTCGAGAAGTCGAATACGAGATGCGGAATGATCTCTTCGAACATCTCCAGCGCCTCCCTCAATCCTTCTATCACGATTGGCGTACCGGCGATCTGATGAGTCGTTGCGTCAACGATCTCAACGCCGTGAGGCTGATGCTCGGGCCGGGGCTCTTGTCGGTGGTCCAGACTCCGGTTCTCTTCGTCGGGGTGCTGGGAGCGATGTTCTTCCTGAATCCGAGCCTGGCCCTGCTGGTCCTGCTCCCCTATCCGCTTTTCATCCTGATCTCCAGGAGCTTCGGCACGGCCCTCTATTCCCGGAATATGGCCGTTCAGGTCGGACTGGCCGATCTCTCGAATCAGGTGCAGGAGGTGGTTTCGGGGATCTCCGTGGTCAAGGCCTATTCCATGGAGGAGGTCCAGGCGCGGCGCTTCAAGAAGATCAACTTCGAACTCTACCGCCGGGCCCTGCGGCTCATCATGGTCAACGGAGCGATGCCCGCGATTACGGGCCTCCTGCCCACGGTCGCCATGTGGGTGGTTCTGGTCGTGGGGGGCGGGTCGATCAGCCGTGGGGAAATGAGCGTCTCGGAATTTTTCATCTTCGCCATGTACATCTGGGACCTCACCTTTCCCACCTTCATCATGGGCTGGGTCGTGGCGTTGGTCCAGCGCGGTGCGGCGGCGATGCAACGGATCGACGAGGTCCTGTCGACGGAACCGTCCATTCGCGATCACGCGGAGGTCGTCGCCCTGACCTCCTTGCAGGGCGAGATCGAATTCCGGGGTCTCGATTTCAGCTACCCGGGAAATGAAGCTGTGAAAGTGCTGGACGACATTCGGATACGGGTGCCCGCGGGTTCGACCCTGGGAGTGGTGGGGCCCGTGGGTTCGGGCAAGACCACGCTGGCTTCCCTGATTCCTCGTCTCTACGAGGTTGCGGAAGGTCAGCTCTTGCTCGATGGAGTCGACGTGGGGCGTCTGCCCCTCTCCTTGTTGAGGTCGAGTATCGCGATGGTTCCCCAGGATTCATTTCTCTTTTCCATCGGCCTCGCCGAGAATATCGCCTACGGCCTGCCCGAGGACGCCCCTTTCGAGCAGATCCTGAAAGCCGCCGAGCGAGCCCAGCTCACGAAGGACATCCACGAACTGCCCGATGAATTCGACACCCTCGTGGGGGAGCGCGGCGTGATGCTTTCCGGTGGGCAGCGTCAGCGCACCGCCCTGGCGCGCGCCCTGGCGCTGCGCCCCAGCATCCTGATCCTCGACGACACGCTATCGGCCGTCGACGCGGAGACCGAGGCGGCGATCCAGGCGGGGCTCGGGGAGATCTTCGCGGGTCGCACCGTCATCATCGTCGCTTCCCGGGTCAGCACCGTGCGCGACTGCGATCAGATCGCCGTTCTCGATCGTGGAAAAGTCGTCGAACTCGGTGGTCACGAAGAGTTGGTTGCCCGGGGGGGGCTCTACGCTCGCCTCGCCAGCGAACAGGCCGCCTCGGAGCGCAGGCGCCAGTTGGCCTCGGAACTGGGGGGGGCCGAGCCGACATCCGCCGCCGGAGCCGAGTCATGAGCGACGTTTTTCACGAGGAGGAAGCCCTCGGCAAGGCCTACGACAGCCGCCTGCTCTTTCTGCTCTGGCAGTACGTGAAACCCTATCGCTGGCAGGTCGTCCTGACACTGCTGCTGGTGGTGCCGATGTTCGTGGCCGAATTGGCTCCCGCCTGGATCATCAAGACCGGTCTCGACCACGCCTTCAAGCCCGAAGCGGAGAGCGCGGCCGGGGATGGCCCTCTGCTCTGGCTGCTGGCGCCCCCCGCCGGGATTTCGGCTTTCATCTGGCTGGCTTTCATCTACTTGGTGGTGGCGTTGGTGAGCATGGGCCTGCAATTCGGGCATATGGTGCTGATGTCGTTCACCGGTCAGTCCGCCATGCGGGATCTACGCACCACCGTATTCGACAGAATCCAGCAATTGCATCTGGGCTTCTTCGATCACTACCCCGTGGGCCGACTCGTCACCCGGGCTACGAACGATGTCGAGAATGTCGCGGAAATGTTCAGCGCTGGGGTCGTGGCGCTGATCACCGATTTATTCAAGATGATTGGCTTTGCGGTCGTCCTCTTCTACATCAACCCCAAGCTGGCCCTCGCGACCTTCGTGGCCGTGCCCTTTCTGGCGGTGGCCGCGATCGTATTCCGCCTGAAGGTTCGCGAGGCTTTTCGCGCGGTCCGGGTTCGGATCGCGCGCATCAATGCCCACATCCAGGAAACCATCACCGGGATGAAGGTGGTACAACTCTTCACCCGCGAGGCCCGGAATCTACGCGAATTTGATCGCATGAATGCCGATCATCGCGACGCGTGGAATCAGTCCATTCGCTACGACTCCCTGCTCTTCGCGACGGTCGAAGTCGTGAGCGGCGTCACGACCGCCATCATCATCTGGTACGGAACCGGGCTCGCCGAGGCGGGAGTGATCTACCTGTTCATCGATTACATGCGGCGTTTCTTTCGCCCCCTGCAGGATCTCTCCGCCAAGTACTCGGTCATGCAGTCCTCGATGGCGAGCAGTGAGAGAATCTTTCAACTGCTCGAGAAGGATGTTCTGATCGAAGATCCCGTCGCTTTGGATTCCCCCCGGGAGGTCGTCGGAAGTCGGGGCTCGGTGGAATTCGATCATGTCTGGTTTGCCTATCGGGACGAGGATTGGGTGCTGAGAGATCTCTCCTTCAAGGTGGAGCCCGGCGAGAGCGTGGCTTTCGTCGGAGCGACGGGCGCGGGGAAGACGACGGTCATCAATCTGCTTTCCCGCTTTTACGACGTGAATCGGGGACGCGTTCTGATCGATGGGGTCGACGTTCGCGAAATTCCCCAGGCCCATCTGCGCCGCAGAGTCGCGACGGTTCTGCAGGACGTATTTCTATTCAGCGGTACGATCGAGGACAATATCGCCCTCGGGCGCAACGATCTGACTGAATCGCATATTCGCCGGGCCGCCGAAGCCGTGCAGGCCCATGATTTCATCCAACGCCTGCCCGCGGGCTATGCGACCGAAGTGCGCGAGCGGGGAACGAATCTCTCCGCGGGGGAGCGCCAGCTTCTCTCTTTCGCTCGCGCCCTCGCCCATGGGGCCGACATCCTGATCCTCGACGAAGCGACGAGTTCGATCGATAGCGAGACCGAAGCCCTGATCCAGCGCGGGATTCACGCCCTGATGGAGGGAAAAACCGCGATCGCGATAGCCCATCGATTGTCCACGATCCGGGACGTGGACAGGATCTTCGTGCTGCGTGGCGGCCAGCTCGTGGAGTCGGGAACCCACGAAGAGCTGTATTCCCGGGGGGATCTCTATTTCCGTTTGTATCGTCTGCAGGCGGAAATTGAGAGTTCGGAGTCGGCGGCGGAAGCCCCTCATTCAGGCGCTCCCAGCCCGAGTACTTCAGGGCGGGTAAGTGGTTGAAATCCTGAGTTCTCTGGATCAATTCCCTTCGATTCCGCTTGCGCGAGTGCACTCGGCAGTGGTAATTATCACCGCATCGGTCTGTGGCAGCGAAGGACTTCCGACACCCTATGGAAGAACCCAAAATGAGGGATTTTAGCCTCTTCTCTCAGCAGGCACAGATCGCCCCCCCGAGCGAGTCCGAGTCGAGAAGCCAGCCAGAGCAAGAGTTCGAACGAGAGATGTGACCTCAGGAGCCAGAGATCGGGGGATCGGTGCGAATCAAGTCACTTCAGGTTCACGGCTTCAAATCCTTCGTCGACCCGACGACCTTCACCTTCAAGGACGGAATCACGGCCGTCGTCGGCCCGAATGGCTGCGGGAAGTCCAACGTGGTCGATGCCGTGCGCTGGGTGATGGGCGAGCAATCCGCCCAACGCCTGCGCGGCAAGGGCATGGACGACGTCATCTTCGCGGGCTCCGAAAATCGCCCGCCGATCGGCATGGCCGAAGTGATCCTCACCTTCGAGAATACCGAGGGCCGCGCTCCCGGAGAATTTTCTCAATTCAGCGAGATCCAGATCTGTCGCCGACTCTATCGCTCAGGGGAATCCGAGTACCTGATCAATAAGTCTTCGGCCCGTCTCAAGGACGTTCAGGACTTCTTCAGGGATACGGGAATCGGCGCCAAGGGCTATACGATCGTCGAGCAGGGAAAGGTGGCCGAAATCGTTTCCGCCAAGGCCGCTGATCGTCGTCTGCTGATCGAGGAGGCCGCGGGGATTACCAAGTACAAGGCCCGCCGCCGCGAGGCCGAGGGGAAGATCCGCTCGACCGAGCAGAACCTCCAGCGCGTCAACGACGTATTGGCCGAGATTCGGCGCCAGATCAGTTCCCTGGAACGACAGGCCCGAAAGGCTGCCCGCTACAAGCGTTTGCGCGAAACCCAGCGCATCCTGGAACTCTCCCTTGCCGCCGATGAGCGCGATCAACTTCTCAAATGCGTTGGGGAGTCGAAGAGCCGCATGGAGGGACTCCAGGACTCCGTGACGGCCCTCTCGACCCGGGTGGCCCAACGGGAACTCGCACTCGAGGAAAAGCGGATCGGATTGACCGAGGCCGAAAAGGCCGTCAGCCGTGGCTCCGAGAGACTCTACGCCCTGCGCAGCGAGATCAAGAACATCCAGGGCTCGATCGAACTCGGCGAACGCGAGCGCGAGGGGATTGCCGAGAGCAACGAGGCTCGGCGCCAGGAGGTGCAGCAACTTCGCGAGCAGTTGAGCCAGACCCAGGCCGAGGCCGTTCAGGCCCGTCTCGAACTCGAACAACTCGAGGCCAATGTCGAGAGCCAACGGGCGACGGTGGTCGCGGCCGAAAGCGAGGCCACTACGGCCCAGGAAGAAATCGCCGAGGCCGAACGCGAGCGGGAGACCGTCAACGCCCGATTCGTGGATATCCTGACCTCGATCGCAAGGGGTGAGGATCGCCTGGCCGCGCTGGCGGATCGTCGCGAGGAGATCGATCAGCGGTTGCGAATGGCGGATCGGGAATACGAAGAGCGTCAGACGGCCACCCACCGTGCCCAGGGTGAGCAGGACAATATCGAGGAAGGTTTGCGCAACCTCCTCTCCGAGCGCGAACGTTTCCAGGAGCAGTTGATCGTGGCGATGCGTCGCCATGAGCGCGCGAATCAAAAACTCAAGGATGCGGGAGATGCCCTGCGCGAACTTCGCGAGCGAGGCGAGGCGCGCAAGGCCCGACTGCAGTCGCTACGAGAGTTGATCGAGGCCAATGAGGACGCGGGATCCGGCACTCGCCACATCCTTGCCAAAGGGGAGGAAGCCCGGAGCCGATACGGTGCCCGGGGCCTCGTACGTGAATTTCTGGACGTCGAACGGGAGGCCCTGCGCGCCGTGGGGGCCGTTCTGGCCGAGCGCGCGGACGCCCTTCTAGTCGGCGAGGGCAAGCAGGCGACCGATGCCCTGGAGGCCCTGAGAGGGGAGGGGGCTGGCAAGGGAATTTTCCTCGTGGAGCCGCCCGAGGTCCCCTCCACGGGAATCGTGCCCCTGGGCCGCCCATTGTTGGAATTCGTCAGCGCCCATCCGGGTCATGAGAGCCTGGCCCGAAATCTGCTGGGCGACATCTACGTCGTGGAGACTCTCAGCGAGGTTTTTGAGGTCTATGGCTCCGGCGTCCTGCCGGCGACCTTCGTCACCTTCCTGGGGGATGTGGTCGATCCCAGCGGCATCGTTCGCGGGGGAAGCCTGGAGGCCGCGGGGACATCCCTCGAAAGAATGGGGGAGGTTCGAGAATTGGAGGCCGAGGTCGAGAGCCTCGTCGCGGAGGTACACGAATTCGAGACCGCCCACGCGGAAGCCGAGCGGGGTTTGCAGGAAGCGACCCAGGAACTCGACAACCTCCGCAACCGCCACCATACGGCGGCCCTGGCGGTCGCCAATCACGAGAAGGATCTGGAGCGAACCGCGGAGCGGGTGAAGACCCTGGGCGAGGCCCAGCAGACCCGGGTTGCCGAGCGTTCCGACCTGATTGCCGAAGCGGAGGCCCTGGCCGCCGAAGAAGAGGGACTGACGCTTCAAGTCGAAGATTCCCGCCAGGAACGCATCCGGGTTCAATCCGGCCTGGACGGCCTCGGGTTGCGGCTGGGATCTCTCGGCCGAGAGTTTTCGCGTCGGCAGACCCGGGTCACCGAATTGCGCGTGGTTCATGAGGGGCGTCTCGAGGCCCGCGATCGCCTGGGCGAGATCGTTTCGCGCGCGGACAATTCCAGTCGCGAGACCGCGGATTGGATCGGTCGTCGAGAGTCGGAGATCGCCACCGGGGTCACCCGCAGCGAGGATCTGGTGGCTCAGGCGGAGGAGGCCCGGATTCAACTCGAGGAACGCATTGCCAGCGAGGAAGAGGCTCGCGTCGAGACCGACTCCCTGCGCGATGCCTACGAATTGGAATCCACAGCCGTCGGCGGACTCGATGATGAACTGCGCGACATCCGGGGAGAACTCGGAGGGCGCCAGGAGGAGGCGACCAGCGCCGAACTCAGCCTGCGCGAATCCCAGCTTCGCCTCGACCATCAGATCGAAAATATTCGCGAACGCTGGCAGGTGGATATCACGAACTGGCAACTCCCCAGCCTCGAACCCGCGGCCGCCGAGCCCGAGGCCTCGGGGGCGGATCCCTCCGCGGCGGATCTCGCGGAAGCCGCCGTGGCGGCCCGCATCCAGGGCGCGAATCCCGCCTCGGCCGAAGCTCAGGAGGGGCCGGAAGACAGTCCTGGCGCCCTGCGAGAAGCCCGCAGGAATCTCGAGTTGGCCCACTCGCCCAGCGAAGAGCGCGAAGGGGAGTTGGAGAATATCCGCAAGGCTCTGCAGTCTCTTGGCGACGTGAATGTTGGCGCCATCGAGGAACACGAGGAATTGGCCGAACGCTTCCGATTCCTCTCGGAGCAGCGGGCGGATCTGGAGCAGACGATCGAATCACTTCGAGAAGCCATCACCCGGATCAACCGCACCAGCCGGCGCCGATTCCGGGAAACCTTCGAGCAGGTCAGCAAGCGTTTTTCAGAGAATTTCCCCCGGCTCTTTGGCGGTGGCAAAGCGAGCCTGCAACTCACGGAATCCGAGGACATCCTCGAGGCGGGAATTGACATCATGGCGATGCCCCCGGGCAAGAGGCTCCAGAATGTCAATCTGCTATCCGGCGGGGAGAAGACGATGACCGCGCTGGCGCTGCTGGTCGCGGTCTTCCAGGTGAGGCCATCCCCCTTCTTCCTTCTGGATGAGGTCGATGCCGCCCTGGACGATGCGAACGTGGGTCGATTCAACGGCCTGATCACGGATATGGCAGACGCTTCCCAATTCCTGGTGATCACCCACAACAAGCGGACCATCGAAGTGGCCGATGTGCTCTACGGGGTCACGATGGAAAAGAAGGGCGTGAGCAAGCTCGTCGGTGTGGAACTGAACTGATCCGAATCTTTCGTCGGATCCGGGAGTGATCCGGCGTCCTTCCCCCGGCGCCCTTCTCCCGGGCGCCCTTCCCCCGGCGCCCTTCTCCCGGGCGACAAGGCCGGGGAAGGGGCCAGCCCGCCAAAGGTCTTCTGCCTTCCTTCGGTCCCGACGGGACTGGAATCGTCCCGGCGCTTCTCTATGCTCCGCGCCCTATGGATATTCTCTCGTATTCCTTCTTCCATGACGGGATCGCCTGGCTGAGCGGAAATGCCTCCCTCGTCACGGCTGTCGCTTTCCTCTTGCCCCCGACGCTCGGGCTGCTCGTGGAACGCCTGACCCGCGCTGCCAAGCCCACTCCTCCCCCTCCAGCATCCGGCGAGGTTGCGGATCGGCTCGACGTCGAGTCCGACGCGGCCGAGATCCAGAGGGCCCAGCCGACGCCAGCCCCACCGGATATCCTCTCTCCCGAACCCGAACCCGAACCCGAACCCGAACCCGAACCCGAACCCGAACCCGAAC
>CAYTAT010000053.1:0-28404 GCA_964435795.1 uncultured Spirochaetaceae bacterium
TCTCGAGGAGGCGCATTTCGAAACCGGGCGAGCGGCTTGGAAAAGTCCATCCGTCTGTACGAACCAGTTGCAGCCACAAGCCGAAGCAGGCCATCCCGGCGATGGTCACGGCACTCGCGAACTTGTCCCTGATCCCGGCAGCAGTCTCTGACGAAACCAACTCGGCCGACTGTCAGATGCTCCGCGGCAACGTTCGCCGAAACTTCGCTGGCCCCTTCCAGAGACAGCTTTCCGAAGCCTACTCTGGGCGGGGAAGCGTCTCCGCATCGCGCTGGGCCCCGAAGAGCGCCCGCGCCCACCGCTTCTCGATCCTTCATGGAAGCTCGCTTCCCGGCAATGTGTCGAAGTCGTTCCTGTAGTCCCGAAGGGTCAGGACGCTAAAGCCGAGTTCTGGCATGCCATCCGACTTTGCGGGCTGCTGGAAACCCGGATTCACGGAGAAAGCCGGGACATTTCCCGCAGACATCCCACTCCTCCTCAAATCCGCTTTGACTGCGAGATCTGAGGAAGAGCCGCTACTCGATATAGCCCATGGCCCTGAGGGCTTCCTGGGTTTCTTTGCTGAGTTCAAGGTTCTCAGGTTCGGGGTAGAGGGGCGGGCGTTCACTCAGGAGCGTGGAGAGCCGCGTGTCGAGTTGGGCCGCCCGTTTCGGTTCTGTGTCGTAGAGATTCTTCAGCTCTTCGGGGTCCTGGGAAAGATCGAAAAGTTCCACTTCCTGCCGCGATGAACGGATCAGCTTGAAGGGTGGGGCGACCAATGAGTAGAGATCCCGATTGAAGAACTCGCCGCCAATCCGGATATTCGCATCACTCCGGCGCACTTCCAACATGATTTCACGCTCTTCGTCTTCTTCCGGGAGAAGACTCGCCCAGTCGGGTCTGGGCAGCGCAGCGGCGTCGAGGATGCTCCCGAAGAGCGCGTGGTTCTGCACGGGTTGTGAAATGCGGCTTTCCGTTTTCATGCCCGGGCTGCGAACCAGAAGCGGAACCCGAACATTGTCTTCGTAGAGATGCGCGCCATGGCTCAGGAAGTAGTGTTCACCAAAACTCTCCCCATGGTCGCTTGTAATGATCACCCAGGTGTTCTCGGCGTTGGGCAGGTCTTTGATGGCTTCAAGCAATCGGCCCAAGTGAAGATCGAGGTAGGCGATTTCGGCGTCATAGCCCGCCAGGCTATTTTCGATCTCGGCGAGTTCGTCCGCCGGTCTTGCGGCTCTGGGGCTCGACTTCGTACCTTGATTGAGTTTTTCGATATAACGCACGATGAGGGGAGTTGGTTCAGCGCCTTCCTGCGCGGGTGTGGCCTGCTCATTCTTGGCGGGCGGCAGTGTGTCGGGCCATTCGAAGTCGGCAGGAGGCGCGTAGGGGGCGTGGGGATCAAAATAATTGATAAATAAAAAGAAGGGCATTTGCCCAAATTGCTTCAGTATGCCAAGGGCGAGATCCGTCGTCTCGTCGGCACGCTTCCCGGTCCATCGCTTAAGCGGGCCATCGATTTCGTCTTCGTAGAATTCAAAACCCTGAGCTGTGCCAAGATCGCGGCCCAAGGCGGGCCCCGCCACCACGGCGCCGGTGCGATAGCCGGCTTCCAAGAGAATTTCTGCCAGGGTGCGAAATGAATCCGATAGTGGCCGCACCCCGTAGTCGAGAACCCGACTCGATCCCTTGGGCATGCTCTGGGCGCCGTGTTCGCGGGGGAGGAGCCCGGTCAGCATGGAGGCGTGTGAAGCCAGGGTCCAGGATGAGGTCGAGTAGGCGCGCTCGTAGATTCGGGCGCTTTCGGCGAAAAGATCGAGGTTGGGTGTGTGGGCTCTCTCATACCCGTAGGGCCCCAGGTGGTCCGGACGAGTCGTGTCCAGGGTGATGAGGACGAAGTTGGGCGGCGGATCTTCCTGGGTACAACCCTGGGATACGAGTCCAAGGCAGGCGGTCATGATCCAGACGCTGTAATGGCTTCGTCTTTGGACCTGATTGCTCCTTGCTTTTTCCGAAGTCGGGTTGATGCTCATCTTGATGGGGAAGCATAGCAATTCCTGCTCCTGGGCTGGCTTTAGCGGAGTCATGGGCATCCGGGATAGAGCCGCTGCGGGATGGGAACTGCTTGCCCCAGGGTATTTGTTGTGGGGCATGCTCGATATTCGTTGAATTGGCCCCTATCGGATTCGCTCACTGCCTATCGTTGAAGCCTTGCCACGAGGGCTTCGAGTTCTCTGGCCATCCGGGTATCCTCCATTCCGAGTCAGTACGAGGAGGGCGGAAGGTGCAAGAGCAGAGGCTTGATCCAGGACCGAAGAGAAACTCCAGGGACAAATTCCTATTCGCAGCCCACGATGCTATCAACGTGCTGGTCTTGCTTTTCGTCTTCGGCTTGGCTCATGCCGGCCCGGACTTTCTGATGCAGGACTACACTGCTGCGAAGATTCTTCATCTGCTCGGACTCGGGTGGTTTTTCGGGGGGCTGCTTGCGTCTACTGTCTCGGTGAGTCGTTTTATCTGGTTGCAGCCCTTTCTCGATCACGAGAAGCTCGCACACGGATTCCGCTTCCTTCTCTTCCTCGAGTTGCTCTGCATACCGAGTATTGCCCTGATCGCCTATGGGGGCATGGCGATGGTCGCCCAACTCGGTGGCCTCCAGTCTCAGCCCTGGGCCTATCAGGGCTACCTGGCCTTGCTCTTTTCACCCCTCGTCTTGATGATTACCCCGCGCCTCTATCATAAGCGCCTGATCCAGGATCCGGGTGTCGACATCGAGCGCGAAAAGCGCCTTGCGTTCTGGCTGGATTCGGGCTTTATCGTCGTGATGAGTCTCGGCCTGAGCGGCCTGGTCACCTCCATGGTTCTGAAAGTCACCCTCTTCTAGCAGTCCTGAGGCTCAGATCAGCCCGGAGCGCATCGGGCGATCCGCTCGCGGGTCGCGTCTGTTGACCTCGCAAGAATTTGCCTGTTGACGAGCAAATCCAATCGTGATTTATTCTAGAACAATTGATCTAGGCTGATCGTTCTAGAGAGATGCCTCCAGCCAGACGAGGAGTTGCCGATGCCCGAACCCGCGAGAAAGCGCACCCGCCGCGAGGAGCAGGGAATCGAGTCGAGACGCAGGATCCTGAACGCGGCGGGTTCGCTGATGGCGCGGCACGGATTTGCCGGAACCAGCATTGCCGCGGTTCGAAAAAAGTCGGGTCTGCCGTCGGGCTCCATCTATTGGCATTTCGAGAATAAGGAGGCCCTCCTCGGGGCAGTCGTCGAGGATGCGGCGAGGCGCTGGCTCGATGAACTGCCAGGACCGGCTTCGCTCCCACCCGAGCCCGAGAAACGCGTCGAGGCCCTACTCGACGCAGCCACTCGTTCGCTCGAAGAGCGTCCCGAGTTTCTGCGACTCATTCTCGTCATCAGCCTTGAGCGACGTGAAGTGGACAAGGCTTCAGTCGCGATCGTTCGCCGCGCTCGCTCAATGGCCCGAAAAAGATTGAGTGAAATCATGAGAGATCTACTTGCTCCCTTCGCGAAGACACACGATCAGGAAGAACTCGCCCAGCGATTTGCAGATTTCACTTTGCTGGTCGCGGATGGTGCATTTATCGCCCACCACATCGAGCCGGATGAAACCGATCTACGTGCGAGCTTCGATCTGATGAGACGAGCCCTCATCGCATTTGCACGAGAGAATTCCACAAGAATCGATAGTTGAGATCCCACCAGGGGTGGAACTTTCCCATTGAGAATCAAGAGAGGAGTGATATGTCCCAGAATCCGGCAAAAGTGAAAGCAGTCGTCTACGGACGTCTTGAAGTAAAGAGCATCGCCAAGTGGCGCGAATTCATGGAACTCCTCTTCGGGCTCAAACTGAAACCATCCACAAGGCCGGGCGAGTTCGAGGCGGTGGTCGACGACGCAGGCTGCCGGATGATCTTCTCCGAGGGACCGGCCGAGGATCTCGTTGCGTACGGATGGCTTTCTGACGATCTCGACGCTCTCGAGCAACGCATCGAGGCCAGCGGCGAGAAGGCTGAGTGGGCGAGCGATGACGAGGCCATGGAGCGTGGCGCGGGCCGCCTGCTTCGGACGCTGGATCCGGAGGGACTCATGATCGAAATCGTCGACGCCACCGCATCGCATAATAGCTACGAAGCCCCTCATCATGGGCAGACCTACAAGACAGGCCAACTCGGTGTCGGACACTTCAGCATTGCATCCGCCGACCTCGACCGCTTCGAGCGATTCTACGTCGATGCCCTCGGACTCGAAATCAGCGACTACAACGACTTGAACTTGATGGCGGGCGTCCGGGTGCGGGTGGGCTTCTACCGGGCGAACCCGAGACATCATTCAGTGGGCTGCGCGAGCCTCGGAGTCACCAGCAAGCAACGTCTGCACCATTTCTTCCTCGAACTGCCCGATCATGACGCCGTCGGACGCGCGTTCGAACGAGTCCAGCAGACCGGAATCCAGATTGCACACGAGATCGGCGTCCATCCGAACGACAACCTGTTCACCTTCTACGTGATCTCGCCCTCTGGCTTCCTGGTGGAGATCGGTGCGGAGGGTCGGCTCGTCGAAGCGCCCGAGCCGATCCTCACCCACCGCGGCATGGCGCGCTGGGGACACCGAATGACGACCAAACAGAAGCTGCGCATGCTCCCGACCGTGGCGCGCGCGGCGGCGAGTCAAATTCGAGAGAGGTTCTCAGCTTAGACGCGGGAACTCGGGAACTCAGGAACTCAGTATTCGGCATCTCAACAAATAGCGAAGACAGGAAGAAGACGAAAATGCGAGCAACGCTCAGTCCCAAAGCAACCTTGACCCTCGAAGAAGCGAAGACGATCGAGGGCGCCGCGTGCGCAGAAGCGCGCCGACTCGAACTCGCCCCAATTTCGGTCGCCGTGCTCGATGCCGCGGGCACGACGAAAGCGATCCAGACCGAAGATTGCGTCGCACTGATGCGACCGCAGATCGCGACGGCCAAAGCCTGGGGTTGTCTCGGGCTGGGCTTCTCGACCCGCACCTACACGGCCATGGCCGATGGAATGGGCCCCCTCCTGCAGACGTTCAGCGGCCTCGCGGATCACCGGATCGTTCCGTCGCCCGGGGGCGTATTGATCTCCCGTGACGGCGTTCTCGTCGGTTCGATTGGCGTCTCGGGGGATACCGGGCCCAATGACGAACTCTGTGCGGTCGCAGGTATCGAAGCGGCAGGACTAGGCGCACAACTCTAAAAGGGAGAAGAGATCGAACATCTGGAGGCCGCATGGCTTCGGCGTCTTCATTCATGGAGCAGATCGAGAATACGGTTGGGTTGGAAATGTCTTCAGGAACGAGGCGCTGGACGAAGATCAGCCTATTTGCCATCGCGTTCGTGGCGGCAGCGGTCTGGGACTTCGGACCTACGAGATTTTCATTCCTCCTCCGACCCCCTTCGCAACTGCTGCTGAGGAATGCCCATGCTGGATGAACTCGCAGAGTGAGACATGATACCGATGGAGGCAAGATCGATCCGGCACTCACCTCCAAGGCGAGGCGAATCCGGAGGACTCTGGAACGACTCTATCCGGACACCAAGGTACCGGGCCCTCATCCTCGCCCATACCAGCTGCTCGTCTCCGTCGTCCTCTCCGCTCAGTGTACGGACAAGCGGGTGGCGGAGATTCGGCCCTCGCTCTTCGCGCGCGCCGCGACGCCGGTGGCGATGGCAGAGCTCTCCCTCCCAGAGATTGCGAAGATCATTCGGCCCTTGGGTCTGTCGGAGCGCAAGTCCAGGGCGATTTCTGCGCTCTCAAAGCTTTTGCTGGAACGGCACGCTGGGCGGGTGCCCAGAAGTTATCGCGAGCTCGAAGCGCTGCCAGGTGTTGGACATAAGTCGGCCGGCATCATGATGAGCCAGGGTTTTGGACTCGACGCCTTCCCCATCGATACTCATATTCACCGCCTGGCAGCGCGCTGGGGGCTGAGCTCTGGCAGAAATGTGCGGCAGACCGAGCGCGATCTGACGGAGCTCTACCCATCATCCGCCTGGAATAAGCTCCATCTGCAGATGATCTACTTCGGCCGCGAGCACTGTCCGGCCCGCGGACACGATTCTTCTCGCTGCCCAATCTGCTCGTGGGCAGGAGGTGGTAGGCTTCTCAGATGACCGAAGAATCTCACTCTTCAACGGAAGCCGAATTCGTCCGAGTACTGGGCGGACTCGAGTCTGCCCTGCTGGCAGCACTCTCCGAGTTCGAGCGCATAGGGCGGCGACTTCATCCGCCGGCGATCGACGAATTGCGCGCTGGGCTTCAGCCGTTGGCCGACGGCCTGGGTGAAGCATTGGCGAGTTTTCGCGCCTGCTCGTCACCGGCTGGCCTTGAAGAGATGACGCAGCACATCGGTCGTGTCGGCGACCATGCGGCGCGAGCCTGCACGGTCTTCCTCGATGCCAGCCCTGGTCCGGACTCGATCGTCCGCGTATTGGGAGCGATGCGCGAGCACAGTCTCGCTCTGGCCGGGGCCTACCCTCTGCGCCGCGTTTTGCCGGGGATTGACCGCTATTTCATTGAACCCGACTTTCTCGATGGTGACATCGAGCTGGATCCTCCGCGCACTTCCGGAAAGGACTCAGGGAATGGGGGACGCGTCGGAATTCTCTCGGCGGGAAATGCGCTGGACTCCCGCGGCGGCTTCTCGCTCTACGTTCCAGAGTCGTACGACTCGAATGACGTCCTGCCGCTGATCGTGGCGCTGCACGGAGCGTACGGCCACGGTGCCGAGTTCATCTGGACTTGGCTTCGAGAGGCCCGGAGCCGGCGTTCGATCCTGATGGCGCCAACGTCGCTGGGGTCGACGTGGTCGTTCAATGGTCCGGACGTAGACGCGTCTTCCCTGGCGTCGATGCTGAGTTACGTCCAGGAGAACTGGCGGGTCGATCCCGAGCGAATTCTCCTGACGGGACTCTCCGACGGGGCGACGTACACGCTTCTGCACGGTCTCCGCGAAGCGTCACCCTACAAGGTGCTAGCCCCCATCTCCGGCGTTCTCCACCCGGAAAATCTGGTGAACGGAAATGTCGAGCGGGCCAGCGGTAGGCGCATCTACCTCGTACACGGTGCGTTGGACTGGATGTTCCCAGTCCAGGTCGCCCGCGAGGCGAACGAGATGCTGCTCGCTGCCGGAGCCGACCTCCACTACCAGGAGCTCGAAGATCTATCTCATACCTACCCGCGAGAGGAAAATGCGAAAATTCTCGACTGGAGCTGGGCGAACATCGAGAGCCCTTGAGCTGCGATATACGTCCCGATCCGTTTCGCTTCATGACTCCATGCGTCATATCAGACTGCCCTGAAAGTATCCAAATCACCTCGACCAGGGCCTGGCCGTGGTCTCAATCGGAAAATCCTGGAGCTTCCGACCCTGCTCGGAAATCACCGCCGGCTTGCGGCCAGACATATGATGGAATACCTGAGCCCTCATTCCGCCTAGCGGTCCGGCATTCCTCTGGGCCCAGGGCTCGGAACGCCCCCGCCTCCAGTCGTCGTTCATATTCCTCCGTTGAGAGGACTTGATGGCCAGCAGGCATGCCTTCGAGCAGACTGGCGTGGGCCCTCACATCACCTCAACTCCTCGAGTTCACACTTCCAATTCATAGTCCCGCCCTTCCCTGTCAAGACGCCTCCCGATAGCGATCCGGATCAAACCAACTCGTCAATCGGTAGCGCAAGATCAGCTGAATCATGCGCAGACCCAGGCCAAATGCCCGCCACGGATCGCCCGTCACCGAAGAGGTGCCCTCGCGTTTGCTGTAATTGAGGGGAATCTGAATCATCCGCATCTTCAGGAGTACTGTCAGGACCATCATTTCGGGGCCGAAAAAACTCCCCTCCACCCGGAAGAAGGGCTGCACCCGCTCGAGAGCCGGGCGATGAATGCAGCGCATCGTGCACCCCACATCGGTCAGCAAAGTTGTGTTGAATAGAAATTCAATCAACTTCGCGACCGCGTAATTCCCCCACTTCAGGAAGAGACCCATATTCGCGCCCCGCCAGATCAACTCCTTCACCGTGCGACTGCCATAGACCACCTCGAAATCATCCGAATAGGCCAGCAGTTTCAAGAGATCTCGGCCGCGAAAGGTATCGTCGGGCTCGGCCACGATGATGAGGTCACCCGTCGCTTCCTGGAACCCGCGTCGAATCGCCGCTCCATAACCCTGCACGGCCTCGTGCACCTCGCGCGCAGAAGTCCGGGCAACCTCGGCGCTCGTGCCCTCGGCGGCGTTGTTGTTCACCACGAGCACTTCGTCCACCAGGCCGGTGGATTGGAATTCCTCGATCACTCTGCGGATCGAATCCCGCTCATTATAGGTCGGAAATACGACCGTAACGGTCTTGGCCTTCCAGATGACTCAGCTCCTTTCCGCCAACGCATACATCTGCGCGGCCAGAGGCTTGATGGGTGAAAGCAGGTAGAGACGGGTCAAGATCGGCCACTTGGGGAGCCGCGACTGCATGGAGAAGGGCAAATAACCCGGAACCAATTTCAGGAGCTTCAACCCACTGCGTGCCAGATAGCTTCCGATATTTTCATCCGAAAACACACTCAGATGCGTGGGATCGTCAAAATAATGCGCTTCGCAAAGCCGGTAGTTGGGTTGGATCAACATCAGGCGGCCCCCGGGCCGCAGCACCCTATGGATATTGTCAAGGATACGATGAATGTCTGATTCGACGAGATGTTCGAGAAAATTGCTCGCGAATACGAGATCGACCGATGCCTCTTGGATTCCCTCCAGCGCCACCGCATCCTCGATCCGAAGCTCCACGTCGGGCGCACAGAAGGGCCTCATCTCCGGATTCAGATCAAAGGCAATCTTATGAGGTGCGGGAAACTGATTGATGAAATCACAGTAGCCGGCTCCGAGCTCGATCACGGTTTCGACTCCCGGTGCATCCCTGGCCAGCGCTCGGACGATCTCCCGCCACACGCCCCGTCGTAGGGTCAGAAAGGGATAGGCGCCCCGATAGGGGTTCCCGGCGGACGCTCCTTCCCACTTCGACTGGCTAGAATTCTTCATGGCCGATGACGCGCTCGCAGAGCCCGAATCTCTGGCTCCAGCTCGGGCATATGACGTCCGTAGTGGGTCGAAAGCATCCCCAGGGCCTCGGCGTATTTCTCTGGCTCATACCTCACCCCTCGAATATACACTTCGAAATAGGCCAACGAACGACGAGCATGCTCCAAGCCCTCCGGCCCCTTCAAGCCGGAGCTCAAGGCGACCTCGAAATGGCCGTCGGCCATATAATATGCGCTCAGATAGCTTTCCGGCGCCAGATCGTGGGCCTCCTGATAGAGGCGGAGCACGACCTCGGGCGCAGCCCCCCCAAGCCGCGCGATACGCCCGCGAAGATTGTGCAGCTTGGCGTAGTTCCCAGGGGCATCGGTAAAATATGGGGAGTCGCGATAATTTCGCTCTTGATAGGTGGCGATACCGATCCTCACCCGCTCTTCGGCGCGCACGAGCAACTGCGCTCTTCGCTCGGGATCCTGCTCCGTGCTGGCCTCTTTCCAATACGATCGGGCGAGCCCCTGGAGGGCCAGCATCGATGGATACTCGGTCGCAGCCGCGTAGGCCCAGAGCGAACGCGTATTGCGCCACGCCGCCTGGGAGAGAAAGGCCGAAAGTCCATTGATGAGCAGAACTGAAGCCGCGAAGGTGACGACCACCAGGCGCCCTGCCCGCGGCGCTCGCCGCCAGACTTCGAGCAGGAAGGATACCGCCAGAACCACCAGGCAGAAGGATGAAAGGTAGAGATAACGATCGGCAACCCAGATCCCGATGTATTCGAGATTCATGTAGGGAACCATCAGAACGAAGAATGTGAGGTAATAGAATAGGAGGTCTCGTCTTCGGCGCAGGAGCCATACACCCAGCGCCGCCACCCCGACCACGGCCGGGCCGGCGATCATCCACTCCATCGCCTCGGGCGCCAGGGCCACATTGGGCCGCGCATACCAGGGCGCATAGTCGAAGGGAAAGAATAGGAGCTCCAGGTACTTCGCCAGGGTCAGGGGAAGGTAGACGCTCAGTGTTTTCAGGTGGGTCAGGCTCAATGGATCCGGGCCGCGACCGAAGAGGCCGAACTCCGACAGGATTCGCTGATATCCCAAAAAGATTCCGACCGCGAAAGTGAAGTGGGGAAGCAGATAGGGAAAGAACGCGCAACGCAACTCTGCCAGGGGAAAAGAGGCCTGGGCAGACCTTTCCCCGCGAAGATAGGGCCAGAAGAATCGGTGCAGACCGAGCACCGCGAAGAAGGTCACCGCGCTGATCTTGGCCAGGGGGGCCAGACACGTCGATACCAGACCGATGCCATAATAGAACCATCTTCGCCGCGCCGTCCCGGCCAGCAGGGAACATTGGGTGCTGAGGGCGATCAGCAGGAGCGCACTCGAAAGCAGATCTTTGCGTCCCATCACCCAGCAGATCGGTTCGACGTGGATGGGCAGCAGCGCGAAAGCCGCGGCCACCCAGAACGCCAAGGCGAAATCGAGCCCGCTCTTCTCGATCACGAAAAAGAGCAGCACGACGTTCAGCGCATTGAGAAGCAGATTGCCGAGGTGATAACCAAAGGGATTGTCAAAACCCCAGAGCCAACTATCCAGCAGCCAGCTGAGATCCCGGAGGAGCAGGGGTTCTTCCCGGGGAAAGTAGTCGAAGAAGATCATCCGCAAATTCGCGAGCAGGTCGTCGCCCCCGTAAAGACCGGGATGACCCAATAGAATCGTGCGATCGTCGAAATCGACGAAATCGAAATTCAGGCTGCGCCCATAGAGGAGAAGGCTGCCGATTGCGAGGGCCAGAAGCACATGGGTGCGCCCCGCTGCCGGAGACTTGCCGGCGATTTGCCATCCTGCTGCACCCAATCAGGGGTTCCTCCCCAAAGCCGACAGCGCAGGCGCGCGCGAGCGGTCCGAGGAGCATAGAAGACATGAGCCCCTCACTTCCAACGCTTCCCTCCGCCACCGGAATCCGTGCATCCGCGACGGGGTTTCTTCTCGAACTTCCAAGGAGCGTAAGCGCTTGGTCGATACGCCGGCTTCCCTCATGGCGCGCGCATTCCATCCAGCCCCCAATTTGGCCCCCTGCGACGGCTACACACCCCGGCCCGGGCAGCCGGCAGGGAATCACGCCTCATCGGGACCCGATCTCTCGTGGTAGCTCGCGAGCCGAGCTTTGTGCGGGCAGAACCCGCCGCTCGCGGGCGATCCGGAGCCTGGTGCCCGCCCGCCCAGATTCTGGATCCACTCGATGGTCGTCCCTCAGGCGAGGGAAAGCCTCGAGAATTCGTGCGCAAGCCGCGGGGCTGAAACTCCAGGTCTGACCCGCGGTGTCCAGTGGACGACCCGCCTGCAAGCGTATGCCCGAAAGTCGTGGCCAGGATTCGGCTCTTCGAAAAGCTCGCCCCGGGCCTCCCCATAGGAACTTCTCTGCCTATCCACTTCGCTCCGCCTGTGTTTGGCGCGGAAACACCAAGAGAAGCCCCCTGCCTCTCGAATTGCGGGGAAGGATCATGAGATGCAGGCGCCCACCGCACCTCCTCACCCGAAAACACCTCCCGAAGCTCGAAGAATGCCTTGCGGGCCTTCATCCCCCTGTCTTTCCTCGCGATTTCAGGATGGTGTCACCTCCTTCCGTATCGTGATGAGTCACAAAGGCTGAGCGAAGTGGATAGGCAGAGGAACTTCAAACAGACCTCGCACCGGGCGACCGTGCCCAGACCCAGTTTGAATGCCCTACTTCTGCGGTCTGTCATGCCCGTCGGAACACTGAAGAGGAGACTTGCAATGTCGAGTGTTCACCTGCCGGCCGAGACCGAGGCATCGCAATGTCGGTGGCTTCATTTCCATCTCGCTGCTGGAGAGGCCCAGGGTTCCAGCCCGAGGAGGTCTTCCATGGAATGCGCGGGGATTCAGGCAGGATTGTCGCAGTGCGACAAGTGGCTACGCCTTTATCGGAGGCGGGCGTTCTGCGCAGGATCGGACATCCAAGCCGCTTTCTGGCAGAATGTTCGGGTATGGGGAGCCTGTCAAGTGTCCATCGGGAGCCTCGCGGACGGACGCTCTTTCCAACCCGTTTTGCGGAAGCGGCGAACGCGAATCAGCCCACTCGCGATGCTTTCTCCGCCTATGCCACGGCGGGCACCGGATGGTGTCGAGCCATCGCCGATCCCTCGGGCCCCAGAGTCATGAGCGCGCGCATCAGGCGGCGATGGAAGATCTGTGCCAGCATGCAGTCACTCTGACCTGAATCTTCCAAAACAAACTTTTCGAGAGCCGCGTCGCCAGCCTGCCAGTCTGCGGGCCGGTAGCCCAGAAGCTCTTTGAGGTCATTCAGATCGGCCGCTTCGGCCGCGGCTCCGATTTCGCTGGCGCGCTGCACGTGGCGAGCGAGCCGGAAGGCACTCCGAACCTGATGCTCGGTCCCTTTATCGGTTGGCTCGAAGCGACGCAACCAGTCGACCAGATGAGCATGAGCGGGAGCCGACGAGACGCTGCGGGGCTCGAGCGCCGGAACATCCTCGAGCGGTAGCGCCAGGATTTCAGCCAGGCCCTCCATGGCATAGAGGTTGGTCTCGACACACCAGCGCAGATTCATCATATAATCTGATCCCGGTGGAGGATCGGCCAGCGCCGCATGAAAGGCCAATTGATTGCAGAGTGCAAAGACGAAGTAGTAATAGCGAATGGCCTCCCGGTCGACCGGGTAGCCTCCGCGTTCTTCGTAGACCCGGTAGAGGCGATCGAAGTCGCTGAATCCGATCTCACGGGCGCGCATCCTGAAGCCCGCCAGATCCATCATCGGGTCGCCGATATGCCCGATCTCGAGGTCGATCAATGCCTTGAGCCGACCGTCGGCATGCAGGAGTTGACCGGTATCCCAGATGACGACGGTCTCGCGCTCGACCACCCCCAGCGGATTGCGCTTCATCCACGCGAGGCTGAATTCGAGCAGCGGATCGGGCCGTTTCTTCACGGCCCGATAGGCTTTTTCGTATACATGGATACCGATGCGGCCGGATTCGGAGGGCCGCGGGGCCCGCAGAATTCCGGCTTCCGCAAAGGGGGCTACCTCCAGCCGGTGGATACTTGCGAGGCACTCCATATACGCATCCATGACCGCGTCTCGCTCGGCGGCCCCCGTGTGGCCAAAGTGTTCCTCGCCTGGCACACGATCCATCACATAGGCCCGGGGTCGATCGATCCAGCCGTGTACCCGCGCCACTGGGATTCCGCGCTGGTGAAGCATCTCTTGCAGCCGCATTTCATGCTCGAGCGTGAAGCCAATCCGCGCATCGAGCCGTTCGCCCCGCACATAAAGGGGAAGTCTCTCGCCGGCGCGATCGAGCTCCACGAACCAGGCCGGGCGCCAGCGCGGCTGGCGTTCGATAGCCAGGACCCGACCTTCCATCTGCGACTCGACCCATTGCACGATGCGCTGGTCCTGGTCGCTCTGCTCCGTCGCGTGTGTCATAGAAAGAAACTCAATTCTGATTCGCCTGCCGCGAAAACCATTTGACGAAGTTCGCTCTTTTCCCTGGGCCGCTCAACGGCCTCCGGAGAGGATAGGACATTCAAGCTGACTCTTGACACAGCGTCCGGGTATGGGCGTGATTTCAGGTTCCTATCGGGAAGCCTATGGCAGGTACTGACCCGATCAGTCTCGTTGGGATCGGGAAGTATTTGGCAGAAAAATGCTCATTCAATCGCCGGGCAACCAGAGAATTGCATTTCTCCGAAGAGGTTGTAGTTCCAGAAGAAGATCACTTCTCTCCCGCAAATTTCCATCTTCCATTCGCACGCCAATCACGGTTTTCGACAACTTGAATGCATATCCCATCGATATCGGTCGTGGCTTCATGCACGAGGGGTCGATCGTTGTCGCATATGCGGACAACTATCGCCTCCATCAAATCAGCACAAGCTCAGTGGAAAAATAATAAGCCAGGCTTCCTCTGCTGATTCCGCAAGCCGTAGCGACCCGCCGTACATTGAGCGCGTGGTAGCCCTCCCGGCTCAGAATCTTCGTTCCCGCAATGCCTCCAATATCGATGACGAAGAGCTCGCCCTGCCCGCTAGAAATTGACCCGCTTCGTGAATCCGCCGTCTACGACCAGATTGACTCCGGTGATATGCCTCGCGGCCGGACTGGAGAGGAAGGCCGCCGCATTTGCCACATCCGACGCCTCTCCCATCTCTCCACCTGGATGATCCTTCAGTGCCTGCTCGTAGATTGCGGAGTTGAACTGCTTGATCATATCCCAGGATCCGCCCTCGATGAAGATCGGCCCCGGAGAGATCGTATTCACACGCACGCCCTGCCCCGCCAAGGATTGAGAGAGGCCGTTCGCATGGGTTATGAGCGCTGCCTTGAGTGCATTATACGAGGTCGGCCCCATAAAAGTCTCTACTGCGGCAGTGGTTCCAATGAAGAGGATGCTTGCCGCATCGGATTCGGCCAGGGCTGGAAGGGCCGCCTCCACGCTACGCACCGCACCCATGAGATCCACCTCGAAATTGGCCTTCCAACTCGCCTCGTCGACACCATTGCCTCCACTCGGATTGCTGACGAGGATATCCAGGCCTCCAAGTTCAGAGATCGCTTCGTTGATGAATGCCTTCAGTGCATCCGCATCTGAAACGTCCACGGCCTGAGCGAAAACCTTGCCCCCCGCCTTCCGCAGCGCATCAGCCGACTCGCCAAGGGCGTCGGCATTTCGAGCACAGAGAGCAACATCGGCTCCCTCGGCCGCCAGCGTGTCGGCGATGGCCCGTCCAATTCCTCGACTCCCACCGGTGATGATCGCTTTCTTTCCCTTTAGTCCGATATCCAATTCGAAGCTCCTTATGCGCCTTGCCTGGGCTCCCCGAGATAGTGAGGTATTGGCGCCAAGTACATTCTACCTGCTCCGTCCTACCGACGCAGACCGGGAAGCGCGTTTTCTGTCGAATCGGGCGTGACTCGCATGGATTCGAAACAAGACATCGCTGGAAAGTGCATCTTTGGAGTCGGTTGAGCCGCCAGATCCAAACGAGTAACGACTACGGAGCAGCTCAACCGCGCCACCGTCTCAGCAGCACAAAGAGAATAGGACGTTCGAGCTGCACCCTGGCACGGTATCCGGGATTGGGTCAGGTCGGGTCCCTACGGGGAGCCCGTGACGAGGACTTCATGAGAAACACGCCGACCCATGGGCTCAGCTCGAGAGCTCCAGCTTCGTCGCATCCGGCAGGCACTCGACCAAGCCCGAGCCCATCAGCTGGGAAGGGGTGAAGCAACCGCCTTTTCCCTCGTAGTCCATGAAAAAACGGGCTGTCAACAAGATGCCATCCATCGTTACCGTATAACCGTTCGGAGTCCTGATGCGGCAGGTTGCCGTTTTTCCGCTGGGATCCGTGGCCTCACCCCACACGTAGGTACTACGGCCCCCTCGAGCCTCTTCGTCGGGGCCCTTCACCTTCTGCTCAATCTTCTTTCTCGCGAATCTCTGGACTGCGCCGATCTCCATCACACGCTGAACCAGCGGAATCAGGACGTCTGAGACCTTATTGGTTCTTCGCGCGGCATAGACCGAAATATTCGGTATCCCCGTCTGCCAATGCGCTGTCGCCAGGTCGCCCCAAGGAATGACAGAGGCATTCCGCATACCGTTTCCGAAATCGATGGAGCACGATTCGAAACTCGGTGGCACGGAAACGAGCTCGCCATTGCGCAATACCTTCATGCCGGCCGAGACGGCTTCGATCATGGTCTTGGCCGTTCCAGGGCTCAGTGCGTTATCTCCCTCAAAGCCGAGCCTCAATTGCGTTGCATCGGGCAGCGCTTCTTTCAGTTTATTGGCCACGCAATCGGTGGGGATTACATCGAAGCCCACACCAGGACATAGGACCACCCCTGCCGCCCGGGCCTTCTGATCCAATGATTGTGAGAGCTGGAATACATCGAGCTCCCCTGTGATATCCGTGTAATGCGTCCCGGACTCGATGCAGGCCTTCATCATCGGCTCGGCCGTTGCAGAGAAAGGGCCTGCGCAGTGACTGACGATCTTCACATCCGACAGCTTCTGGGCCACCCCGTCGACATCCGACAAATCAAAGATGCGATATCGCAGTCCAAGCTCCGCGGCCAGGGCCTCTATGGCCGCCTTATTCCTGCCCGAGAGGATCGGCTTGAGCCCTTCCCTTGCTGCCTTCCTCAACGCCAGCGTTGCGCTGTAGCCGTTGGCTCCGTAGATCATCCATTCTGTCTTCAACGAATATTCCCCTCTCTTGATGCTAGCGCCGTCTCGGGCTCGCATCGATATGCTCGAGTATGCCCTGGAATAATCGCGAGACGCGGGGCTCGATCCACTTGCCCAGAAGAGAACCGATAATAGGAATCCCGAGTCGCGCCTCGGAGATCCAGGTCACCTTCGTCTTGCCATCGACGGGCTCCAAGATGATTTCGCCGCGTTCATGGTGAATGGAGATGGGTTTCACTTCTTCGCAGTGATAACTCATCTTCGACGGTCGTTCGTAGCAGGTAATGCGTTCCTTGAAAGTGACTCCACCGGAGACGAGTAGCCTCAGCGCGCCTTCGCCGTTCTTTTCATTCCTTCCCGGCTCGAGCAAGGTAGAGGAATCGATGCCGGGATAGCGTTCGTAGTTCTCGTGATCCGCAATGGCGTCGAAGACGTCCTCCGCGCCTTTATCCATCAGGTACTCGACTCGAATCTTGATCATGCATGCTCTCCTCGTTGCCAGGCCTCCGGAGCGGCAGCCCTAAGCTCTTCCGTCAGCACATCCAAACCCGCCGGAATTCTCCGCTCACCGCTCCTTCCCTTCGCATAGAAGGGCCCCGATCGCATCCGCCCAGGCGCGCCGGGTCTGCAGCGGGCTGCGTCGGTAGGCGTGACGGAACTGCTCCCACGACTCGACCGAGGTCAGCATCGCAATGAGCGCCACTGCGTCGTCCCGCTGCGCTGCGGTGAGCCTCCGCAGTTCGGGTGCGAAATGCTCACGCACCTGATTGGCCATGACGCCGCGGACGTAGTCGACCATCCTCGCGGCATCCTTATCCTGCAGCACCACCGTGCGCTGAAGCCGAGCTAGCAGGCTCACCTTCTCCCAGAGCGCGACGCGGAGAGCGACGAACGCCTCAACCCGCTCGTGCAGGGTCCCTTCGCCGATATCCTTCAGTTCCAAGAGGGGAAAGCGCTCCAGCATCCGAGTGGCCGCATCGTGTCGCAGGGTGTTGAGGCTCTCGAAATACCGAAAGAATGTGGCGATGGAGATATCCGCACGCTCCGCCACCTGGTTGGGTGTCGGCGGAAGATTCCCCTCGAGCACCAGGTCGATAAAGGCGTCGAGCGCAGCCACACGCCGCCGGTTCGCTGCCGGCGTCCGCTGAGGGTCACCGGACGTTCGCGCTGTGAATTCGGGCATGGCTGAATCTCCGATCTGAGAATCTTGCTCTCGATGCGACTTGAGAGTTGCACTCTCATTTGGTAATGTCAAGCCAATCACTCAAGAGATATGCTCGGGGACGAAAGGCGTAGGACCCGAATCCTGCGTGATCCGATGAGAGGTTCGAAGCCATGAACGGCGAATATCCCAGGCGAACCATGCGCCAACCGGGGCGATCGACTTGTAGAAGACTGCGCATGATGACGCGGGCGGTGTTGATAAGCATCGCATTCTTGCCGTGGTTCGCCCTGAGCACTCTTTCGGCAGAACCCGACCCCGGCCCCCGCGGTGAGTATGTCCTCGGCGTTAGCGGAGACCGGGTCGCCGCCGAGTTGCTCGTCGACGCGACCTCGGTCGCGGCGGGAGAGCGTGTGCGGGTGGGTGTGCTCTTCGACCTCGACCCGGGTTGGCATATCTATTGGCGCCACTCTGGCGATTCGGGCTTGCCCACCAAGCTCAGCTGGCGTGCGGCCCACGCGGAGATCGGGCCGACCCAGTGGCCGGCTCCGCAGGTTTTTCGCGAGCAAGAAGGCCTGCTCACTACTTTGGGCTACGAGAACGATGTCTTGCTCACCAGCGCCGCCATTATTTCGGGAAGCGCCCACGGAAAGTGGCGCCTCGAAGTGGACGTCGACTTCGTCGCCTGTCTGCTCCAATGCATTCCCGGACACATCCGACTCGCTCGGGAGATACCTGTCGCCGCTCAGGGCACTTCGCCGCCGCCCGCAATTCGCGATCGTTTCGACCTGGCCGAGTCGCGTCTGCCGCGAGCCCCCGAGTCGCTGGGCGTCGTCGTCGGGGCACGGGCCTCGCAGCCTTCCGCCGATGCAGGAGACGATATTGCCCTTGTGCTCGAGGTTATCTCGTGCGTGGGCCCTGAGTCCGACCCTGGCAGGAATTGCCGTCCTTGGACCCTTGACGCCAGCTACGCCGACCAAGCATTTTTTCCGGTGACCGCTTCGAATCTGGGTCTCTCAGCGCTCGGCCTCTCGCACCCACCCGCCGTGCCGATCGAAGAGGCCCGCGGCTTTTCCCTCGCCTTCAGCGCGCACGCCTTCGATGACGAGCCGCATATTGGTGGACAGCGATTGCGCGGTGTCGTCCCGCTCGCCCGGCCCGGCGCGCGGAAACATCTCGCGGTGGACGTGCCGATCACTCCCATGACGGGCGGTGCCAATCCGTCAGCGTTCGAGGTGATCGCCGAACTGCCCTCGACACCCCCGGGCGATGGGCACGTAAGAGGGGAGACGACGCCCAATGGGGTTGGTGCGCCTTCGCTCGTCTGGGCGCTTGTGCTCGGGCTGCTCGGTGGCCTGATCCTCAACCTGATGCCCTGCGTGCTTCCAGTACTGGCGATCAAGGTTTTCGGCATCGCCGACCTCGCCCGCGCCGAGCGCAGCCATGTTGTGAAGCACGGTCTGGCCTACTTGGCGGGCGTGCTGGCCTCGATGGCGGCGCTCGCATCGGTCGTGATCGCGCTGCGTGCGGCCGGCACAGCTGTGGGCTGGGGCTTCCAACTTCAGAACCCCGTATTCCTCGCGGTGGTCTGCACGATCCTCGTCGTCTTTGCCATGAACCTCTTTGGTGCCTTCGATATCACGCTGCAAGCTTCCGGCCCCGCCCTCGGCCCGTCGACCGGCCCCGCTTCGCCGTCGCGCAGCTTCTTTGAGGGCACCCTGGCTGTCGCTCTCGCAACTCCGTGCACGGCACCCTTCCTCGGAACGGCGGTGGGCTTTGCGTTCGCGAGCTCGGGAGTCGTGATCTTCGCCGTGTTCACCTCGATCGGCGTCGGACTTGCCGCGCCCTACGTGCTCGTGACGCTCATCCCGGGCTGGGCGCGTTTTGTCCCGCGGCCGGGCGCCTGGATGCTCCGCATACGTGAGGTACTGGGGTTCTCGTTGCTGGCGACGGTGGTATGGCTGGCCTGGGTCGCGGGACGCGCCGTAGGCGCGGACGCCCAGGGGTTGCTGCTCGCTCATCTCGTCGCGATCGCATTTCTTGTTTGGATCTTTGGCACCGTGCAGGCTGCTGCGCGCCCCATCGCCACGCGCGCTGTGGCCGCGGCGACGGTCGCCCTCATTGTGGTGTCGCTCTCCGCATTGCCGCTCTCGCCGGCACCGCGGGATACGTCGCTCGGTGGGGTGCCTTCAACCGGCGGAATCAACTGGCGTCCCTTCGACCCCTCGGCGATCGATCGCGAACGCGCCGCGGGGCGACCTGTTTTCGTCGATTTCACCGCCGACTGGTGCATCACGTGCAAGGTCAACGAAACCGTGGTGCTCGCAGACGAAGCCGTTCAGGAAGAGCTCGCGCGCTGGGAATTCGCGCTGTTCAAGGCCGACTGGACTTTACGTGACGACGCAATCACTCAGGCGCTTGCCGAGTGGGGCCGGGCGGGCGTACCGATGTACCTTGTCTACCCCGCCGACCCCAGCAGGCCGCCCAAACTCCTGCCCGAGCTCCTGACCCTGGACGCGACGCTGAAAGCGCTTCGGGCCGCGGGTGGGGAGGGGGGAGCATGAGGCCGCGCCGAACGATTCTGCTCGTATCTCCTGGCCAGTTTGCCTGCGCTTATGAGCGCACTACTCTGAATCCTGTGAGAGCCCCACTCTCAAGCCCGGACCTTAGACCGGGTGGCGCTGGGCTGGGAGGTTCGCAATGAAATTCTCGATGAACAGAGGAACGCAACTCGGCCTGCTCGCGCTCGTGGTAGCCGTTGGCTGCACGAGGTTCTGGTTCTACCAGGCCGAGAACGTGGCCCTTCCCGAGAATCGAATGCTCTTTCTCGCCGTCTGGCTGAGTGCCGTCGCACTCGGTATCGCGGCGTTCGTGAAAAAGGCCGGATGGCTCGGACGTATCGCCGCGGTGCCGGCGATCGTCATGGGACTCGTCCTTCCCTTTACCGTGAGCATCAGCGAACAGATCTTGCCGCCGAATGCCATCCAGGTGGGCGAGATGATCCCGAGCTTCAGTGCGCCGGACGATAGTGGCCAGATTTTCGACTCCGCGCGACTGCGCGGGAACCCCGTGCTCATCAAGTTCTTCCGCGCCCACTGGTGACCCTACTGTGTCGCCGAGTTACGGCGATGGGAAGAACTTCGGGACGAGTTCGATAAGCGCGGCATTCAGGTGCTCACCGTCAGCACCGATCACCCGGAAGAAATCCGCACGGGCCGACGCGTTCACGGACTTCAAGCGACGATGCTCTCCGACCGAACACTCGGGGTGACGGACGCGTTCGGGTTGCGAAATCAGGGGGCTCATTCGGGTAATCCCAGGGATGAGATCGAAGCGTTGCCGATACCGACTTCCCTGCTCGTGGACGCCAACGGCAAGGTGTTGTGGATGGATGTCTCCGAGAACTACCAACGCCGCTCCGGCCCCGAGGTAATTCTGGCTGCACTGCAGGCCCATCTCGACTGAACCTCTGTAGAAGAAAGGCCGGCATGGCAAGCCCAATGAAACGAGTCCAGTCTCAAGGTTGGGATCTTGGCATGAAGATCATGCCGCTTCCCTCTGCTCCCGCCCCAATAATGTCTTCGGCCAGGATATGCTTCGGAGAGAGTTCCAGGAATTCTGCTCAACTCCGTCAGCGGCCCGCCCAGTTTCCTGAGAACGTCCGCGGCGATACCTGCTACTCGCAGCGAGCCGGGATCGTTGAAAGAATCCCGCACTGCGTCCCCGCACGAACTCAGTTCGGGTCTCGCAGGCTCTCGATGAATGGCTTCACGGCGTCGACGCCCTTCTCTTCTACTAGCTGGATCGTCCGTGTCCCGATTACCGCGAGGTCTGCGCGGCCGATCAGATGATCGACGTCGGCGCGATCCTTGACTCCAAAGCCCAGCGCCAGGGGAAGATCGGTCGCGGCACGACAGCGGGCCAGATAGCGGTCGAGTTCCTCATCGAAGTGGGTATCTGCTCCTGTAACGCCCCGGCGAGCAACGCAGTAGGCCAGACCTTCGGCGACATCGGCGATGAGGTGCATCCGCGCGTCGTCTGTTGTGGGCGTGTAGAGGAAGATCGGCGCCAGCTTACGCGATTGCATAGCCACGAGATACTCGTCGGCTTCCTCGGGCGGCAGATCCGGGATAATTGCACCATGAAGGCCCACATCGGCCATGCGCTGCGCGAAGGCATCGATGCCGTACTTGAAGAGAATATTGTAGTAGGTCATCACCAGGAACGGAATGTCGAAGCGGCGAGCACATTCTTCGGCGAATTGAAGGCAGCGTTCGACAGTAGAACCCTCGTCGAGCGATTGTTGGTTTGCCCGCAGGATCACCGGCCCGTCGGCGGTCGGCTCGGAGAAGGGAATTTGTAGCTCCATTACTTCGACGCCAGCCTCGACCATGGCCTCGACAATGCGCATTCCCTCTTCGAAGGAGGGATGCCCGATGACGATATGCGTCATCAGCAGGATATCCCGATCCTTCTTCTTTGCGCGGATGAAGTCTTCGAGTGGCATGCTAGTCGACATTGGAGTCTTCTCCGCGAGCCGCGTACTCGGCCGCTTTGTCCTGAATAAATTGGCGCCATTTCGGGTCGTCGAAAGCATCTGCAACAGTGAATATATCTTTATCGCCCCGCCCCGACTGGTTGATCAGGATCGCGTCGTCCTTGGAGAACTTCGGAGCGTCCTTGAAGGCTTCTACAAAGCCGTGCGACGACTCGAGCGCCGGGATCAGCCCCTCTTTTTCGATTGTCAATGAGAGCGCATCGATCACCTCGGTATCGCTGGCCGACTCGAAGCGCACGCGGCCGGTCTTGCTCAGATTCGAGAGGATCGGGGAAACGCCGACGTAGTCGAGCCCCGCCGCGACGCTATGCGTCTCGCGCATCTGCCCGTCACCATCCTGTAGAAAGAAGGTTTTGTAGCCCTGCGCCACACCGATCGTGGCATCGTCCGAGGCGAGTCGCGAGGCATGCTGACCGGTCGAGATACCGTGGCCGCCCGCTTCGACACCGACGAGTTCGACGTCGGGGTCATCGAGAAAGCCGCTGAATACACCCATTGCGTTCGAGCCGCCTCCCACGCAGGCGTAGACCGCCGCCGGAAGTGTGCCGCGTTCCTCGAGGATCTGGGCCCGCGCTTCTTCGCCGATCAAGGATTGGAACCAGGTCACCATTTCCGGAAAGGGATGTGGGCCACAGGCGGTACCCAATGCGTAGTGGGTATCGTCCATATTCGTAACCCAATCGCGAAAGGCCTCATTGATCGCGTCTTTCAGCGTGCGTGAGCCGCCGCTGACGGGGATCACAGTCGCACCGAGCCGTTCCATCCAGAAGACGTTCGGGCGTTGCCGCCGCACGTCGACTTCGCCCATATATATCGTACAGTCGAATCCGAACTTGGCGGCCATCGTGGCCGTGGCCACGCCGTGTTGGCCGGCACCCGTCTCCGCGATGACCCGCGTCTTGCCCATGCGTTTCATCAGCAGGCCTTGGCCGATCACATTATTCGCCTTGTGGGCACCCGTGTGGTTCAGATCTTCACGCTTGATGTAGATGTGGGCACCACCGAAGTGCCTGGTCAGATTTTCGGCATAGGTCAGCGGCGTGGGACGGCCCGAATATGCCGACATCAGCCGCTTATATTCCTCCCAGAAGGCGGGGTCGCTGCGCGCATCGCCATAGGCAGCGCGCAGTTCCGCGAAGGTAGCGACGAGGATCTCGGGAATAAAAGAGCCCCCGAACTCGCCGAAGTAGCCCGGTTTCGTATTTCTTTCAGCCATGCTGTGGCGTCTCCAGGGTTTGGGAGAAGACGAGTTCATCGGTGCGGCAACGAAGCTCGGAGTAGACGGCATTTGGAGCACCTGGAAAGTGCACGCGTCGCTTGACCAACAAGATCGGCGTGCCGCCAGCCAATTCGAGGCGGGCGGCGCTGGCCGCGTCGCAGTTCGCGACCCGGAAATTCTGGTCGGCGCTCTCGGCACGAAGCCGAAAATGCTGGTCGGCAAGTTGCGAGAGCGAGCGACCCTCCAGCGAGATGTCATCGAGTCCGGCAAAGAGTTCGACATCGAGCCAGAGAGCTTCCAGCAGGGCAGGAATGCCTTCGGCGTGTGATAAACGTTGCAGGGTCCAGGCCTCGCGGCCCGCAAAGGGGTTTTCAGCGTCGGGACCAACGCGTACGCGCTTCACGGGCTCGACAATGCTCGCCGTCACGGCGAGGCCCGACTTCGCAAACGAAGCCATGGTCCCGGCGAGGGAGAGTGCATCGATTTCGTCGGGGGGATGGATCACGAAGGTGCCCGAACCGCGGCGTCGCTCAAGGCAGCGCTGGCGGACGAGCAGGTCGGTGGCTTGCCGCACGGTGGGGCGACCAATTCCGAAGGTTCGCGAGAGTTCGGGTTCCGAGGGGATACGATCACCCGCCGGGTATTCGCCCACACGAATCCGCTCGCGGAGCACATCGGCGAGTTGGTGGTAGAGGGGGACCCGGGAATCGGCGTTGAGCGGGGACATGAAGGATAGAGTGCCTCATTCTGACAAGTTGTCAAGACAACTTGTCAATAGATTCCCAATACGCGGCTGAAACGGCTTTGAGCCGCTGCTCTAGCCGGGTGCTCGTGGAGGCCGCCCCCGGCAAGCCGTTCTGCCCAGCGCCGATTTTCCCCTTGCCGGCTTCGAATGCGCCCATCACAGGGGCCCGTCAGACGTTTCCTGGCGTAGGGGCTCTGAATGTCGGCAGTCTGCTGACCGAATCTATTGCCGGCCTCAATGTGCTCGATCCACGTCTAGCCCGTGGCCCGAGAGATTTAAAAACGGTCACACAATTCGCTCATCGACTGCTGGCCACACGCGTAGTCGCGATAGAGATGCTGACGCTGATTCTTAGAAGTCGTTTCCATCCAAGGCAGCCTTTGGTGTAAAGGATGTGACCGGACCTTTCTAAACTATCATCCCGACCGTTCACCCTAGGGGAGCCCCGTGACGGGCACTGAAGTTTTTGATAATGGCTCCATAAACCGCAGAGTTGGGGATGATTATCCGGACATTGTCAAAAGTATTTAGCGTTGCGACAAAAAGAGTGACTTCGACCACGACGCCTGTCGATCCGCTCACGGCAATGGCGTCTCCGATTTTGAAGGGACGCATGATGAGAAGCTTGACTCCAGCGGCAAAGCTGGTGAGGGTTCCATGGAGGGCCAGTCCGGCGGCCCCGATCACCGCAACGAGCGAGGTCGTTTCGACGCCTAAGAACTGAAGGACCGAAACAATGATGATGACCCGCAAAAAGTACTGAACAGCCTGGCCAAAGAATGGAATGAGCTGGGAATCCACATTGGCCCGGGTGAGCGACGACCGGGGCCATCGCTCAGCCCGGGCGCCGATCAACCGACCAACGATCAGAAGAGCAACGGCGCCTACAACTTAAAGTCCCCAAGTCGATAGTATGTCGATTGCACTCTCGAATATCTGCTTCCCATTTTCCGTCACCGTATTCGCACTCATGGGGAAGCCTCCTGCTGGAATAACGAGAACGTTGCAGATTTATAGAGCTGTTGGCAAATCAATTTCCGCACTCACCGTAGGCTCTTTGGGTCGGGTGCATGTTATTGTCACAGCGCTAGTTTCTCCCATAATCCGGCGCGAAACGCGCCTTTCCAGACGTTTATGATCGGGTTTTCAACTTTGGCTCGGCACCGAGAGGGACGAAATGCTCCGGACAAGAAGACGCATCTGGACCCGATAAACAATTGGAAGGCCGCCCGGAGGGTTTCCCTGATCGTTTTCATGATCCTGGGGACCTGCTCCCTCGGTCAAATTTCACCGGCTGCCGCCCAAGGCCACGCCCCGTCTCCTTCCCCCGACGAAGGACTCGCGGACATGGAAGAGTTCGCAGGCGCCAAGGCCCCCGTTGGCGAGCAGCCGCTTACGGAACTCGACCCTGCAAATAGTGCCGACAAAGACAAGTACCGGGGCGTGGAGGAAATTCTTGTAACCGCCCGGGGGGGCAGGCAGAACGTCCAGGACATAAGCACCTCGATTGCCGCCTTCGATGCCGACTACCTCGAGGCGCTGGGCGCTCAGAACATCGCTGACCTCTCCCTGTTCACGCCAAACCTTGAAATCCGAACGGTTTTCGCCGCATCGAATCCTACGCTCTTCATTCGTGGCGTGGGGTTGCGTGATTTCAACTCCAATTCGTCCTCGGCGGTGGCGGTCTACAGCGATGACATCTACATGAACTCGCCGGCCGGCCAACTCGGCCAGCTCTTTGATGTTCAACAAGTCGAAGTCTTACGAGGCCCTCAGGGCACCCTGTACGGGCGCAACGCTTCGGCGGGCGCGATCCGGGTGATCACACGAAAGCCAACGAGGGACACCAACGGGTATACCAAGCTCAGTTACGGGAAATACAATGAAGTCGAGACCGAGGCGGCCATGGAGTTCCCGATCGCGAATACGATCTCGATTCGGGTTTCTGGACGCATGCGCAAGCGAGACGGCTACACGAAAAACCGCTGCGCCGATCCGCAGTACAACAGCCCCGGGGAGCCGAATACATTCGCGAGTGTCGTCCACAACGCCTGCTTCAATGACCAAACCGATCCGCCCGAAATTTCGCTCATTCCGTCGAGTGCCATAGGCCATTACGATGCCGCTCTCGGCGACTTCGTCTTTCCGGCGCCGCCTCTCGGGGGGATTCCCCAGTGGCAGGATCCCGTGTTCTATCCCCAGTACTACGACTGGGAAAACTTTCGAGTGGTACCGTGGTACCCCGCAGCTTCGGTGGTTGGCGGAATTCCCGCTCCGGGTGCCCCCCCCTTTCCCAGCAAGGAGCAGTGCGGCCTGCCGGGTTGCGTGTACCTCGCCGATCCGGGCACTCTTCCCGGCGTCGCTCCTCTGTCCTTCCCCGAGAATTATTTCGATCAGGGCTGGGAAAGCGGCGAGACGCCTAGTGACATTAAGCCCTGGACCAACAACGTCGACAACTGGGCGACCCGGGGCTTGATTCGCTGGCAGCCGAGCGAAGGCATGGACTGGATTCTGAATATCCACGGAGGCATGAACCGGGGAGACTCACCCCAGTTCCAGGGGGTGGGCGCAAGGCAAGGTCTCGTTGCTCCTAGACCCAATCTCTCGCGTCCCGAAAACATAGACAACTACACCGACCCCGACCTCATTACTTTTACCGACGGACGCTGCGACTCCATACTAAACTGCGCGGTGGCGACTCGCCCCAAGGACGGAGACCCCTACGCGGGGGACTACAATCTGGACGGGGCCGAACGGCTCAACCTCTACGGAACGAGCCTGACCGGGGCGTACACCTCTGGCGACGATGCCTACCTGTTTCGAACCATCAGTGGCTTCGAGGGGAATCAGCGCGAAGTCACTACGAACCTGGATGCCGGTCCCTACCCACTGGGACTCGAACCGCATCTGAGAAACAGTTCGTGGCAATTCAGTCAGGAGTTCAAGCTCAACTGGGAAGACGATGACGCGTGGTCCGTGGAAGGCGGAGTCAATTACCTGTACGAAGAACTCGACGTATACAATTCCTTCCCGGAGATCTCCAACGTCACGGAACAATCCTACAGCCTGGTTACGCAATACTCATCGGCGTACGCCTGGGTGGATTGGCACCCCTCAGAGACTTTCGCGGTGACCGCAGGCGGTCGCTGGAATTTCGAGGTCAAGGAGATGGATCTGACCACCTCGGTGTTCTCCCGCGAATTATTTTCGGGGGTTATCGACCCCGGCAGTCCGGACGTTTCGGGCTTCGCCACGGAGCGTATAGTCAGCAATGCGCCCAGCGGAGACGTGACCTTGACCTACAAGCCCACGGATGTTCGCCTCGTCTTCCTCAAGTATTCCCGGGGTTACAAGGGGCCCCACGTGAACGGCCTCGTTCTCAACGCCAGGAATACCGACACCGAAAATCAGTCGTTGACCAGCCCGGTGAAACCCGAGAAAGTGGACTCGCTGGAATTCGGGCTGAAGACAGGCTGGCTCGAGAACCAACTCGTTATCAATGGCTCCGTCTTCTACTACAGCTATCAGGACATCCAGATCTTCCAGCTCCGAAACTCCGGCGGGTCCCTTCCCGTCAGCCAATTGATCAATGCCGACGATGCAGACGTATACGGAGCTGAGGTCGAAGCCCGCGCCCAACCCCTGTACGGATTGGCTCCTGAGTCGGTGGATGGTCTCGAAGTTTTCCTTTCCTTTGGATGGCTCAATGGCCGATACACCGAGTTCTCAAGCCGCATCAGCTACGTCAATGACGACGGGGTAGAGCGATTCTTGACCGAGGACAATTCGGGAAACCGGCTGGTCAATTCTCCGGAGATCGCTTTCGCGGGATACGTAAATTGGCCTTTGCGGTCGCGCTTTGGAGTTCTGGCTCCCCGACTCGACTGGAGCTACAAGAGCAAAGTTTTTTTCAGCCCCCAGAACCTCGACCCCGTATCCCAGGACCCTCTCTGGTTGCTGAACTTTCGAATCGGCTACACGACGCCGGCGAACAGCATCGAACTCGCCGGCTGGATTCGGAACGTCACCAATGTCGCCTACCGGGTGGATGTGATCAACCTGGCCCGGGCACGCTCCTCAATCCTCTATTTCATGGGTGAGCCCCGAACCTACGGGGTTACTCTCAACGTGAAGTTCTAGCATCGAGCGTCGGACAATGAAGAACGTGCTGAAACTCGAAAACTAATACTTCCCTGGTGAGCTCAAGCTCGCGCTCAAGGACTTCGTTGCCTACTACAATAATGAGCGACATCACGAGTCTCTGAAGAACGTGACACCGGCGGATGTCTACTTCGGTCGGCGGCATAGCATCCTCTCGAAGCGAGGGAGGATCAAACGCAGTACGATGAAGGAACGGAAGACGCTCTATCGAGCCAGTCAGGCAGCATAGGTTGCTGTCAAAAACTGTCTCTTGGGAAAAGACATCTCGAGTCCGAATAGTTTCGACGACGT
>CAYTAT010000054.1:0-28360 GCA_964435795.1 uncultured Spirochaetaceae bacterium
GCTACTATTATTGATCGCGTACAGAGAGGCGGGCCGAATTCCGGCCGGATCCGGTAGCGGGAAGTGTCTCTACTCGACCTGATTATCGCTCTGATGGTTGCCGCCCTGGTTGCGGTGGTGACGACCCCATTGGCTGCCCGGGTCGCGGCGAGTCTGGGAATCATCGATCGTCCCAATGATCGCAAGGCGAGCAGGCGCGGAGGCATCCCCCTGCTGGGAGGTCTCGCCGTTGCTGCGGGTTCTTTCGCAGGTCTGGCCGTCTTGTATTTTCGGGAAAGCGATGCCTTGCTCTCGGGGGATCAGTTGCCGGGCTTTGTGGCGGGCGCGGTCGTCCTGATCCTGGTGGGTGTGTGGGATGATCGCTTCGATCTCGGAGCTTGGCAGAAATTGCCCTTTCAGCTGCTGGCCGCAGCGATCGCCGTCGAAGCGGGCTTTGCGGTGGAATATTTCAGCAATCCCTTTGCCGAGGATGCGCCCTACCTGGTACCGGCGTGGCTGAAGTGGCCGATTACCCTTGGCTGGATCATGGTCGTCACCAATGCCATGAATCTCATGGATGGTCTGGATGGGCTCGCCACGGGAATCGGTGCGATCATTGCCGCCACCCTGACCGTCATCTGCTGGCAGGCCGATCAGACCAGTGGCCTGGTGATCGGGGTCATCATGCTGGGTGCCCTATTGGGTTTCCTGCCCTTTAATTTCCCCCCGGCTCGAATCTTCCTGGGCGATGCCGGGGCATTATTCATCGGCTACTGCCTCGCATTGGCGTCGATTCAGGGCTATAGAAAAGCGGCTCTACTCACTTTCCTGGTGCCGCTACTGGCCCTGGCGGTTCCGCTGCTGGATACCCTGCTTTCGGTTTTCAGGCGCCTGCGGAGTGGCAAGGCGATTTTTTCCGCGGACGATATGCATATCCACCATAGGCTGCTGCGGCGAGAGGGCTCTACCCGTCAGGCCGTTCTATGGCTCTATTTTCAGACTGCCTGCTTCGGAATCATCGCGATCTCGTTTTCTCAACTCAAGAGCTACTCGGCCATCATTTTTCTCGTAGCGGTTGCGATTCTTACGATACGCCTGCTGAAGAATCTGGGACTTTTTGAACCCGAGCCCTTGCCCTCAGTGGATTCCGATAATGGAGTGGAATCCGGAGCGGCATCGGATGCGGAAAGCCATGTGGAGGCAGACGAGCAGTCATGAGTCGCCGATCAGCGTTGATCACGGGAATTACGGGGCAGGACGGATCGTATCTGGCCGAACTCCTGCTGGAGAAGGGATACGAGGTTCATGGGATCGTTCGGCGCTCGAGCACGGAGACCTCCGAGCGCATCTCCCACATCCATGGCGACCTCCATCTCCACCAGGCGGACCTGCTGGATCAGGTATCCCTGGAAATGGCCATTCGCGCCGCCGCCCCGAATGAAATCTACAATCTCGCCGCCCAATCCTTCGTGCCGACCTCCTGGGTTCAACCCTCGTTGACGGGGGAGTACACGGCGTTGGGGGTGACCCGCATGCTCGATGCCATTCGTCTCATCGATCCGAAGATTCGTTTCTACCAGGCGTCGAGTTCGGAGATGTTCGGCAGGGTGACCCAGACGCCCCAGAACGAGAAGACGGATTTCTATCCCCGGAGCCCCTATGCGGTGGCCAAGCTCTATGGGCATTGGATCACGGTGAACTATCGCGAAAGCTATGATCTCTTTGCGGTTTCGGGAATCCTCTTCAATCACGAATCCCCGAGGAGGGGCCGTGAGTTCGTGACTCGCAAGATCAGCGAAGCGGTCGCCCGCATCAAGCTGGGACTTCAGGATCATCTGAAGCTCGGAAACGTCGCGGCAAAGAGGGATTGGGGATATGCGAAGGAATATGTGGAGGCCATGTGGTTGATGCTGCAGGGGGAGACCCCGGTCGACTATGTGATCGGAACGGGAGAGCAGCATTCCGTACGGGAGTGCTACGAGAGAGCCTTCGAATACGTCGGGCTGGATCCGGCGGATTTCGTAGAGATCGACGAAGAGCTGCAGCGTCCCGCCGAGGTCGATACCCTGTTGGCGGATCCCGCCAAGGCGCTCGACGAATTGGGCTGGAGTGCCGGGACGGGTTTCGGGAAATTGGTTGAACTGATGGTGGACGCGGATCTGGAAGCCCAGCAGCGCGTCCATCGGATCAAGCTCGGAGACCCGGGGACGCGCTAGAGAGGGCTTTCGAGCATCGGCGCCCCGGCGCGGGAGGTTGGGGATGTGGCCCCCCTCCGCTGGTGTAGACTTCTCTCCCCGCGACTTCTCCGGGCCAGCGTTGTTTTTCGCGTATGCGAGTCGGGGAAGATCTCGTCGAGGGGAAATCACTTTCAGGGCGCGCTGTCGGCTGCCAGGAAGGAAATCGAAGATGAACGTATGCGTGGTCGGAAGCGGCTATGTGGGGCTCGTGACGGGCACCTGCTTTTCGGAATTCGGCGTTCGTGTGACCTGCGCGGATAACGATGTCGAGAAGGTAGAGGCATTGCAGCGCTGCGAAATCCCGATCTACGAACCCGGACTCGAGGATCTGCTTCGCCGAAACGTGGCGGCCGGAAGACTCGACTTCAGCGCGGATTGCGACGAGGCGATTCGAAACGCCCTGATCGTCTTCATCGCGGTCGGCACACCTTCGGATGCCGACGGTCTGGCCGATCTCGGATTC
Source organism: uncultured Spirochaetaceae bacterium (assembly GCA_964435795.1). GTDB lineage: Bacteria > Myxococcota_A > UBA9160 > UBA9160 > UBA4427 > JAZXM01. The sequence continues at coordinate 2,680 of CAYTAT010000054.1, forward strand.
GTCGAGGCGGTGGCGCGGCAGATCGGTCGCAATCTCGATGGCTACAAGGTCGTGGTCACCAAGAGCACGGTGCCGGTAGGGACATCCTCGAAGGTGCGCGGATGGATCGAGGAGGAATTGGAACGGGCCGGGAATCGGGTCGATTTCAGCGTGGTCTCGAATCCGGAATTCCTGCGGGAGGGAGCGGCCATCGGAGATTTCATGCGCCCCGATCGTGTCGTGATCGGCCTGGAGGAGGGAGACGAGCACGCCACGGCGATCATGAAGGACCTCTACCGTCCGCTCTTTCTCAATGAAACGCCTTTCGTCTTCGCCGACCTGCCAACGGCGGAGATTTCGAAATACGCGGCGAATGCCTTCCTGGCCACGAAGATTTCCTTCATCAACGAACTCTCGATCCTCTGCGACGATGTGGGCGGCGATGTGCAGGTCGTCGCCCGGGCGATGGGACTCGACAATAGGATCGGCCGAAAATTCCTGCACGCCGGCCCCGGCTTTGGGGGATCCTGTTTCCCCAAGGACACGCGAGCCGCGGCCCAATTCGCCAGGGAACTCGATCGCAGCTTTGAAATCGTCGAGGCCGTATTGCGCGTGAATGCGAGGCAGCGCCAGTACGCATTCGACAAGATCGTGGCGGCCTGCGATGGAGACGTTCGCGGGCGCAGGGTGGCCCTGCTCGGCCTTTCCTTCAAGCCGGAAACCGATGATATTCGCGAGGCTCCCGCCCTCGAATTCATCTCCTCCCTACTCGATCAGGGTGCGGAAGTCCGGGCCTATGATCCCCAGGCGATGAAGAGTATCGGCCGGGAACTTTCGGACATCAGCCTCTGTAAAGATGCCTATGACGCCTGCCAGGATGCCGACGTCGCGGTCATCGTCACGGAGTGGAATCAGTTTCGGGCCCTCGATCTCGTTCGCATCCATTCCTTGCTGAGGCAGCCCAGGCTCGTCGACATGAGGAATATCTACGAGCCGGATGCGATGAAGCAGGCCGGATTCGAGTATTGGAGTATTGGCCGGAGATGACGAAGCCAAAGCCCGGTTCCGGCAAGCGAAGATCGAATTCCTCCCGAACTCCGAAGCGACCCCTGCACGCCGTGATTCTGGCCGGTGGAGCCGGTGAGCGCTTCTGGCCTGCATCGAGGCGGGATCTCCCGAAACCCTTTTTGAAGGTTGTCGGGGGCAAGAGCCTGCTCGAGGCGACCCTGGCAAGAGCGCTCCACTTCGCCGAAGCGGATCGAGTCTGGATCGTTTGTGGTCACGAGCACGCGAAGGCCATGCGGAGGGAAAGCGGGTTGCCCGCGTCTCGCATCCTCGTCGAGCCGCGTCGTCGGAATACGGCGATGGCGGCGGCCTGGGTCGCCGAGAGGATTGCGGCAGAAGATCCGACGGGAATCATGGCCGTTCTCTCGGCCGACCATCACGTGCCGGATGCCCGCGCCTTTGCGAGAGCGATCAAATCATCTGCCCGGGCCGCTGGAGAGCATGAGGTGCTCGTGACCCTTGGCATCATGCCCATTCGGCCGGATACGGGTTATGGATACATCCAACAAGGGGCGTCGGTAGGCGATGCGCATCCGGAAATTCGGAAGGTGCGGCGTTTCGTAGAGAAGCCCGACGCCCGCCGTGCGCGAAAGTTCCTGAGCAGTGGTGACTATCTCTGGAATGCCGGGGTATTCGTCTGGTCGCCCCGCAACTTCCTCGAAGAGGTTCGGATCTGCGCGCCGAATCTTCATCGGGCCCTGGCACCTCTGCGCCGGGATCCCCGGCGTCGCAATCGCGAGGCGGTGGAAGCCGCTTATCGGCGGGCACCCTCCCTGCCCGTGGACGTGGCGGTCATGGAGCGAAGCAAGAAGGTCTGGACCCTGCCCGTGAATTTCGCCTGGAGCGATGTGGGCACCTGGTCCTCGTTGGCCGACGAACTCGGAGTGGGTTCAGCGTCGGGGGCCTCGACGAGGAGTCGGACCGGTGGAAGGGATGGCGAGGGCAATTGCGTGCTGGAGGGTGATGTCCTGCTGGAGGATGCATCGGCCAATCTGATCTGGGGGGGCAAGCGTCTCGTGGCCCTGCTCGGTGTCGAAGATCTGGCGGTGATCGACACCGACGACGTCGTTCTCGTGGCAAAGCTGGAACGGAGCCCGGATGTTCGGGGTCTTGTTTCCAAGTTGAAGAAGGCGGGTCGCAGCGAACTCACGTGAACGGGGGCTTCGAATGGCCTGGGGGAATTCCCACCAATTTACATTGAGGGGGAGCCCTGGATCGTCCTCCGCTTCAGATGTTTTCGGACTTGCTCCGGGCCGAATCAAAAGGGGCTCAGGTTTGGCGGGCTCGGGACGATTTTCCGGACAGGGGCCGGATTCGGCTCCGATCCAGGGGGCTTTTGGGGGAACTTTTGGTGATGGAAAGGTGTCTGGGTCGGCCCGGGCCTCTTCCCCGCTGGAATTTGGTCCAGGGCTGGGGCAAGCTAGGCTCCCATTGGTCATAAGAGCACCCCATTCGCCCGATATGCGAGGTCTGATATGTCTATCCGCTTGATTTCACCCCGATTTCCGGAGTTGAGAAGGCCGTGTCTGATGGTCTGTCTGCCCATCCTGGCAGCGCTCTCCTTCGGCTGTACGAGCGACGAAGAGAAGTTGCAGGACTTCATGCAGAAGGGAGACGGGTACAGGGAGGCGGAGCAGTACAAGGAGGCGATCATCGAGTACAAGAATGTCCTCCAGATCGATCCCAATGTTGCAGACGCGCATCGAGCCCTGGCGGAGTCGTATCTCAAATCCGGTCAGCTGAGAGAGGGCTATTGGGAACTCAGCGAGACGGTCCGGCTGGCACCGGATGATGTTGATTCGCGCATCAGCTACGCGACGATTTCGATCGCCGCGAAGAATTTCGACGAAGTCCTTGAGCAGGCCGATGTCATCGTGGAACTCGCTCCCGAGAATGCCACGGGCCATCTGATTCGCGGGCAAGCCCTGGCGAGCCTGGAGCGTCTGGACGAGGTGGAGGCCGAGTTGATGCTGGCGACGGAACTCAAGCCGGACGATTCGAGTTATCGCATGGCCCTGGCGACCTACTACGGACAGGTCGAGGAATTCGATAAGGCCGAAAGGGAATTGAAACGTGCCCTGGAGACGGACGCCGTACCCCTGGCCCATTTCATGTACGCGAATCTGCTGATGATCCAGGAGCGCTACGACGGCGTCGAAGGCCAGCTCAAGGCCGCCATCGCGTTGGCCTTGGAGCCCACGGAGGATGGAGAAGAGCACGCAGATCTGGTGCGAGCCTATGCGAATCTGGCGAGTTTCTATTTTGATCGGGAACGGGTGGAGGAGGGAGCCGCTACATTCGAACTCGGAATCGAGAAGGTCGAGGAAGGCAAGAAAGTTCTCAGCGACGCCCTAATACGCCAGTATCGGATTGCCGGCGAGAATGAAAAGGCCGACGAATTGCTGGAGCGTTCGACCGCCTTCGATTCGACGGATCCCGCTCCCTGGCTGGCTCTTTCCACTCGCAGGGGCCGGGAGGGAGATCTCCAGGGGGCCCTCGAGGCCGCCGAAAAGGCCATCGAAGCGAATCCCGAGAAATCCCTCGCTAAACTCCGTCATGCGGAGTTGTTGATCGATCTCGGCGTGCGAGAAGGGAATGATGCCAAGGTCCAAGAGGGCAGGAAAGCCGCTGATGCGGTGAGGGCGGAGGATCCATCCGACGCCGAGGCGGCTTTCGTATTGGGCAAGGCGGAAATCGCCGCAAAAGAATACGAAGCGGCGATCGAATCCCTGCGAGAGGCCACTGCCTTGAAACCCGATTGGGGCCAGGCTCATTTCGTGTTGGGATCGGCCCTGCTCATGGGACGGGATCTGCAGCGTTCTCGGGCGGAACTGGCGCGAGCCGTGGAACTCAGTCCGGGCCTTTCTGCCGCGCGGAGACTGCTGGTTCAGGTGCACGCGGGATTGGGTGAGCACGAGTATGCGATCGAGAATGGTCGGCGTTATCTCGCTCAGAAACCCGACGATGACGAGGCCCGAATTCAGGTGGCCCAGAGTATGGTGAGGCTGTCGATGTACGAAGATGCGGCCGAGGTTCTCGCTGCGGTCCCCGAAGAACGTCGGGGGCCCAGCGCACATTTTGCCATCGGTCGGGTTGCGATGGCTCAAGGCAATCTCGAAGAGGCGCGCAAGGCGCTCATGTTGGCCACCGTTGAGCGTCCCCATGATCCGGAGATTCTGAATTCGCTGCTGTCGTTGGACTCGGCCGTGGGGCAAATCGACCAGGCCGTCGATCGAATCGACGCCGCCCTGATTGAAAATCCCGAAGCCGCGGCATTGTGGCATGTCAAGGGCCTGGCCTCCATTCGCTCCGGAGAGGTGGAGGAGGCCGAGCGCGCTTTCAAGAAGGCCGTGGAATTCGAGCCCGAGGGAACGGAAGCCTACAACCAGTTGGCTCGCATCTACGCCGGCTCGGGTCGACTCGACAAAGCGATCAGCCAGTACAGGGAAGCGATCGACAGAAATCCGGAGAATGTGGCGATTCGCCATTTCCTCGGAGTTCTCTACGAGATGACGGGAGAAAGCGCCAAGGCGGGCGCATCGTACGAGTCCGCCCTCGAGCGAGATGGCAACCTGCCGGAGACAAAGAATAATCTGGCCTTCATGATGGCGGTCGAAGGTCGGGATCTGGATCGTGCCCTCAAACTCGCCCAGGAGGCCAAGGCGGCAATGCCCGACAATGCCAATGCTGCGGATACCCTGGGCTGGGTCCTCTACAAGCGGGGCGTGACTTCGGCGGCCATCGGCTATCTGCGGGAAGCGCTGGGAGTCGTATCCCCCGACAATCCCAATATCGGCGAGATTCGTCTGCACCTCTCGGAGGTCTATGACGCGACGGGGGAGAGTGATAAGGCCCTGGAGACCCTCCAAGCGGCCCTCTCGGATCTCGAAAAGCTTCGGATCAGTGGTCGGCTTCCGAGCGGCGCTCCAGATCCCGGATGGGCCGATCGGGTGCGCGCCGAAATCGAAAGACTGCAGGAATCCGGCTGAAGGTTTGGCTCGAGGGAGTGCCGGGGATGTCTGGCTGCAGCCCTTCTGCAGAGGGGCTTCGCTTTCCCCAGAGCCTCCTCGCTTTTCGGCCGTCGATCCACGTGGGCCCCAGGGGGGCGCCGATCAAGGAGACTCGGCCGCGGGCCGATGGCACCCTGTGACGGAACTCGGGCGTGATTTCGGATGGGGGGGTCCGTCCCGCGTGATCCGATATGCGGGCTCGGCGGGCGATCCCGGGGCGTCCGGCTTATTCTGAACCGGGTCTTTGGCCGGGGCCCGCCCCGAAATACTGGCCTCCTAATTCCTGCGAACTGCGATTTCCGGAGAAGTCCAATGAGAACTCGGCTCGTTCTTGCCTGCCTCCTATCGTGTTTGATCAGCAGCAGTGGGTCGAATGCCCTCGAAGAGCCCGCTGGCCATGTGTCCGGCGCTGTGCCCAGCGCGAAGAATCGAGTGTCCGCTGCGGGCCTCGGTCCCTGGGCGGTCGATGAGCACGGTCAGGGAGGCCGCATCCACATGGTCGTCCCGGGCGACACGCTCTGGGATATTTCGGCCCTCTACCTTGGCACGCCGTGGGTATGGCCCTCGGTCTGGCGCGAAAACGAAGAGATTTCGAATCCGCACCTCATCCTGCCCGGGGATCGGATCTGGATCACCGCCGGTGAGATGCGCAAGATCACCCGGGAGCGCGCCGATCAGATGATTGCGGCGGCTGAGGCGAGAGTCGGCGAGGTGAAGAGTCGAAGCGAGGAACCCGCTCCAGTCCTTCCGCCGCAGAAAGCGGTGAGGGTGGCGGAACTCGAAGCCATGGGTTTCGTAACTTCGGACGCGGTTGCGGCCGCGACCAGTGTCGTTGAAAGCCCGAGCCCCAGGGAATGGTTGGCCGAAGGGGATCTCGTCTACCTCGGCATGGGTCGTGGGCAGGTTGAAGTGGGCGATGAGTTCACTCTCTTCCGTGACGCCCAGGCGATCCGCGACGTGGGCAGTGCGGAATTGCTCGGTTATCACGTGAACATCCTGGGCTGGCTCGTTGTGCGCGAAGTGGTGGGCGACTCTTCGATTGCTGAAATCCGCTCGTCGCGTTCGGAAATCCGACGAGGGGATCGCATGATTCCCCGGGAGCCCGTCGCCCGAGAGGTGATCGCCCGGGCGACCGGTCAGGGGGCCGAGGGCAATATCGTTTTCATGCCCGACGCCCGAAGTCACGTGGCCGACGGCGACTACGTCTATCTGAATCGGGGGTTTCGTCACGGTTTCGGTCTCGGATCTGAAGTCGAGGTCTACACGCCGGGTCGCCTCGGCTTTGATCGTGTAAGCGGCAAGCAGGTGAGAACGCCGGATCTGATCCGCGCACGGCTGGTGCTGGTCGAAGTCAAGCGGGGTACTTCGGTCGCTTTCGTGACCCTTGCGAACGATGTGCTGGAAGTGGGGGATCGGATCCGCCCCACTCCCGCCCGGGTCGTCAGTCGCTGAAGTATTGGCTCTCGTTCGAGAGCCCTCGGGATTCTCCGGATTCCCTTCATTTTCGGGCGTGTGGTCGAGGCGGCTTTTGCGTCGCCGACGATTCTGCTAAGCAGGAGATCTCCCGGTCCCGGGAGTTCTGTGATGCACGATATCGAGCCTTCTTCCCGGGCGAGCGCCGATTCCGCCTCGGCCGGCAGTTTCGATCCCGGGGCCCTCTCCGGATCTGAGCGGCGGCTTCTCGGCGCGTGGCTGCGTTTGCAATCCGCTCTCTCTTTATTTCCGGGTCTCGCCCGCCGCTCCCTGGAGAGTGCGGGAGGCGATCCCGAGCTCGCTCTGGCGCGGAGCGGGAAGTCGGCAGTCGTCGAGGCTCGCCGGATCGAGGAGTGGATCGAAATATTGGCGAGGCATGCGGTGCGCGCCGTCCCCATCACCTCGACGGTCTATCCGGAGCGGCTTCGAATACTCTCGGATCCCCCCCCTCTGCTGCTCGTTCGCGGTTCTATAGAGATCATCCGCCGCCCCGCCGTGGCCATCGTGGGGGCCCGCGCCGCCACCCGCTACGGACTCGGAGTGGCCGAAAGCCTCGCGGGCGAATTGTCGGCGGCGGGCTATGCCGTGGTATCGGGACTGGCCCGGGGAATCGATGCGGCCGCCCATCGGGGTGCCCTGGCCGGGGGCGGGCGCACCCTGGCCGTCTTGGGCTGTGGCCCGGATCTCATCTATCCCCCCGAACATCGGAGTCTCGCGGAGCGGATTCTCGAGCGCGGTACGATCCTTTCCGAATTGACGCCGGGATCCCCACCGGCCCGCCACCACTTCCCCCTGCGCAACCGGCTGATCAGCGGACTGGTCCGGGCCGTGGTCGTCGTCGAGGCGCGTCCGCGCAGTGGCTCCCTGATCACTGCGCGACACGCCCTCGAGCAGGGACGCGAGGTCCTGGTCGTGCCCGGTCCGATCGATTGCGTGACCTCTGCGGGCTCCAATGCCCTGCTGAGGGATGGGGCCCAACCGGTGCTCGACTCCGCCGACGTCCTGGGCGCCCTGGGGAACCCCGAAAAGGGATTGCCCGGGCGGCGGAGCGGGGAATCGGAACCGGTGATCTCGGAGCCTCCGATGGATCCCGCAGAGGCGCAGCTGCTCGAAATGCTGCGCGAAGAGCCCGCGAGCCGGGACGAATTGATGCGTAGACTCGGCTGCGAACCCCGCGAACTGGCTCTGCTCCTGATGGCACTCGAACTCGGCGATCGGATTCGCGAGGATCGTGATGGAAGGCTGAGAGCGATTCCGCGGGGGCGGATCGGAGTGGATCCGAGGGATTAGAGGGTGTCTCGTCGGATGGGCTATTCTCTGCAAACTCGGAGTTCGGGATGTGGTCGCCCCCCCCCACACATTTTTTCGGCCACAGGGGCTTCTCTGACCTGTCAAAGGGGCTTCGCATCGGAAAAGCCGGCTGTCGGGGTAGGCAGTAGAGGGCACTATGGGATTCAGCCATCCGGGCCATGGGCCCCTGATCGTCGTCGGCGGGGGGCTCGCCGGCTGCGAGGCGGCGTGGCAGGCCGCCCGTCGCGGGGTGTCGGTGATCCTTTACGAGATGAAGCCCGACCAGATTTCGCCCGCCCATCTTTCCGATGACCTGGCGGAATTGGTCTGCAGCAACTCTCTGCGCGCGAGCCCGGTCCACAACGCGGTGGGACTCCTGAAAGAGGAGATGAGAGGCCTCGGCTCCCTCATCCTTCGGGCGGCAGACGAGACTGCCGTGCCCGCCGGCCGCGCCCTGGCCGTGGATCGGAAAGCGTTTTCGCGTCACGTGACCGAGGCCATCGAAGCGGAGCCGCTGATTGAATTGCGTCGCGAGCGTGTGGATCGAATTCCCGCCGCGAGCCGGGTGATTCTCGCGACGGGGCCCCTGACGGCTCCCGAACTCGCCCGGGACCTCCAGCGCCTGCTCGGCGATGAATATCTCTATTTCTACGATGCGATCGCCCCCACAGTCTACGCCGATTCCATCGACCATAGCGTCGCATTTCGGGCATCTCGCTACGAAGAGGGCGAGGGCGACTATCTGAACCTGCCCCTGGACCGGGGGGAATATCGGACTCTCGTCGACGATCTCGTCGGGGCGGAGACCGTGCCATTTCGGCGCTTCGAGCAGCCTGTCTTCTTCGAGGGCTGTCTTCCCGTGGAAGAGATGGCACGCCGGGGGCCTGAAACCCTGGCCCATGGGCCCTTGAAGCCCGTCGGTCTGGTCGACCCCCGGACCGGCCGCAGACCCCACGCCGTCGTACAACTGCGCCAGGAGGATAAGAGCGGAGTGCTCTACAACCTGGTGGGTTTCCAGACCAAGCTTCGGATTGGAGAGCAGAAACGAATCTTCCGATCGCTTCCGGGCCTGGGCGAGGCCGTCTTCGCGCGCTTCGGTTCCGTGCATCGAAATACCTACGTGAACGCCCCTCTTCGCGTTGGCGCGACGTTGGAATTGCGAGCCCGGCCCGGGCTCTATCTCGCGGGACAGATGGTGGGCGTCGAGGGCTACGTGGAGTCCGCGGCCATGGGCGGAATCGCCGGCATCAATGCGGCTCGATCCGCTCGAGGTCTCGGCTTTGTCGAATTGCCGCGCTCCAGCGCCCACGGGGCTCTGCTCAGCCATCTTCGAGAGGGCAATCCGCGGCATTTCCAGCCGATGAATGTAAATTTCGGCCTCTTCCCCGAGTTGTCGCGTGAGCACTCCGCCGGCCGAAGGGGCAAGCTGCCGAAACGGGAAAAGAATGAGGCGTTGGCGCGGAGAGGTCTCGAAGCCATGACGCATTATTGCTCCCTGCTCGCCCGGGATGAAGCATGAGCTGGAAGCTCGCCATTCAGGGCTTCTCCAGCTATCTGCGCGCAGAGCGGGGTTTTTCCGCCCATACCAGTCGCGCCTATATCGCCGATGTGAGCCAATTGGCCGAGTACGTGGGCGAGGATGTCGCCCCGGAAGAAGTGGATCCGGATCAGGTCCGCGCCTGGCTGGCCAGTATTCACGCGGAGCGCAGCCCCGCCACCTTGGGTCGGCGGCTCTCGGGCGCGCGCGCCTTCTTTCGTTTTCTACAGCGTGACGATCTCCTCAGCCTCGATCCGACGGCGGGTATCCCGGCCCCCAAGTTGCCGCAGCGCACACCTCGCCCCCTTTCGGTGGACGATTGTTTCTCCCTCGCCGATCCCCCCCCCGTCCCGCAGGCGGGGAAGTCCGAGCAGCCGAGACAGTTGCTGGCCCGCCTGAGGGATTCGGCGATCGTGGAGCTTCTCTACGGCACGGGGATGCGGGTCGGAGAACTCGTCTCCCTCGATGTGCGGGATATCGATCTGCATCGTGGCGAAGTTCGCGTGATGGGGAAGGGGAGCAAGGAGAGGATCATTCCGATTCCCGAGAAGGCCCGGCAGGTTCTTGAGGTCTGGCTGGATGTCCGTCGTCGCCCGGGCGTGCTGGCGGAGCCGCTCTTCAATGTCCTGCGACGCAACAAGGAGAGAGAAATAACGCGCCTGGCGGCGCGGGATGTGCGTCGGGTACTCGATCGTCGCGCAAAGCGGGGAGGTTTGGACGACCACGTCCATCCCCATCGGCTGCGCCATAGCTACGCGACCCATCTGCTCGATATGGGCGCGGATCTGCGCGAGATCCAGGAGTTGCTGGGGCACGCTAGTCTCTCGACCACACAGAAATATACGGCGGTTTCAGTGGAACATCTGCGCCGGGTATACGAGAGTGCTCATCCGCGAGCTCGCGCGGAGGCGACGGCCTCGGGTGAATCCGGGCCCCGGCCCGGTGAGAAGGCGGGCCGTTCCAATGCCAAGCGAGGCGGCAAGGCCAATACCGGTATCGGGAAGAAGAAAGGCTAGACATCGTGTCAGGGGGGTTGAAGATGGATTTCGAGATGCCTCGCGTCCGGGCCACTACCGTGGTTGCCGTTCTGCGAGAGGGACGGATTGCCATCGCCGCGGATGGCCAGGTCACCGTGGGCGAGACGGTCTTCAAGCAGGGTGCCGACAAGGTTCGAAAGATCGCCAAGGCCCGCGCGATCGCGGGCTTTGCCGGTGGAGCGGCGGATGCGCTCACCCTATTGGAGCGGTTGGAGGGGAAATTCGAGGAGGCCCCCGGGAATATTCGTCGCGCCTCGGTGGAATTGGCGCGAGAGTGGCGGATGGATCGCATGCTGCGGCGGTTGGAAGCGATGTTGCTGGTGGGTGATCCCGAATGCCTGCTGGTGGTTTCGGGAAATGGAGACGTCATCGAACCCGACGACGGAATTGCGGCGATCGGCTCCGGGGGCTCCTATGCTCTTGCCGCAGCCCGGGCCCTGGCCCTGCATACGGAGCTCAGCGCCGAGGACATCGTCCGCGAGGCGCTTCGGGTCGCCGGCGATATCTGCATCTATACGAATGATTCAATCAAGGTTGAGTGTCTCCCGTGAATAGAACACCCACTTTTACACCTCGCGAAATCGTTTCTGAACTCGATCGCTATATCGTCGGTCAGCGTGAAGCCAAACGGTCGGTGGCCATCGCGCTCCGGAATCGCTGGCGGCGACGCCAGGTTTCCGACGATCTCCGGGATGAAATCGCGCCCAAGAATATCATCATGATCGGGGCCACCGGCGTCGGCAAGACCGAGATCGCCCGCCGACTCGCCAGGCTGGCTCAGGCTCCTTTCATCAAGGTCGAGGCCTCGAAATTTACCGAGGTGGGCTACGTGGGACGCGACGTGGAGTCGATCATCCGGGATCTGACGGAACTCGCGATTGCCATGGTGACGGAGGAGTTGAAGAAATCCGTCACCGCCAAAGCCGAGGAAAGGGCCGAAGAGCGAATCCTCGACTGTCTCCTGCCCGCCCCTCCCGTGAGCGGGCCTCAAGACCTGGAACCCCCCGAAGGTTCCAACGAGACCAGAGAAAAGTTGAGGAAACTCCTGAGGCTGGGCGAACTCGATGATCGCGAGATCGAGGTGGAGCTTTCGGAAGATGGGCAGGGTCCGTCGATGTCGATCATGACACCCCAGGGCGTCGAGGAGATGGGCGTTCAATTCAAGGATCTGCTCGGGGGGATGTTTCCCAAGCAGACCCGCCGCCGACGCATGAAAGTCGCCGAAGCCAGGGTCGCCTATGCGAACGAAGAGGCGACACGACTCGTCGATCAGGAGGAAGTCCGAGAACTCGCGGTCGAGCGGGTGGAGCAGACGGGAATCGTATTCCTGGATGAAATCGACAAGGTGGCCGTCAGCAGCGGAGGAAGACAGGGGCCCGATGTGTCGAGGGAGGGCGTTCAGAGGGATCTTCTGCCGATCGTGGAGGGCTCGACCGTGCAGACCAAATACGGTCCGGTCGCGACGGATCACGTTCTATTCATCGCCGCAGGCGCATTCCACCTGTCGAAGCCCTCGGACCTGATTCCCGAATTGCAGGGGCGATTTCCGATTCGAGTCGAATTGGCGAGTCTGACCCGAGATGATCTCGTGCGAATCCTGAAGGAGCCCACGAACTCCCTGGTACGCCAGTACTCGGCACTGATGGCCACGGAAGGGATCCAACTCGAATTCAAGGATGCGGGAGTGGAAGCGATTGCAGATGTGGCCGCCAGCGTGAACGAGCGCAGCGCGGATATCGGAGCTCGACGCTTGCATACCGTCATGGAGCGCCTGCTGGATGAATTGAGTTTTGACGCCCCCGATCTCTCGGCCCAGACCGTCGTGGTGGACGCCGAGATGGTGCAGGAGCGCCTCGGCGAACTGGTGGAGCATCAGGATCTCTCGCAATACATCCTGTAACGGGTTTCACGCAGCCGAAGTCCACGAGGAGATCCTATCCGGTCTGGGATCTTCCGAGTCTTCTCCCGGCACTCCCTGGGGAAGGATGAGCGGCGGAGTGGGCAGTGCTTCTGTAAGGTAGGCTGCTCGGCTCGCCCGAATCGCGAGTTCGCCGCGATGAGTCGAGCGCGAATCATTTCGGACCGGCAGCCGGAGCAATGGGAAAAACGAATGCAGAGTCTGATCGAAAAAGCAGAAGTACTGGTCGAGGCGCTGCCCTATATGCACCGCTTTTTCGGCAAGACCATCGTCATCAAATACGGCGGGCACGCGATGACCGAGGAAAGCCTTCGCGCTTCCTTCGCCGTGGATGTCGTTCTGCTCAAGACCATCGGATTGCGGCCAGTGGTCGTCCATGGAGGGGGACCTCAGATCGCCGCCACATTGGCTCAGTTGGGGAAGGAATCGACTTTCGTCGAGGGCTTGCGAGTCACTGACGACCAGACCATGGAAGTCGTCGAGATGGTGCTCGGAGGGAAGGTCAATCGCGAAATTGTCGAATTGATCCACCAGGGGGGGGGCAGGGCCGTAGGGCTTACGGGAAGTGACGGAGCTCTTCTTCGCGTTCGGCGCAAGGACGTCGATGGCCTCGACCTCGGTCGTGTGGGCGAGGTCGTCGATGTGGATTGTACGGTTCTTGAAGCCGTTACGGAGTCGGGTTTCATTCCGGTGGTGGCGCCCATTGGTGTCGATACCAGGGGGGTTACCCACAATGTCAATGCGGATGAAGCAGCGGGGGCGCTGGCGCGTGCTCTGGGTGCGGAGAAGCTGATTCTATTGACCGATGTAGAAGGGGTGATGGACGCCGAAGGTCGTATTCTCAGTGAACTCGGCCTGGCAGAGGCGAAGAAATGCCTGACGGAAGGCGTCGTGACCGAGGGCATGATCCCAAAGGTGGAATGCTGCATCCAGGCCCTCGAGGCGGGAGTGGCCGCCAGTCATATCGTGGACGGTCGGGTTCTCCACGCGGTTCTACTCGAGATCTTCACCGATGATGCCGGGGTGGGGACGCTCTTCGTTCCCTAGATCCGAAAGCCGCAAGGTAAGGAAATCAGGAAATGCCCAAGGACTTTCTCAGTGTCGCGGACTGGAAGGCCGACGAAATCATGGCCATGCTCTTGCGTTCCCAGGAGTTGAGGCGGCTCCATCGCGCTGGCGAAAGGCCCCAGACCCTTCAGGGCCGAACCCTCGCCATGTACTTCGAAAAACCTTCTCTGCGGACTCATGTGACTTTCGAGGCGGGGATGGCTCAACTCGGCGGCCATGCCGTACTCCTTCGCCCCGAGCAGGTGGGGATCGGAACTCGGGAGAGCCCCCTGGATGTGGCCAGGAATCTTTCACTCTGGGTCGACGGGGTGATGGCTCGAACCTTCAGTCACGCCCTGGTGGAGCAACTGGCCGAACATGCCTCGATCCCGGTGATTAATGGGTTGACGGATCTGCTCCATCCCTGCCAGGCGATGGCGGACCTCCAGACGATCGCCAACGTGATGGAACCCCAGCAGGCGACGCTCAGCTACGTTGGGGATGGCAATAACGTCGCCAATTCGTTGCTGCTGCTGGCGGCCGTGGTCGGGATGCGTTTTCGCATCGCGACCCCTATGAGCCACAAGCCCGCGGCCCGGGTCATGCAACGGGCAGAAGAATTGGCCGCGGCCAGCGGGGCGGAAATCGACTGGAGCGACGATCCCTTCGCGGCCGTGGAGTCGGCTGATTTTGTCTATACGGATACCTGGACCAGCATGGGCCAGGAAGACGAGGCTGAAGCCCGCCGGGAGATTTTTTCTCGCTATCAGGTCAACGATGGGCTCCTGAAGGCGGCGCCCAACGCACGACTGATGCATTGCCTGCCCGCGCATCGAGGTGAGGAGATCACGGCTGAATTGATCGACGGACCGCGCAGCCTCGTCTTCGAGCAGGCGGAGAATCGGCTTCATGCCCAGAAAGCGGTATTGGAGCGGGTGATGATGCCCGAGGGTCCAGGCGGAGGGGGCTGATCCCCTCCGCTCGCCTCCCCCACCCCCTGGGGCAGCGACTTCAGCTTGATCTGGCTGCGAATTGAGTCGGAGTGGAGGGCTTGGGTCAGCGTGGCCGCATCCGGGCCTTCTATCGCCTCAACTTCGGAAGCTTTTCTCCGATGAAGAAGAGGTTGGGGTGGCTCCTCTGCCTGGGGTTCCCCATGGAGGGTCCCATGCCCTGGAGTGAAGATCCCGACCAGCGGGGCCGACACGTTCCGATCGTCGTGTCCGAGCGCCTTGAGCCGAATCCGAAATGGACGGCGGAGGACGGCTTCCTCTTCTCCCGGATCGACGGTCATACTTGCTGGAGCATTCTGCGTGAAATGGGTGGCCCGGATCCCGATGGGGTGGACGCCCGTCTCGAGACCTGGCTCGCCGAGGGGATCATCGAGATCCGAGCAGGGCGGGCGATGGCGGATGGCGGGTCGGCGGAGCCCGAGGTCGTGCCCGAGGCATCCCGCGCATCCATGGAGCCGGGATTCGATGCCCGCATCGACCCCGAACTGGATATCAGCAGCGAAGTCCAGGAACGCCTGATCGAATTCGAGCAGAAGAGTTCTGGGCCCTGTCACGAACTCCTGGGGGTCGAGATCGCCGCGGATCCGCGGCAGATCAAGAGGGCGTATTTCGAACTCTCGAAGGAATTCCATCCCGACCGTTTCTTCCGCCTCAATCTGGGTCAGCATCGGGAAAGGGCGGATCGAGTCTTCAGAAAGATCATCGAGGCCTATGAGATTCTCTCCAACAATCCGAATCCGGAGGTTCCGATCGCGAATTCTCTGCCGAGAGCCCGGGTTGCGGCGGGCTGCGCATCGGCTTCCGATCTTCCCGGGCAAGGCAGTCGTATAGAGAGGCTGCGCGAATGCATGCCCTATCGGGTTCCCTTCGAGCAGCATCGGATGCGGCGGGAGAGGGCTCGTAACTTCTGCGAGGCGGCGAAAATTTCCCGGGGCTCAGGTCGGCTTCTGGAAGCCATGGTGCATTTTCAGGTCGCCATCCAATTGGATCCCGCCCATTCGCCCTACCGGGCATGCCTTGCGGATCTCAAGCTCGATCTGGCCACGCTTGAAGCCGAGCGCTGCGACGGCGAAACCCGCCACGGCGATTCGGCCCGGGAAGTCGGTTTCGAGGGGATCCAGGAATACCTCTGGAGCGCGGTGGAATTGGAGCCCGATAATGCCCGCGTGCGCATCCGCTGCGCTCAGCTGTGGTTGCAGATCCGTCGGTATCGGGAAGCGGGTCGCCATGCCTGCAGGGCGGTCGAGTTGGCCCCGAAATCTGCGGCATCGCATGCGATACTCGGCCGGGTACGTCATTCGGAGGGGAATTCCGCGTCCGCGAGGCAGGCCTTTCAGCGCGTTCTGGAACTCGATCCGAATCATTCGGAAGCGAAGAATTTCCTGGCCTCTTCGCCCGAAAGAGCTGCTTCGCCCTCGACGGGGGTTGTCAATGTCTAGGGTAATCGGGATCGACCTCGGGACTACGAATTGTTGTGTGGCTGCGCTCGAGAATGCGGAGCCGATGGTGGTTCCGAATGCGGGGGGCTACAAGACCATGCCATCGGTCTTTGCCATTCGGGAGGATGGCCGATACCTGGTGGGTCATTCCGCCAAGCACCAGCGCATCACGAATCCGGAGCATACGGCCTTTGCCACCAAGAGGCTGATCGGCAGGCGCTTTGATTCCTCGGAAGTTCAGAGATCTCTAAAAGATTGCGTCTACCCGATCATATCCGGCCCGAATGAGGATCCTCGCGTGGAACTTCGCGGCAGGGCATTCACCTGTCCCGAAATCGCGGGAGTGTTGCTTCGGGAATTGAAACAGAGCGCTGAAAGCTGTCTGGGCGAAGAGGTCGACTCTGCAGTCATTACGGTTCCCGCCTACTTCAACGATACACAGCGTCAGTGCACGCGCGATGCCGGCAGAATCGCCGGCCTGGATGTCCTGCGCATCATCAACGAGCCGACGGCCGCCGCCCTGGCCTATGGGATGGGAAGGGCAGGGGAAGAGCGAATCGCCATCTACGACCTCGGCGGGGGCACTTTCGATATGTCGATTCTCGAGATGTCGGACGGTGTCGTGGAGGTATTGGCTACAGCAGGCGATACCTTCCTCGGAGGAGAGGATTTCGATCGGCGCATTGTTGACTATCTCGCAGATCTTTTCGAGGCGAATGAGGGTGTGGATCTTCGAAAGGGGGTGGAGTCACTTCAGCGCCTGAAGGATGTCGCGGAGCGGGTCAAATGCGAACTCTCGCAGTGCGAGAGCAGCGAAATCAATCTTCCGTTCATTCACACGACTCCCGATGGCCCGCTGCATCTGAATCACGTTCTATCTCGCCCTACCCTCGAGGATCTGGTCGGTGATATCGTGGAGAGGACCTTGAAGAGTGTCGAGAGATGTCTGGCGGACGCGAATCTGAAGCCAGACGAAATCGATCAGATCGTGGTTGTGGGCGGTCAGAGTCGTATGCCCCTGGTGCAGGCCGCCGTGACGGATTTTTTCGGCAAGCGACCCCATAAAGGCGTCAATCCGGACGAGGTTGTCGCGGTAGGGGCGGCGCTCCAGGCGAGTTCACTCGTCGAAGAATATCGCGATGTCCTGCTCCTCGACGTCACACCTCTCTCCCTGGGTGTCAGTACCCGAGGAGGACATTTCTCACGGCTGATTGATCGCAATACGACGGTTCCCGTCAGCAAAGCCCATATCTTCACGACGACCCACGACGAGCAGTCGGCTGTGAGAATCCGGGTACTTCAGGGCGAAAACGATCTTGCCAGCGACAATGATCTCCTGGGGGAATTCGTTCTGGCTGGGATTCCAAAGGCTCCCAAGGGAGAGCCCGAGATCGAGGTCAGTTTCGATATCGACTCGAGCGGAATCGTCAGCGTCTCGGCCCGCGATCTGGAAACCGGGCGAGAGCAGTCGATTACCGTCAATTCCAGGGGGACCCTTTCCGAGGCCGAGATGCAGCGGATCATGGCGGAGAGCGAAGCCTGGGAGATGCAGTTGAAGGCGTAGCGCTGCTATTCCGTTCGGATCGCCACGCTCGGGGCTCCTGGGAGCCGATCTGCGAACCGCGTCTCCGCCTCCGGGGGGCCAGATTCTATTCCGCCGGCTGCTCCTGGGGGGGCCCGGGCCAGCTTCGCCCGCTACTCCTTTCGAATCGCCTGAAAAATAATTTGGAGAGGGTAGACTCCGGCCTCCACTCTAGATAGGAGGTGCCGATGGCCCCCAGAAATTCAGTCGAGCGAGTCTGCCTGGCGTATAGCGGTGGCCTGGATACTTCGGTGATTCTCCGCTGGTTGATCGAGGAATACGATTGCGAGGTCGTCGCCTACTGTGCGGATGTGGGCCAGGAGGAGGAACTCGCGGGGTTGCCCGAAAAGGCCGAGGCTTCGGGAGCGGTGGATTGCATCGTGAAGGATCTGCGCGAAGAATTCGCCAGCGACTTCGTCTTCCCCGCCATTCAGGGCTCCGCGGTCTACGAGGGGGTGTACCTGCTCGGAACAGCCCTGGCTCGCCCGCTGATCGCAGAACATCATATCGAGGTCGCAAAGGCTACCGGATGCGATGCGGTGGCCCATGGCGCCACGGGCAAGGGAAACGACCAGGTTCGATTCGAATTGGCTTTCCGGGCGCTGGCACCCGATCTGGCCGTGATCGCACCCTGGCGGGAGTGGGATTTGCGCTCCCGAACGGATTGCATCAGCTATGCGCAGAAATACGAAATTCCCATCACCGCCTCGATCGCCAAGCCCTATTCGATGGATCGCAATCTCATGCATGTTTCCTACGAAGGGGGCATCCTGGAGGATCCCTGGCGCGAGCCTGAGGAGGAGATGTTCATTACGACGGTTGCACCTGAACTGGCCCCGGATGAGGTCGAGGAGATCGTGATCGCCTTCGAAAAGGGCAACGCCGTGTCGGTGAATGGAGAAAAACTATCGCCCGCAGAGTTGATCGGACGCCTCAATGCGGTGGCGGGCAGAAATGGAATCGGGCGAGTGGATATGGTCGAGAATCGCTTTGTCGGTCTCAAGTCTCGCGGGGTCTACGAGACTCCGGGCGGCACGGTCCTGCACGTCGCCCACCGTGCGATGGAATCCATCACGATGGATCGCGAGGTCATGCATGAGCGCGATCGGATGGCTCCGCGCTTTGCGGAGTTGATCTACAACGGTTTCTGGTTCGCCCCGGAGATGGACTATATGCGCGCGGCCATCGAAGCTTCGCAGCGGAACGTGAGTGGCGAAGTCAGGCTGAAGCTCTACAAGGGCAACGTGATTGTCCAGGGACGCCGTTCTCCGGTCTCCCTCTACTCCGAAGACCTGGTGACATTCGAAGAGGATGAAGGTGCCTACGATCAGGCCGATGCCGGCGGCTTCATCCGATTGCAGGGGCTGAGGCTCGCTCGACCCCATTCGTAGAGGGGGCGGGGATCTTCAATCCCTGGCCGCGAGGAAGCGCAGGAGATAGGGGATGGAGATTTTCATCATGTCGACATTGCCGTCGACCTGCTCGGCGAGGGCGAAGAGATAGCTCAGGGTCTTGGCGTAGAGGAGCAGGTCATTCGGTAGCTGCAGGCCCGGGGTTTCCTGGAGGAGTCCTTTGGCCTCATCCTTCAGCATCAATACCCGCCCCCCCGACGCCCCCAGGACGGTCTCGGATCCCCCTTCGCCGGCGATGCGGGTGAACATGCTCTCGACCGCCCCTCGAACTGCGTTTTCGGCGCCCGGGGCGATCATGTCGAGTTCCTTCATATGGCCCAGGAAGGCGTCGACATCGCGTTGCATGAGCGCGTAGATGCCATGGCGAAGGGCTGTCTTCAACTCGGGATCGAGTCTCCGATGCAGGCCGAAGTCGACGAAGAGGATCCGGGGTCTCTGCTGCATATCGCTTTCATCGAGTACAAAGAGGTTCCCGGAATGGGGATCGGCGTGAAAGAGTCCGTCGACGAAGATCTGTTTCGCATAGGCCCGAGCCACGATTTCGAGCACCTGGCTCATATCGACGCCCCGCGCCCGGAGTGTCACCCGGTCGGCAATATTGATCGCGGGCAGGTAGGTCATCGTCAGGATGCGGGAGCGGCTGAGAGAGGGAATCACGCTGGGGACCTGGACATTCGGATCATCCGCCAGATTGGCGGCGATCTCCCTGGCCGCCTCGGCCTCGCGCTCGAAATCCAATTCCTCGACCATTCCCGCCTCGAATTCCGCCATCAGCCGTTTCAGATCCACCGGCTGGCCTCGCCGAAAACTCAGCCGCATGAGGACGGAGCCGAGCCAGCGTAGGATCCTGAGATCCGCGGCCAGGGAACTCGCAATCCATGGATACTGGATCTTCACCGCCACGGGCGTTCCGTCCCCCAGTTGGGCCCGGTGGACCTGGGCGATGGAGGCCGCGCCTAGGGGGATGGGGTCGAAGTCCGGAAAGGCCTGCTCGAGAGTGATTCCCAACTCGGCCTCGGCCACTTCGCGAATCTCCGAGAGGGGCAGGGGAGGAACTCGGTCGCGCAGTTCCCCCCAGGCAAGACTGATTTCACCTGGGAGCAGATCCTGACGGGTTGCCGCGAATTGGCCCGCCTTCGCGTAGACGCCCTTGAGATCTCCCAGCAATCCCACCCAGCGCTGGGCCAGCCTGAGTCGGATCTCGCTCTCCAGGGCCGCCCGGCGGCCGGGCGTCAGGAAGATGCCATGGAGGCGAAGTCGCAGCAGGGTCAGGCCGGAGATCGACGCGCAGAGCAGAATTCTGAGGGCGGGCTCGATGCCAACGCGGCGCAGGCCTCGGCGCGCTCTCTGCCATCTCGCGCGCCGGACTCTTCTTCCGAGCATCCCCAACCCTTCCCCGGGGGGATAAAGTTTGGGATTCGCTACTTGAGGCTTCCCTTCGCTTGGCATGGGCCTCGTCGGGGAGAGATCCCCGGCTTCCCGGGAATCGGATTGCGGATGGCCGGTCGCTTCCAGGGTCGCGATGTCGCCGGAATCCCTCGGCCCCCGTCCCTCGTCGCACCCCCGGCTCAGAAGGTGAGATTCTATTGCAGAATGTGTAGTTTCGCCCCGCCCGGGGAGATTCCCGCCCCCCGCAAGCCCGCTCGGACGTCCGTGGCTTCGTGATGGAATCCGGCGAAAGAAGGCGACTCGGCGTCAGGGTCTCATCTCTCTCGTCGGCGATTCGTGGGGGATCGAATTTTTCGGAATGCCCGCCCGAGGACGCAGCCGACCCCCGGATCCTTCGCTCGCATTTGCATGGGAGTCGCGGGGCGGCTCCCATGGGGGGTGAGCGATTCGATTCTTCGACGAGGGCTTGCCCTATTACAGGCGACTGAACGAGAAATGCGGGCTAGGCTCGGCGATTCTTTATCGCAGTTGGGTTCCTGGGCCGGGAAGGTTTCGATGGTCTGGCTTCGAGGGCGAATGTCGAGCGATCTCAATGGCCGACGTCGGAGCGACCCCAACCCGCGTTTGAACGCATCGGATGAGATCCGGAAGAGGGGAAGGAGCGGCGAATGATCGGGGCCCGAATCGCGGTGGTGGGGCTGATTGCGAGCGTGCTTTGGGGAGTTTCCTCCCCTGAGGCATTGGCACAGCAGGATGCCGAAGCGGGTGCGCCCCCCTTCAAGGAGGGGGACATCATCACCTACGACAAACTCGAATCCCTCAAGCGCTACCTGCCGGATCCCTTTTGGGATAATCGGGACTTCTTCTTCTACGAGGGTATGCAACTCAAGGTGGGACCGTTCTTTCGGGACTACTCGGGTCCCGACGCCTACAAGCAGGCCACCGAAAAACATCGCGGCAAGCCTCGCATTGGACCGGATAATAGCCTGGAGAATTATGAATCCGGGCGTCCCTTCCCGATGGATGAGATCGATTGCCTTGGAGATCCCCAGGCCGGTGTGAAGATCATGTGGAATTTTGACTACGCGTGGCAGGGCGCAGGTACCAACGCCAGCTTCTACTACTCGTATTGGGATCGCGGCGAGGAGTTGCCTCTCTACTACGAAGGGACCGGCAGGAAGGTCTTTCTCTCCCACCGTGTCGAGCCCGCCTACGAGAAGACCGGCGGGAATGTCTTCCGGAAGGAAAAGCGCAAGGACGCTTTTGGAGTTGACGTGACGGCCCCCTTCGATGCGAGAGGCATCATGCTGATGTCCTATCGCTATAAATCGGCGGATCTAACCCGTAAGGAAGCGAAGAATGACGATACCTGGGTTTATCTTCCCACCCTGCGTCGCGTCCGTCGCATTTCCACCGCGCAGCGGACCGATTCGATTTCGGGCACGGATTTCACCTTCGACGATCTCAATAGTTTTGCTGGGATCGTTCCGCAATACGAATGGGAGTGTCTGGGTGAGATGGATATGATCGCCCCATCCAATACCAGCGTGCTTGGATTTCCCTATGAGAGGGATCATAATTTCGGTCCCTATGGACTTTCCTTTGCCGATGATCGCTGGGAGATTCGAAAAGTCCTGAAGATCAGGATGATCCCGAAGAATGAAGACCATCCCTATCACCATAAAGACATCTACATCGACAGGCAGACTTTCCGGGCGCTCTATTCCTTTGCCTACGACCAAAAAGAAGAATTGTGGAAGATCATCTGGCATAACAAGCGTTGGAGCGAAGATGAATTGACGAAGGATTACTATCCGGGTTGGGAAGGTGTGGTGGAGCCCAGGGCCATCTCGATGGTCAGCGATATCATCGCCAACGTTCAGACCGGCACGGGGAATCGAATCGAGTTCTGGGATTCGGAGGGGGTTCCGTTCAAGAGCAAGGGCAAGATTCGTCGATATATCGATGTGGGCCGTCTGACAAAGGGGCGCTAATTACATCGATGGCATTGTATTCTCGGACGCTCGCAAGCCTCGTAATCCTCGCCTTCGCATTCTGCGGATGCCATGAGCTTCATCTGGACTACACGGAGAGTCCTGGCAAGATCGTGCTCTTCGATGATCTTTTCTCGGTTTCGGTGCCGAATAAGGACCACGCGGTCGCCGTCGGCTATTACGGTGCCGTGTACTTCACCCAGGATGCCGGAGAGACCTGGAGCCAGGGCGTTTCCGGGACCCTGGCCTCTCTCTACAACGTCGCCATGGCCGATGAGAAGAACGGCTGGGCGGTGGGGCAGCGCGGTCTGATCCTGCGAACTCATGACGGGGGTGCGCATTGGGAGCGCCAGCCGAATCTGAAGGAATCCGAAGGGGTTCACCTCTTTGGGGTGGCTGCGATCGACGCGAATACGGCCCTCGTAATCGGGGAATGGGGAACACGGATCCGAACCGAAGACGGAGGGCTCACCTGGACCGACCATTCTTTTACCGTCAATGAATCCCATCCCATGTTTCAATGGCTTTCGCCCTTCGAGCAGGAAAAGGTTCGCAACGGCGAGACCGTCTACGAAGACGTGGGCCTCAACGACGTCTATTGTCTTCGCGCTCCCAGCAGCAGCTGCTGGTTGATCGGGGAATTCGGCTACATCTTCTACTCCGAGGACGGCGGCCGCAGCTGGAAGAAGTCCCATATCGAGGGGTCGGGAGAAGTCGAACCGATTCGTTTCGCTTTCAATGATGTGGAGTTGGATTCGAGCCACGAGCCCGGATTGCGGCGTTTCGTGACGAGCATCATCGACGAACCGCATCTGAATGTGGCCGTGGAAGGGGTTGCCAGCGAGAAGGAGATCGAAGAATTCGGTCGCAAGGGGGATCCCTTCGAGTTCTTCGAGATCCTCGAGGCACGCATGCAGGAGGTGAGGGGAATCCTGGAGGATGCGGGGCTCGAATCTGAGCGCGTTCGCCTTCGGGGGCAGCCTCCATGGGATTACGAGGATTACCTGGAGGACGATCCCGAGTTCCTGGAGCGCTACTACGCCGGCCGCCGATTCGGCTTTCCCGGCGTCAAGGTTCGCGTGATCCAGAATCCCATTCTATTTACCGTCCGCTTTCGGGATGAGAAGAATGGGCTGATCTCCGGCCTCGGCGGCGTGATTCTATGGACCCGTGACGGGGGTCGGAACTGGTCGTACAGCAAGCTCGAGCAGAAGCAGGCCGTCTTTTCCGTCGCCTCGGTCCCCGGTCGAATCCTGGCCATCGGTGAGAAAGGCCTGGTGCGAGTCTCCGTCGATGGTGGGGAAAGCTGGGATCCCCCGAGCCAGGGTACGTATCCGCCCCTCTTTACGTTCATGAGAGATATCGCCTTCGATCCGAGTGGTGAGATTGGCTTCGTCGTGGGTCAGGCCGGCCGAATTCTCAAGACCGCCGATGCCGGCTACCGCTGGCAAGCGGTGCTGCCTCCCCAGGGGGGATAGGTTCGTCGTCGGGCATGCGCTTCGAGAATTGCACGCGTGCTCGCGTCGGTTTCGCCGTGGCGAGAAGTGTCGAGGCGAAAGGGGGATTGCGAAGTGTCCACCCCCAGGGAGCAGGGGGATTTCGTCGAGGCCCAGCCGCCGAGAGTGGCTTTTCCCGCGGCCTGCTAAGCTCGAATCCGACTCAGGACGACGAAAGTGAGGATCAGGCGGCATCGTTCCGGGGCGACGGAAGCATTCGTGGCCGGATGCCCCACTTCGCGGCGCGCGGTCCGGAGGCGGGAGCAACTCCTGCAGAAGAGCGAGGTCGCGAAGTTGGCGGTTGACACGAGGAGGGGCAGTCGGGCGCTCGTGCTCGGGGAGCCGGAGGGTCTGCAGGAGGATGCCACCCGCGCCCTCTCGGACCACGTCGAACTGACCTTCTGCCAGGGTATCGACTCGCTAGCGGGAGCCTTGGACCGTGAGGATCCGGATGTTCTGATCTCCGGGCTGAATTCCCGGAACGTCTCGGAGTTGGAAGCGATTTCCTCCCTTCTCGCGGACTATGGCCGAGCCGTTCGCTGGCTCCTCATAGTGGAAGAGCACGAGGATCAGCTGATCCAAAATGCGGAGGCAGCAGGGGCGGATGAGATCCTGCCCTCGCCCGTGATCGACATCTTGTTTCGTCACTCGGCTCTGCGCCTTGCGCAGATCCGCAGGCTGTCGATCCAGAGTCTCCTGCTGCGTGAGACCGTTCGCATTATGGAGGATTGTCGCCCGCTCGCGTATTGCCTCGAACCGGGCCAACTCTACCCCCTCGCCCTGGATCTGCTCATGCGCGCTACCCAGCGAACTCGCGGCTTTGCTCTATTCCATCGCGACAGCCTGCCCAGGCACGCGGCCGTGGCCGTGCGGGGTTTTGATGAGTTCCAGGAGGCGGCCGTCTGTGACGCCCTGCTGGAGAACAAGTCGATCGAACTCGATGGTTTCGAGGGCATCAGCGTCGTAGATCGCGGTGAACTCCATAACGCCCTCTCGGAGGTTGATGTCGAATCCGGTGATCTCCTGGTGCTTTCCATGGGCGGACAGGGTCCCGAATCGGGCGTCGTCTGTCTTCTGGCCGAGGGCCAGGCATTTGGCCCGGAAGAAGTCGAAAAGGCGGATATCGTCGCCCGTCACGGGATGGCGGCTCTCGGCAATGCCGAGGCCTACTCGCTCGCCAAGGAACGTGCTTTCGTTGACGAACTGACCCAGGCCTACAATTCCCGTTATCTGCTCACGACCTGTGAGAACGAGATCAAGCGGGCAGAGCGGTACGGAACTCAGCTCTCCGTGGTCTTTCTCGACCTGGATCAGTTCAAGAGTGTCAACGACGACTACGGGCATCTGGCGGGATCCGAGAGCCTGAGAAGGCTGTGCAGGGTACTCGAACAATGCGTCAGGGAGGTGGATACATTGGCCCGCTACGGTGGAGACGAGTTCGCAATTCTCCTGATCGACACCGACCACCAGACGGCCCTGACCGTGGCGGAGAGAATCCGGCATCGGGTGGAGGACTACATTTTCGAGGTGGCTCGTGACGTACGCCTGCGCCTGACGGTCAGTGTGGGGGTTGCGACATGCCCCGATCATGGGATGGTCAGGGACGAATTGCTCGATCTTGCCGATAAAGCCATGTACCGCGCGAAGTCCGATGGACGAAATCGGGTCTGTTCCGCTGACGATTTGAGTTGATCTGGGGCCCGACCTTGTCAGAATGCATCCCGTGCCCGTCCACGATTGACAGCGAGCCTCCGTACTGCTACCCAACCCTTCGTTTTCACTCGGATTTTCTCGATTTTTCGGGGTTGTGATGACGCCCGGTCCCAGGGGATTCAGCGGCTCCCGATGCGTGGTTCTTCGCTGCAGCCTGGGGCGGGGTTGGGGTCGCAGCAGTCGTGAAGGATCGAATGCCGAATGAAGATGGGGATTTGGGGGATCGGAGGTCCGGCTTTGTGGCCTCGGTCGCCCCGATGGCGAGAGTCGCGATTCGCGAGGGTGAGGAA
>CAYTAT010000055.1:0-27527 GCA_964435795.1 uncultured Spirochaetaceae bacterium
TTCTTTCCGAGAGTAAGATTCCGCCCGATTTCGCGGCACCCCTCCCCCCCCCCCCCCCTTCGTCTCGGTGAATGCCTTCCAATGCTCGAGCATTGGAAACTCCTCTGCATCCTCCGCAGCCGTCTTATGTCTATTGGATCGGGGCATCGGAATCTTGCAAGGATGCTGCGACGACAGATGCCACTGGCTTGCGTAATTGCTCATCGTCCTCTCGCTCTTGTAGACAATTATTGACAAGGATGTCGATCCTCCAGATGAGTCGAAGATTGTTCGAGTTTGAATGAAGAAAATATCATCCGAAATATTCAAGAAGAACTCATGGCTTTGACATGAAAGTCCACCGCAACGCCTTTGTCTCGACTCATTTCAGCTCAGTGAGAAGGTGCTAAGTCGCCCCCGGTTTTCTTGGACACATATTCGAGGAGAGTATGATGTCGAAGGAGGTCGGGATGAGCAGGAAGAATCGAAGCAAGGGAGGCGCGCCGTCGCGCACGCAGGGAGCCCGAAGGGCGACCGGAGCGCGCGACGGTGGTGGTGCGTTGGCGCCTGGGCAGCGCTGGAGTGCAGGCCGTAAGCGGGAAGTCGTCCTGCGCATTCTGCGGGGAGAATCCCTGGATGCGTTGTCGCGTGAGCTCGGCGTCGAGATCTATCGGCTCGAGCAGTGGCGTGACCAGGCCTTGTCGGGAATGGACTTGGGCCTGAAGGATCGCCAGGACGATCCGCTGTCTCGTGAACTCGATGCCGCCAAGCGTCACATCGGTGAACTTTCGATGGAGGTCGAGCTGCTCCGCGAACGGTCACGGGCGGCCGAAGGGAAGCTCCCTTTGGCGACGAGGAGGTTGCGGAGATGAGCGAAGCGATCTCCGAGACGACGGGCAAACGGTAGGGGATCCAGCGTGTTTGTCGGGTGTGGGAACGGGCGAGATCGTCTGTGTACGATCGGCGCCAGCGGGCCGCGAAGCGACGTGAAGGCGCCTTGGCCGCCCCCGGCGTGGTCCGAGACCGAAGGTCGCAGACGAGGCCCTCCTTGTGGCGATCAAGGCCGATCTGAAGCGCTCCCCCTTCCAGGGCGAGGGTCATCGCAAGGTGCACGCTCGGCTGCGGATCCTGGATGAGATCCGGGTCTCTCGTAAACGCGTCCTCCGCGTCCTGCGGGAGAATGTTCTTCTCTCGCCACACCGTGTTCGCCAAGGCAAGGCGAAGAAACACGATGGGAAGATCATCACGCTCGGACCGAACCTCATGTGGGGAACCGACGGGGCGCGGGTGTTCACGTTGGACGACGGTTGGGTGTGGGTCTTCTCGGCCGTGGAGCACTGGAACGCGGAGTGTGTGGGCTGGCACGTGTGCAAGATCGGGAGCCGCTTCGCGGCACTGGAGCCGATCACGCAGGGTCTCGAACGGATCTACGGCTCGACGGGAAAGGACATGGCTCGCGGCCTGTCGCTCCGGATGGATCACGGTAGCCAGTACTTGTCGGGCCATTTTCAGAAGCAGATCCGCTACTGGGGCATCACACCGAGCTTCGCATTCGTCGAGGAGCCCGAGACCAACGGCGTGGCCGAGCGCTTCAATCGGACGCTCAAGGAGCAGGCCATTCACGGCCGGGTCTTCCGGACCCTCGAGGACGTACGGATTGCCGTCGGTCAGTTCGTCGAGGACTACAACGCCCACTGGCGACCGGAGAAGCTCGGGTTCAGGACGCCCGTTGAAGCGAGACAGAACCATGTGCTAGGTCAGGTGGCGTAACGTTAACCTGTGTCCAGAGAACCGGGGGCGGTTCACAGTGAGAAGGTGCAAGTTGTTGCACCGATGTCTCGACTGAACGCCTGCAGCGACTTGCTGCATTGGCAGGTGAAGAGGTGCGGGCGATAAATCTCTTGGGGAACGTAGATAGCCAGGTCGAAGTTCAAAGATGAAACTTCGATGCCGCGGGTGGATCGGCGAGCATCACCCAAGTGGTTTTTCAAGAGCTGGTAGTTCGGGAGGACTGCAGATGGGACAAGATTCCGGGATCAAGCGAAGAGATTTCCTGAAAGGAGCTGGTGCGACAGCCGCTGTAGTCGCAGCCAGCGAGTTGCTTTCGCTCTCCGTGCTCATGCCTGCATCGGCCTCGACCAATCCTCTACAAGGTTATCCGAATCGGAATTGGGAGAAACTCTACCGGGATGTCTATTCACACGATGAGTCATTCGTATTCGTGTGCACGCCCAACTGCACGCATAATTGCTATCTGCGGGCATACGTAAAGAATGGCGTCATTACTCGCTGCAGCCCCACACAGCGATTCAACGAAGCCACCGATGTCTACGGAACCAAGGCCACACAGCGTTGGGACCCTCGCCACTGCAATAAGGGAATCGCATTGGTTCGCCGCTTCTCCGGAGATCGCCGAGTCAAGGCGCCGAAGATTCGTCGCGGCTTCATGGAGTGGGTCGAACGCGGTTTTCCGCGGGATGACGAGGGTCTCCCACCCTCCGAGCTATTCCAGCGCGGTGAAGACACCTTCATCACATTGAGCTGGGACCAGGCTTTTTCGATCATCGCAAGGGTCCAAGAGCATCTGGCACGATATTATTCGGGCGATAAAGGAGCGCAGCGCCTGCTAGCCCAGGACTACCATCCGGAGATGGTCGAGGCATGTGAAGGGGCCGGCACACGGACGCTGAAGTTTCGGGGCGGCATGCCGGTACTGGGATCGATCAAGCTCTTTGGCCAGTATCGGCAGGCAAATGCGATTGCATTGTTGGATGCTTATGTCCGCGGCGTCGGGCCGGAAGAGGCCAAGGGTGGGACGGGCTTCGACAACTACACCTGGCATACGGATCTTCCGCCTGGTCATCCAATGGTATGCGGGCAGCAGACCATTGACTTCGATCTCGCCAACGCGGAGTACGCAAAGGTAATCGTTTGTTGGGGGATGAACTGGATCTCGACGAAGATGCCCGATGCTCATTTTCTCACCGAGGCGCGATTGAAGGGCGCCAAGGTGATCTCGGTGACAACCGAGTACAGTTCGACTGCCTCCAAGTCCGATGAGATCATGGTAATTCGCCCCGGCACCGACCCCGCTTTTGCGCTGGGGGTTGCTCGCGAGGTGATCGACGAGGGGCTCTATGATTCCCAATTCGTAAAGGGACATACGGATCTGCCTCTTCTGGTGCGTATGGATACGCAAGAACTCTTGAGGGCCGGGGACCTGATTCCTGGTCATGAGAATGCCAAGCTTCAGCGCACGAAGGTTCTCAAGCCCGGTCAAAAAATCTCTCCCTTTGCGACCAACGAAGGGCATCCAGCGGTAACGCAGGAAATGAGGGAGGAATGGGGTGACTTCGTTGTCTGGGATACGAAGACCGACGGGCCTGCCCCCGTTTCACGGGACGATATCGGGAAGTTCTTCTTTGAGCGCGGTGTGGACCCCGCCCTGGAGGGGACATTCAAGGCCACGGTAGGCGGGACCACCATCGAACTCCGCCCCGTCTTTGATCTCATCAGGCAGCATCTTCGCGATACCTGGTCCCTCGAGAATACGACGAAGGTGACGTGGGCTCCCGCAAGTGCAATCAAGAGTCTGGCGCGGCACTATGCTGAGAACCCTGAGACCGTATTGACTCCCGTCGGTATGGGTCCGAACCAGATGTTCAATGCGGACCAGAAGGATCGGGCGATTCTGCTGCTCGCCAGCCTGACGCGGAATGTCGGTTTTCGCGGCGGAAATGTGGGTAGCTATGCAGGAAACTATCGGGCTGCCTACTTCAACGGCATGCCGCAATATATGGCCGAAGATCCCTTTGATCCCGAGCTGAATCCGAAGAAGAAGGTACGCGTCCGGTCTACGACGAGGATGCAGTCCGCACACTTCTATAGCCATGGAGACACGCCCCTCGACGTGCATGGCAAGGTCTACAACGGCAAGAGCCATATGCCCCTTCCCACCAAGCATCTCTGGTTCTCTGCTTCGAACTCTCTGCTCGGAAATGCCAAGGGGCATTACGATGTCGTGATGAATCTGTTGCGCCATCCAGCTTATCGTGCCAAGTCCCAGAGCAAACGCATGATCGATGCGGTGATCGTGAACGAGTGGTGGTGGACGGCGAGCTGCGAATACGCGGATATGGTGCTAGCAGTAGATTCATGGGGAGAGTACAACACTCATGACATGACACAGTCATGCACGAATCCATTCATGCAGGTCATGCCATTGAGCAAGATCGATCGCATTCACAATACCCGTTCTGATGCGGAGACCTATGCAGGTGTTGCGGGCAAGCTGGCCGAACTCACTGGAGACCAGCGTTTCAACGACTATTGGCATTTCATCAATAAGGATAAGGGCGCGACGTATATCCAGAGAGTTCTGGACCATAGCAATATCACGAAAGGCTATGAATTCGAGGATCTTCTGGAGAAAGCGGAAGAGGGAATTCCCGTAATGATGATGGGAAGAACCTATCCGAAGTTCATCGGCTATGAGCAGAGCGTGGAGTGCCAGCCCTGGTATAACAGGACGGGCAGGCTCGAGTTCCTCCGAGACGAGCCCGAATTCAAGGTGCACGGTGAGAATATTCCACTTCACCGCGAACCTATCGATTCCACCTTCTACGAACCGAATGCCATTGTGGCTGCCCCTCACCCATTGATTCAACCGCAAACACCGGCCGATATGGGATTTTCGGAAAATGATAGGAGTGGCGAAACGCGGCAGGTGCGGAATGTGGTCTTGACGCCGAAAGAGTTGTTGGAGACCGAGCATCCGCTGATGGCCCAGGGCTTCACGCACCAATGGATCACTCCAAAGTATCGCCATAGCGTTCATACCCTGGTTGCTGATCTCGACATATTGGCGGTCTGGTGGGGGCCTTACGGCGATATGTATCGGCACGACAAGCGCTCACCATGGGTCGGGGAAGGGTATGTGGATATCAATCCCACCGATGCCAAGGAGTTGGGAATCGGAGACGGAGACTATATCTGGGTGGATGCAGATCCGAAGGACCGTCCCTTTCACGGCTGGCAGGAACGTCCTGGGGAAGCCAAGGTTTCTCGGGCGATGGTGCGAGCCCGCTACTATCCAGGAACGCCCCGGGGCATCGCGCGAACCTTCTTCCACTTTGCAGGAGCAACCTTCGGCAGCGTGAAGGGCCATGAGACCCGTCAAGATGGTCAGGCGAAGAGTCCCACGACGGGCTACCAGGCGATGTACCGTTACGGCAGTCACCAGAGCGGTACGCGCTCCTGGTTGCGTCCGACTCTACTCACCGATTCCCTGGTGCGGAAAGATCTGATGGGCCAGATGATCGGCAAGGGATTCTGTCCAGACGTTCATTGTGCGAATGGCGCACCCCGTGAGGCTTTCGTGAAATTCACCAGAGCAGAAGCCGGGGGCAAGGACGGATCGAGTCCGTGGGAGCCCATCGCCATGGGCATTCGACCGGGCCAGGAGAGCGACGCTATGAAGTCGTATCTCCAGGGTAAGTTCATCAAGCTAGAAGGGAGCTGATCTGATGGCAAAGGTATTCAACTGGCAGCTGGGTCGAGAAATGGAGTATCCCTACGAGGATGCTCGACCCAAGAAGCAGGTTGCCTGGGTCTTCGATACGAATAAGTGTATTGCCTGCCAGACCTGCTCCATCGCCTGTAAGACAACCTGGAGTTCCGGGCGTGGCCAGGAATATATGTTCTGGAATAACGTCGAAACCAAGCCCTACGGAGGGTATCCAAAGGCTTGGGATTTGAAGGTATTGAATAAGATCGGGCCGGGAACCTGGATAAATGGCATCTACGACGGAAAGACCATCTTTGAGGCTGCGGATCATCCGCATGAGAAGATGGTCGGGTATCGCCCCGGTGATGAGGAGTGGAATCATCCGAATATCGGCGAGGATGTGATCGCTGGCGGTGAGATGCCTCAGGGAGCACATATAGCCGGGGAGACGCACCCCCTGTGGTTTTTCTACATGCCGCGAATCTGCAACCACTGCACCCATCCCGCATGTCTCGCGGCTTGTCCACGGAAGGCGATCTACAAGCGTGAGGAAGACGGCATAGTCCTGATCGACCAAAGTCGATGCCGGGGGTATCGAGAGTGCGTGAAGGGTTGTCCGTATGGGAAGCCTATGTTTCGCGCAAATCACGAGGTATCTGAGAAGTGCATCGCATGCTACCCGAAGATCGAAAAGGGCAAGCAGACCCAATGCGTAGAACAGTGCATCGGAAAGATTCGGGGTCAGGGGTTCTTGACCGATCCGCGACACGGCGAGCCGAATGAGAGAAATCCCATCGACTACCTGGTGCATATTCGCAAGATCGCTCTTCCTCTCTACCCGCAATTCGGGACTGGACCCAATGTCTACTATATCCCCCCGATCCACGTTCCCGGGGACTACCTGGCTCAGATGTTCGGGCCTGGCGTTCAGGATGCGATAGATACCTATCGGACGGCTCCAGAGGATGAGACATTGGCGGGGTTGCTTCAGCTCTTCGGAAGCTCTCCCGACATCATGGAGACCTTCAAGGTAAAGAAGAAGGTGGCGTATGGATATAATGGGAAGGGCAAGCAGGTTGCGGAAGTACCCCTCACGGAGCCAGCGCAGATGCGGAAACTCTATGACAAGAAGCGGGACGTCTATCGCCTCGATGTGACTTGAGCTGGTCTCGGTGCTGGGAAAGCCCTTTTTCATTGGGGCGCCCCCTCGATCCATGGGAAGCGAGCTGATGCGGCTGATTCTTGTGGGAACACGATTCGAGGAAGGAGAAGGAAGATGGTGAGAATCTCTGGTCTTTCGATAATAATTTTTTTCACATTGGCGCATGCGGCCTTTGCCCAGCAGCCCGCAGGTGACGAAGTGCGCGTTGTATTCGTTCGGGACGGTGTCTTCAGGAGCCCAGCCGATCGTGGCTGGGATGAAATTCCAGAGTCGACGCATTCGCTTCAAGCGCAGGTGATTACCGTGCCTCACGGCGGCGGGAGTGTCTCCAAGGTTTCCGTTCGCGCCACGCACGACGGTGAGGAGATTGCTTTTCGCCTGTCCTGGTCAGATAGCACTGCGGATCGTGGAGTGGGGGTGGATACTTTTCGAGATGCGGTAGCTATCGGCTTCCCGGTCGGTAGGCCCAATATAACTCCCTCACCCTTCATGGGCGATGAAGAACATCCAGTAGTGATCTGGCAGTGGGCTGCGGACTTCGATGCAGACGCCGAAGGAAGAAGTCGCTTCAGCCACCGGTATCCCCGCGTCGAGGGTGTCTGGATGTTTCCGCAGGACCTGAGCGTGAAAAGAAAGGTGAAGGGTTGGCGGGGTGCAGATCCCGTCATCGAATACGTGGCCAAGGGTTTTGGCACTCTCGCCCCCCGAATGGGCACCAGTGTGGGGGGGATCAGTGATTATACGAGCGGCGAATGGAGCGTGGTGCTTCGGCGCAAGCTCAGGAGTGCGAATGTCGTAGATCCCGTCTTCGAGCCCGGTACTCTATCGTCATTGATTCTGGCGGTATGGAATGGGGAGAAGGCGGACGTCAATGGCAGAAAGGCCGTGACCTATCAGTGGATCCCGGCCCGATTGGATAGCATCAGCCGCCCGACTGCTATGGCGGATGCGGGGGTTGACGGTGCTGAGTGAGAGCGAGGAGAGGAATGTCGAGCTTGGACTCAGCCTGGATCGGGCGAGAGTCTACCGAGCCCTGGCACAACTCTTTCGCCTGCCGGATGAAGAATCGATCGAAGAGGCGCGTCAGAGAAACCTGCCGGAACTCTGCCAGGCCCTGGAGCGCCTGACGAAAGTCGAGTCTCCGCAAACAGCCGATCTGCCCGGCGACAACCTGGAAGGGGCAGAAGGAGCCCCGCAGGCTCAAGACCTGGATCTTGCCCATGAGGCCAGGGTTCTCTGCCGACTCTTCGAGGATGTCGCGGCTGAGAGTCTGCGCAGTGGATACGATGTGGCTTTCGACGAGAGCAGTTCGATTCGTTGCGCTCCGACGGAAATGGATCAGCTTGGAGGAGTTCCTCAGCTGGAATTGACCCGAACTTTCGAGATGGCCGATGTGGGCGGATTCTACAAGGCTTTTGGCCTGGAATTGGGTGACGGGGACGAGAGAGTGGATCATATCGCCGCCGAACTCGAATTCATGAATTTGTTGGCCGTGAAGGAGGCCGTCGCGTTGATAGAAGAGGGGCAGGGTGAGCATGCGAAAATCTGCCGCGATGCTTCGCGCGTTTTTCTCCGCGATCATCTTCAGCGCTGGGCATCTCGCTTCGGAACCAGCCTCGCGGAGGCGGATGGTGACCCGATCTATTCCGCCGGGGGTCGCTTGCTCGGTGCCTTTGTCGCTTTCGACGCCGACCGACTGGATGCAGAGGGTGCGCCTGTCCACATTGTCGAACCCGCCGCTCCACAGGAACTCGCTGAATAAAACGGCTCGGGTCTGGTTTCGGACGGAGATCCCTCGGGCGCGAGTCATTGGATGAATTCCCCTGCGGGTTCCTCGGCAAGGCCTGAGATGGCCCCCCATGGCATCGTCTCCTGGAGGTAGGTTCGCCGTGACCCGGCCGACTTTCTCGTACCGCCCGAGACGCCAATGGCCGTCGTGATGACGAGGGCGGGTTTGCCCGGTGTCTCGCCTTCCCAAGTGGGGTAGGCCGAGGCCGTGCACAATCCTCGACAGCGCGAGATCGAGCATGGCGGCATCAAGGAGGAGGAGGAGTCCGATCGGGACTTCTCCTTCAGGATTGCTCCAGTCCTCTATTGAGTCGTCGTCGAGGAACGCCCCTCTCCGATGTTTTTAATCGAGGTGCTCACGCAAGGCCGCAAGGACGTGGTCGGGATCCGATCTCCGTTGGTAGTTCTCCGACTGGTCCATCCACAGCACCCTCCCATCCGCATTGACGAGCAGGGAAGTGGGGACCGGAAGGGCTTTGGCGCCGACCGGCGGAGGCGGGCCCGAGTGGAGGCCCTTGTTGCGCAAGCCGAAGCGGTCGCTCACCTCAAGCTCTCGATCCGAAAGCATCGTCGCGCCAAGTTGATGCCTGCGGTGTCCCTTGACGAGTTCGCTCGGGGTGTCCGTGCTGACTGTCAGGATCCTCACGCCACGTTCGTCAAATTCGGGCCGGAGTTCTTCCCATCGCCGCAACTCGGCGACACAATAGGGTCACCAGTGTGCGCGAAAAAACTTGATGAGCACCGGATGCCCCGCAAGGCTCTCCGAGTCGAACGTTTCTCCGAATTCATCTGTCGCCGTGAAAGGGGGGATCGTGGCTCCCACCTGAATGGCATCGCTCGCGACCTTCTGGCCGCCGATCGCGAGAGTCAATAATAGGAACGACGATGCAAAGGCGGCGATACCCGCCGAAATGCCCCCGAGCCAACCGGGTTCACCCGCGAGGGCCGCCAAGCCCAGACCCGCCGCGATGACCCAGGCGGCGGCGAAGCCGCCTCGATTCTCCGGGATTTCCACGCGCCGCAATGCTCGAATCCAGAGATGGATCGAAATCGCGATGATGACCAGTGAAGCCAAGCCCAGATAGGTACTATCCACTGATATTCCTTTCTTTCGTGGTTGTTGCCATGTGGGTCGTGATTCGGAGCACGGCCGACTCCATATCCCGCCTGGCAGATGCCGTGAGGCATGGAAGCAAGACGGCGAAGTGATGCTGAAGTCCTCGCTCCTGGTCCGCCCACGTGACATCTCCGAGGCCCTCGAGTTCGCGCAGATGGTCCATCCAATAGCGGCTGACGATCCAGAGAGAACGGGCGAGCACGCCGAGATCAATTCGCAGATCGCGACGGAACATATCTTCCTTCTTCATGCGCCGCAGCAGCTCACGAAGTACTTCAAGGTCAGCGGCCATATCGGGGTCCAGCCGAAGTGCGTTCGGATCCTTGGAGAACTGCGAGTGGTCGCGCAAGAGGAAGCGGTTTTCCCATGCGTGGTTCATCGCGAAGAGCAGCAGTTCGACGTAGTCGTCGGCCACCGCGGTGCTTTGGTATTGGGCCCGTCGTACTCGTAAGTTCTGCCGCACTTTTTTCTCGAGTTCCACGACGAGTTCTCGCTTGGTCGGAAAGTGATAGGTCAGATTGCCCTGGGCGATGCCGACGCTGGTCGCGATTTCGGCCAGGGTGGTTGAGGAGTAGCCCTTCTCGTTGAAGAGCCGGCGGCTGGCGTCGAGAATTCGGTCCCGTGTCTTTCTGCGATCAGTCATGCGAACAGCGGAGCTCCGAATTCACTCCCGGGCCGGGAAGTTGACAGTCTAGGTTGTATCTCCTAATTATAGGTTAGCAAAGTCAGATCGATGCCGATGCGCCTATGCGCCGGGGAGGAGATTCAAAGTGGTGCTTCCCACCCCCCTCCAGATGATGGGTGCCCCGGGCTCTCCCTATACCCGGAAGATGCGCTCATTGCTGCGCTACCGGCGTATTCCATACGTTTTCATTCTGCAGAACTCGGGCGAGGCCGCGAAGCTGCCCGCGGCGAAAGTCCCGCTGCTGCCCACCTTCTTTTTTTCGGACGAGCGGGGCGAGATCGAAGCGGCGACCGACTCGACGCCATTGATTCGCCGCTTCGAGCAGGCCTTCGCGGGCCGCTCAGTGATCCCGTCGGATCCGGCTGCGGCCTTCATCGATGAACTGCTCGAGGACTACGCGGATGAGTGGCTGACGAAGTGTATGTTCCACTACCGCTGGTACCACGAGGCCGACGCGACGAAAGCGCGGCGGGTCTTGCCGCATTGGGCGATGATCAATGTGAGCGATGAGGAGATCGCACCGATCCAGAAGATGATTGGGGATCGACAGATCGGACGCCTCGGGGTCGTCGGGTCGAATGACGTCACCGCGGAGGCCATCGAGGAGAGCTACCGGCGATTCCTCTCTGCCTTCGATGCACAGCTGCAGCAGAGTCGCTTCCTCTTTGGGCAGCGACCAGCATCGAGCGATTTCGCCATCATGGGCCAGCTCGCCTGCCTCGCCCTTTTTGATCCGACACCCTCGGCCCTGACGGTCGAGGGCGCGCCGCGCGTCTACGCCTGGACCGAGGTCATGGAGGACCTCTCCGGTCAGGAGGTTGTCGAAGACGATTGGAGGGGCGCGAACGCGCTGCCCGATTCGCTTCGTGGTCTGCTCCTCGAGGTGGGGCGCTTTCATGCCCCCTTCCTCCTCGCCAATGCGAATGCACTCGCGCGTGGAGCGGATCGGGTCGAGACCGAGATTGCGGGCTATCCCTGGGTGCAGAAGCCCTTCCCCTATCAGGGCAAATGCCTCGCCTGGCTTCGGAAGAGCTATGCGGCGCTGGATCCGGACGCGCGCGCAAATGTCGACGGCCTGCTCGAAGGAACGGGCTGCGAGACCCTATTCGGATGACCGTCGGAGACGGCGAGCATTACGTGATCCTGGGTCGGCCCGAGTCCGGCTACTCGATGAAGGTGCGATCGGCCATGCGCTACAAGGGGGTGCCGCATGAGTGGATGGATCGCTGCCGTCGCACCGAGAAGCTCTTCCAGGCGCATGCAAGCGTTCAGCTGATTCCGCTCGTATTCCGGCCGGATGGGACGGCAACGCAGGATTCGACGCCGATTCTCGAAGAGCTCGAGCAGCGCTATCCCATGCCTTCCCTGCATCCCGACGATGCGGATCTGCGCTTCCTCTCAGAGTTGATCGAGGAGTATGGCGATGAGTGGGTGAACAAGCTGATGTTCCACCACCGATGGGGCTATCGGGCGGATCAGAAGCAGCGATCGGGCACGCTCGCACGCGGAATGCTCGTGGGCCATCCCCTGCGGGTTTTTGCTCCGCTCATGGCACGTTTCATCGTGCGGCGCATGGTACCGCGTATGAGTTTCGCGGGTGCCAACGAGAATAATGCTCCCCTGCTCGTGGAATCCTTCGAGCGTCTCGTGGCGATGCTGGAGGTCCACCTGGCGGATCGCGCGTATCTCTTCGGTGGGCGCCCAGCGTTTGGCGACTTCGGGCTCTGGGGGCAGCTCTACCAGGCCTGGATCGATCCGACCTGTGGTGCGCATCTCCGAGCGCACGGACGTTCGGTCATCGGCTGGATCGAGCGTATGCTCGATCCGAAGGTCGAGGGCGATTTCGAGGCCTTCGGATCCCTTGAGCCGACGCTGCATCCGCTTTTCGAGCAGGAGATCGGCCCGCGCTTCCTCGCCTGGGATGCGGCGAACGCAGTGGCGTGGGAGAAGGGCGACGATCGCACTGAACTCGAGATGGATGGGCGGAACTACTACCAGAAGACTTTCAAATATCCGGCTGGCGGATTGTGGATCCTCAGGAAGAAATTCGAGGCGGTAGCCGGAGATTCCCGCCTGCATTCCTTCCTGGACGAGACGGGATGTCTGACCCCATTGGAGCCGATGGGCGTATCCAGGTTTTCGAGGGAGAATTAGCCACCTTGGAACTCCCCGCGCATAACTTTCTCTTCGAGTGTCAGGAGCTCCATGCGGAGCTGCTCGATCTCGAGACAAGAACCGTCTGGCAATCGCATCGGCCGATCAGCCGCGAGGCGTATTTTGCACTCGAACTCCCTGCGAAGCTCATCCGGGTCGGGATCGGAGCGGGTGTGATGGACGAGCACTACTTCCGTCGCTCTCCCGGGGCAGTGGCAGATGGGCCGGTCGCCGAGCGCGAGATCGCGGGACATCTCTTCATTCACTGCGCGAATCCGCCGAAGGATGGGCCCGAGACACCGATGGGGGAAGACCCGAAGCTGATGCGCGTCGACAAGTACCACTCACTCGTCTTCGCGGCGGGGAGAGAGGTCCTCGTGATCCGAGACGGGGATGGACGCGATTTCGTCCACTTGATCGCGGGCTCGCCTGGAGGAGGGGGCTTGCTTCAGACGGCGGAAGACGCATCGGGCGGGGCCGAGATACCGCTGCCAGAAGGTTGGTCCCTGCGCACCGAGACGCTGGCAATGCGAACGACGATCCACCTGCCGAATCCAACGGAAGCCTATTTCTTCGCCAATGGAGCAAGCTTCCAGGGTCCCGTCGATACCTTCGCTGCTTCCGGAGTATGAGGATGACGAGATGAGCCGGCGACGCATCTTGATCTGGGCGCTTCCGACGCTCGTCTACGTGGTCTTCGTCGGCTGGTATACCGACTTCGGCGGAGCGCTCCGTGACGATGAGATCACGATCTACCTCGAGCGCTTCGAAGTGCTGGGATTTTCCGAGGCGCGACGCGATCGGATTCGTCGCTTCATGGAGCGCGACACGGGCCGACAGTTCCTGATGCTGAACGTCGTCGACTATGCGGACGATCCACCCGACGTGGAGGGGGCCGAGCCCGGCGAGTCCGCCACCCAGCTTATGAATCGATACATGGAACATATGTACGCGGAGCTGCTCTCGCGTGCATGCCATCCGACCGTCATGGGCGACGCGGTATTTTCTGCACTGGATTTGGTTGGAGTCGAAGCCCTCGACACGGCGGATCGCTGGGATATGGGTGCCCTCTTCCGCTACCGCAGCCGACGAACCTTCCTCGAGATCGTGACGATTCCCGAGACGCTCGGCCGACACGAATTCAAGATCGCCGCGCTCGATAAGACCATTGCATACCCGATCGAGACGCAGCTGAACCTCGGTGATCCACGCGTTTCGCTGGGACTGCTCTTGCTCGCGGCGGCTGCGCTCGGCGATCTGCTCACGATGCAGATGCGAGCATCGGCAGCAAGCGATTGACGGAGTTCGAAGAATGGAATCCAGCGTGATCCAGAAGACTGCCGGTGGGAGGGAGGACGCCCGCGCGTGGCCCGGAAATCACCTGCCGGGGAAGGCCGAGATCCTCTCCATCAAGGCCGGCCTGATGCCAGCTTCCAGTCGATAAGGAGCCAATCCAAGATGAGTCTGATTCTCTACGGAGCCCCCCTTTCTCCCTTCGTGCGCAAGGTGGATGCCCTGCTGCGCGAGAAGGGTGCGGCATTCGAACTCGAAAGCGTGAACATCATGCCGATGCCCGACTGGTTCAAGGAGATCAGCCCGGCGCGTCGCATCCCCGTCCTGCGCGATACGGAGATCGGCATGGAAGGCCCGCTCGGAACCATTCCCGACTCATCCGCAATCTGCGCCTATGTCGAGCAGAAGTTCCCGGAGCCGATATTCTATCCAGATGATCCCTACGAGCGTGGGCGTGCAGTCTGGCTCGAGGAATATTGCGATACGGAACTGGCGGGCCCGCTCGGGCTGGGGATTTTTCGCC
Organism: uncultured Spirochaetaceae bacterium; assembly: GCA_964435795.1. Taxonomy (GTDB): domain Bacteria; phylum Myxococcota_A; class UBA9160; order UBA9160; family UBA4427; genus JAZXM01. Next base: position 14,208 of record CAYTAT010000055.1, read on the forward strand.
CCATCCAGTTCAACCGATTCATGGGCAAGGAACCCGATGTTGAAGCGGCCAGAAAGACATACGCGGAACAACTTCCGAGGCCTCTCGACTATCTCGAGAATGAAATCGGCGACGGGGAATTTCTCGTTGGAAATGCGCTTTCGATCGCGGATATCTCACTCGCGTGCCAACTCGCTCAGTTCGAGTTCGTTGCTGGGCCTGTCGATGAGGCGCGCTGGCCCGGAGTAGCGGGTCTCGTCCAGCGCCTGACCCAGAGGGAGAGCTTTCAGCCTTGTCTCGTGATCTGCAGGAAGATCGTGAAGCAGGATGCTGTCGATTTGCGGGCACCCTGACGGGCTAGAGGCCTGTCACGTTCAAGGGCACGCTGAAATCCTTCTGGGCCCGCAAGGTATGGAGCCAGCGATCGGGAACGCATCGCCGGGCCAGGAGGTGATGCTCGCAATGAGATCGTAATGATGCTCGTAATGATAAGTTCTGAGCGCCATATTGCAGATCCTGCATGCCGAGCCTCGATGCCGACAACCGAAACGATGGATAATGTGGTCGATCGGGGCAGTGTAGTGATCATCGCGCCTCGCCGGAAGTGAGCGGCCGAGACTTCGCGGACTTCCTCTACTTGCTGGGTGGGCCGCCGTGTGTCGACGACATTGGGGACGGGCTCGAAGCCGTGGGCCTTTTTGCAAGTGATTCCTTCTCTTCCAGAACTGGGGCGGTTGTGGGCCTGCCCGTGTCGGCAAGCCCGGGAACACGGAGCATTCTCCTGCCTTTCTCGATGTCTGTGATAGTGTATCGGGCTGGGTCGGTAGAACTCGCCCGCTGCCCCGCTTGAGGAAGAAGTGCATGACAATCACCAATGGACATGAACTCGTTCATCCCGATTATTACGCCGACAACGGCCCCCCCTACGCGATCTGGGACCGCCTGCGAGCGGAATCACCGCTGCATTGGTGTGAGCTCGAAGACCTCGAGCCCTTTTGGGCGGTGACCCGCCTCGATGACGTGAAGTACATTTCGAAGACCCCTGAAATTTTCCTGAGTGAGCCCGGTATTACACTGATGCCCAAGAACCCTGAGCTTCGAGAGCCAGGGGTACTCGCGGCCATGAAGATCGTGATCATCACCGATCCGCCCGTACATCGTGACCTGAGGAAGGTGGCCAGCCCGCTGCTCACACCCCGCGCCCTTGAGCGGATGCAAGGGGTGATCGACGAAAGCGCGAAATCATTGGTCGATGAACTGGGCGGGGAGGGGGAAACGGACCTCGCCATGGGCGTTGCGGTTCGGCATCCCCTTCGTGTTCTTTCGAAAGCCCTTGGCGTTCCGGAGGAGGAAGAGCCCCGGGTTCTCGAACTCTCGAATCGGCTCTTCGCGCCCGATGATCTCGAACTCGGTGGAGGACGAACCAGTCAGGAAGATTTTGCCAAACTCGGCCAGGAGTTCCTGGAGCTTTTCCTGCCCATCATCGAGGATCGACGCAAGAATCCGACCGACGATCTGGCGAGTGTGATCGCAAATGCTCAGATCAACGGGGAATCAATGGGGGCAATGGAAACCCTCGGTTACTACCTGATTCTCTTCAGCGCGGGCCACGACACGACGAAGAATTCGCTCGCGGGAGGCTTTAGTCAGCTGATTCAGAATCCGGGCGAGTTCAGCAAGGTGCAGCAGGATATTTCCCGAGCGCCCGATGCCGTGGAAGAGATGATTCGCTGGTCCTCCCCGGTGAATTATATGAAGAGAACTGCGGCTTGCGATACCGAGGTGAACGGGAAGAACATCAAGGAAGGTGACTCCCTCGTGATGTTCTACGGGTCAGCCAATCGGGACGAATCGGCCTTCGAAGATCCCTATCGTTTTACAATCGACCGCAATCCGAACCCGCATGTGGCCTTTGGCCACGGTGAGCATTTTTGCATGGGGACACATTTCGCTCGTCGAAGTATGTGCGCGATCGTCCAGGAACTCGCACGGCGTGTGGAGCATTGGGAAATTACGAGCGAACCCGAGTGGATTCGCGCCAATTTCGTGGTGGGCCTCAAGCATCTCCACGTCCGCTACGAGATTCGGCCCGACTGAGCGGGTCGATGGCCTTTTTGGATGTGTCCGCGAAATCAGCTGAGAACCCTCCCGCAATTCATCGCTCCAGGCCAGCAACTCCCGCGTGATCGAGTCCTGTCTCTTTTTCACTCCCGGTCACTCTTCTTGTCTGTCCCCAGAGTTGCGGGCTCTTATTCGGCCCCGATGGGATCGGGTTGGTACTCTTTGATCGGATCTGGCCTCGTTCTTCTGCATCGCGGCGCTTGTAGGGCGCTTCTTAGCGGGCCCGAGTGGCTTCGAGGATGCTCCTCTCCGAGCGTTGATATCAGCCCCGAGTGTGGGTCGGGAGAAGTGGGATCTTTCTCTGGGTTGTTTGGCGGATGGAGAATCAAGGGGCATCCTTTACCATGAATCGAGATGTAATCAATGACTTGCAACTGAACCCCGACAGAGAGAAATTGCCAATCGAGCTTCGTAGCTCGCTTGGCTTGCTCCAAGGATGGGTACGCCCGTGGTCGAGGCAGCCAAAAGTGCAGAGTTCTGTATGCGGGAAACAAGGGGTTGGCGATGGATTGCGATACTGCTGTGGATTGCTCCACTGCCTTCCAGCGGCGTTGCAGATTCGAGTTCCGCGCCTATTCCAGGCGTGCCTCTGGAAGTGCAGCATGGACCCGAGCAGCGTATCACGACATTCGTTCATGACTGGTTTGCGATGCTCGAGAACCCGAGGTCGGATACAGATCGTCTTGACGCATTCATGGCAAAGCCCTCTTTCGAGACTTCTCTGATCGGCTCGTCTACTCGAGACCTCAAAGAGCTCGGCATCTGGTTTTCCGAGCTTCGCAGCAGTCATTCTGAACTGCGGTATAGGATCGAATCCATCGATGTCGAGCCCGCGGGCGAAAACCTCCACAGTGTCCGTTTCGAAATCGAAAGACGCTCTGTGGATGCCAGCGGTCTTGCTCACGTCGCGCGGCGAGAACATATCTGGCTGGTTCTTGACGACCCTGAACAGGCACCAGCGATCCTTCGTATCGAAGAGCGTCCGCTTCTGGCCTTCGAAGGCACCGGTCCTCAGATCACCTGCTACTGAATGGAGTCCTGAAGTGCCTGCGAGAATGATCTTTCCTTTGAGTGTGGTTTTTATGCTCCTGATCCCGAATATCGGAAAGACGAGCAGCGAAACACGACTGCCGATCCACGATGGAGTCGGAGGCGAGTTCAGAGCAGAAAGCACCCTGGGACGTGAGTTGAGTCTTTCGGAGTATCGGGGCAAGGTGGTATTGATTTCCTTCGGATATACCAGTTGCCAGGATATCTGTCCGGCCAATATGGCCCACCTGGGATCGTTGCTCGAACGGCTGGATACGCTGGCGGAAGATGTCCAAGTTCTCTTTGTGACGGTCGATCCGGAAAACGACACCTCTGAACGTTTGAAGGAATACCTGACCCGCTTCGACGCCCGATTCGTAGGGCTCACGGGAAAACGCGAGGACACCGATCGGATCGCGGCCCTCTTCCTGCTCGAATATGATCGAAGTCATGGCATGAAGCTGCCTACGGAATACAATCGAGCCAAACCACTCGCCAAGCACTCCTACCTCTACTCCCACTCGCAGCAGATCTATCTGCTGGATAAAGAAGGTCGAACCCGTGCTCTATTTTTCACTGGCTCCCCTCTCGATGAAATGGAAAAGGATGTGCTGGCACTATTGGGTGAGGGTGCGGATAGTGCGGCTCTGAAGTCCTCTCTCCGCGTGAAAAAGTGAATTAGGATAGTTCGGTGAATTGGGACTCTTGCGGGGGCTGGCTGCCCTGACATCCCCGGTCAAGATTGAAAATTTGAGGGCACCAAGGAGCAAGGAATGGTGAAAGAAATTATTTGCACGATGTTGGGAATCGTGTTGGTCATGGGCGCGTATCCTGCGCAGGCGGACAAACCATCGAAAGCGGTTGGCCTCAAGCGGGTCAGGCAGGAGATGGTAAAGCCTCCCCTTCTTCCGGAACATACGCAAAAAGCAGGGCGCGATCCCGTAATCGTCGAAGTTCGGCTGGAAGTTCTCGAGCGAAAACTGCTGATTGATCAACTCGGAACAGAGATCAACGCGCTGACCTTCATGGGCAGTGTGCCTGGTCCCGTCATTGTTGTTCATGAAGGCGACTATGTAGAACTCACCCTCGTCAATCCCGGCGATGTCGGAAATATCATGAGCCATAATATCGATCTTCACGCCGTGACGGGAGCCTTGGGGGGCGCGGGCCTCACCCTCGTGGAGCCTGGAAAGCAGGTTACGATTCGCTTCAAGGCAACCAAGCCCGGTATCTTTGTCTACCACTGCGCACCGGGCGGTATGATGATTCCCTACCACGTGGTTTCGGGGATGAACGGCGCGATCATGGTATTGCCGCGGGATGGCCTGAAGGATGGAAGGGGCAACTCACTCCACTACGACAAGGCCTACTATATTGGAGAGCAGGACTTCTATGTCCCGAAGAATCCGGACGGGACATATATGAAGTTCGACTCTCCTGCCGCTGCCCTCGCCAATACCCTCGAGGCGATGAAGACCAATGAGCCATCCCATGTGGTCTTCAACGGTAGAGTGGGTGCACTCACGGGCGACGCCGCGCTCAGTGCAAAGGTGGGCGAGACCGTTCTCTTTCTTCACTCGCAGGCGAATCGCGACACGCGCCCTCATTTGATTGGGGGTCATGGGGACTACGTCTGGGAGCGGGGGAATTTCGCTGACGCACCATTGACCGACCTGGAAACGTGGTTTATCGCTGGCGGTTCGGCTGGCGCCGCACTCTATACCTTCCAGCAGCCGGGTCTCTACGTTTACCTGAATCACAATCTGATCGACGCGATTCTGAAGGGCGCCGCTGCACACGTAAATGTCGAGGGTGAGTGGAATAACGATCTGCTTGAGCAGATCAAGAAGCCGGGGCCCGTCAAGAAATAGCCCTTGGCGGGGCTTCTCCTGGCTGGACGCCATGAGACTCACGGAGAAACGTCGATCCGGAATTCGGTTGAATGCCCTCTTCATGATCTCATGGGGAGCGGGAAGCGTGACTTCCCGCTCCCTGCATGGGAGAGGGGGGATTTCTCGATCGATCTCGGCGGAAAATGTGGCGTGCAAGAATCCGATCATCACGTCGGGGGGCCGGGGATTCTGGACGTTTTATTCGAGGGCGGCCGGGCAGAGCAGGGGAGACGGATCGTTGAATTGAGAATGCAATATGCGGGGACTCGGCGGCCGACACGGAAGGTCAGCAGCTTCTCCCATCCGGCCCAAAAGCCGGAACGGAACGATGCCACGAGGACATCGCGAGTAAAGGCGACGGCTTCATGATCAGGCAGGGAAGCTTGCCAGCTCGACGACGGGAAAAAAATTGGTTTTGATGCCTACACGGTCCATGGGCACGACCGCGGTGAAGCCTTTGGAATCGAGGAAGTCTATGATCGTGCCGCCAAGAGGAGGTCCGAGGAGCATTTGAGCTCTCCCCTCATGCTCCTCAACAACTTATGCGTAACGCGGCGCTAGGCCCCTATATTTTTGACGTCGAAAAGGACTCGAAGGCATAGGGGACGCTCGTTCATCCGCAAAAAACGGCCGAGTATGCAACTGGACAATTCGAGTTGTCTTGCGTGCCCGAGGATCGGCTATGCGATGCACAGTCTTCACGCCAGCTCTTCGAAGTAGCTCCTGAGAGTCGTCTTTCCCCGTGCGGGCCCCACTCCATCGACTTCGCCCGCAGTGACGATGAACTTTGCCAGGTCGCCGAATTGGCGGTTGAGGATTCCGATGAAGCGCGCGAGCCCGTAGGCGAGCCAGAGGGGAATGATCGTCACCTTGCTCGGCTTTTCCACCACGTCGAAGGCCAGTTCGGCCACTTCTCGTTGCGTGAAGACATCGGGCCCCCCGGCCTCGACCACGTCTTCTTTCCCCTCCGCCGCATCGACGCAAACGGTGGCCAGATCTGCACCGTGAATCGGGCTGAAGCGGTTCGTGCCGTCCCCCACGAGCAGGACGCGCCCGCGCTTCGCCATATCCAGTACGGCCCCCATGTCGGAGAAGTATCCCGAGGGGCGGACGATCGCATACTCGAGTCCCGACGCTTCAAGGTCGTTGACGACACGTTCATGAGCTCTGGTGATCGCGAGGTGAGCGATCTGCTCCGCGCCGAGCATCGAGACGTAGACGAATTTGCGGACTCCGTGAGTGAGGCAGAGATCGATCAGATTTCGATTGGCCTGGTAGTCCACCTCTTCGAAGCTGAGGCCGTCTCGCTGGCGCGAGATGCCAAGCGACGAGAATACAATATCGATTTGACCTTCACAGAGCCCCGCGAGAGTCTCTGGCTTCGTGGCTTCCCCGATGAAGACCTCATCGACGTCGTCGCGGGAGATCGCTGGAGCGGTGAAGGGGCCCGGCGTTTCCAGGCTCGCCATATTGCGCGTCAGGGTCCGTACCCAGTAGCCGCGGTTCTTGAACTCATGCGCTACGAATTTGCCGAGATATCCCGTTGCTCCAGCGACGACTACGCGCCGTGTCCCGCTCGTAAGAGTTCCGCTTTCATTCATTTCCGACACGCGGCTCCCTCGGTCATTCTACTTCTTCACAGAAGTTCCCATGAAGTTTTCATTTCGTCCAGACGAATTCTCCGCCATCAGCCCGGCATATGAAAGGTAGGATGACAGCTCTTTCCTTTCCCAAGAACTCCCTGCTCCAGCGCTAGTCGAGAGTCGAGGCGATATTCTCCCGGTGGCGAAGTCCTGAGATGCTCTGCTCGTCGCGCGAAGGCCCTGAGCGATATTCGGCCCCTCTGCGCAGGGCTAGGCGGCGGGCGGGCCCTTTCGTCGCACGAGATGGTTGTAGGGCAACGCGATGAGAAGTGCCCCATAGACGCTGTAGCCGACCAGCCAGACCAGGCCGATCAGAATGCCCGGCAGTGTGAGCGGCCAGGTGAAGCCCGGCAGCAGCGGCATCCATGCCTGGTACATCGTCCATCCGAAGAGCAGGTCTCCGGAAATGCACAGCACGTAATTCACCACCAGAAAAATCAAGAAGGTGATGGTCATGGCTCGCAGGTCGATCAGCCCATTCATCGTCTCTCTCTCCTCTTGAGATATGAGCGTCCATCCTTGGATTCCGAGGACGGACGCACTTCCGTTCTCTGTCCTTTTCGGGCGGCATAGAATGATCATCGATTCATGCGCCGGGGACTTCGGGATTCCAATCATACCTTTTATGGGGGAAGAGTCGAGCCCGCGCGCCCGAGCCTTTTCAGGAGATCCGAGCCGTGTCGCTGGTTACCTGTCGGGGTTCGGCCGCGATGTCTGGGGACGATCCGCTGGAAAGTATCTGCGTGAACGATTCTGGGATCGAATAAGGTCCGAGAGCCCGGGGACGCCCCTCTTCTTGTTGTCCTTGATGTTGGACTACGACTCCGTTCGCCTCTCCATGGATCGCGAAGAAAGCTCGAGAATTCATTCGCCGGCGTTTTTCCCAGCGGAGAGGATTCTATCGTTCGAGATCGGAGGCCCCGGAAGGTGGAGGATATCCTCTCTGGAACTCCTTCCAGCATTCAGGCGCGAGCGTTAAGCTTCCCAAATGGTCCGGGGGCAGAAATTGAAGGAGAGTTCCGCGCCGAGTTCGACTACCAAGCAGGGCCTCCGCTGGCTGGCTCGTGATCTCGACATCGGAGTCGGCTTATTCGTTCTCGCGTTGGCGACGAGGGTTCTTCATTTTCGCCAGATTTCGACTCTCGATCCCTACTTCCTCAGTCCAGCTGTTGATGGTGCAGTCTATCACGCCTGGGCACAGCAGATCGCGAATGGCGACTGGCTTGGCCAGGGTGCCTTCATCATGGGCCCGCTCTATCCCTACCTGATGGGTGCCCTTTACAGCTGGGCCGGGCCCGACCTCGCGATCTGGAAAATGCTGCAGGCATGGCTCGGTGCGGGCAGCTGCGTGCTGCTTTGGTGGCTGGCGAAGGAAGTCTTCGACAGAAGAGTGGCGCTGCTGGCGGGACTCTTCAGCGTATTCTACGAGATGCTGATTTTTTACGGGGGCACCGTGATGGTGGTGAACGTCCAGGTGCCCCTGGTTCTCGGGGTTGCGATTGCAAGTATAAGGTCGCTCCGTCACGGAAACTTTCTGCGCTGGTTCCTGGTCGGCGTCCTGATCGGCATTTCCGCCCTGGCCCGGCAGACCATGCTTCTGTACATCCCGATGGTGGCTCTGGCCCTGATCTTCTCGTGGGGCATCAGCCGAGATCGTCGTCTCGTATTTCGAGAGCGCACCCTCTATCTGGCGGCTCTGGCCCTGGGCGTTGCCCTGATTCTGCTGCCCTCTACCGTACGGAATATGGTGGTTGCTGACGACTTTGTGATCGTGAACTCGAGCGGGGGCATGAACCTCTTCATGGGAAATAACCCGGACTCCGATGGGCGATGGCGCGCACCGCAGATCGGCCGTGGCAGGGTCGACAATCCTGAAGCCATGCGGGAAGCGTTTAGGAGTGTTGCCGAAGAACGAATGCAGAAGGATCTCCGCCCGTCCGAGGTATCCGAATATTGGATGCACCAGGCCATCGACTTCATATTCAGCGAACCGAGAGGCTGGCTGGCCCTGGAAGCGCGCAAGTTCCTGCTCTTCATCAATGCGGATGAAATCTGGAATAATCGCAGTATAGAGATTTCGCGCCCCTCTTCATTTCTCTTGCGTCTTCCCCTCATTAATCTCGGAATGATCATGCCCCTTGGTTTGCTCGGCATGGCCCTTGCCCTGGGGCGTTGGCGGGCTCTCTTTCCTCTCTATGCCGTAGTGGCGGTCTACCTCTCCTCGGTGATGATCTTCTTCGCGGTTTCAAGATATCGAATGCCCGCAATTCCCATTCTTCTGATCTTTTCAGCTTATGCACTGGTCTGGTTCTTCGAAAAAGTGCGAACCAGAAGCCGCTCTTCTCTTCTGGGCGCGGGGGTCGCGCTGGCTCTTCTCATTCCCGTCACTCGACTCGACCTGGCGGCGCCAGACGAATTCATGGCTCATTTCAACCTTGCCAATCGATATTGGAAGAAAGGGGATCTGGAATTGGCCGAGGAGAGTTATCGGATAGCGATCGAGCTCAATCCGGTTTTCAACGGCAGCCTGAACAACCTCGCTATGGTGTATCAGCAAATGGGGAGAGACGAAGACGCGATGCGGCTATGGGAATTGCTCCGCAGCCGAGCTCTTGCGCGAGATGACGAGAATCTCCTGGAGCGGGCCGAGCGCCGGCTCGAGTCACTGGGCGCCGTACGCGAGAATCCTTCCTCGGGACCGTATGATTAGGCTGAACTATGTCTAGAATGAACTATGTCTAAAAGGTCTAGACACATTTGAGTTCAGGGGGATGAGGGCCATCGGATCTCCTCGACTAAGTTGTTGTACCGACACACCCACTTGGGAGAGGAATCGATGACCCTCGAAGAGAAGGGTCCCCTTCAGCGCCTGCGGCTCTTCCGCCGAGCCGAAGAACTCGGCAAGGTGAGCCAAGCCTGCTGAGAGGCCGGTCTGGCCCGCTCGCTCTACGACCAGTTCCGGGGCCCTTTCCTCGCGTACGGTCCCATCGGCCTCCACCCCAAGCACTGAGCCTGTAGCGATTTGGTGGACATCATCGGAAGGGCGATACTGCCCCCGGAGGTCCACATGGCACGACGAAGCAGACGGAAGTTCACTGATGAGTTCAAGGCCGAGACGGTCAAGCTGATTCGAGACAGCGACAAGTCGGTTGGGGCGATCTGCCAGGAGTTGAGTCTGAGTCCCAGCGCCGTCCGGCGGTGGGTGAAGCAGATGGATATCGACGAGGGCAAGGGGCCGGCTGGCGCATTGACAACAGACGAACTGGAAGAGCTCAGGCGGCTTCGTAAGGAGAATCGCGAGCTGCGGCAGGAACGGGAGGTTCTAAAAAAAGCGACCTTGAGCTCAATCGGTCAATGCAACGCATTCATTGAAGCGTTCCGCGGGTGACGCGAAGTCCAACGTCTCTCGAGGACGCTGGTTCAATTGCCGAGCGACCTTGTTCAGATCAGCCTGCGAGAAGGGAGAGAGGTCTGTCTTCTTCGGGAAGTACTGCCGAATAAGTCGATTCGTGTTCTCGTTCGTTCCTCGCTGCCAAGGGCTCTGCGGATCGCAGAAGTACACGGTAAAGTCGGTCGCGATGGAAAACTCCTTGTGCCGGGCCATTTCCATCCCTCGATCCCAGGTCATCGACAGCCGTAGCTCAGAGGGGAGCTGCTTGACCTGATTGGCCACAGCCCGCACCACGGTCTCAGAATCTTTGCCGTCGAGCTGCACGAGCATCGTGAATCGAGACTGGCGCTCGACCAGCGTTGCTATATGCGTGTTGTTCGAGCCCGAGATCAGATCTCCCTCCCGGTGTCCCGGAATCGCACGGTCTTCGATCTCGGCAGGTCGATCACTGATGGACACCGCGTCCACGATTTGACCCCTCGGCTGGTCTCGGGTGCTTGACCGCTTGGATCGCCGCATCACCCTCCTCGTGCGCAGGTGGGCCAGCAACTCCTTCTTGAGTGCCCCGCGGGCTTGGATGAAGAGCGTTCGATAAATCGTTTCGTGGGAGATCTGCATGTCCTCAGCATGAGGGTACTCTCTCCTCAGCCAGCCGGAGATCTGCTCAGGGGACCATTTCATGCACAGCTTGTCCGAGCCGATCTTTCGCAATCGGCCATGAGTCGCCAGTTTGCACTGCTTCGGTCGGCGCGCCCGACTCCAGGCGGCTTCATCGGCAATGCTCGCCCGGTAGCGCCTTCGTCCACCGTTGCGGGAGATCTCCCTGCTCACACTCGAAGGTGCACGTCCGATCGTCGCGGCGATGGTGCGTATGGAATCGCCTGCGGCAATCCCCCTGGGGACCTCCTCGCGCTCTTCCCAACTGAGCGAACGACTCGAGCGCCGACGCGGAAGTGGCGCGATGCCCCCGTGCGTCCCAATCGATCCGTGAATGGAGGCGGGCTGCTTTCCCAGTGCGCGACCCATATCGCTATGCGACTCGCCGTTCTTCCATCTCCTCCACATCTCTGCCTTCTGTGAAGCAGAAAGACCTGGCCGTCCCATTTGAGCCATATGCACCATCTCCTTCTGATGTAAAAATGAGAATGTTGCATTGACCGATTGAATCTACCGTCGCTTTTTTTAGAGAAGCCCCTCTCTGCCGTCACTCGGCCGAATTCGAGCGGGATCGGGTTATACACATGTTGTATATTGTTAGGAGGAGGTATGGCATGAATACTTCAGGTTATCCGATTCCAGGCCCCCCCCGTAGCGCCGGCTCTATCCGAAAATCGCTAGCGATTGGATTGCTGCTCGCAGCGGTTTTTCTGCCCGCCCGCTCGGATGCAGTCGAGCCGTCGACGGATCACGATGTCGTAATCGTCGGGGCTGGAGCGGCCGGACTCTACGCCGCGTACACACTCAACAACCTCGGCTATGACGTTCTGATTGTGGAAGCCACTCCTTGGCACGGCGGTCGAATCTGGTCGAGAATGCTCGGCGATGTACGCATCGAGAATGGTGCGGAGGAGTTATACGGCACAAGGAATAACTTCGTATTCAATGACATCGAGGCGGCGTACGGAAGTGGTGCGCAGATCAGGATCTTCCGGGAGAATGCGAGCCAGGACGAATTGATCGTGATGGACGCGGACGGGATGGGCGGTGGGACTACCTGCTGGGCGGAGACGGGCAATTGCTACCTGGATGCTGATATCGACGATTATTGGAACTTCTACAGCGACGCGTGGACTCATAATAACGATTCGACCGATGAATTCGTTTCTGACTACCTGGCCAGCACGTGGGGTGTCGACTCGGCCCATCGCGCCTACCACCTATATGAAGCTGGATTTCCGGGCGGTGGCTATGGAACGGCGACTGAACGTTTGGGGCTTCGTTCCTTATCACGAGAGGGCAATGCCTGGTCGCTGTCGGAGTCAGTCTATGGTCTTGCCCCACTAGGCTATCGCGATGCATTGGACGCTCTATATTTCAATCAGGTTCTCCCCTACATCACCTACAACAGCCCGGTCACGATGGTAGACACCAGTGGCATCAAGCCCGTCGCGATTGATGGCAACGGGGTCTATCACTATGCCGATGCGATCATCGTGACGGTATCGGTCGGCGTACTTCAGGCCGAGATCATCGACTTCATTCCTGATCTTCCCGCCGCCAAGGTCGATGCCTACAATACGATTGGTATGGGGAATGGCATGAAGATTTCATTGCGATTCAGCAACCAACTCTGGGACAACAAGATGATGACGGTGCTCTTGGATGGCCCGCTTGGAGAATGCTGGCCCCCCAAGGTCTATCAACCGAGCGTGACGGACCATGTATTGACCTGCTTCACGATGGGGAAGAACGCGGAGATCATGGAGGCACTGCCCGACGACACCGCACGGCTCAATCGGGCGCTCGTTGATCTCGATGTGGCATTCGGCGGAAATGCGTCTCCCGCCTTCATCGAAGGTTTTGTGATGGACTGGACTGCCTCACAATATGTGCTGGGAAGCTACTCCTATCCCGCGCCGGGTACGCGCCCGACTGGAACGACCATGCGCCAGAAACTCGCGCAGCCGGTCGGGACGACACTCTATTTCGCGGGTGAAGCGACCCATAATACGGCCCCATCTACCGTGCCCGGCGCGTTGCAGTCCGGGGAGCGGGCCGGGGGGGAAGTCGATAGCGATCTCGGTGGCCCGCCCGCTGCGGGCTCACCGACCGCTGATTTCCAGGCGTCGGTGGCCTCGGGTGCACCGCCGCTGGATGTGGTGTTCAGCGATCTGTCGAGCCAGAGCCCGACGGGTTGGTTGTGGGATTTCGGAGACGGCAATTCGTCGAGCGATCAGAATCCGGCTCACCAATACGTCACGCCCGGGACGTATAGCGTCAGCCTGATCGCGATGAATGGGAATGGTTCTCATACGCGAGTGTTGCCGCAGTTGATCGTCGTACCGGAGCCATCCGCCGCCAGCATGATGGCATGCGGAATCATCGCCCTGATCCTGCTCCACGCACGGCAACGAGCGAGTGCGAGCATGCATCCAATCTGAGGGCTATGACGCGAAGCATGGGTTGGGCCCCTGGGCCTCGGGAGATGCTGCGGCAGCTTTGCGACGGTCTTCGCCCCCCCCCCCCCGGGTTGCGCGAGAAGCGCCCGGGGAATGAAGAGGGTGGCAACCCGTTCCGTACCGCATGAGCCCATTGGGCAAGGCGG
>CAYTAT010000056.1:0-24351 GCA_964435795.1 uncultured Spirochaetaceae bacterium
ACCCCCTGCCCATAAGCAGAATCAATGCCAGACCCATTCCTCGAACCACAAGGGGATTGTCACGAGAAACGGCTTATCATTGTCTCTCTGGAGCCCATGCAAACTCATCCCGCACGCAACGATTCTTCGTCCCCGGAGATCTCCGATCGCATTCGCTCGCTCGCCCTGGCCATCGGCTTTGATCGCGTCGGCATCTGCTCCGCAGAGCCGAGTTCCGAGACGCGATTCCTTCGCGGCTGGCTGGAAAACGGTTATGCGGCGGATATGGAGTACATCGGGCGCAGGGTCGGCGAGCGTGAAGATCCCGCCCTCCTGATGCCCAACGTGAGAAGCATCATTGCAGTGGCTCTCGCCTACGATCCCCCGCGCGCTGGCGCCTCAGAGGCATCCGCCGCACGAGCGAGGATCGCGAGCTATGTGGGCGTCGAAGACTATCACCGCGTGATGGTCGATCGCCTGCATGCCCTCTCGGCAGGGATGGGAGCTCTCGTGCCTGATAGGATCGAGACGCGTGTCTACGTGGACACGGGGCCCGTACTCGAAAAGGTCTTCGCAGCGCGCGCCGGCTTGGGCTGGCAGGGCAAGAATACATGCCTCATCGACCGGCAACTCGGATCCCGGATGCTGCTCGGGGTGATCCTCTGTGATCGCGTATTGGAACCCCATGCCGCGCACGCGGATCATTGTGGCAACTGCCGCGCATGTCTGGAGGCGTGCCCCACCCAGGCCTTCCCTGAGCCCTATGTGCTCGACGCGCGGCTCTGCATCTCCTATACGACGATCGAAAATCGCGGGCCAATTTCAGAAGCCCTGCGCGAATCCCAGGGAACCTGGGTTTTTGGCTGCGATATTTGTCAGGACGTGTGTCCCTGGAACCGCGGGCGAAGTGCCGGAGACCTCCCGGACCCGCTTGGCCTACGGGAGCGCCTGGCTCCGGATCCACGCTGGGTCGCTGCGGAATTGCGCTGGATTCTGACGCTTGACGAGACGAGTTGGAGATCCGCGACCCAGGGCAGCGCTTTGCGTCGCAGCCACTATCGTGGGTTGATCCGCAATGCGCTCGTGGCCGCGGGGAATAGCGGGGATTCGCAGTTGATTCCCTTGATCCGAGCTTTCGCGGGGGCGGGAGACCCCCTCTTGGCCGAACATGCCGCGTGGGCACTCGAACGTCTGGGGGGCGGAGATGCGAGCCCTGCGGATGCCGGGTGCCCCTAGTCCAGCGCGGACAATCATCGAGCCAGCAGGGCAGCGCGTTTCTCGGGTGTCCTTCAAGCGCGCCGACGCGCCATCAGACGGGCCACCGCGGGCTCTTTGCACTCCTCGTAGAAGAGGGTCTCCAGGCGCGGAAAAAGTTGATCTAACTCACCCGGATCGAGCCAATAAGCCGGATTCCTCGGTCCCTTTCCCCTCTGCTCCTCGTGGTCTCTCGTGAAGGTCTCGTAGAGGAGTAGCCCCCCCGGCGCCAGCAGTTCCTCGATCATTGGCGCCAGCGGCCTGAATAGAAAACGGAACACCAGCACGACGCCACAACTGTCGCTTTGCAGGGGAGGGGGGAAGCCGGATTCGAGGTCGGCCCGAATGGTCTTCACCGCAAGTTGCCGCTCTCGGGCGTGGGTCTGTAATTCGCGTAGAAAATCGCGATTTCGGTCTACGCCGATCACCGGCAATCCGAATTCGCCGGCCGCCACCGAGTGGCGCCCCCGCCCACACGCCAGATCCACCACGGGACCCAGACGGGCGTGGCGCTGAAGGAACTCCCGCCGATCGAGGAAGAAGGGAGAATGCTCGTCCAGGGGAGGCTGAGGCTTCATGGTGCGTCGGCCAGAAGTCGGGCCATTCGTCCCGGATGGTCGGTCACGATCCCATCGACCCCGAGTTCGAGCAAGATCTGAATTTCTTCCGGATCATTGATCGTCCAAACGTGAACCAGAATCTGATGATCGTGACAGTGGTCGAGCAATTTGGGAGTGACCAGCGGCCTGTCCGCGAAGGTCCGCGGTATTTGCAGCACCATGCTGTCGGTTTCTGGCCTCTCATTGGCCTGGGCGGCACGCACGACTTCGACGATATCCCCGAGGCTGGCTCCGAGGGCGGGCCGTGCCCCGGTCCGGCCGAGTTCCTCGCGCAGGATATGCTGAATCTCATCCTCTCCGGCGGTCAGGAGGGTTCGATCCTCTCGCGCGAATTCGCGGACCAGGGATACCACCGAGGCCACGAGACCGGGAGAGCGCGTTTTGATTTCGAAATTGAATCGAGCCCTGGGGAAGGCCTCGAAAGCCTCGTGAAGACTCGGAATCCGGATGTGGGGGGCAGCCTGAAATGGCGCGGGCAAGTCCGCTCGAGCCGATCCGAATTCTTTTCCGGCGACGAAATCCTGGAGTTCCCCGAGCGTGTAGTCGCAGACGAGACCCGTCCCGCTGGTCGTGCGATCGATGTGAGAATCGTGGATCAACACCGGGATGCCGTCGCGCGTGGCGTGGATGTCGCTCTCGAGGATGTGCGCCCCTTCACCAAGCCCTTGGTCGAAGGCCTCAAGGGTATTTTCGGGTGCGGATCCTGCCGCACCGCGGTGTCCGAGAATCGTGGGGACCGGCACGTCAAAGAAGGGATGGCTCATCGAGTCTAGGGTATCATGTTGCTCCGATGCCCGTGCTGACCCACGACGTGATTCTGAGTGAGATAGAGCAGGGTCGTCTCAGGATCAGTCCCTTCGGTCTCGAACAGGTGGGAGCCGCCTCGATCGATCTCACCCTGGGCGACGAGATTCGGACGATCGAGTCCAGCGGTCGCCCGATCGCAATTCGGGAGGAAACGGACTATCGGGATCACACCCGGGTCGGAGATCTGGAACGCCCCTTTCTGCTTGAACCCGGCGTGACGATCCATGGGATCACCCGGGAGAAGATCGGCCTGCCGTCGGACCTCTGTGGTTTCCTGGAGGGACGCAGTCGCTTCGCGCGGCTCGGCCTGATGATTCATGTCACCTCGGCCTTCGTCCAGCCCGGGGCCGAGAACCGCCAAGTGCTCGAAATGAGCAACGTCTCCAGTCGAACGCTCTCGATCTGTCGGGGAGTCCGGGTCTGCCAACTCGTTCTGATGCGAACCGAGGGGCAAGCCTCCTACACTGGACGCTTCGCCTCCCAGGAAGAGATCTGAGGCGTGCGGGCCGTCATTCAGAGAGTGCGCCAGGCCCGGGTTGAAGTCGCGGGCGAGCGGGTTTCGGAGATGGGCAGCGGCCTGCTGGCACTAGTGGGGGTGGCCGGGGATGACGACGAGGCCGATGCCCGAACGCTGGCCGAGAAGATTGTCGGACTTCGGATCTTCGAGGATGCAGGCGGGAAGATGAACCGCTGCCTGGCCGAGGAGGGGGGTACGCTCGGAGTGGTTTCGCAGTTCACGGTGCTCGCCGACTGCACCAAGGGGCGGCGCCCCTCGTTCGGCCGAGCGGCGGCGCCGGAACTCGCTGAATCGCTGCTGGAGAGCCTGGTGGAAAATGCTCGCGGCCTCGGTGTTGCGGTCGTGACCGGTCGATTTCGAACGACCATGGAGGTCTCGCTGACGAACCACGGGCCGGTCACCGTGCTGTTGGATACGAAGAGCCGTCTGTGAGCGCCCACCCGTGTTGTCGGGGGGCCTGTCTGACGCGGTACCGAGGGCTCTGAGGGGGCGACACCCCCTCCGGCCGTGGGCTCCGCCGAAGGGGAGGGGATTTCGGCCCCCGTTGGCTCGGATCCTGAAATTCGGAACTAACGACTCCGGAGCCCCTCGGGAGATTGGGCCCCCCGACGTGGTTCGAAAATTGGGTCTCGTGGCGCGGTCGATGGTCACAAAGCCTTACGACTGCAGTTGGTTGGCGCGATGGAATCGTGAGAGGCTCGAGTCCGATCCACGAGGGATCGGGCCGCTGCCGACTTTGGCTCGCAGGATTGCGTCAACCCGTCGTTCTAGTGGCGGAAATTCACAAGTCTTTTCGTCACGCTCGCGCATCCCGGCGACGATTCGGACCCATTCTTCGAACCACCTCTTAGGGGGCGACTTGCCTCCCGGGCCGCGAAGGGGGAAACTCTGATTGGGGGAACGAAGGCGGATCATCCGCCTGATGTGAGAGGATATTATGGAAAATTGTGTTTCGACCCGGCGGGCCCCGAGGGGACTCTCGTCGGTTGTCTTTGTGCTGACTCTGTTCCTGCTTGCCTGGACACCGGCAACCGCATCTGCGGATGGAGATGAACTCGGGCAGGAGGCCGGCCTCGGAGCTGCGGCTGCGCTCAGCAATCTCGTCTACGGCCCCGCGAAGGTCGCCTACTCGCTGGGAGGTGCGACCATGGCGGGAATCGCCTGGGTCTTCTCGGGTGGGGATTCCGAAGTCGCCCAGACGGTACTGAACCGCGCGGTCCGGGGGACCTACGTGCTCACACCCGCAGTCCTCCAGGGCCGCGAGGAGATCGAATTCGTGGGCCGCGCTCCAGAATATCGCCTGACCGAGGAATTCTCTGAAGAAACCGCAGGAGCGGTCTCTGACGAGGATCTAGAGGGCTGGTAGTCCGTTTCAGATCGGGAGCCAGCGCGTCGGGATGAATGCCCCCCAGCCGACCCCCCCAACCGCCCGGGCGACCTGGCGGAAGAGTGGAATTGTGCTCAATTCCCGGGCAGCGGCGGCCGATTAACAGATCTGCATGCCCCATGATGGAACCCCCGGTCTGGCCGGAGGGTCCGAAGGACGAGACCTGCGACCCGTGAATGAATTCATATCGCATATGCCACTCGCCTTCGCGGCCGGATTGATCTCGGTATTTTCGCCCTGCGTGATGCCGCTGATGCCCGCATATCTGTCGCTGATTTCGGGGGTCTCCGTCGAGGAAATGGAGCAGGGGGTCGGCGACAAGGCGCTTCGGCGTCGGGTGATCCGAGCCTGTCTCGGCTTCGTATGCGGCTTCTCGACCGTCTTCATCCTGATGGGGATCGGAGCCGTTGCCGTGGGACATACGGTTCGCGCCTGGCATTTCGACCTCCTCGGCTTTGAGATTGGGGTGGCGCAGATCGCCGGGGCCCTGATCGTATTGTTTGGATTGCATATGACGGGCTGGCTCCCGCTTGGAATCCTGAATCGGGATACCCGACTTCAAGTCGAGGTGGGAAATCGCAGCGTACTGTCCACCTATCTGGTGGGCGGGGGTTTTGCACTCGGATGGTCCCCCTGCATTGGGCCGATCCTGAGTACCGTGCTCGCGATGGCGGGCAGCGAAGAAACGGTCTGGCAGGGCACGGGCCTGCTCGCCGTCTATTCGGCGGGCCTGGCGATTCCCTTCCTGGCCGCCGGCTGGAGCATCGAGTTCTTCTTCAAGGCTTTCTCGAGGGTCAAGCACCACTTCCGCGCGCTGGAAATCGTGTCCGGGACGATCCTGATGGCGGTGGGGGTCCTGCTCATGACCGATCAGTTCAGCCGCCTGAACAGCCAATTCGCTTTCCTGGCGGATTTTGTGACTCGGGCGGAGAGGGCATTGCAGTGATGTCGCGTATTTTCCTTCGCGCACCCCGATTTTCCGGGCCGCGGCAGGCGGAAGAGGCGAGACGCTGCCCTGGGCCGCAGTTCGGCATTCTATTTACGATCCTGGCAATCTGGCTGGCCCTGCTGGGCTCGGGCTGCGGGGCCGAAAACGCGGATCCGGAAGCTCGGGATGCGAGCGCGGCGCCTGAGACCGACTACCCGGCGGCTCCGAACTTCCAACTCGTGACTCTGGAAGGGGAAAAGACGGTAAGCCTGGAAGGGCTGGCCGGAAAAACCGTCATTCTGGATTTCTGGGCCACCTGGTGTCCGCCCTGCGAGCAGCAGGTGCCCGAGTTGAATGCCGTCTACGCAGAATATCGAGAGGCGGAGCAGGTGGTCCTCTTCGGCGTCTCCGTGGACCACGGAGAGGTAGAAGCCGTGCGGGAGTGGGTGGCCGAGCAGGGCGTCGACTACCCCATTCTGCTGGGGGGCGACGATCTGGCCCGGGAACTCGGCACCGTCGGCTACCCGACCCTCTACGTGATCGGCCCGGATGGATCGCTGCGGGAGCGGCACGTCGGCGTGATCGCCGCCGAGGAGTTGGAAACGTCGATTCGAGGGATCACGGCCTCGACTCTCTGAGCCCGGCTGGAGGCTTGCCCGGGGCGACCCAAGGCCTTAGAGTTTCACCGTTTTTGAGTCTTCTTTCCAAAACTCGCCCGCGAGGAAACCGTGTTCCGCCCCTCTCCGGAAAGATTCAAGGAGCTCGCCAGCCAGGGAAATCTCATTCCCGTGGTCGGCGAGATCATGGCGGATTTCGACACGCCCCTTTCCCTTTTTCATCGCCTGGACGACGGCCGCACGAGTTTCCTGCTCGAATCCGTCGAGGGCGGCGAAAAATGGGCCCGCTTCAGCTTCATCGGCACGGGGGCCCGAGCCATCTTCCAGGCCCGGGGTCACGAGGTGGAATGGAAGGAAGGGGATCGGGTGGAGAGGCTGACCGCCTCCGGTGATCCCCTTGAATTCCTGCGTCGCAAACTCGCAGAATTCGTTCCCGTGCATCCGGACGAACTCGAACTGCCGCGTTTCGTCGGCGGGGCCGTGGGCCTGATCGGCTACGACTGGGTTCGTTTCGTCGAGGAGATTCCGGATGCGAATCCGGATCGGATCGGCCTTCCGGACCTCTGGTTCGTTCTGCCCGAGACGGTCGTCGTCTATGACAATGTGCGTCATCGCGCACTGATCGTGAGGCATGTGCGGGTGGAATCGGCCGACGATCTCGACGCCGCCTACCGAGAAGCTCGGAAGGAAATCAAAGGTGTCATTGCAGTCCTGCGCCGCGAGGTTTCCGCACCTCCGCGCCAAGAGCAGGTCCGGCATCCGATGCAAGTGGAGCGGAGCATGAGCGAGGAGCGCTACCACCAGGCCGTGAAGCGCGCCAAGGAGTACATCGAAGCGGGAGATATTTTCCAGGTCGTGGTGGCCCAGCAATTCCGGATGCCGCTCCAGGTGGATGCCTTCTCGATCTATCGACAGCTGCGGGCCATCAATCCGAGTCCCTATATGTTTTTCATTCGCATGGGAGAGGAAGCGGTGCTCGTCGGCGCCTCTCCTGAGATCCTGGCGCGCCTCGAAAACGGTCGAGTCGACGTGCGTCCGATCGCCGGAACGCGGAAACGGGGTGAGAGCGCGCAGGAGGATTTGGATCTCGAAACGGAGCTGCTCGCCGACCCCAAGGAGCGCGCCGAGCATTTGATGCTGGTCGATCTGGGTCGCAACGATGCGGGTCGGGTGGCTGAAATCGGTTCGGTGCACGTGGATGAGTACGCCGTGGTCGAACGCTATTCGCACGTCATGCACATCGTTTCGAACGTACGGGCTCGCTTGCGCGCCGGCCTCGATTGGCTGGACGTACTCCGCGCCACATTCCCGGCGGGAACGCTCTCGGGGGCCCCCAAGGTGCGCGCGATGGAGATCATCGACGAGCTCGAAACCGTTCGCCGAGGACCCTTTGGCGGCTGCGCGGGCTATATCGATTATTCGGGCAATATGGATATGGCGATCACGATTCGAACCCTGGTGGTGAACAACGACAACATCACCGTGCAGGTGGGTGCCGGCATCGTGGCGGATTCGCAACCCGATCTGGAATTCAACGAGACCCTGGACAAGGCGAGGGCGGTTTTGCAGGCCATCGATCTGGCTCGCGAGGGAATGGATTGAAGATGCGCCTGCTCTTGATAGACAACTACGATTCCTTCACATACAACCTCTACCAATATCTCGGAGAAATCGGGGCCGAGGTCGAGGTGATTCGCAACGACGCAGAAGCTCTGGAGAGCCTCCTCGAACGTGAGGTCGCGGGGGTGGTCATCTCGCCTGGCCCGGGAGTGCCCGAGGACGCCGGAGTTTCCGTCCCGGTCGTCAGGGCCTTCGGAGAAAGGCGCATCCCCGTTTTTGGGGTCTGCCTCGGCCACCAGTCCATTGGGCTCGCCTATGGCGGGCGGATCGTGCGAGCCCGTTCGATCATGCACGGCAAGACCTCGGAGGTCTTCCACGAGGGAGTCGGGCTGATGCGCGGACTCCCGAGTCCCTTCGAGGCCACGCGTTATCATTCCCTCGTGATCGATCCCGACTCCTGTCCCGCAGAACTCGAAGTGACGGCGAGCACCGAGGACGGAGAAATCATGGGAGTTCGCCACCGTGAACTTCCGGTCGAAGGCGTACAATTCCATCCGGAATCGATCCTGACCGGGGCCGGAAAGGATCTGCTGCGAAACTTCACCCGCAATTGTCTGCCGGAGTCGGCGGCATGAAGATTCCCGAGGCGATTGCCCTCGCGGTTGACAGGCAGGAAGTGCCCGCGCCGCTCCTCGAGGCGGCCTTTGGCGAGATCATGGCGGGCGCCGCCAGCCCAGCTCAGATTGCGGCCCTGCTGATCGCCCTGCGCATGAAGGGAGAGTCGATTCCGGAGATCGTGGCGACCGCCCGGGCCCTGCGCGCCGTGGCGACGAAGGCGGAGTGTAGCGATGCGCGAACGGTCGATACCTGTGGCACCGGCGGAAGCGGACTCTCCACCTTCAGCATTTCGACCACGTCGGCCCTGGTCGTGGCGGGAGCGGGAATCCCCGTCGCCAAGCACGGAAATCGCGCGGTCACGGGAAAAACGGGAAGCTTCGATACCTTCGAGGCATTGGGTGTGCGCATCGATCTCCCGATCTCGCGCTGCGGGGAAATCCTCGCCGAGATCGGCATTGCGCCCTTCTTTGCCAGAAGCGCGCATCCGGCCTTCCGGCACGTCGGTCCCGTGCGGGCAGAACTCGGTATCCGCACGCTTCTGAATTGCCTGGGTCCCCTCTTGAATCCCGTGGGAGCCCGGCATCAACTCGTCGGGGTCTACGCCCGCGAGTTGGTGCGGCCACTGGCCGTTGCCCTTGGCGAACTCGGAGCCTCCCGGGCCCTCGTCGTCCACGGAAGTGATGGCCTCGACGAGATCACGACCACGGGCACGACCCATGCGGCAATGATCGACGAGGGCCGACTCGAAGAATTTGAGATTCAACCCCGGGAACTGGGACTGCCCGAGGCCCGTGCGGAGGATCTCGAGGGGGGCGATGCGCAGGAGAATGCGCGTATCCTGCGTTCGATTCTGGACGGAGAAGCGGGCCGGCGGCGGGAGATCGTCTGCCTGAACGCGGCTGGAGCCCTATGGGCGGCCGGGGTGGTCGACGGGCTCGAGGCTGGACTCCTCCGCGCCGCCGAGAGCATCGATTCCGGCGCGGCCCGTCAGAAACTCGACGCCCTGGTAGAGGCCACCGGGCGCCCGGAATGAGACGATGACGATCCTGGACGAAATCCTTGCCCATAAGCGCGGAGAGGTCGAGCAGGCGGTCGCCCGAGAATCGCGGGAGGCGATGCGCGAGCGGGCGCGAGGCACCAGGGATGCGCCCCGCGGATTCGCGGGGGCGCTGGCCGCGGCTCCCGGTCCTGCGGTGATCGCGGAATTGAAGCGTCGTTCTCCGAGTCGGGGCCTGATTCGAGAGGATTTCGACCCGGTGTCGCTGGCGAGCGCCTACGCGGAGGGTGGGGCGGCCGCCCTCTCCGTCCTGACGGATGGGAACTTCTTCGGTGGGAGGATCGAATATTTGCGCGAGATCCGGGATCGCATCGACGTGCCCCTGCTGCGCAAGGATTTTATCATCGATCGCTATCAGATCGATGAGGCTCGGGCGGCTGGGGCCGACGCGATTCTGCTGATCGTCGCCGCACTTGCCCCCGAAAGCCTCCGGGATCTCCACGAGTACGCCCTGGAGTCGGGCCTCGATCCCCTGGTCGAAGTGCACGGCGAGGCCGAGATGGAGCGCGCCCTCGCGCTGGAGGCCCGTCTGGTCGGAGTCAACAATCGGAATCTCGCGACTTTCGAGGTCGATCTCGCCGTGACGGAAAGACTGGCCGGATCCCTGGGAAGCGATTCCGATGTTCTGCTGGTTGCGGAGAGCGGCATCCATCACCACGAGGATATTCTTCGCCTCGAAAGGGCGGGCGCAAAAGCTTTTCTCGTGGGAGAATCCCTGATGGCCCGGCCGGATGTAGCCGAGGCTTTGAGAGAGTTACGGAGGCAGACGTGAGTGTGCGCATCAAGATTTGCGGAATCCAATCTCCCGACGAGGCCCGCGCCGCGGTCGAGGCGGGGGCCGATCTGGTCGGACTCAATTTTGTACCGAGTTCGCCCCGTCGTCTGGATCTGCGCCGCGCCGAGGAGATCTCCGAGTGCTTGAATGATCTGCCCGTGGAGCGCGTCGCTCTCTTCCAGAATGCGAGTTGGGAAGAAATCGACAAGGTCCTGCGCCGGGTGGAATTCGAACGCGTGCAATTCCATGGCGAGGAAACCGAGGAGGAGATCGAGGCGATCGATCTGCCGGCCATTAAGGCGATTCGGGGAGCCGATCAGGAGGCCGCCGAGACCTATCCCGGAGCAATTCTGCTCCTCGATCACCCCCATCAAGGGGGAGGCCAGGGGCAGGCGTGGGATTGGAGCGAGGCGGAGGATCTGATCGCCCACGGCTACGACGTCATCATCGCCGGTGGCCTGAGTCCCGAAAACGTCGCTGGAGCCCTGGAGGAAGTGGGCGATCTGTCTCCATGGGGTGTCGACGTGGCGACCGGTGTCGAAGATTCCGATCGCCGCAAGGATTCGAAGCTCATGAAGGCCTTCGTCGAGGCCGTGCGCAAGCACGGCGGTGAGTCAAGCTGAAGCCCGTCCGTTTCCTTCGGCAAGAGCATGGGGGCCCGTGAAGCAAGCGATTGGGAGCGAGCCCGACGAGCGGGGGATTTTCGGCGGGGCGCATCTCTGGCGAGGGGCATCTCTGGCGAATAGGACGATCGCTTTGCGCCCGAGTTGGAGATCTCGGCCCTCGACGAGATGCGGCGGGCGATGGCTGGCATCCTTCCCGTCGAGGAGTTCCACCGGGAGGTGGCATCCCCGCGTGCCCACTGCGCGAGTCGCTCCACACCGCTGATCCCGGGCGCCCGCCTCAGGGGGAAACTCGGGGTGGGAAGATGGATCCGGGACGCGAGGGTCTGGCGTATAGCGGGGCCCATGAAATCGCAAAGGTCTTGGGAGAACCGCTGTGGGTTCGCCAGAGGGGCGAGCCAGGGGTGATCGCGCGACCGCTGCAGGGTCAATACGGTCATGCGACAGCTACCGCATACGCTCTTCCGGGACTCGATCGCGAGGTCTGGATGGGGGCGGAAGACGTGCGTCTCCAGGCCCTCAATCTCATATGCATGGAACTCCCTGGAGAGAGGGGCCCTACACGCTAAAGAGTGCTTCCAATGACCCGAAGCATGCCAGCAACGCGGCCGGGCGGGATGGCGCGTGAGGAATGTCGAAAATACCCGGCATTGCATCGGGGGCTCCGTGATCGGTCCCCAGTTCCCCCATTTCCCCATTTTTACCGCCATTCTTACAGCCGTCCGACGCCCAGTCCCAGCCCCATACACATCCGCTCCCGGTTTTGAAATCTCGGGGCTTCAGGCTTTCGGGTGGGTGGGTTCGCAGGGGGCGCAGACCTGCTGTCGGCTGTCAAGCTTTGCCTGCGACCGGTAAAGCCGGCCAGAATCACCCTTCTCGGCGCGGGCTTAGAGCCCTGAGACCGCGGTGAAGGAGCCTGCTCCTTCGCCGATATCTGCCTCTCATCGCTGCTGGGGAGGCCTTCAAGGGCAAAGCCGCGAAGCGGGCGGCGGAGCCCGCCCCTGGACGGCCTCCCCAGGCCGCGACACGCCGCTTCTCGCCGTTCTCACCATCACGAATCCAGCCACACAAAACCCGGAAGAGCCGAAATCTCCAGGGCTGATGGACGTGGAGACCCGCAAGCGGATTCTCGGAGTCGCGAGTTGGCCGCCCGATGGCGGGCTGGCCGAACCGGCGTCGGAACTCAGGCGCGCAGCGCTCTAGCGATTCGGGGGGCTCAGCCGGCGACTGTCGCGCCGTTGCTCTTGGCGCTCGATGTGGAGATGGAGGCAGGCGCAGGGGATGGCGTCTCCTTCGTGTGTCCGTCGGCGCCGGGCCGAGCCGCTGCCGGTCCCTTCTCGCCGAGTTTCTGCCTCGATTGGGCTTCGACCCCGGAATCGTCCAGCAAGGCCATGAAGGCCTGGGCAAAAAGGGCCGTGACCGGCGAGAGATCGGGTACGAGATCGTAGTCGGCGTTGAGTCCGACGTGGAGCTTTCCGTCGTAGCTGAAGAGCGCGATTCCCAACCCCGTCCCATTCATGAGCGGCACCAGGGGGTGCAATTCCAGGAGCTTGGCGCCGAGCAGGTAGAGGGGAAATTGCGGGCCGGGAACATTTGTTACGATCATATTGATCGGCCCTTCGGCCGCCCGCGCCCCCATGGCGACCAGGGAAGCCGGCAGGTATTCCGCCGCCTGCATCATCATCTCGAAGCCCAGCGCCTGGCGCGATTCCTTCAAGTCCCGGGTGGTTTCGCTGATGCGCCGCACCCACTCGCGGGGTTTCGCTTCATCCAGCGGCAATCGGACGATCCAAGTCGAGACGCGATTGCCCAACTGGCCCTTCTCCTCTGTACGCCTCACGTTGACGGGTGCGGAGACCCTGAAGTCCAATTCGTTGACGTCGAGCCCCCGGCGCAGGAGATATTGTCGAATCGCGCCCGTGACGGTCGAGAGTACGACGTCGTTGATCGTGCAATTGAGCGCCCTGCGGACGGCCTTGATGTCATCGAGGGGCAGAGTCAGCCAGTCGACGTGTCGATGGGGGCTGAGAGAGCCGTTGATGGGCGTGTCCGACGAGGGCGTCACGGCCCAGTTTACGAGATCCGAGAGGGCGCTGAAACGGGCACCCAATTCCGCCCCGATATCCTCGGTCGTCCGCTGGAAGCGCGCCCAGCCCTCGATCATTCCAAGGGGCAGGCGCGCACGCAGGCGTACGGCGTCCATCAGGAGTTCCAGATTATCCGGGCTCGACCTCGGAACGAAGGGTCGGGCATCCCCCACCTCGTGTTCCGGGCTCGGGGACATGAGGATCTGGGCCACGTCCGCCCCCGAGGATCCATCGATCATGCAGTGATGAATCTTGCTCAGCATGGCGAAACGATCCTCGGCGAGTCCCTCGATCAGCCAGATCTCCCATAGGGGGCGACTCCGATCCAGGGGAATGGCCGTGATTCGAGCCGCCAGGGCCTTCAATTCGTCGAGTCCACCGGGTTTCGGGAGTGCGGTATGGCGAATGTGGTAGTCGAGGTTGAAATGCTCGTCGTCGACCCAGACGGCTCGCTCCTCGAAGGGCACCCATTGGATGCGCTGGCGGTAGCGCGGAATCCGATGGAATTGGGCCTCCAGGGCTCGCTTGAATTTGCGGATCTGGACTCCCCCATTCGCCGTCCCGAGATCTCCAATGTGGTAGATTCCCACCGCAGCTACGTGCAGTGGAACGTTGGTTTCCTCGGCGAGCAGAAAGCTGTTGTCCTGGGCGGACAGGCGTTCGTACATATAACGTGACATCGCTTTCCTCCCGATGGGCGGCTTCGCCCATCGGTTCGGCTTCAACTCGGTATAGCTCGGACTTCTCGTGGGGGTGAAAGCCCGGGATGATATCGCCCGGAATGCCGGTCATTCATCGCAAACATCGTGCCATGTAGATTCACGCTCAAGGAAGCCCAGGCGAGCCATCGGCCGCCCGTATGCCCAGTCATTGAGCAGGCAAAGCCAATCCTTGGGGCAGCGGACCGAACGAAAACTCAGTTTCCGCTCTGGCTCGGGGGATCGGGCCCCGATCCGGTCCCCGATCGTTCATCCGAGGCCTTGCTTTCAACTCCCGCTTCTGGCCACCAGCAACTGCCATAGGGCCTCGACCTGGGAAAGAGTTTCGTCCCGTTCCCCCGAGTTGTCGATGGTGTGGCTCGCGAGTTTGCGTTTTTCGTCGATCGGCATCTGCGCGGCGACGCGACGTCTGGCTTCCTCGATGGAGCACTGATCCCTCGCGCGCACTCGCTCGATCTGAATCCCTTCCGGCACCCAGACCAGGACCGAGGCGTCATAATCGGTTGCCGCCGCACTCCCCGTTCCCGACTTCTTGCCCTCGAAAAAAAGCGGAATATCCAGTACGACGAGCGGGGATACTCCCTGCAGGGCCTGCTCTGTGCGCCGCATCATTTCGGAAATCACGGGCGGATGCATGATCCGGCCGAGTTCCGCTCGTGCCTCGGGATCCGAGAAGACCCTCTCGCCGAGGGCCACGCGGTCCAGGCTCCCGTCCTCGCGAAGCACCTCTGGGCCAAACGCCTGGGCAATTTCCTCCAGCAGGGGCATTCCCGGCGCCTGCAGTTCGTGCACGATCTCATCGGCACAGATGGTGCTGGCCCCCAACGCCTCCAGCATCTTTCGGACCGTCGTCTTGCCCGATCCGATTCCGCCTGAGAGCGCGATTTTCTGTTGCATCGGGGGACGATATCGCAGCCCCGTGGAGCCTCCGAGAGCGGCGGAGCAGGTTTTCATGCCTCGCGGGCCGGCGCGCAGCGCCAGGGCCGGCTGCGAGTCGGGAGGTCCTGACCACGAGCGGCCGGGATCGCGTGGGGGCGGAGTCGTCGGAAATTTGCCAAGCTTCACCGGCTCGGATATATTGACCCGTTATTTCAAGGGGTTAGAGCCCCTTGGTCGCGGATCGTCTGCGCCGGAGATGCGCGAAGCGGATCGTTGATCCGCGGCTTGCGGCAGAGAGGACGGAGGGAATCGTGCGCCCGATCTCGTGCGCACTGCAAATTCACCACGGGAAATCGCATCTCGAGGTCGATACCGGAAGTCCATGTCGAAGAGAGAAGCCGAAAAAACCGAGGAAGAAGGTGGGGAGGCGTTGACGGCCGAGTTGGAGCGTCTGCGGGCTTCGATCGATCGCGTCGACGCCGAAATCCTCTGCTCCCTGAATGCTCGCGCCGAACTCGTGCGCGAGGTCGGCCGGGTGAAGCGGGGTGGGCGCAGCAGCCCCGTCTATGTCGCGAGTCGCGAACGGGATCTCATCGACGCACTCCGCGCGTCGAATTCCGGTCCTTTTCCGGATGCCGCGATTCGCCCGGTTTATCGCGAGATCATCTCGGCGACGCGTTCCCTCGAGGAAAGGGTTCGCGTGGCCTTCCTGGGCCCGGAAGGAACCTTCAGCCATCAGGCGGCGATCTCTCAATTCGGCTCCCAGGTACAACTGATGCCCGTCTCCCATATGCGCGAAGTCTTCCACTTGACCGAGCGCGGGGAGGCCCACTTCGGCGTGATTCCGGTGGAGAATACGATCGAGGGTGCCATCAATCCGACCATGGATGCCCTGATGGAGAGTGAGGTCATCATCTGCGGAGAAGTGATGGTGGAAGTTTCCCAGAATCTCCTCTCCCAGACGGGGCGCCTATCCGATGTCGAGGTCATCGCTTCGATTCCCCAGGCCGTCGGACAATGTCGGAATTGGCTGCTGGAGAAGGCCTCGGGCATCGAGATTCGGGATACGCCGAGCACCGCCGCCGCCGCTCGTCTGGCCGCCGACGATGCCTCGGTTGCGGCGATTGGCAGCGCGCTGGCCGCGGAGGCCTATTCCCTCAGCTTCATCGCGCAGGGAATCGAGGACCAGCGGGGCAATACCACGCGCTTCGTCGTGATCGGGAGGGAGACGCCTCGCTCGAGTCGCAGTGACCTGACCTCCGCCGCCTTCACGGTTCGCCGCGATCAGGCGGGCGCACTCTTCCACCTCCTCGAACCCTTTGCTCGCCACGGTGTCAACCTGACCGCGGTTCAATCTCGTCCCATGAAGGGCAAGCCCTGGGAGTACGTCTTCTTCATCGATATGGAGGGGCATGAAGACGATGAGGCGGTCGGTCGCGCACTCGACGAGGCCTCCTCCTACGCGCATTCCTACAAGATCCTCGGCTCCTTCCCCCGGGCTACGGATCCCGCTGGCCAACAATTGGGTCGGCGCAGGCTGGCATGAAAATCGAAGACCTCGTCAATCCCCATATTCGCGAGTTGCAGCCCTACGAGCCCGGCAAGCCCATCGAGGAAGTCGAGCGGGAATTGGGCATCTCGAGCTCGGTGAAACTCGCCTCGAACGAGAATCCGAATGGACCCTCTCCGCGCGCCGTCGAAGCCATCCTGGCGGCGGTGGCCGGAATCCATCGCTACCCGGATGGCGCGAATTTCGCTCTGCGTCGCCGCCTGGCCGAATACCTCGCTGTCGGAGAAGAACAACTGATTTTCGGAGCCGGGGCGGACGAGGTTCTCGAACTCCTCGTGAAGACCTTCCTCTCCCCGGGCGATGAAGCGGTGATGGCGTGGCCCTCCTTCGCCATGTATCCGATCGTCACCATGGGGATGGGCGGAATCCCCATGCGAATCCCCCTGGATGGCGACCTGCAGCACGACCTCCCCGCCATGGCCCGGGCGGTCGGAGAGCAGACGAAGATCGTCTTCCTATGCAATCCCAACAATCCCACGGGTACGAGTTTCGGCGCGGGAGCCCTGAATGACTTCATCGCAACGATTCCCGAGCACGTGGTGCTGGTCATCGACGAGGCCTACGGCGAGTTCGTGCGCCGCGAGGATTTTCCGGATTCCCTCGCGCTCCTCGAAGCCCGCCCGGCCACGATCGTGCTGCGCACCTTCTCCAAGATCGATGGATTGGCGGGGCTGCGCGTGGGCTATGGCGTCGGCAGTCCGGAACTGATCGGATTCCTGGAGCGGGCCCGGCATCCCTTCAACGTCAATCAACTGGCCGAGGCGGCCGCCCTGGCGGCGATCGACGACGAGGAACACCGCGGGCGAACGCGCGAGTTGAATGCGAAGGGGATCGAGTACCTGACGGCAGAGCTCGTCGCCCTGGGCTTCGAGGTCTGGCCGAGTGATGCGAATTTCATCCTGGTGAAGACCGGCATGGGATACTACGAGGCGCTGCTGGAGCGGGGCGTGATCGTTCGCCCCATGACGGGCTTTGGTTTGCCCGAATGCATTCGCATCTCGATCGGTACCGTCGAGGAGAACGAAAAATTCGTGCTCGCGATGAATTCCGTTCATCGCTTGCGGGCAACCCCCGGGGCGGAGGCGCTCCCTTGAGCCGACAATTCAAACGCGTCGCGGTGCTGGGGTTGGGACTCCTGGGTGGCTCGGTCGCCATGGCCGCGCGCCGGGCCGGGATCGCCCGTTCGATCGTGGCGGCGGGCCGTCGCCAGGAACCCCTGCGCAAGGCCGCTGCCGCGGGGATCGTCGATGAAATCGGCGCTCCCGCCGAGGTGGCGGAGGGCGCCGATCTGATCGTGCTCGCGACCCCCGTTGGCAGCATGGCGAAAATTCTCGGTGAGATCGTTCCCCACCTCGGCGCGGGGGCCCTGGTCACCGATGTCGGAAGTATCAAGGGGGAATTGGTCGATTCCCTTCCCAACCTGCTGCCGGAGGGGATTCACTACGTTGGGGCCCATCCAATGGCTGGGAGCCACGAGCGCGGGGTCGTGAATGCCCGGGCGGAGCTCTTCGATGGGGCCTGCTGTGTCGTGACCCCGCAGTCATCGACGCCCCCTGGGGCTCTAAGCGCCGTGGTGGGCTTCTGGCGAGCCCTCGGGAGTCGCGTGGAGGTTCGAACGCCGCACGATCACGATATCGGTGTCGCGTGGGTAAGCCATGTTCCCCATGTCGTGGCCTTCGCGTACGCTCATGCTCTGGCCCAGGCCCCCCGTGAGACAAGTGGGTTGGCGGGAAGCGGTTTCCGTGATTTCATTCGCATCGCTCGCAGCGATCCGGAAATGTGGAGCGAAATCCTGAATACGAATCGCAAGGCAATCGCGGGGCCGCTTCAGGTCTTCGGCCGTTCCCTGGCCGAGCTGGGGCGAGCGATAGAATCGGGAAACTTGGAAACGCAGGAGAATTTTCTGACACTCGCGCGGGATGCGCTGGCCGGGGTGACTCTGGAGTCCCCCGGGCGGGCAGACGGTGATGAGTGCGAGAACGTCCGATCCGGGGACGCAGACCCGGAAATCCAGGCCGACAGGTTGTCGGCCGATGCCAGGAGAGTCAAAACCAATAATGAGTGAAACCAGCAGTACGATGAGTTCGGAAGAAGTCAGCTTCGCCGAACTCTTTACCCAGGGACCGCAGACCGTCAAAGAGGGGGAAGTGGCCCGGGGGACCGTCATCGCGATCGACGATGACTTCGTAACGGTCGATGTCGGATTCAAATCCGAAGGAATGATTCCCCTATGGGAGTTCATGGATGATGACGGCACGCTACAGGTCGGAGTGGGCGACCGGGTCGAAGTACTCATCGAGGATGCCGAGGATGAGGATGGACGCGTCGTTCTCTCCAAGGAAAAGGCCGAGCGCCTCAAGGTCTGGGATGAGATCAGCCAGGCCTATGAACAGGAGGAGGCGGTCGAGGGGACTATTGTCGCGCGGGTAAAGGGAGGACTATCGGTCGATATCGGCGTCAAGGCCTTCCTGCCGGGTTCCCAGGTCGACTTGAGGCCCGTCCGCAATCTGGACGGCATGATCGGCGAGCGAGCTTTCTTCAAGATCATCAAGTTCAATAAGCGCCGAGGCAATATTGTTTTGTCCCGTCGGGCACTGCTGGAAACCGAGCGCAAGAAGATGCGAGAGACAACCCTCGCGACGCTCACCCCGGATCAGATCATGGACGGCGTGATCAAGAACCTCACCGATTACGGAGCCTTCATTGATCTCGGAGGGATCGATGGGCTGCTTCATATCACCGATATGTCCTGGGGACGCATCAACCATCCGAGCGAGCTTTTCCGGGTCGGTGATGAGATCAAGGTGAAGGTGCTCAAATTCGATGTGGAAACCGAGCGTGTTTCCCTGGGCCTGAAGCAGATCCAGCCCGATCCGTGGATCGATGCGGCCCTGCGCTATCCCATCGGCAAGCGAATCGGCGGCAGAGTGGTTTCGCTGACGGATTATGGGGCGTTCATCGAACTCGAGTCTGGAATCGAGGGGCTCGTGCATGTTTCCGAGATGTCCTGGACCAAGCGCATCAAGCATCCCTCCAAGGTGGTGGCGATCGATGATGAAGTCGAAGCGCTGGTGCTCGAGGTCGACGAGCGCAATCGCAAGATCTCCCTCGGGATGAAGCAGACCGAGGATAACCCGTGGACCCTGATCGAGGAGCAGTATCCGGTGGGCACGCGGGTGGAGGGCAGCGTACGGAATATCACCAATTTCGGTGTCTTCGTCGGCCTGGAGGAGGGGATCGACGGCCTGGTACACGTTTCCGACATCTCCTGGAGCGAGCAGATCAAACATCCGAGCGAGAGATTCCAGAAGGGGGATGAGATCAAGGCCGTCGTGCTGAAGATCGACAAGGAGAACGAAAAGTTCTCCCTGGGAATCAAGCAATTGGAGCCCAATCCCTGGGAAGGAATCCGTGCCAAGTACTCGATTGGGAGCGAAGTGTCGGGTGAGGTCTCGAGCGTGGCGGATTTCGGTGTTTTCGTGCGTCTCGAGGAGGGGATCGATGGGCTGGTCTACAACTCGGAGCTCGCGCCGGAGCGAATCGAAAATCCCGCGGAAGTCTTCAAGATGGGCCAGGCGGTCACGGCCCTGGTGGTGAAGGTCGATCCCGGGGAGCAGAAGGTCTCGCTCTCGATCCGCGCGGTGACCGATAAGGCCGAGAGAAGAGCCCTGAAGGAATTGGCAGTGCAGGAAGCCCAGAGCCAGACCACGACTCTTGGAGACCTGCTGGCCGAAAAGCTCGCACAGAAGACGGAATCCGACGATTAGGATGTCGGTGTCGACGGGAGAGGTCCAAGCGGTGCGAAAGTTCTGGAACGGATCCCTGCAGCGGATCGAAGCTCCGAAATCGCCGGGTTGCAGGCTTGGGGCAACCCGGCAGAAAGCCTGATTGGGGAATGAAATGACGAAGAGCGGATTGATCGAAGAGGTCGCCAAACTATCTCCTCATATCTCGAAGAAGGATACGGAGATCGTCGTCAATACGATCTTTGACTCGATGGTCGAGGCTCTGAGAGGCGGCGAGAGGATTGAGATCCGGGGGTTTGGAAGCTTCCAGGTCAAGGTGAGGGAAGCCCGCGAAGGACGCAATCCTAAGACGGGCGAGCCGGTGCATATCAGTGCGAAACGGACGCCCTTCTTCAAGGTGGGCAAGGATCTCAAAGAGAGGGTCGATGCGTCGCCGGATGTGTCGACGGAGAGCCAGGAATAATCATCCGGGCAGCCGTGGAGGCGGTTTGAAATGAAGTGGCTGCGCGGTGGCTTTGCAGTAGCACTCTTTATCGGGCTACTGGTCTGGGGCTGGAACTTTGCGGGAAGTAACGGGCAAGTGGTGGGGGTCGACTATTTCTTTGGAAGCAGCGCTGAGATGCCGTTGTGGAAGGTTCTGCTCGGGGCTGGATTGCTCGGAGGCGTCGGAGTTCTGCTCCCGATTTCCCTCGGCATGGCGAGGACGAAACTCGAAGCTCGCCGCTATCGCAAAGAGATCTCACGCCTCGAGTCGGAGGTCCAGCAGTTGCGAAATCTCCCCTTCGCGGCCGGGGGGGAGGGTATTCCCGAGGCCTGAGTTCCTCACGTATGGATCGCTGGCCGCGAGTGAAGGTTCAGGTTGTCGGGGCTGAATTTCCAGCGGTGGGGGCGGGGCTGGTTGCTGAGGCAAAGCATTACGAAGAAAAAGGGGCGAGGCGGCATCGAAACCGCCGTCCGCGAGGCGCTACTGGAGGCTCTGGACTCCAATCTGGAGGCGGTAGAGGAAGTGCTGGGCCGAGTGCTCGCATCTGGATCCACGGATCCGGATGCCTATCTCGCCCTCGCGAGGATCTTTCGAGAGCGGGGGGAGATCGGCCGGGCCATCAGTGTCCATCAGACACTCATCCTGCGCCATGATCTCGATGCTGGACGTTTGCTTCGCGCTCGGGCGGGTCTGGCAGCCGATCTTCATGCGGGAGGATTTCACGCCCAGGCGCTGAGCGCCTATCGGGAAGTGCTGGCCCTGGATCGGTCGCATCCCGAGGCCCTGGCCGGGCTCGGCGCTCTGCTCGTGGAAAGCGGGGATTGGCGGGGCGCCCTGCGGATGCTCCGGCGCAAGGGGCGAGTCGACGGGAAGCGGGATCTCGAAGCAGAGGCCGAGGTTCTGCTCGCCTGGGCCCGAGGACTCGCCGCCGAGGGTCGGAACGATGCGGCGAGGCGCCTGATCCGCCGCGCCCTGCGCCGGGATCCGAAGTCTGGCGCGGCTCAACTCCTGAGGGCGGAATTGGATCTCGAAGAGGGCCGGGTATCGGGAGCCCTCGATGCGCTACTGGCGGCGGGAAGACTCGATCCCTCGCTGATCCCCAGGGTATCCGCGCATCTCGACGGATTGGAACGCTCCTCCGGCATGGGTCGGGACTACGAGCGTCAGCTGAGGTCGTGGGGCAAGGCGCATCCCGAGAATGCCCTCGGCGCGATTTCCCTGGCTCGCTGCCTGGCCGAGCAGAATCGCGTGGACGAGGCAATTTCCGGTCTGCGAAGCCTGCTCGATCGGGAGCCGCGCAATATTCCAGCCCTGGTCGAGTTGGGCAGGATTCTGCTCGAGGATTCCAGTGAGCGCGGGCGGG
Source organism: uncultured Spirochaetaceae bacterium (assembly GCA_964435795.1). Lineage (GTDB taxonomy): Bacteria > Myxococcota_A > UBA9160 > UBA9160 > UBA4427 > JAZXM01. The sequence continues at coordinate 21,591 of CAYTAT010000056.1, forward strand.
TCGATGCGCTGAAGGGCTACGCGGAACTCCTCGAAATGCTTCGCCCGGAGGGGCGCTGGCTCGGGGGAGTCCAGCGATGAAGAAATCAGCCCTCGACACGCCGATGATGAAGCAATACATCGCGATCAAGGCCGGTCATCCGGATGCGATCGTCTTCTATCGGATGGGCGATTTCTACGAGATGTTCCTCGACGATGCGGAGTTGGTGGCTCCACTCCTGGACATTGCCCTGACCAGCCGCGACAAGGGGAAAACCGACCCCGTCCCGATGTGCGGCGTTCCCGTGCATAGCGCCGAGCAGTACATCCGGCAGCTGGCCGGCCTGGGGCATCGAGTTGCCATCTGCGAGCAGGTTGAGGATCCCGGGCCACTCGCCGGTCGCCGCCTCGTGAAGCGCGAGGTGGTCGAGGTGGTGACCCCGGGCCTGGTGGGAGATCCGACGGGGATCGAGGGGCAGGTCGAAGTCTCCCTGGTGGCCCTCGCGCAGCCGTCGGCGGGAGCCGAGAATTGGGCGCTGGCGGCATTGGACGCCTCGACGGGGGACTTTCGAGCCACGGCGACTTGCGTGGATGCCGAGGCTGGGGCTACGGAACTGCCGCGAAACCTGCTCGAGGAATTGCAGAGAGTCGCGCCTCGCGAATTGCTGCTGGATTCCCATCTCCATGAAACGCTGGCCGGAAGCTTCCTGCTTGCGCTGCCGGAAACGACTCTGACGCGAATCTCCGCCGAGGACTACGATCCGGAATCCGTTCCCGCATGTCCCGAGGGTTTCGAGGCTTGCCCGGACGGCAGTGCGAAGCGGGCCGCGTCCGCATTGCTCGGCTACCTGGGGAGGAATCAGCCCTTCGCGTTGGCCCACGCTCCCCGCCTTCGCTACTACGAATTGGGAACTACGGTCACTCTGGACATCTCCACCCGAATGCATCTCGAACTCTTCGAGAACAATGAGGATCGCGGTCGCAAGGGAAGCCTGATTTCCGTATTGGATCTCACGCGTACGGCCATGGGGGCCCGGAAGTTGGGTCGCTGGGTCGCCTATCCCCTGAGGAGTCCCGAGTCGATCCAGCGGCGACAAGAAGCGGTTGCCTTTCTCGCGTCGAGCGATCGACGCCGGGGGCGGCTGAGGGAGGCTCTTGCCGAAGTTCGAGATCTGGAAAGAATTCTCGTCCAGGCGGCGCGACCAGGCGCGTTTCCGCGGGATCTGGGAAGGCTGCGCGCTTCGCTTCAGGGACTGCCCGGCGTCGCGTCGGCCGTGCTTTCGGAAGAGCGGGAACTCTTCGAAAGGGAGGCCTCCGAGAGAAGCGAAATGCCGGCGGGGATCGTCGTTCCGACGACCCTCCCGAAGCTCGCGGATCTGCTCGAAAATGGGTTGATCGACGATCCTCCGGCCATCGCGAGGGGATCCCGGGGCGCAAATGAGAGCGGGTATATTCGTCCGGGTTATCGCAGCGACCTCGATGAGGTGCATCGGGGCGCCCGCGAGGGTCGCGACTGGATCGCCGGCCTGGAAGCGAGCGAGCGGGTGCGAACGGGGATTCCAAGCCTGAAGGTGCGTTATCACCCCGTGCACGGCTATTCGCTCGAAGTCTCGAAGAGCCAGCTGGCGAAGGTTCCGGCGGATTACGAGCGCAAGCAGACCCTGGCGAACGTCGAGCGCTATACGACGGAGGCGCTGCGCGAGGTTGAGGCCAAGGTGATGGGGGCCAGCGAGCGGGCGGCCGCCTTGGAGCGAGAGATCCTGGAAGCCCTGCGCCAAACCGTCGTGCGGGCCGCCGAGTCGATTCGCCTCTCGGCGGATGCGGTGGCTGATCTGGATGCCCTGGCGAGCCTGGCCGAGGTGGCGCGACGCGGAGCGTGGATCCGCCCGGAGATCAACGATCGCGAGCGGATTCGTATCGTGGGGGGACGTCATCCCGTCGTGGAGGCGGGGTTGCGCAGCCAGGGAAGCGACGGCTTCGTTCCGAATGATACGGATCTCGATTGCGGGGCTACCCGATTGCTCCTGCTGACTGGCCCCAATATGTCCGGCAAGAGCACCTATCTGCGGCAGGTGGCCCTGATCGTGCTGCTGGCCCAGATCGGTAGCTTCGTACCCGCCGAAAAAGCGACCATCGGAGTCGTGGATCGAATCTTTACGCGGGTCGGGGCCTCGGATCGACTCTCCCGGGGCGAGTCGACCTTCATGGTGGAGATGCGAGAAACCGCCGAGATCCTCGCCCTGGCTTCCCGCCGCAGCCTGATCATCCTGGACGAGATCGGAAGGGGGACGAGCACCTTCGATGGCCTCTCGATTGCCTGGGCGGTGGCGGAATATCTGCACGATACGCCGGGTCTCAAGGCCCGGACGCTCTTTGCGACCCATTACCACGAGTTGATCGAACTGGCTCGTATGCTCCCCCATATCGCCAATGCACATTTCGAAGTGCGCGAGTGGAAGGATGAGGTGGTCTTCCTGAGGCGACTCGTGGAGGGCGGAGCCAATCGCTCGTACGGAATTCAAGTGGCCCAGCTGGCTGGACTTCCCGCGCCGGTGATTCAGAGGGCGCGGGAGGTGCTTCGCGATCTCGAGGAGACGGATCAGAGTCATTCGACGGATCGCGACGCCTCGACGCGAGCGGATCCCCAGCTGGCGCTGGCCCTGGGGGGCGATTCGAATAGTCATAGGCCGGGTCAGACCGAAATTCTGGAAGAGATCGAGAGCTTGGATCCCGATGCCATGACCCCCCTGGATGCCCTGCTGGCGATTGGGCGCTGGAAGACG